>CAVZGG010000013.1:0-135604 GCA_963774755.1 uncultured Thermoleophilaceae bacterium | reverse complement strand
GGACAGCCGCATTCCATAGCGCTCCGTGCGGGACGAGCATTGCGTGCATGCTCAAGCCCACATCTCTTCTCGCCCTCCTGCCCCTCGGAGCCGCGCTTGCGCTGGCGCAGCCCGCTATGGCCACCGACTACTGCGTGGACGTCGCGATGACCTGCGACGCGGCCAACGATCTGCCGAACTTCGAGACCGCGCTCGGCAAGGCGGACGACTCGGCAAACGCCGACCGCATCTTCCTCGGCGCGGGCCCCTACGCGGCGCCGGGCACCGCCGGCTTCAACTACCAGTCCGGGCCGGTCGAGGTGATCGGGAAGGGCCAGGGAACCACGATCCTCACCAGCTCCGGCTGGGCTTCCGAGAGGGTGCTGCGGCTGATGGCGGCCCGGGCACGTCAATTCACGATCTCACCGTTCACACGGCGCCCGGCGCGACGTCGGGCCATGAGGCTCTCGCCACCGACGGGGTGGCGCGACGGATCCAGGTGACAGAGGACCCCGGCCAGCTTGTCTCCCACATCGGGGTCGCCCTGAAGAACGGGGGTGTGCTCGAGGACTCGGTCGTCCAGCTCGGCACGGCCACCGACTCCACCGGCGTGGTATTCGACACGGGCGGGGGCACGGTGCGCGATTCGATCGTCGTCGGGCGCACCGCCGTCGAGAGCCGTTACGGGGGCACGCTCGAGCGGGTGCGCGCTCGCGGCTTGAACAACGGGGTCATCACGGAAGCGAACACCACGACGATCAGGAGCAGCCTGATTCGCGTGACCGGCCAGTACCCAACGGGCATCAGCGCGGTGCAGATGCCCGGATTCAACGGTTCCGTCAACCTCGATGGCGTCGCGGTGGACGGCCCCGGCGGCCCAGGCACCACCGGCGTGTTCGCGGGCAACCTCCTCGACCCGAACCACTCCGTCAACGTCACGATCAAGAACTCGATCATCCGGCGCTTCGACAAGCCGTTGAACATGCTGGGCTTCGGCGGCTCCGGCCTCGTCCACGCCACGGCCTCGTACTCCGACTACGACACCAGCAAGGCCAGCGCTTCCGGCACAGGCGCCGGCATCACGCAGACTGGCATCACGAATGTCGACGACGCCAGCTTCTCCAATGCCGCCACCGGCAACTACCACCTGGTGCCGGGCTCACCACTCATCGACGCGGGCGCCCCCGGCACGCCGCAGGGGCTCGACCTCGACAAGAAAGCGCTCGTCACCGACGGCAACGCCGACGGCAACGCACGCCGAGACGTCGGCCCGTTCGAGCTCCCTTCGCCGGTCAGCCCGCCGCCGCCGCCGGCTGGCGGAGGCGATCCGCCCCCGAGCGGTGGCGGCGGCACGTCGCCGGCCGGCCCGGCCGCCGACGGCCGTGACACCCAGCCCCCGCTCATCACCGGATTCCGCACCACCCGCAAGGCCTTCGCGGTCGGACGCGCCCGCACGGCGGTCGCGGCAGGGGCTCGCGGGACGCGCTTCCGCTACACCCTCAGCGAGGACGCGAAGGTCACCGTGAGGATCATGCGCCGCAACGGCAGGAGCGCCGGCAAGCTCGTGCGCACCGGCAAGAAGGGCGCCAACCGGCTCAAGTTCTCCGGCCGTATCGGGCGCAGGGCCCTCAAGCGCGGCCGCTACAGCGCCGTGATCACCGCGACCGACGCTGCCGGTAACCGCTCGGCGCCCAGGCGCGTGAAGTTCCGCGTGGTCTGAAGCGGACGACGGGCCTCGAACCCGCGACCTTTGGCTTGGGAAGGCGAAGGACAACGCCATCAATTCCGCTCTAGGCCTAGCTTGGCGCCGCGGGAGCAGGCTTAATGTAGCCAGGACGTAGCCAAGAGTCGCGCGCCCAGCCCAGTTCAGCGACACCAGAGCCAGCGCTACAGATCATCCAGTTCGGACGATGAGCTGCGCGGCTCGGCGGCGTACGCTCGCTCGTATGCCCCAGGCGGGCGAGTCGGTGCTGTTGCGAGCGAGATGACTTGGGCCAGGCGCTTCCGTTTGCGCGAAAGCCTGTTCGAAGGCCTCTGGCCCATCCCTGTAATCGCAGCCGTGCTCGGTGGGATTCTCGGAGTCGGCGTTTCCGCCCTGGACGAGCACATCGGGACCCCGTCTCTGTGGCAGTACTCGCCGTCGACCGCGAGCACGGTCCTGACTGCGATCGTCGGTGCGGCGGCTGCACTCACCGGCTTCGTCGTCACCGTGACCGTTCTCGTTGTCCAGATGCTGATCGGGACGTTTTCGGCCCGCATCATGCGCCTTTGGTTCCGCGACCCGATGCTGAAGGTAACGCTTGCGATTCTCGTTGGCACGCTCACCTTCTCGTTCGCGCTGCTCTGGCGGATCGAGGACGACTTCGTCCCGGACATCGGCGTGACGCTGGCGGGATTCTTCACCGCCCTGGGCCTGCTGGTCTTCATCTTCTTCTTCGATCGATGCATCCGTCGGCTGAGACCGGTGGCCGTCGCCGCGAACGTCGCAAGCGTGGCTCGCTCAACGTTCGCGCAGACTGTGCGCCTCGCCGATCGGCCAGACATCCGGTGGGAGGACGGGACAACGCGGGCGGAGCCAACACTCGTTGTGCGCGCCGGCCGCGGCGGCGCAATCCAAGCCGTCGATCCCGACGGTCTCGTCGCGTGGGCTCGCGCCCATGGCGCCGAGCTCGTCCTGCCGCACCCGGTAGGCGACTTCATGCATACGGGTGGAGTCCTGGTGCGCGTCTACGGTGGCGAGTTCGGCGATCGTGCGGCAGAGGAGCTCGAGGGGATGATTGCGCTCGGCGACGAGCGCACGTTCGAGCAGGACCCCGCGTTCGCGATACGGATGATGGTCGACATCGCAAACAGAGCGCTCTCACCCGCGGTGAACGATCCCACGACCGCCGTCCAGGTCCTCGACCACATTGGAGAGGTTCTCATCCTTATCGGGAGGACCGACGTCGAGAAGCGCACGAAGCCGGCGAGCGCCGACGCGCCGGCCGCGGTCGTCATGGCGACTCGCCGCTGGGAGGACTTCGTCACCCTCGGACTCACGGAAATCCGCGAGTACGGTGCAACGTCGGTGCAGATCACGCGACGACTCCGAGCACTGCTCGAGGAGCTTCTCGAGACGGTACGGCTCGAGCACCGAGCTGCGGTCGAAGAAGAGCTCCGCCGTCTCGATGCCACCGTCGCCGACGGCTGGCGCGACACGGTCGACCTCGATCGCGCGATCAGGGCCGACCGCCAGGGGATCGGTGTCACCGCGCACAGCCCGTAGCGCCTACGCGGAGACTCAGGAGGATTCGTTCAGCAGGGCGATGCTGGCCGAGATCACGGTCAGGCAGACGGTTGGAAAGCAACACAGGGTCGCCACTCGCAGCAGCCGGGCGCGACGATATACGCGCCTGGTCGCCTGGTTTGCTTGCGCGGCTCGGGCGTCCTGGTGGAGGGCCCCGATCAGCATGGGGTGTCCGACGAGCGCGAGTCCCCAGCCGGCCAGCGAGGCGGTGGTCAGGAGGGCCGCCAGATTTGCGCAGGTGAGTCCGATGCTCAGTTCGCCGACCCGGACCGCTGTGACGAGGCCTCCCGCGATGATCGCGGTCAGCGATAGAAGGCTCGAGGAGTGCGCGGTCAGCGTCCGATCGATGTCGCGAGTCTCGTGCGATACGGCTTCCGACGCACCTGTCTTTTCGGGCTCTGGAGCCGCACCGCTCGCCGCGTAGACGACCACGGCGACGATAGCGACGAGCAGCAGCGGAGGCTCCCACCACGGAATGCTCCCGAGGGTGGTGGCGATCGGAGGCGAACAGGGGATCCATGTCAGCCGCCCCGGTCCGAGGCTTCCACGGCGGCCCGCACGGTCGGATGAAACCGCTCCGGCGAGATATCTGCCTCTGTCAGTCGCTGCTGCACGGGCGCCTTGACCCGAGCCACAGCGAAGGTGATCCCGTCCGCTTCGAGCGAGGTGGAGATCTCGTTGCAGTGCGTGTAGCCCCGTGCTGTCAACGTGCGTCAGGCCCTCCGCATCAAGCACCAGCGCGTGCGTCCTGCCCGGTGCCGCGCGGATCGCCTCGCGCACCCTCCCCTTCACGTAGTCGGCGTTGGCGAAGAAGAGGCGGTCGTCGAGCCGATACACGACGATGCCGGGGGTCACTTTCGCCTCCCGGTGGACGGAGACGTCCGCATAGCGACCGAGCTCCGGCGCCCAGCCGAGGACGGCGTCGTGCGGGCGGGCGCTGCGCCGCACGACGTCGACGATCGAGAGCGCGACCGCGAAGCCGATCGCCTCGAGCACCCCGCTGACCACCACCAAGACCGTCGTCACCGCGGCCATGGCGAGCTCGACGCGGTCCGTCTCGGCCAGCGCGCGCCATGCAGAGAGGTCGACCAAGCTCGCCGCCGCCGCGACGATCACGGCCCCGAGAACGGCCTTGGGCAGGTCCGCGATCGGCGCGGTCAGAAAGAGCAGGATGATCGCGACCGCGCCGGCGGCGGTCAGTCCGGCGAGCTGGCTGCGTGCCCCCATGCTGTCGTTGAGCGCGGTCCGGGAGTTGCTCGTGCCCACGGCCATGCCCTGGCTCAGGCCCGCGGCGGCATTTGCTGCTCCGAGTGCGAGCAGCTCCTGTGAGGCGTCCACCGATTCTGCTCTTCTGCCCGCGAAGGAGCGGGCGGTCAGGAGACCGTCAGCGAGCGTGACGAGGAAGAGGCCGATCGCCGCGGGCGCGAGCTGTGCCGCGTTACCGAAAGACGTAGAGGGGAACGAGATGCCGGGCAGGCCCGCGGGCACGTCGCCGACGACGGCGACGCCGTGCGAGGCCAGGGTCATGAGCGAGGAGACCCCGATCCCGGCGACCACCACGAGCAGCGCCGCCGGGAAGCGCGGCGCCCCGTACCGCAGCCCGAACAGGGTTGCGATTGCCGCGATCGATATCGCCACGGTGGCGAGGCTGGCATCACCGATCTCGCGTCCCGCCTCGACCAGCTGCGGGATCGGGTCGACCGCCTCCACGTCCAGGCCGAGCAGCTTGCCGAACTGGCCGACGATGAGGACGACGGCGACACCATGGATGTATCCGACCAGCACCGGCCGGGACACGTAGTCGGCGATCCAGCCCAGCCGCGCGACTCGCGCGAGCAGGAACAGGGCGCCGCTGAAGAGCCCGAGCAGCGCCCCGAGCGCGGCCGCGTCCGTGCTCCCGGCCGCTGCCAGCGGAAGGATTGCCGCAGCCATCAACGCGGCAAGCGATCCGTCCGGACCGACGATCACCTGCCGCGACGATGCGAGCAGCGCGTAGGCGACGCTCGGGAGCAACAGCGCATAAAGACCGTGACACGGGCGAGAGGCCCGCGACCTCGGCGTACGCCATCCCGGACGGCAGCGCCAGCGCGGCGACGGTGAGACCGGCAACCAGGTCGCGCCGGCCCGCGTCCGCACGGTAGCCGGAGAGGCGTTTCGTGAGCGGAATCGCGCGCGCGAGCAAGGGCTCCTCGGCGGCCGGCGCGAAGGGCGACTGGCGGTACTTGCGGTCTGCGGCCACGCGCTGGGACCCGCGGCTCGGAATCGTCAGAGCCGCTGAGCGGGACTGCGCGGGCCCAGCTGTCGGTAGACCAACCACAGCGAGATGGCCATCGAGACCAGCACGAGGCCGACTCCGAGCAACCAGAAGGCCGCTCCCGACTCCTGACGGGCGAGCAACCAGCCGAAGTTCTGGCCGAAGAATCCGGCGATGAACGTAGCGGGCAGGAAGAGCGTCGCCACGATGGTGAGAAGGAACGTTGTCCGGTTGAGCCTGAAGTCGAGCAGTGTGGCGAGCCTGTCGTTGGCCGTATCGATGCCGTCGAGCGCGTAATTGAGCTGGGCGCGGACGTCGTTGAAGTAGTCATGCTCGTCTCCCAAGACACCTGTCACGTAGGGAATCTCTCCTGCCATGCGCTCGAAGATGGCGAGTTTGTGGCGCGACCCTGCCGCGCAGGCCGTTTAGCTTCGCCCGCGCTTCGCGCATGAACGCGAGGTGGCGTCGACCGGTGTGCGGCTCGTCGAATTCCCGTTCCACCCGAGCCGCCTCAGCGTCCAGGCCGGCCAACGACTCGAACAGGGTTCCCACCATCTGCTGGAGCACGCGGTAGATCAGGTGCTGCTCGCTCCGCATCACGCGAGGCCGCTCGCCGGCCAGCTCTTGGAGCGGCGGGCACGGGCCGTGGTGGACGGTGACGAGATAGTCGCCGTGAACCAGGACGTGCACCTCGAGCGGCTGCATCCCGTCTGCGCCGAGCGGCGGCGCCCCCGGATCGCGAATGCAGAAGAACGGGAAGACCACCTGCGCGTCGTCCACGTAGCCGCGGCGGAAGATCGAGATTGACGATTCGAAGTCGCGTAACACCTCCAGAGGGCGCTCAGGGAGGTTCAGCAGCTCCCCAAGGCGCGCCGCTCCCGGAGACTCGAGATCTAGGTCCAGCCAGAAGAATTCGCCGCGCTGCCTGAGTGCCTCGACTCGCCCCGCCTGGTCGTCGCCGAGCCCGAGGAGGACGTCCCTCGGCTTGGCGTCGGCGGGCACCATCAGCTCGCCGGCGCCCCAGCGGCGATCTCCGGCGCGTCCGGCTTCGTTTGCCGGAGAGCCTGCGCGTAGCGTTTCGTTCCCCACTGTGCCGTCAGGCCGTGGAGGAAGATGCTGAGCGTCACGGTCACGACCACCGTGTCGGTCAGCAGCGGGATGTTGTTCAGCACCCCCTCCTCGAGCACGAGGAAGCCGAAGAGCAGCGAGGTGAGACCGCGGGGACCGAACCAGCCGATGTAGAGAACGGTCGCCTTCGAAAAGCCCGCTCTGGCGGTTGCGACGGCGACGCCGATCAATCTGAACAGCGGCCAGCGCCAGCACCGCGTACAGGATCACTTCGATCTGGACCCCGTCGAACGCCGGCCAGACGGCGCCGGCGCCAAAGAAAGCGAAGACGACATACTCGGCCAGCTCACTAGCGGCCTCGGCCGTCCCCTCCTCCCGCTCGACGCCCTTCGGGACCACCGCGGCGAATGCGAGGCCGGCGCCGAATGCTCCGACGAACCCACTCCCGTCCAGGTGCTCGACCACCACGAAGCTGACGATCGCGAGGGCGATCAGGTAGAGCTGACTCCATAGCTCGGTAACCAATCCCGCTTTCCTGCTGGAGGCGAGAAGCCAGCCACCGATGGCTCCCACGACGGCGCCCGCGACCAGCGACATCCCCAGGCTCTTGCCCAGGAACGAGGCCAACTCGAAGGCACCGCTCTCGTTGTGCTCGGAGGCAAGCGCGAGCGCGATCAGCAACAGGCCCAACCCGACGCCGTCACTCAACCCGCTCTCGACCGAAAGCGCACGCCTGACCGGCCCCGGAACGCGCCGAGTCGCTGACCAGCTGCGGGACCAGCGCCGCCTCGATCGGGGCGACGACGATCGCCAGGCACGCGGCCTCCCAGAAGGAGAGCTCGGGGAAGACCAGCAGCGCGCCGAGGGTTCCGACCGCGATCGTCAGCGGCAGGGCGACAAAGACCAGCCGACGCGCCAGGCCGGCCTTGACGTCCTTGAAGTCGAGCCGCGAGGCCTGGAGGAACAGCAGCAGCGTCAGGGCGAGCTCGGCGAGAGCCTTGAAGCCGCTCACGCCGGCGCCGAGGTCGAAGATGCCCAGAACGTCCGGCCCGACGAGCAAGCCCACGATCACGAAGATCATCGCGGGAGTGACCGGACTCGCCTTGATCGGGCCGGAGATCAGGGCGAAGCCCGCGACCAGCAGGCAGGCGACAAGTACGGTGTCGGTGTTCATGTCACCGTCGGGGCGCCGTGGGCGGGTCTCGTGCGGCTATCCCTGATTTGCCGCGGCGAGCGAGCGGATCGCCGAGGGGGATGCGGAGGGGTGAGTCCATTGCTCCATGGCCTCCGCCATCGCCATGCCGAGCGCCGCCTGGATGGCCTCCTTCTTGGTCTCGTCATCCCCGCTGTCCCGCTCCACCGGGACGATCGCCCGACCCCTCGCCTGCGCCGTCGCCGCGGAAGCCTGATCCTCGGCGGCGGGATCGATCACGCCGATGATCAGCGCCGTTCCCGGAGCGAGCCGCCCCTTCAGGGCCTGGACGGCCGCGTGCTCGACGACCTTCCCGACCGGCCCCCCGCCCGTGTGCTCGGCGCTGATCTCGTTGGGCGCGTCGCTGGTGGCGAGGACGATCACCTTCGACCTGTCCATGACCAGACCGGTCTTCGGGAGCTCGTCCTTCAGGATGGAGTACTCGTGCTGCGCGCTGTCGCTGTCGTCGTAGGCGGCGACCAACACGCTCCGTTCCTTGCTCATCTCGTTACTCCCTTCGCTTCGGCGTCGGTCGTGGATGCAACGGTTAGGCGGTGGATGCGTGCACCGCAGCCATCTGCTCGTGCGCTTCGTGCAGGCGCTGCTCGTGCTCCTCGTCCTCCTCGCCCGTCGCCGTGAGGTGCGGCTTGAGGTCGAAGGTCACCACCTTGATCTCCCCGGTGAAGGGGAAGGGCGAGCGATCCTCGTAGCTGCGGTCCACGGCCAGGCCGTTGTCGCGGCCGATGTCCATGCCCGCGTAGGCGTTGAAGCGGAGCGAAACGGTGCGGTCCATTCGCCCGCCGCCCACCTCTGAGTCGTTGACGAACAGCGTGACCTGGCCACCGGTGCCCGGCTTCGCCTCGTCGGCGGCGAACTCCATGCGGACGTTCACCTCGCCGGCGGGCAGCGGCTCGGATGCCTCCTGTGTGTACACGTAGACGCCCATCGTCGAGTAGGTGTGCTTGAGCACCCCGTCGTCGACGAACAGCGCGAACCCGCCGAGGTGGTCGGCCTCCGCGACGATCACGCCCTCCACGCCGTCGTCGGGCACCACGAGGTCGGCGCTGATCGAGTACGAGTGCCCGTAGATCCTCGGGATCATCCCCGAGGCGACGTTCTGCACGTCGGAGCGGTAGTGGAACTTCGTCCGGCCGACCATCGGCGGCAGGATGCCGAAGAACACGCTGTATCCCCCGAGCATCGGCAGCACGTTGTATCGCTCGGCGTCCTCCCAGAAGGCGGCCTTGAGCTCCGCGAGCTTCTTCGGGTTCTCCGCCGCGATGTCCCTGGCCTGCGAGAAGTCGTCCGGCAGGTAGTAGAGCTCCCACTCCTGCGCGTCCGGGTCGTAGACGTCGGGAGCGAACGTGCTCAGCGTCTCCTCCGTGACGTCCCACGGGATCCTGAACGGCTTGCAGCTCGCCCACCAGCCGTCCTTGTACATCCCGTAGTAGCCGAAGCTCTCGAAGTACTGCCGCGTGTGGCGCTCCTCGGCCCCGGCGTCGGTGAACGTGTAGGCGAAGCTCGTGCCCTCGATCGGCTTCTGCTCGATCCCGTCCACGCGCACGGGCTGCGGGATCCCCGCAACCTCGAGGATGGTCGGCGCGATGTCGATGCAGTGGGTGAACTGCTCGCGCAACCCGCCCCTGTCCTTGATCCGCCGCGGCCACGAGACCACCATCGGATCGCGGGCCCCGCCGAGGTAGGAGGCCATCTGCTTGCCCCACTGGAACGGGGCGTTGCCGGCCCAGCCCCAGCAGGCGGAATAGTGCGGCGCGGTCAGCGGCCCGCCCCACGCGTCGAGGCCGCCGAACTGCTCGATCAGCTCGAGCTGCTGCTCCTCGGTGAGCACGATCCCGTTGTGGACAATGAGCTCGTTGAATCCGCCGGTCAGCGTGCCCTCCATGCTGGCGCCGTTGTCGCCCCAGATGTAGATCACGAGCGTGTCGTCGAGCTCGCCCATCTCCTCCAACGCGTCGAGCAGCCGGCCGACGTTGTAATCCGCGTTCTCCTGGTAGCCCGCGTAGACCTCCATCTGCCGGGCGTAGAGCTTCTTCTGTGCGTCCGTCAGCGAGTCCCAGGCCGGCATCACGTCGTTCCGGGGCGTGAGCTCCGCGTCCGTCCGGAATGACGCCGAGCTTCTTCTGGCGCTCGAACGTCGCCTCGCGGTAACGGTCCCAGCCCTCGTCGAACCGGCCCGCGTACTTGTCGGCCCAGTGCTTGGGGACGTGATGAGGCGCGTGAGCGCACCCGGTCGAGAAGTACATGAAGAACGGCTTCTGCTCGTCCTGCGCCCGCACCCCGTGCAGCCACTCGATCGCCTTGTCGGACATCGCGTCCGGGAAGTAGAAGTCCTTGTCCTCCGGCACGCCGATCGCGGTGTTGTTCTCCGTGATCACGGGATCGAACTGGCCCGCCTCGCCGCCGAGGAAGCCCCAGAAGTAGTCGAAGCCCCAGGCGTTCGGCCAGCGGTCGAACGGGCCCGCCGGGCCCTGCACGTGGTCGGGCGTCAGGTGCCACTTGCCGAAGGCCGAGGTGCAGTAGCCGTTCATCCGCAGGGTCTTCGCGACGGGCGCGCAGCTCTTGGGCAGCTGGGCCGTGTAGCCGGGGAACGGGCCGGGCAGCTCGCCGAGCGAGCCGAACCCGACCGAGTGGTGGTTGCGGCCGGTCAGGGTCGCCGCCCGGGTGGGCGAGCAGACCGCGGTGACGTGGAAGCGGTTGTAGCGCAGGCCCTCGTCGGCGACGCGCGTCAGGTTCGGCGTCTCCACCGGGCCGCCGAAGGTCTCCGGGTTGCCGAAGCCGGCGTCGTCGATCAGCACGAGCAGCACGTTCGGAGCCCCCAAGGGCGCGCGCACCGGTGCCAGCATGGCCCAGTCGGCCTTCGAGTCCTTCAGGGTGCGAGTGATCTTCCCCTTGAACTCCGGGTCGGGCATCGGAAGCACGGTGCGGTCGATCGACTCCATTCGACTCTCCTTACGGGTCGTACCTGATCTGAACCGATCGAACTACGTCCCACCGATTGGCGCACCGTCCGATGGGGATGAAATTCGCGGCGCCGGACCGCCCGGCCCTCGTCTGGCTCGCGTCGTTAGCGCCGCGACCTCAGCTCTCTGAGCATTTCCCGCAGCGCGTCGATGTTCCGTTCGAGCCTCCTCTGCAGGCCACGCGTCCTGTCGAGCGTCCTCTGCAGGTCGATGCTTCTCTCGAGCGTCCGCAGCAGGTCGATGTTCCTGTCCGAGCGTCCGCTGCAGGTCAAGGTTCCCTTCGAGCGCCCGCTGCAGGTCAAGGGTCCGGTCGAGACTTCTCTGCCCGCCGCTTGGGGAGGGCACCTGGCGGTTCGCCCTGTTGGCCTGGGCCTCGGCAAGCAGCGCTTGCGTATTCGCCTGATTGATGCGGGCGCCTGCGAGAGCCTCCTGCGCCAGGGCTCTGCGGGCTGACGCGTTGCTCTCGACCTGACTCGCACGAGCGGCCTGGGCCTGCGCCCGAAAAGTCTGCGACTCGGCTTTCGCGGCGTCCAGCGCGGCGCGCCTGGCCTCTTGGCTCTGTGAGGTCTGGCGTAGGGCGGCCTCTCGCCGCTCCTGGCTCTCCTCGAACAGGGCGATCAGCTCTGCGGTGTTGTCCCCGCTCCGGTCGAGCAGGATCGTGGAGAGCGTGAGTGCCCAGGCCACGCCGAGGACGAGGACAACCAACGCGGCCCAAGCCCAGCGCCGCCACTTGTCGTGTTCGCTTCGTCCATCCTCCTCCGAGTTCGGCGGCTCTCCTTCGTCGCCATCCGAGTCGAAGTCGGTGTCGTCGTAGCCGCCGATCGGAATCGTCCGGGGGCGCTCAATCGTCGTCTCGGAATCGTCGGCAATCGTCGCTCCCGATCACCAGTCGGCCCGTCGTCCTGCCAATCGTCTGGGTCCCTTTCGACCATTCCTCACTCCTTCGCCAGGTCGCGGGGCGGCGCCCGATAGCTCGTAATCACGATCGCGCCCTTGTGGCGGCGCGGGAATCCGCAGTTGGGGCCTCGGAACGCGTCTCGATCAGACCGCGTTGCCGCGCGGTCTCCACGGCCTCGCGTCGAGTGCTGGCGCCGAGCTTGCGATAGACGGCCCGTGCCTGGCTCCGGACGGTATTCACGGAGACAACGAGCTGTTCACCGATCTCGCGAAACGAGTAATGCGTGGGTAGGTACTGCAGGGTCCGCAGCTCCGCCGGCGTGAGACCCGAGTCCCCGTTCGCCGCGGCAATGGAGGCGTCCAGCGAGGACCGTGCGCGTCTCAGCCACGCGTCGAGCACGGGCGCGTCGGGAATGAGCTCTCGTACCGCAGCGGCCTCGGTGAGTTGTTGTCGAGCGGAATTGGGATCGTCAAGGCGCATGGCTACGTGCGCGAGCACGATTCTGATCTCGGCCTCGTACCAGGATGGGAAGTCCACGACTGCGTGAAGCAGACGGGTAGATCGCCGCAACTCGTGGCGCGCATCTTCGACACGGCCCTGATGGGCCTCTACCAAGGCGCAGATCGCCGGCACGAGCGCGACACTGGGGTAGGGAGCGAGCCCGAATCGCTCGACTTGCGCTCGGGCGCGACCCACCAGCCGTGCGCCCGCGTCCCAGTCGTCCTGCTCGATCACCAACAGGGCCAGTTGCGCCAGGCAGAGGACCTGGGCCAGCGGCGCTACGACCGCGCCCCGGCGGGCCCCCTCGTCGAGCCACGCTCTGGCCCGCTCATGGTCGCCGCCGAGGTGTGCCGCAATGCCGCGAAGCAGGCAGCATTCGGCGAGCCACGGGCTTTCTTCCGACAACGACTCCGCAGCGCGCGCAGCGTCAGCGTCCATTCGCGCAATGCCGTCGCGGGCCAGCGAGGCTCGGATCAGGGCGAAGGCGCTCGCGAGGGATCCGCCGGCCGCCGTAGCTCCGGCATCATCCAGCGCCTTGACCCCAATTCTTGCCCAGTGTTCGCCGAGGGCACCGTCGCCATTCGCCAGGGCCACTGTGGCCGCCGCCAGGCAGAGCGGCGGGGAGGTGGCGATCTGCTCGTCTCCGAAGCGGTGCAGCCAGCTCCGGATGGTGGCGAGGCTGCCTCGGTTGAGATAGTCGGAGAGGCTCTCGCAGATCAGCTCGGCCGCACGCTCGACGTCCCCCGCCGCGATGCTGTGCTCGATCGCCTGGCTGAAGTCCAGGCTTTCGGCGTACCAGGCGCTCGCCCGGCGGTGCAACCGCGGCTCGCTCTCCGGCTCACGATGACGCAGCTCCGACTTGAGCATCTCCGCGAAGAGGGGGTGGTAGCGGTACGCGTGGTCGCTTCGATCGAGTGGAACGAGGAGCGTGTTCGCACGCGCGAGCTCGCGAAGCACTTGCGCCGAACCCGATCGCTCGAGCACGGCGTCGCAGATGGGGCCGGCGAGTGTGTCGAGCACCGAGGTGCGCGTCAAGAACTCGAGCTTGCGTCGCGACAGTCCCGCCAGAAACTCGTCCCGAAGGTAGTCGACAACCAACCGGTCGTCCCCGGTAAACCGCGCCACCGCTCTGCCGACGTCGCGCTGGCCGCGAAGCGACAGCCCCGCAAGATAGATGGCCACCGGCCAGCCCTCGGCTCGCCGACAGAGCCTTGCGACGTCCGTGGGATCCAGCTTGAGACCCATCCGTGCCAGCAGGTCGCCACCCTCGGATCGCGTCATCGCCAGATCTCGTTGCTTCAGCTCGGCGAGCCCACGGTGCGCCCTTCGGCGGCCGAGTCTGAGGTCGGGTTCGGTTCGCGAGGCGAGCGCGACTTGGGAGCCGCTCGGCAGCTGGTCGATGATCGCCGTCAGCGCCGCAAGGGATTCCCGGTTTCTCAGCACATGGACGTCGTCGAACACGAGGACGAAGGGCCCCCGCCGAGCGCGGACGGCGCGCGCCAGGCGGGAGAACAGGATCGTCGAGGCACCGCCTCTCGGCTCAACCAGCGTCCCCGGCACCTCCCCGAGGGTTTCCTTCATCTCGTCGAGCACGTCGATCACCGACGCCACGAACAGCGCGGGATCGTTGTCGCCGTCGACGAGCCTGACCCAGACGAACGGCCGATCGTCCTCGGCCGCCCACTCGGCGAGCAGGGTCGTCTTGCCATAGCCCGCCGGGGCGGTGAGCAACACGAGCGCGGCCGAGCGCGCTTCTCGCAGGCGCGCCACCAGTCGTGGTCGCCGCACCAAGTCGGCGCGAAAGCCCGGAGCCGGCTGACGCGCGACCACCCGACTGGCGCGCGCCAACTCGGCAGCCGTGTCGACGGGCGTCGGCGACTCCGGCGCCCGCGGCGCCTCGAGGCCGGCTGCCGGGACCCGCCCCCTCGGTGCCAAGGCCAGACCCCCGCTCACTGGATCGATCTCGCGCAGCGGAAGCCGACGTTGCCGGTCGAGCTGTCCGGCGTGTTACGACCGCGCGCCGCGACTCGGTAGCGGTTGCAGTAGGAGCGATGACAGAGGTAGGAGCCGCCTCGGGTGACCTTCGCGTCTCCGCTTGGCGGGCCCTTGGGGTCGCGCTGCTCCGACGCCCGGCGGTGGTAGCTCGCGTGAAACCAGTCCGCACACCATTCCCAGACGTTTCCGGACGTGTTGTGCAGCCCGTAGCCGTTCGCCGGGAACTCGCCGACCGGGCAGGTGCCGTAGTAGCCGTCCTCCCTCGAGTTATGGGTCGGAAACGTGCCCTGCCAGATGTTCATCCGGTGCTCACCCCCGGGCTCTCGCTCATCGCCCCACGGAAAGCGCTTCTGGACCAACCCGCCGCGTGCGGCGAACTCCCACTCGGCCTCGGTCGGAAGCCGCAGCTGCGCCCAGGCGCAAAAGGCCTCGGCGTCTCGCCACGAGACGTGTACGACGGGATGATCGAGTCTGTCCTCGATCACGGATTGCGGGCCCTCGGGACAGCGCCAAGTTGCGCCGAACACCTGCCGCCACCACGGTGCGTCGACGACGCCGCGCGTGTCGGGAAAGCTGTCCGGCAGCAGGCCCGCGAACACGAACGACCAGCCGTAGCGCTCGGCGTCCGTCCTGTGGCCCGTGGCCTCGACGAAGTCCGCGAAGCGGCGATTGGTCACGGCATGGGCCTCGATCGCGAACGGGCTGAGCTCCACCTCCCGCACGGGGCCCTCTCCGTCCTCGGGGAACCCCTCTGCGTCCTCGGCGCCCATCGAAAAGCTGCCTCCGTCCAGCTCGACGAGGCCCGACGGCCGCTGGTTCTCCGCGACCCCATTGGTCGGAACGGGCAGGGCGGGTGGCGCAGCGAGTCCCCGTCGCTCCGGAGCGCAGCAGGCCGGCGGTTTCATCGTCCGAGCCGACACCTCGCTAGCTCCCCTCGCGTTCGACAGGCACGCCGCTTGGATCCGTGAGGGCGGAACGCCGTCCACCATCGAACGGGCGTCGCGGGCCCCTTCTGGTCCCGCGATGCTCGACCAGTCGCCGCAGGCGGCGTCGACCCACGCGGTGTGGCGCCCGTGCTCCGGCCGGCGAACTCATTGCTCGTCCCCTCCGGCCGCCTCGAGCGCCGCTTCGACGTCGTAGCCGAGCGCGAGCGCCAGCTCGGGCGCGGCCGAGACCACGCGCGCGACGCCGACGGTCGGAGCCACCGCGATCAGGGTCCCGACGATCTCGTCGACGTTGGCGCCGGCGGCGAGCGCCAGGTCGATGGTCGACTGGTAGGAGCTCGGCGCCGCGTCGATGGCGAAGGCGGCCCCGAGGCGGACCAGGGCGTGCGTCTTCTTGTCCAGCCGGGAGACCTCGACCGTGTCGTGGCCCATGCCGAGCACCTCTTCCAGGAAGCCCTCGTCGTTCAGCGCCAGGCTGCGCAGCGTCTCCTTGTATGCGGCCATTTCCTCCTCGGCGGCATCCCGGGAGGTCCGATCCCGGGACGGTCCGCAATCGTGCGAGCGGCCATCGCGCACTTCACACCCGCGGCGCGGCCACGTCATCATGCAAACGGCATGAAAGACCGCCGGGTGCCGGCCTTGGCTAGAGCAGTCCGAGCTCGTGGGCGCGTTCGACCGCGCCGTTGCGTGAGGTGACGTTGAGCTTGCGGTAGACGGCCATCGCCTGTGATCTCACTGTGTTGCGCGATACGTAGAGGCGCTCTGCGATCTCGCGGAAGGTGAGGTGCGTGGTGAGGTAGGGCAGCAGGCGTAGCTCCGCCTCGGTCAGCGTCGAGGCCCCGGGGGCGTCTGCGCGCATCGTCTTCAGGCTCGCGCGCAGCTCGTCCACCTCGGAGCGGAGCGTGCCGAGGTCTGGCTGTCGGCGCAACAGGGCCTCGATCTCGCGCAGCATCGTCTCGGCGCCGCCGGCGTCGGCGAGTGTCAGGTAGGCCCGCGCAAGCTCCAGGCGGGTCTGGATGGCCAGGGACGGCAGCGCGTAGGTGAGCCGGAGCCGCAGGCGCTGCGCCCGGGCGAGGAGCTCGTGCGCACGCTGGACTTCCCCGCGGTGGAGCGCGACGCGGGCCGCCAGCGCGCAGACGAATGCGCTGGTGGGGTACTCGTCCATCCGCGCACGGCGGGCGACCTCCAGCGCTCGCTCGGCGAACTCCTCGGCCTCGACCCATCCCCCTCGCTCCGATCGCGAGCGCGGCGCGCTCGCCGAGCGCCACCACCGCCAACTCGTCCGCTCCCAGCTCGAGGCCCTCCTCGACAGCGTCGGCGAGCAGGTCGTCGGCCTGGTCGACCTCGCCGGCCAGCCACTGCGACAGCGCGAGTAGCCAGCACGGCATTCGGGCGGAGGAAGCTCCCACGGGCGAGCGTTCGGAGCGCGAGCTCCGCATCTGCACGCATCCCCGCCACCCCCCTGTGACAACGCTGGCCACGCAGCACGGCCAGCCAGGAGTCGATCGAAGGGCTGCCGTCAGGCAGGGTGCCGTCGTAGCCCGCGTGTTCGGCCGCCTCGGCCCAACGGTCCGCCTGCTTAGGCCGGCCCCACACCGTGGCGAGGATCGCGCCGAGGACGGCGAGCACTCGCGTTCCGCTCGAATGCCCCGTGCGCCTCCAGCCAGTCGAGCCAGCGCTCGGCGGTCGCGCGCGGCCGCTTTGGTAGACGAAGACACCGAAAAGCTCGACCAACCGCGCCACCCGGTCGACGTCGCCGGCCTCCTGGGCGTAGCCGATGGCCGTCTCCGGCTGCCCGTTCGCCTCACACCATACGGATGCGCGCGTGAGCAACCCGGGTATGAGGTCCGGCTCGGCTCAGCGTCAGCTCCGCGCGGAGTAGCTCCTGAAACAGATGGTGGTAGCGGTACCACTCCCCGTTGGCGTCCAGCGGTACGACAAACAGGTTGGAGCGTGCGTACGACTCCAGAATCGCCGCGGAGCCACTCACCTCGAGTACCTCATCGCAGAGCGGCCCGGACATCTCCTCGAGAACGGCGGTGCGCGTGAGGAAGCGAAGATCGTCCGCAGGCAGGTGGGCGAGCAACTCCGACCTCAGGTAGTCGGACACGAGCCGGTCGCTCCCCGAGAACGTCGCCGCGCCCTTGGCCTTGAGTCCCCGGGCCCTGATCGACAGCACGGCGAGGTAGAGGCCTGCGGGCCAACCCTCTGTCTGCTCGGTGAGCTCGGCGACGTCGGTCATCCGCCAGGTCCACGCCCGCCGCGCTCAGCAGTTGGCGCGCCTCCGTTTCGTCTCATGCGCAGGTCGTCCGGCCCGATCTCCAGCGCCAGGCCGCGCGTCCGCAACGCTGCCAGCGGAAGCGCCGGCTCGGCCTCGTGTCGAGAGGGCCATCTGCGACCCCTCCGAGACGTGTCGCGTGAGTGCCTCGATGGCGTCGAGGGAGGCCGGGTTATCGAGCAAGTGGAGGTCGTCCAGGACCAGGACGACTTGCTCGCTCATCTTCGCCAGAGCCGCTCCCAAACGCGGCACGACCGTCGCCTCGACCGACACGCCGGCCGACGCCAAGCGCGTCGAACACGCTCGGGTCGAGCCGCGAGACGCGGTCGAGCGCCACCGCGACATAGGTCAGCAGGACGATCGGATCGTTGTCCTTTTCGTCGACGGATACCCATGCGAACGGTCGCTGCGACCGAGAGGCCCATTGAGCGAGGAGAGTCGTCTTCCCCCAGCCGGGGCCGGCGGACAGGAGAACGAGCGGAGGCGCGCGCGAGCCTTCCAGCGAGCTGATCAGCTCTCCGCGCGACACGGTCCCGCTGTGAGCCCGCGGCGGAAGCAGCTTCGATTCGAGCAGCTCGAACGGCGGCGCCGAGGGCGGTGCAGCACCTACCCTGCCGGGCGTTGCCCTGGGCTTCGGTGCTGAGTCCGCGTCGGCCGTCCGGATTGTCGGGCCCCGGTAGACAAGTCTCTCGGATCCCTCTGTCTTGGGCCAGAGTGGAAGTGTAGGTCTCTGGCCCACTCCGTGTGAAAACCCTGTAAACGGCGATCAGTCGCGCTGAACCGGCGCCGTAGATCATCCAATTCGGATGATGAGCGTCGCGGCTCGGCGGCGTACGCTCGCTCGCATGTCACAGGCCGGCGAGTCGGTGGACCTGCGCGCCGAGCGCATACGCGAGTGGCGGGACGCCGGCGATCGCGTCCTGCGCGCCTACAGGGCCTGGTGTGCCGCCACCCGGAGCGATCGCCACGAGCTGCAGCGTGTCCTTCCTGGCCGCGCTCCGCCGGGAGGAGCAAGCAGCGTGTCAGGTTGAGCTCGCCCAAGTTCCTGTGGACCGGCGGGTGCCGAGAACGTAGGCGACGCCGAGGCTTACGACGAGACCGTCAACGCACTGCCGCAGACCAGCAAGGATGAAGACGCGGCTTCTCATTGTGCTGCTTGCCGCAGGGGTCCTGGTGGGGGCGACGTTCACCGCATTCACCAACCCTGTTGGCGCCCAGCAGGAGATGGTCTGGGTACAGCTCCCGAGCGGTGAGATCGTGCCCGTGGAGGTTCCGCCGGGCACCGACCCGGCGTCCATCGAGCTTCCGGGTCCGATCGTGCCGCCGCCAACGGCCACTGAGCCCCACGATCCCTCGGAGCCGTCGACCACCCCGGTGCTCGAGCTCCCACCTCCTGCCGAGACGACGCCCGCGCCCGAACCGACGCCCGCGCCCCAGGAGCCCTCGCAGCCCGGCAGACCCATCGAACACCCGGGATCCGACAAGCCGGGCACGCTGACCGGCGAGGTCAAGGAAAGGAAGAAACGGGCTCGCCCCGAGGATGAGGCGCCCCCCGAGCGCCGCCGCGGGCGCAGGGAGCCGCTCCGCAACGACGACGGTACGCCGTCGCGCACCAACCCTGGTTTTGTCGACGCGTTGCCGGGTCCGTCGACGGCGGCGGGTGTGCCGAATTTCATCATCCGGAAGTTCCGGGTGCCGCCGTTCCTGTTGCCGATCTATCAGGCCGCGGGGATCGAGTACGGAGTCCGCTGGGAGGTGCTGGCCGCGATCAACGAGATCGAGACCGACTACGGCCGCAACCTCAAAGTGTCCTCGGCCGGCGCGCTCGGCTGGATGCAGTTCATTCCGTCCACCTGGAAGGCCTACGGGGTCGACGCCAACAAGGACGGCCGCAAGGATCCGTACAACCCGGTCGACGCGATCTTCGCCGCCGCCCGCTACCTCAAGGCGGCGAACTACGAGAACGATGTCCGCGCCGCGATCTGGGCCTACAACCACGCCGACTGGTACGTCGACTCCGTGCTCCTCCGCGCCCGGCTGATCGCCGGCGTGCCGGCCGACCTGATCGGCTCCCTGACCGGACTCACCGAAGGCCGCTTCCCCGTCTACGCCCGCGCCCGCTACGCCGACGACCTTGCCGAGCAGCAGCTGCTCAAGCGTGTGCAGCGCGGCCAGAACGCGGCGAACGTGGTCGAGTCAACCGACGACCGCCGCTCGATCGACATCTTCGCCGCGCCGGGCGCACCGGTCGTCGCCGTGAACGACGGCGTGATCAAGAAGATCGGCCGCAATCGCGGGCTGGGCCGGTTCGTGGTGCTCCAGGACGTGTACGGCAACCGCTACACGTACGCGCACCTTGGCTCGGTCTCGCGCGAGTACCCGGTGCCAAAGCGCGACGCCGAGCATCCCGACCGCTCCGCGCGCGCGGCGACGGCAAACGGCGACGCCCACGACCCGAAGCCGGCCGCGCCGGCCTCGGCGGGCCGCCAGCTGGAAGCGCCTCCTGACCGCGACTCCCAGCAGGCGAGCGCCCCGGTCAGGGAGCGCCTCTTCGCCCACCCGTCCATGGAGGGGGCGCGCGAGTTCGGCGGCCTCGAGCAGCTGCTCGACGCGAAGGCTCGCCGCGACGGTACACACGAGGTCTACAGGAACTACTTCTCCCGCCCGTTCGGCCTCGATCCGAGCAAGGTCACGCTGCGCCGCCTGAAGGTCGGGTCGCGCGTCATCGGCGGCACGATCATCGGCCGCATCGACCGCACCGTGCCTGGCACGGCGGCGCACGTCGACTTCTCGATCCGCCCGGCCGGCAGGGGCGCGCCGAAGATCGATCCCAAGCCGATCCTGGACGGCTGGAAGCTGCTCGAGGCCACCGCGATCTACCGCGCCTCCGGCCGCAACGTGCTGCACGGCGAGGCTTCCGTCGGACAGGTCCTCCTGCTGCCGAAGATGGCCCTCGAGAAGCGCGTCCTGGCCGACGAGCGGATCGACATCTACGAGTGCGGCCGCGACGACATCCGCTCCGGACAGATCGACCGGCGCGTGTTGGCCACGCTCGCCTACCTGGCCGAGTCGGGCGTGCGTCCGACCGTCACCAGCCTCAGGTGCGGCCACGGCTTCTACACCAGCTCGGGGAACGTCTCGGAGCACAGCTCGGGCAACGCGGTCGATATCGCGGCCGTCAACGGCATCCCGATCCTGGGCCACCAGGAGCCGAGTGGCATCACTGAGCAGACCGTCAGACGGCTGATGCTGCTGCAGGGCACGATGGCCCCGCACCAGGTGATCTCGCTGCTCGACATCGGTGGGCCCACCTTCGCCATGGCCGACCACGCTGACCACATCCACGTCGGCTTCCGGCCCATGTTCGGCGCTAACCCGCGGCCGGCAGTGCGGCGCTCACCGTGCTCAAGCCCGGCCAGTGGACCGACCTGCTCGATCGCCTGCGCGAGATCGACAACCCGGTCGTGCCCACCACGCCGTCCAAGCACGCGCTGCCGACGAAAAAGCGCGCGAGCGACGCCCACCTCGGCGAGTAGCGCTGTGCAGAATCGTCCGATCGGGACGATGAGTCTCGTGAGCGCCTGTCTTACGCTGGGTGGCATGTTCCAGCGTGAGTCGAAATCGTCGTCCGCCGCCGCTCCGGCCCTCGAGCTGTCGCCTCGCGCCGATGTCGGCGATCCGACCGAAATGCGCGATGAGCACCTCCGGGAATGGCGAGATGCCGCCAACCAGGTGGTGAACGCCTACAAGGCCTGGTGCGCCGCCAACGGGCGCGACCGGCAGGAGCTCTACATCTCGTACCTCGACGCGCTCGGCCGCGAGGAGCAAGCCGCCCACCAGGTTGAGCTTGATGCGTCAGCGCCTGGTTAATCGTTGACGAGGGGCGCGAGCGCGAGCGCGACGCGGAGCTCGAGGGTGCGCTGATCGACGCTGCGTCCGAGGATCTCCTCTGCCTGTTTGATTCGGTAGCTGACGGTGTTCTCGTGGATGCCGAGCCGCTTGGCGGTGCGGCTGCGGCTGGAACGCTCGTCGAGGTAGATGCGCAGCGTGGCCGCGAGCCTGGTCGTGAGGTCGTCGTCGCCGACCAGGCCTCGGAGCTCGCGCTGCACGAACGTGCGGGCTTGGTCGAGGTCGGCGGTAGCGATGGCGGTGAGCGCTACGCGCGCGTAGCGAGTGATGGTGCCGGCCGGTCGGGCTGCGAGCTCCGCGACGCGGCGGGCCTGCGCGGCCTCGTTGTGGCTCTGGCGGAATCCGGCGATTCCGTGCGCGGGTTCGCCGATCGCGATCCGAACCCCGGATGCGGCCTGCGCGTCGAACCTGAGGTCATCCAACTGGCGGGGCGAGACAGCGTCGTGAGTGCCGATCCACGCGGCGATTGAGAGGATGCCGAGCGGGTGGACGAGCGCGCCTGTGGCACCAAGGCGATCGCGGATCGCTGCGATCGCGGCTTCCATCGCGGAGTGGGTGTCGCGCCCCTCTTCCTGTGCTTGCAGCCACGCGATCACCGCGGTGTGCTGACGGTCGACCTCGTAGCCCAAGCGCCGACTTGCCAGTGCGGTGTCGATCGGTGCGCGGGCCAGGATCGTGTCGATCGTCTCGGCACGGGTCGCGGCCGTGCTCCGCACCCAGCGCTCTCGCTCGGCGCTGTAGAAATCCTCGGCAAGACACAGTGCCGCGTCGACGTACGCGAACAGCCACGCTGAGCAGAGCTCGGTCGCGATCGCTCGCTGATCTGGGTCGTCCGCGTGTGCGGCGATCAGAGCCGCGATCCCTTCCCAGGCCGCGGCGTGCCCGAGCCGGTAGCTGCGTATCAACGTTGTCAGCGGGAGGCCGCGCTGCGCGACTTCCTGTGCATACGCGAGCGTCGCTGCCCCGAGGCTGGCACCGCCGGGATCCGTTCCTTGCTCGATGATCTGCGCGAAGCCGAGGATGCTCGCCTCTGCGCTCGCGCGGTTGGACTCGACGGACTCACTGTCGGGGAGCAGGTCAGGAAGCCGTTCGCCGATCGCCCCGACCACCTCGACTGACATCTCACGCGCCCGGGTTACCAGCTCGGCCGAGACGGGCCTCAGCACCTCGTCCCAGGCGCGCCGCTGCGCTCCGTTCTGCGCGCGGCTCCACTCTGGCTCCATGCGCGCAACCGTACCGGCGCGCGCCAGCGACTACGGCCATTCGACAAACAGCCGGGACGTGGTTGGCGCTCTGCGACAAGCGCCCCATCCCAGGCCGGACGGATGATCCGCCGATGAGCACCATCACAGAGGTCAAACCCGTAACCACGAAGAGCGTCGCAGGCGACGAGATCCCCTGGGTTCCGTTTGCCCCTTACGCGGACGAAGTGTTCCTCAAGTACCACCACATCAACCCGGTGCAGGGCGAGGTTCTCGTCTCGATGCGCTTCCCGCCCGGTCTGCGGCTGCCGACCCATTACCACACCGGGATCGTGATCGGTCACACCGTCAAGGGCGCATGGCGCTACCTCGAGCACGACTGGATCTCCCGCGCCGGCGGCACCGTGTACGAGACAGCCGGATCGGCGCACACCCCGGAGAGCTGCGGCGACGAGGACGCCGAGGTGTTCCTCGTGATCGTCGGCGAGCTGCTGTTCCTCGACGACGACGGGAACGTCGTCGCACGCGAGAACCACATCACCTCGATGGAGCGCTACCTCGCCTACTGCCGCGAGCACGGGATCGAGCCGCGGGACCTGACCGAGTACGGCTGATCGGGCGATGGATCCGTCTGAGGTCAAAGACAAGGCAGTGGCGGCCTTCGGCGGAATCTCCGTCGTGGCCTATCTCGTCGCGATTGCCCTTACCCCAACGCCCGCGCCCGACTCTGGATCATCTGGCGTTGAGCTCGTCCGCTACGCAACCGTCCACCGCAGTCAACTGCTCGCAAGCTTCCTGCTATTCGCGGTTGGGCTGGCCGTGCTCATGGTCTTCGCCGCCGGGCTGTATCGCATCATCAGGCGCGCCGAGGGCAAGGACCGCTGGCTCGCGATGGCCTCGGTGGCGAGCGTGGTAGCCGGCGCTGGGATCTTCGGTGCCGGCACCGCGATGTTCATGGTCGTCGCGTACCGCCCGGCCACAGATCCCGCGGTGGTGCGGGCGCTGTGGGACGCTGGCTGGCTGGCCTACAACTCAGCCGGGCTCGGGTTCAGCGCTTGGATCGCGATCGTCGCCGTAGCCACGCTCAGGCACCGGGCACTGCCGGTATGGACGGCATGGATCGGGGTCCCGGTGGCGCTGATCGGCTTCGTCGGCCCGTTCGCCGTGAAGGCGGGAACCGGTGCGTTCTCTCCGCAAGGCTGGTTCGCCCTGGTCGTCGGCCTCACTTTCGGCGCGTGGCTACTCGCCGTCTCCCTGGCGACGTGGCGATCTACCTGCACTCCCGCGATGACCCTTGACTAGCGGTCAAACCCGGTCGCGCACGCGGGCTCGGTAAGCGTTTCCCGCGTCGCACCAATAGCTGGGGCGGCCCCCCCCCCGCAAGCCTGCGCGTGCCGACTACCGATCCGTGCGAGGCGGATCGGCATCGAGCGGGGCCTGCTGGCGGAGCCGGCACCAGGCCTTCGTCAGCTCCGCGCCTTTCCGGCGTTCTCGAGCATTCGCTCGCGGAGCATCCGCAGGTCGTCGTCCGAGAAGTCGAACTCGGCCGGGTCGACGCTGTCGATGAAGTCCATGAGGAGGCGGGCGAAGCGAATTGGCCGCTCGAGCTGGGGGAAGTGGCCGGTGTCTTCGAAGATCTCGAGCCGGCTGCCGGGCATGCCCCGGTGGGCGACCATGGCGTGCTCCACCGGGATGAGCGGATCGCGGCGGCCCCAGACGATCAGGGTGGGGATCATCTGCGCGAGGTAGAGGCGGTCCGTTGCGCTCACCCGCTGGCCCGCCAGGTCGATGACCGCGCGCAACGTGTGCAGGAACGCCCGGCGCGCCTCGGCGTCGCTCAGTGAGGCGTAGCCGCGCGTCATCTCCGCCAAGTCATGGCCGAGCTCCAACCCCAGCCGCCCGAGCGCCTGCCCGATCGCCTCGCCCACCACGTGCAGGCGCGAATGGGCGATGAGCGGGAGTACAAGCTCCGAGCCGGGGAGCGTGGCCACCCGCAGCAACGGGTGGACCTCGGGGCCCAGTCCGCCGCTGTCGACCAGCACCAGGCGCTCGCAGAACACCGGGTACTCGTAGGAGAACTGCATCGCGATGCCGCCGCCGAGCGAGTGGCCGACGATGCTCGCCCGCCGGTAGCCGAGCACGATCAGCAGGTCGCGCAGGCTGGCGGCGTAGGCGCCCAGGGAGTAGTCGCCACGCGGCTTTGCCGACTGGCCATGGCCCAGCAGGTCGGGAGCGAGGACCGTGTAGCGGTCGGCGAGCTGGGGGATGATCCGATCCCACTGGCGGGAGTCGCCGGTGATCCCGTGAATGAGCAGCACCACCGGACCCTCACCGGCGGTGCGGTAGCTCACGCGATGGCCGTGGAGGCTGGCCGTCCGGAGGCTTGGCCCGAGCCCGGCGGTCGATGAGCCAGCGTCCATGGTGGCAGTATC
This sequence comes from uncultured Thermoleophilaceae bacterium, assembly GCA_963774755.1. Lineage (GTDB taxonomy): Bacteria > Actinomycetota > Thermoleophilia > Solirubrobacterales > Thermoleophilaceae > JACVRW01. The sequence goes on along the minus strand of CAVZGG010000013.1, from coordinate 110,685 downwards.
GGGCAACGGGCCCTCCGGCATCGTGAACGTGAGCGTTTGAGCAGCGCTTAGTATCGGTCTGCGCTAGCTAGGAGGGCTTCGTGCAGGAACACATCGCCGCCCAGGCCGTATCTCACCCGCTCCGTCGCGAGATCCTTGACGCGCTGGCGGACAGGGGCGATGTCCGAACCAGCTCGCGAAGAAGCTCGAACAGCCGCCCACGAATGTCGCTATCACGTCCGGAAGCTCGCCGACCTCGGTGCCGTCGCGCTCGTCGACTCGCGCCCGGTGCGAGGCGCGCCCGAACACTTCTGCCGTCGCGCCTGGGTGATCGACGTAGTCCGAAGCAGCTGAGCGCGGCTCTCGGAACGGGGGCAGCACGGCCAGGTGGTCGAGACTCCTAGCCCCGATGTAGGTGCGAGGCCATTAAAAGCGGACGACGGGCCTCGAACCCGCGACCTTTGGCTTGGGAAGCCAACGCTCTACCAACTGAGCTACGTCCGCGTGGGCGTCTCCCAGGGGAATCGCCGGGGGCGATTCTAGCCCCCATCTATGGTTCTGCTCCGGCATGCGCAGAGTCCTCTCCCCCGTCCCGATAGCCGTGATCTGCGTGCTCTCGCGCTCTTCGCGCTGCTCGCCTACGGGCTCGCCTCGAACGAGCCGGACCGCGGTGTCGAGGAGGCGCTCGGCCGGGGCGAGACCGAGGCGGCGCCGGATCTCGAGCTGCCGAAGCTGGGCGGCGGCGGCGACAGCTCGCTCGCGGACTACCGCGGCCAGGTGGTGGTCCTGAACTTCTGGGCCTCGTGGTGTGAGCCGTGCAAGGCGGAGTCTCCGCTGCTGGAGCGCTGGCACCGGCGGATGTCCGACAGGAACGGGACGGTGCTCGGGGTGGACATGCTCGACATCACCGAGGACGCGCAGGACTTCATCGACGAGTACGGCCTGACCTACCCCATGCTCAAGGACAAGGACGGGCATGGGATCGAGACCTTCGGCGTGGTGCAGTATCCGGAGACCTTCGTGATCGACCCAGAGGGCCAGATCACGGCCGTGCGCCGCGGCCCGGTTGATGAGCGGTTCATGCGGGCAGAGGTGGAGCCGCTGCTATGAGGATCGGCGCCCTGCTCGTGATCCTGGCCCTCGCCGCGGCGCCCGTGGCGATGGCCCAGGACTGCCCGAAAACCACGCTGGCCGACATCGAGGACGAGGTGATGTGCCCCGTCTGCGGCACGCCGCTCGGCCTTGCCAGCGAAGCCCCGCAGGCGCAGCGCGAGCGCGCCTACATCGAGCGGCTGATCGCCAGCTGCAAGTCCAAGGACGAGGTGAAGCAGGCGCTCGTGGCCGAGTTCGGCGACAACGTGCTCGCGCTGCCGGGCGACCAGGGCGACGACGACTTCGGCGACGTGCTCGTGTACGTGGTGCCCGCCGTCGGCATCCTGCTCGCCGCCGGGGGGATCGTCTTCGCCGTGCTGCGCTGGCGGCGCCGGGGCGGCGGGCCCGGCGGTCGCCGCGGCGGGACGCTCGCCGGCGCCGACGGCTCGCGTCTCGATGACGACATGGAGCGCTACGACCTGTGATCGCCCAGGAATCGGTGGACGCCACGATCTTCGCCGCCTTCGCGGTGGGCTTCATCTCGTTCGTGTCGCCGTGCGTGCTGCCGCTCGTGCCGGGCTACCTCTCCACCATCTCGGGCGTCTCGTTCGCAGACATCCAGGAGGGGCGCGGCCGGCGCCAGGTGCTCGGCCCGGCCATCCTCTTCTGCCTCGCGTTCACGGCGATGTTCGTCGCGCTCGGCATGACCGCCACCGGGCTCGGCCAGACGCTTCAGGATCACCGCGCCGTGCTGCGCCAGATCTCCGGGGTGGTGATCGCCCTGCTTGGGGTGCTGTTCATCGCCACGCTGTTCGTGCCGAAGCTGAACCGCGAGTGGCGGCCCGAGGAGCTGATGCGGCGCGCCCACACGGGCGGCCCGATCATCGCCGGGCTGGCGTTCGCGGTGGCGTGGCTGCCGTGCACCGGTCCCACGCTCGGCGCGATCCTCACGGCGGCCTCGAGCGAGACGACCGTGGGAAGGGGCGGCGTCCTGCTCGCCTTCTACGCCCTCGGCCTGGCGGTGCCGTTCATTCTGAGCGCGCTCGCCTTCACCACCTTCTCGGGCGTCTTCAAGTTTTTCCGCGACCACTACTCCGTGATCACGCTCGTGTCCGGCGTGATCCTGGTCGTGATGGGCGTGCTGCTCTACACGAACGAGCTGACCCGGCTGAACGCCGAGGCGCTGCGCGCGATGGACGACCTGAACGTGAACTTCTTCAGCGAGCTCTAGCGCGGTTCAGGAAGGGAACCACTGACTTCAGGAAGTGGTTCCTGGCCGGCGCCGCAGACAGCGGGTCGAGGTGGCTCGTGCCGCGGTCGTCGACGATGGTGAACTTCTCGATCTTCGAGCGGTTCACGAGCCGCTTCGCGCCGCGCGCCACGCGCCCGCGCGTCAGCGCGGTGCTGAACGCATAGAGCACCCCGTCGATCTCATCTCCGTGCCGCAGCCGCAGCCCGAGGAACTTCGCGGCCGGCGTCTGGCGCATCGGGCTGGCGGCATCGAAGTCGAGCAGCAGGCGGCGCGGGTAGTACCACTCCGTCGCGTTCGGATCGTCCGCGGCATAGATCCGTGCGTGGCGCCGGATGGGGGTGAGCTCGCCGTCCCGCCAGCCGCGCGGGTCGCCTCTGTCCGCGAGCCGTCCCGCGCGGATCTGGATGAGGGCGAGTGAGTCCGGTGACGTGCTCTCGTCGAAGGCGAACCCGAACTCCGCCTCGTTCGTGACCCGAAAGGCCGGCTTGAGGAAGTCCGGTAGCAGCGGGAACTGCTGGAGCACCGATGGCTCATCGGGGCGCTTGTAGGCCCAGAGCGCCCCCACCTGGGCGAAGATGCCGTTGATCTCGGGAAGGCCCGTGCCGAGCAGGTCGAGGAAGACCTTGCCGGTACGGATGTCGGCCAGCTCGCGCTTCGCCCGCGCCAGATCGGCCGACTTGAAGCTGCCCAGGAGCCCGCCGTCGATCAGCACGAGCCCGGCCAGGTCGCGGTAGCCGGGGTGGCCGCCGAAGTCCCAGGCCGCGTACGCGACGGCGGTGGAGGCGCCCGCCGAATGGCCGCCCAGGAAGACCCTGCGCCCGCGGGCACGGGCCCTGTGGATCACGCTGCGCAGATCCGTGAGCTGGAGCTTCAGACCCCAGTCGGCGGCGAACTTCGCGTCCTCGCCCGCCACCCGCTCGTACTGGAACCCGAGGTAGTAGTCCTGCGCCCGCTGCGGGTCGCCGCCCGCGAACACGGACGTGTCCTCGAGGGCCTGCTCGCGCCGGTCGACGATCCACACCTGCGTCTTTGGCACACGCCGGACGATGTCGCGCGCCACGGGCACGATGCCACCGGCGCCGCCGTTCGTGCCCGGCACGAGTACGAGCACGTTCCGCGCCGCGACCGGGCCGAGCTGCTTCACGAAGACACGGTCGTACCGATCGGGCCCCGGGCCGGGCGGCACGGTCATCGACACGTAGCGGTCAAGCCCGGCTGGAGGTTCCACCTCGACGCCCGCGTTGGCGGCGGGCGCCGCCGTCGCGAGCGCCAGCATCACGGACAGCAAGAGAGCGAGTCGGGCCATTCGCACCACCCTACAAAGCTCGGTGCTGGTTCAATCGAGCGGATGCCCAAACCGGTCTCGAGCATCAACGGCGTCCTCAAGCGCATGCGGGCGCTCGACAAAAGGCTCGGCCCTGACGACGGGGTCCGCTGGTTCAACCGCCTCTATCTCGAGGTGACCGAACGGGTGGCCGCCGAGCTGGAGGGCTCGCCCGCCAAGCGACCCACGTTCCTCGAGCGCCTCGACGTCGTCTTCGCCAACGCATACTTCGAAGCGCTCGATGCCGCCGGCGCGAACGGCTCCAAGCTGCCGAAGAGCTATCCCCACCACGCCTGGAAGCCGCTCTTCGAGAGTCGCGCTCGCCGCGACATCGCGCCTATCCAGTTCGCGCTCGCCGGGATGAACGCGCACATCAACTTCGACCTGGCGATCGGCATCGAGGAGACGTGCGCCGCCCTCGGCGTGGCACCGCGTCGCGGAAGCGCCGAGTACAAGGAGTATGTGGGCGTCAACAAGCTCCTGAAGCAGGCCCAGCAGGCTGCGGAGCTGTGGCTGTTGACCGACGCGCTCGCCGAGCTCAACCGCCACCTCTCGCCGATCGACGACATCGTCACGATCTGGAGCATCACGCAGGCGCGCGACGCGGCGTGGAGCAACTCGGAGGTGCTGTCGGCGCTGAAGGACCAGGGCGTCGTCGAACGTAACTTCGTCGAGATCCTGAATCGGTCGACCGGCCTGGCGAGCCGGGCGCTACTGAGGCCTCAGGTCACATCTGCTCCGGCGCCTCGACCCCGAGCAGGTCGAGCGACTGGGCGAGCACGCGCTTCGTGAGCACGGCTATGGCTATCCGCACGTCCTCGTCGCCACCCTCCTCGGCCGCGCCGACCACGCGGCAGTCGCGGTAGAAGGCGGAGAAGTCCTGGGCCGTCTCGGTGGCGTAGCTGGTGATCCGGTGCGGCGCACGGCGCTCCGCCGCGTCGCGGATCGCGCCCGGCAGCTCCAGCAGCCGCTTCACGAGCGCCCTGGCCGAGGGGTGGAACTGCTCTGAGCTCGCGCGTAGGTCGGCGGCGAGCGCCTGCTCCACCCGCTCCTCCCCCGCCTTGCGCAGGATCGACGCGATGCGGGCATGCGCGTACTGGACGTAGTAGACGGGGTTGTCCTGGGACTCGCTGCGAGCCAGCTCGAGATCCACGTCGAGCGTCGTGTCGTGACTGCGCGAGGCCAGGAACCAGCGCGCGGCGTCCACTCCGATGTCGTCGAGCAGGTCGTCGAGCGTCTCGATCGTGCCGGCGCGCTTCGACATCTTCACGCGCTCGCCGCCCTCGGTGAGGCTCACGAGCTGCATCAGCACGACCTCGAACGCCTCCGGGTTCCCGCCCAGGGCCTGCCAGGCCGCCTTCATGCGTGCGATGTGGCCGTGGTGGTCCGCGCCCCAGACGTCGATCGCGTGGTCGTACGCGCGCTCGATCTTGTGCAGGTGGTAGGCGATGTCGGTCGCGAAATACGTCCACTCGCCGTTTGAGCGGCGCAGCACGCTGTCCTTGTCGAGTCCGTAGGCGGTCGTCCGCAGCCAGAGCGCGCCGTCGTGCTCGTACACGTCGAGCTGCTCGAGGGCCGTCTCGATCACGCCGCTCTCGTGCAGCGTGCGCTCGGAGAAGAACTGGTCCATCCGCACGCGGAAGCGGTCGAGCGAGGTGCGCACGCCCTCGAGCATCAGGTCGAGCCCGCGCCGGGCGACCTCCTCGGGGTCGCCCTTCGCAGCGCCCTCGATGCGCTCGGCCAGCTCGCGGATGTAATCGCCCTGATAGCCGTCGTCCGGCGGCTCCTCGCCGCGCGACCGCGCCTGGATCGACTCGCCGAAGCGCTGCACCTGGCTCCCGGCGTCGTTCACGTAGTACTCGCGCACCACGCGGTTGCCGGCGCGCTCCAGGATCCGTGCCAGAGCATCCCCATAAGCGGCGTGGCGCGCCGAGGCGATCGTCATCGGGCCGGTCGGGTTCGCGCTCACGAACTCGAGGTTCACGTGCTCATCCTCGGCGCCAGCGCCGTAGTCCTCGCCCGCCTCCAGGAGTGTTGCGAGCGTGTCGAGGTACCAGCGGTCGGCCATGAACAGGTTGAGGAAGCCGGGCCCCGCGATCTCCACTCGCTCAACCGTGTCGCCGAGCCGCTCGCCGAGCCGCTCACCGAGCTTTTCCGCGATCGCGCGCGGCGGCTCGCCCATGGTCGGTGCCAGCAGCATCGCCGCGTTCGTCGAGTAATCGCCGAAGTCGGGCCGCGGCGGGCGGTCGAGCCTCAGGCCGGAGCGGCGTCCGTTCCCCGCCAGGTCGGAGGCGGTCTCCTCGACGGCGGTCGTCAGGTGAGCGACGGGATCCATGCCCCTACTAATAGTGATACGGCTCGCGGGCGAGGATCTTGTGGGCCCGGTAGATCTGCTCGAGCAGCACCACCCGGGCGAGCTGATGGGGCAGCGTGATGCGGCCAAGCGAGAGTCGCGTGTCGCACGCTTCCAGGTCGAGTCCGCGCGGACCGCCGATCACAAAGCAGATATCGCGACCGTCCTGTCGGCGCGCCTCGAGCCAGTTGCTGAACTCGATCGAATCGAACTCGCGCCCGTCGCTCGCGAGGAGCACCAGGTGCGCGCGCTCCGGAATCCGCGGCGGCACGCGTTCGTCCTCGCGCACCTCGATCAGCTCGACGCGGGCGTGGCCGGCGAGCAGCTTGCGGTAGTGCTCCACGTCGTCCTGGAAAGGGGGCCGGAGCCGCCCGACCGCGATCACCGAGATCCTCATGGGCGGGTGCGATACTACGCGCGTGCCCGAGGAACACGACGGCGAGCGCCACTTCAACATTCACACCGACCCCGAGACGATGGCGGGCCACTACGCGAACTTCGCCAACGTCTCGCATTCGGACTACGAGTTCACGATCACGTTCGCGCGCGTGGACCACGAGGTCGAGGAGGGCGAGGTGCCCGGCGTGGTCGTCTCGAGGGTGAATCTCTCGCCGCGCTTCATGCGAGAGCTGATCGACGCCATGGAGGACAACTTCTCCAAGTGGCAGACGCGTGAGGGGATCCGCGACCTGCCGGAGTTCGGCGACCGCGAGGATCCCAACAGCGGCACCGCCAGCTAGGCGGGCCCCTTCGCAACCTCCGGCCCCGTGATCGTTTCGACGGTGTCCGCGGGCTCGTTGCGCCGGCGGGACAGAGCGATGAACGGCAGGGAAAACGCCGAGATCGCGGCGCCCAGCACGTAGGAGGTCGCGTAGCCCCATACGTCGGCCGCGCGTCCAAGCGCGGGCTGCACGACCACGCCGCCGCTCGAGCCGAGCATCGAGTCGAAGGACAGGATCGTCGCCCTCTGGGCCGACGGGATCAGCCCGTTGAGGTACGCGCGCCGGATGGGCACGACGGCCGAGAACAGCAGGCTCCACGCCACGATCATCCCCAGCACGACCCAGAAATGCTCGAAGGCACCCATCAACGCGAGCGTCACGGTCCCGACCGCCTCGGCCGCGAGCAGGGCCGAGGTCCTGCGGTGGAACAGCCTGCGGATCCAGGGCGCGGCGATCCCGCCGACGATGTCTGCACCGGCGACGATGGCGGCCACCAGTCCGGCGATTCCGTAGGCCTCGGGGCGCCCCACGAGCTCGAGCAGGTACGGCTGGAGCGCGTAGAAGACGTAGAAGCCGACGCCGCTTGTGAAGACCGACGAGAGCATGATCCACTTCACCGCCGGCACCCGCCAGCCATGCTCGATCGACGCGCTCGCGATCGCCCGCATCTCGGTGGTGAGCCGCCCGCCCCGCCTGGGAGTGAAGCCAACGTCGCGCATCACGGCGAAGGCCAGCCCGAACATCACGACCAGCACGGCGCCCCTGAGCAGGAACGGAACCCCCAGCGAGGTGAGCTGGGCCACGTATCCGCCCACCACCGAGCCCGTGAGCATGGCCACTCCGGTGACCACCTGTCCCTTCGCAAAGACCGAGTCGAGGCTGCCGGTGAACCCGGTGGCCTGAAGGGCGTCGACCAGCCACGCCTCCACCGCTCCGGAGAAGAACGTGAACCCAAGGCCGAGCAGCGTCGACACGACCGCCCACTGCCAGAAGGGCGCGCTCAGCTCCCAGAGGAGGACGTAGAGCAGCGTGGTGAGGGTGAGGGTGACCGTGCCGAGCAGGTACGAAGCCCGCCGCCCAACCGTGTCCGCCACGATGCCGGTGGGCACCTCGAAGAGGACCATCCCGACGGTGAAGAACGCGTTGGCCGCGAACGCCTCGAGGTTGGAGAGCCCGGCATCGAGCAGGAAGATCGTGTTGATCCCCCAGATGAACGAAGCGGCCAGCGTGTTCCCGAGCAGCAGCACGAGATAGATCCGCTGGATGGAGGCGGGGGTGGGCACGGCGCCCTACGTTAGGCGCGCAGGTACTGAAGGCAGACGGCGACCGCGCCGTCGATGCTCGACCAGTCGAGGTTGTCGGGAATGTCCGATGGCCAGTGGTAGTTCGCCGGGAACTTCGTCTCGTCCACCCCGCCCAGCGTGCAGGTCGGGTAGCCGGCGCGAAGTGCGATCAGCGCGTCCGTGGCGGCGACCGTGCGCAGGCCCCGCGTGAGCTCAATGCCGGCGGCGGCGCCTGCGCGCGCCAGCGCCTCGCGCGATGCCTCGGGATAGTCACGCATCCGCAGCATGCCCTCGCCCTCCACGACGCAGAGCCGCGGCGATCCGACGCACTCGATGCAGACGAACTCCGTGGTCGCGCGGTCGAGCTCAGCGAAGTGGCGGCGCCCGAATCCCTGCATCCCCTCCATGAACGACTCCTCTGAGCCCGTGGAGAGCAGGATCACGCGCACGTCGTCGGGCGAATCCTCCGCGAGCTCGTGGGCCAGGGCCACGAGTACGGCCACCGCGCTGAGGTTGTCGTTGGCGCCGGGCACCACCTTGCTCGCGCCGATGTTCGCCATGCACGCGGTCGCTCCCAGCGAGAAGAACATCCCGCAGCGCCTCAGCCAGCGGCGCCCCAGCAACCCCCAGAGCGCGAGCAGCAGCGGACCGAGAAAGACGCCGAACATGATCGGAACGCTCTGGCTCGCCCGCTCGTGCAGCTTCGGCATCAGCTCCATGCCCTTGCGCGGGAGCGCGGGATGGAAGACCAGCCCGCTGTGGGCCGCGTCGTGATGGGCGATGAAGACAACGGTGCGGCGCGCGGCGGGATCGCCGGCCTCCGCCACGACGTTCCAGGTGGCGCGGTGCGGCAGCGCGCGGCTGCGAAACCAGAGTGACCCGCCGCCCACGTCGTCGTAGACCGCCGCTGCGGCGGCGCCTCCCACAAGCGCGGCCGCTCGGCGCCCGAGCAGAGCCGCGAGGGCGGGCGCAGCGTTCAGCAGGCCGAGCGGCCACCAGTAGCCGCCGCGCCCGCGCTCCTCCTCCACCCTGACTCTGGCGGCAGCCCGCTGCGCGGAACTCGCCCGCGAGCCAGTCGGCCGCGCGGCGCTCGCCCTCCGACGCCGAGGGGCGCTCGTAGGAAGCAAGCTCGCGCACGACGCGTTCGATCAGGGCCTTGCGGGACACGGGCGGCGGCAGATTACTGAGCGCCGAAGGCCTCCCCGAATCCGATCCGCTCCTTGGTCGTCGGGTGGGTGTCGAACAGCAGGTGAAAGAGGTCAGGCGGATCCGGGTCCGAGACGTTGCGGATGGTGATCCGGCGCTCGAAGTTCACGAAATCGTCGGGATCGCGCGTCAGCTCGAGGGCAAACGAGTCGGCCCTGGACTCCACCGGCCGCGACAGGGCATTCGACGCTATCCCGAGGCCGAGCCCGGCCAGCGCCACGGCCAGGGCGATCGCCGGCAGCCCGGCCGGCGTGCCCAGCTCGCGGCGCGCAAAGCGCTCGGCGAGGGCCTGTGTGAGGAACGTCCCGGCGGGCGCCACCAGCGCGAGCCACGCGAGGCCGCGCAGCAGATCGTTGTGCTTCTGGTGGCCGAGCTCGTGGGCCACCACCACGCGCACCTCGTCGCGCGGGAACTCGTCGATCAGGTTGTCGTACAGGACCACCCGCTTGCTGTGGCCGAGGCCGATCACGTACGCGTTCGCCGCGCTGGTCCGGCGGCTCGCGTCGATCCGGTAGACCTCGCCCACGTCGACCCCGGCTCGGTCGGCCAGCTCGAGCACGTCGCTGCGTAGCTGTCCCGGCTTCAGCTTGTCGAACTTGTTGAAGACCGGGTCGATCACGATCGGGTAGAGCCAGATGGTCACGACCCCGTAGGCGATCACGAGCACGGCGCCCGGCGCCCACCAGTTGCGCGGGAACCTGCGCACGAGCGCAACCGCGACCAGCCCGCCGACGGCGGCCGTTACGGCGCCTATGCCGGCGCCCTTGACCACGTCGACCGCCCAGTCCGACCAGGCCTGTGTGGACAACCCCACGTCGAGGGAGCGCTGGCGCATCCAGGCGCGGATCGGGAGGCCCGTGACCACGAGCAGGAGGGAGATCCCCGCTCCCACAGCGGCACCTCCGAGCAGCGGTCGCGCCCCGAGGCGGCCGAGCAGGCGCCTGGGCGGGCGCCAGACGAGCACCCCGAGCGTGCCGATCCCGATCCCCAGCCCGGCGAGGCCCAGCACCCGCTGGAGGCTGCGAAAATCCTCGGCCCGTTCGAGCTGAAAGGCCGTGAAGTACTGTTTTACGTCGACCGGGGCGGGCTCGATCAGGCCGCTGCGTGGCCGGAGCAGGAGAGTCGCGACAGCCGCGGCGGCCACCGCCACCGCGATCGCAACCGGCAGCCGCGAACGCCCCATCACTCGACACTGTAGAAGGCCTCCAGATGCTCATTGCCCTGCTCTCAGACGTCCACGGGAACCTGCCCGCCTTCGAGGCGGTGCTCGACGACGTGGACTCCGAGGGCGCCGATGAAATCTGGTGCCTGGGCGACCTCGTGGGCTACGGCGCGCAGCCCGACGACTGCGTGGCGCTGGCCCGCGAGCGCTGCAACATGTCGCTCGCGGGCAACCACGACATGGTCGTGACGGGCGAGATCCCGATCTCCGATTTCTCGCGGGACGCCGCCGCAGCGGCCCGCTGGACGCAGGAGACGATCGCCGAGGAGACGATGGCGTATCTCAAGGGTCTCGTGCCTGCGGACCCAGAGCGCGAGCCCGCGCTCTACCACGCCAGCCCGCGCGACCCGGTCTGGGAGTACGTGCTCTCCGGCTGGCAGGCGGAGGAGTGCATGGACCTGATGGATGCGAGGGTGGCGGTCGTCGGGCATTCCCACGTGGCGCTCTGGTTCCACAGAGAGGACGACGGAACCGTGTCCGGCGACAAGGCGCCAGCAGAACTGGAGCGCGACCTGTCGAGTGGCGACTGGCTTGTGAACCCCGGCGGCGTGGGCCAACCGCGTGACAATGACCCCCGGGCCGCGTGGCTCCTGCTAGACACAGGTACCTGGAAAGCGACGTGGCGCCGGGTCGAATACCCAATCGACGAGGCTGCCAGCGCGATCGAGGAGGCCGGACTGCCCCAAATCCTCGCGGAACGGCTCTACAGCGGACAGTGACCACTCTCAAGCGCATATCCCTGCTATTCGCACTCGGCACCTGCCTGGTCGCGGCCGGTTGCGGCTCCGATGACGAGGGCGGATCGAGGATCCCGGCGGACACGGCGGCCGCTCTCGCGACCCAGCTCGACGGCGTGCAGGCGCGGCTCGACAACGCCACTCCGGGCGCGTGCAAGGACATCCTCGAGGGGCCCCGCGGCCCGAACCGTGCCGCGGTTCAGCAGCTCATAGACGGGCTGCCGGACGACGTGGACCCGGACGTCCGCGACGCTCTGCAGGAGAGCTTCGACAACCTCTGGAGCCTCGTCGAGAGCAAGTGCGAGGACCTGGAGGCGGACGAGCCCGCGCAGACAGAGACGACCGAGCCGGAGACGACGCCCACCGAGACGGAGACCGAGCCGACCGAAACGATTCCTCCGCCGACCGAGACCGAGCCGACCACGCCGGAGGAGACGCCGCTGCCCCCCGACGGGGACGGCGAGAACGGCGGGGCGATCCCGCCGGACGGCAACGGTGGCGGAGTGGGCCCGGGGGCCACCAAGGAGAAGAAGGAGAAGGGCAAGTGAGCCCGCCCACGGAGGTTGCGGGCCGCTATGTGATCGAGCGGCGCCTCGGGGCCGGCGGCATGTCCACCGTCTTCATGGCGAAAGACACCGTGCTAGAGCGGCCGGTGGCCGTGAAGCTGCTGGCGGAGCACCTCGCGGACGACCAGGACTTCGTGTACCGCTTCAGGCGCGAGGCGCTCTCGGCCGCGAAGCTCCAGCACCCCAACATCGTGCAGGTGTTCGACTCCGGCCAGGATCCCGCCAGCGAGCGCCACTACATCGTCATGGAGTACGTGGACGGCCCGTCGGCAGCGGACATGCTGCGCGAGCGCAAGCAGCTCGACATCGACGAGACCGTCAAGCTCGTGCGCGACGCCTGTCACGGCCTCGACTACGCGCACCGCGCCGGCGTGGTGCACCGCGACGTGAAGCCCGGCAACCTGCTCTTCGCGGAGGAGATGGGCGCCACGAAGCTCGCGGACTTCGGAATCGCCAAGGCCGCCGAGCAGACGCGGATCACGCAGGTGGGCTCTGTGCTCGGCACCGCCGCCTACCTGTCGCCGGAGCAGGCGCGCGGCGAGGAGGCCGGCCCGTCGTCGGACATCTACTCGCTCGGCGTCTGCGCCTACCAGTTCCTGACCGGCCGGCTGCCGCATGAGTACGCGTCGCTCACCGAGCTGGCGCTCAAGCAGCAGCAGGATCCGGTGGACCCGGTGAGCGACTACCGCCCCGAGGTCCCCCCGGAGCTCGACGACGCCGTGCGGCTTGCGCTCGAACGCGATCCCGCAGACCGTTACTCGACCGCACTAGAGATGGCGGAGGCGATCGAGGCGGGCGCGCGCGGCGAGGTCACCGCCGCCACGCAGCGGCTGGCGATGAGCGACTACGACGCCACGCGGGCGATGGACGACACCTCGGCCACCCAGGCGCTGCCGCGCACCGAGTACAGGGGCCCGCAGCCCACGCGCGTGCACGACGTGGTTCCGCCGGTGGTGGCTCCCACCGGTCGCAGCCGGCGCGACGAACGGGCCGAGCGCGACGCGGCGCGACGCGCGGCAAGCCGGCGGCGCTTCGGCGGCTTCCTGGCGCTCCTCGCCGCAATCGCGGCCATCGTCGTGGTGGCGCTCGCGCTGCTGTCCTCGTCGGGCGGTAACAGCGTGCAGCCGGTCGACACCGGCGACGCTCAGCAGCAGATCGACGACCTGCGCAACTTCATCGCGAGCACTCCCGCTAGCCGCGAGCACCCGGCTCGCCTCCTGCTCGTAGCGCCCCTCGGCGATCGCGTCGCGCAGCCCGCGCATCAGGCGTTCCATGAACGTGAGGTTGTGCAGGGTGATGAGGCGCTTTGCGGTCAGTTCGTTCACCCGTGTCAGGTAGTGCAGGTAGCCGCGCGTGTGCTCGCGGCAGCCCGGGCACGGGCAGTCGGGATCGATCGGCTCCCGGCTGGTCCGGTGCGCGCTCTTCGAGAGGTCGAGGCGCCAGCGCGAGCCGGGATCGTGGACCAGCGCCGTTCCGTGGCGCGCGAGGCGCGTGGGCGTCGCGCAGTCGAAGGTGTCGATCCCCGCGCCCACGGCGTGCACGATGTCGTCCACGTCGCCGATGCCGAGCAGGTGCCGCGGCGGCTCGTCGGGAAGCCCGGCGAGCGCCCAGCCCACCACCTCGCGCATCTGCTCCTTCTCCTGTCCGAGTGAGCCACCGATCGCGATGCCGTCCACGCCCGCGCCGGCCACGTAAGCGCTCGCCTCGGCTCGCAGGTCCTCGTACACCCCGCCCTGCACGATGCCGTAGAGCAGCTGGCCGTCGGGCGCGTGCTCGTCGCACCACGCCACGCAGCGGTCGAGCCAGCGGTGCGTGCGCTCCATCGAGCGCGCGGTGTAGTCGCGCTCCACGTGGAAGGGCGTGCACTCGTCGAACGCGAGCGCGATGTCGGAGCCGAGCGCGGCCTGGACCTCCATCGAGGTCTCCGGGCCCATGAAGCGCTCAGTCCCGTCCGCGTAGGAGCGGAAGCGCACGCCCTCCTCCTCGATCGAGATCACCCTCGACTCGCGCTTGTCGCGGCGGCGCTTGATCTCCTCGGCCACCGAGCCGTGGCCCATCGAGAACACCTGGTAGCCGCCCGAGTCCGTGATGATCGGCTTCCTCCACCCCATGAACTCGTGCAGCCCGCCCATCTCGCGGATCAGCTCCTGCCCGGGCTGGATGAACAGGTGGAACGTGTTGCCGAGCACCATGTCGTAGCCCAGCTCGGCCACCTCGCTCGCGTGGAGCGACTTCACGGTCGCCGTCGATGCCAGTGGCACGAACGCGGGCGTACGGACCGGCCCGTGAGGGGTCTCGATCACTCCGGCGCGGGCGGAACCGTCGCGCGCACTGATCCTGGAAGCGACCAACCCTCACAAAGGGGTCAGACCCTCTTGAGGGTTTTTCCTGTCATCTCGCTCGGCTGCTCCTCGCCCAGCAGCTCCAGGACAGTCGGGGCCACGTCGGCGAGCGTGCCGCCCTCGCGCAGCTCGCCGACGTCGCCCGTGATCACGAGCGGGACCGGATTCATCGAGTGCGCGGTGTTGGGGCTGCCGTCGGGCTCGAGCATGTGGTCCGCGTTGCCGTGGTCGGCGGTCACGATGCAGACGCCCCCGGATTCGTGCACCGCCTCGACGACGCGGCCGAGGCACTCGTCCACGGTCTCGACAGCCTTCACGGCGGCCTCGATCACCCCGGTGTGGCCGACCATGTCCGGGTTCGCGAAGTTGATGACTCCGAGGCTGAAGTCGCCGTCGCGCCAGCGTTCCACGAACGCGTCGGCCGCGGCCCGCGCGCTCATCTCGGGCTTCTTGTCGTAGGTGGGCACCTCCCGCGGCGAGTCCACGAGGCAGCGCTCCTCCCCCGGGTACGGGTCCTCCTCGCCGCCGTTGAAGAAGTAGGTCACGTGGGCGTACTTCTCCGTCTCGGCCACGTGCAGCTGGCGCTTGCCGCGATCCGCGAGCGTCGATGCGAGCGTCACGTCCGGACGCGCCGGCGGGAACGCCACCGGGTAGTCCCAGTCCTCGTGGTACTCCGTGAGCGTCGTGAGCTTCAGCCCCTCGATCTCCCCGAGCTTGGTGGTCAGCTGGCGAGCGCGGTCGGGGCGGAAGTTGAAGAAGATCGCGGCGTCGCCCTCGCGGACCTGGCCCTCAGCGCCAACCAGCGTGGGCTTGATGAACTCGTCGGTCTCGCCCCGCTCGTAGGCCTGCCTCACCGCCTCCTCGCCGCTCTCAGCGCTGAACTCCGCCCTGTGCTTCACGATCGCGTCGTAGGCGAGCTCCGTGCGCTCCCAGCGGTTGTCGCGGTCCATCGCGTAGTAGCGGCCGCTCACGGTCGCGATCCGGGCGCCGCCCCAGCTCTCGACCTCGGCCACGTGCCCCGCTCCCGAGTCCGGGTTGGTGTCGCGGCCGTCCGTGAAGGCGTGCACGACCACGTCCGAGACGCCCTCACGCCCCGCCAGTTCGATCAGGGCCCTGAGGTGGTCCATGCTCGAATGCACCCCGCCGTCCGACACCAGCCCGAGCAGGTGAAGGCGTTCCGTGCTGCACGCTGCCCTGAGCGCCTCGTTCTCGAAGAACGACCCGTCCTCGATCGCCTCGTCGATGCGCAGCAGGTCCTGCTTGACCACGGCGCCCGCCCCGAGGTTGAGATGCCCAACCTCGGAGTTCCCCATCTGGCCCTCGGGGAGCCCCACCGCGGGGCCGTGGGTCGTGAGGGTGGTGTGCGGATGCTTCTCCCAGAGCTCGTCGAACACGGGCGTATCAGCCAGCGAGATCGCGTTTCCGGGGCCCGGCTCGGCCAGTCCCCAGCCGTCCAGGATGACCAGGCAGACGTTCGGGTAGCTCACGGCGCCGCGGCAGCCACGATGCGGGCGAAGCCCTCGGGATCGAGGCTCGCCCCGCCCACGAGCGCGCCGTCCACGTCGGGCTGCGCCAGGATCTCGGCCGCGTTGTCCGGCTTCACGCTGCCTCCGTAGAGGATCCGCACCGCCTGCGCGGCGTCGCGCGAGCGGTCACCCACGAGCGCGCGTATGAACGCGATTGCCTCCTGGGCGATCTCCGGCGTCGCGACCTTCCCTGTGCCGATCGCCCAGATCGGCTCGTAGGCGATCACCACCTCGGCGAGGAGCTCTTCCGAGACCTTCTCGAGCGCCTCCTGCACCTGCGACCGCAGCTTGCGCTGGGTCTCCTCGCGCTCCCTCTCCTCCTCGCTCTCTCCCACGCACAGGATCGGCTGTAGCCCCGCATCGAGCGCGGCCGGCACCTTCTCCTGGAGCGCGCGGTCGGTCTCACAGTTGTACTGGCGACGCTCCGAGTGCCCGAGCAGCACGCCCTCCACCCCGATCTCGGTGAGCATCTCGGCGGAGACCTCGCCGGTGAAGGCGCCGCTCGACTCCTGGTGCATGGTCTGCGCATAGACCGCCACGCGGGTCCCGCTCAGCTTCTTCACGCACGTGTCGAGCGCCGTGAACGGCGGGCAGATCCCCACGTCGACCGGCCACTCGGGGTCGACGCTCAGCCGCTCGCAGTACTCCGCCGCCTGCGCGCCCGTGCCCCAGAGCTTCCAGTTGCCGACGATCAGAGGACGGCGAGCGATATCAGGCGTCATCAAGCACCTCCACGCCCGGCAGCGCCTTGCCCTCGAGCAGCTCCAGGGCAGCGCCGCCGCCGGTGGACAGGTGATCCACGCGGTCCGCGAGGCCGAACTCCGCGAGCGCTGCGCCGGAGTCGCCGCCTCCCACCACGGTCGTGCCTGGCGCCCTCGCGACGGCCTCCGCCAGCGCTCGCGTTCCGGCGGCGAACGGCTCGAGCTCGAACGCGCCCATCGGGCCGTTCCAGAAGACCGTGCCGGCCCCCTGGATCTCCTCGGCGTACGCGTCCGCGGTGCGCTGCCCGACGTCGAGCCCCATCCAGCCGTCGGGGACCTCGACGCCGTCCTGCTCGCGCCGCTCGGCATCGGCGTCGAAGCGCTCGCCGAGCACCAGGTCGAGCGGCAGCAGCAGCTTGCACTTCGACGACTCCGCCTTCTCGAGCGCCCGGCGCGCCAGCTCCACGCCCTCCTCCTCCACCAGCGAGTCGCCTGTCGGGATGCCCTGCGCCCGGAAGAACGAGAAGCACATCGCGCCGCCGATCAGAAGCGTGTCGGCGGTGTCGAGGAAGCGATCGATCAGCGCGATCTTGTCGGTGACCTTCGCCCCGCCGAGCACCACCACGAGCGGCCGCTCGGGCGCCTCGATGATCGAGCGCAGAGTCACGACCTCACGCTCGAGCAGCAGTCCGGCCACGGCGGGCCGCAGGTACTGCGCGACGCCCTCGGTGGAGGCGTGGGCGCGGTGGGCGGCGCCGAAGGCGTCGTTCACGTAGGCGTCGCCCAGCGACGCCAGCTCCCGTGCCAGAGCGGGGTCGTTCTCCGTCTCCCCCCGCTCCCAGCGGGTGTTCTCGAGGAGCAGCACGCTGCCGGGATCGAGCCGGTCCACGCCACGCCGCACCTCCGGGCCCACCACCTCCGGCGCCTGGTGCACGGGAGCGTCGATCAGCTCCCCGAGGCGGTCGCAGACGGGCGCGAGCGAGGTCTCGGGGTCGCGCCCCTTCGGCCGCCCCAGATGCGAGCAGAGCACCAGCCGCGCGCCCTGCTGGAGCAACAGCTCGATCGTTGGAAGCGCCGCCCGGATGCGGGCGTCGTCCGCCACCCGCCCGTCCTCGAGCGGAACGTTGAAGTCCACGCGCGCGAGCACGCACTCACCGGTCGCGACGTCCAGGTCGCGGACCGTCCTCTTGCCGAGCGCCGAATCCGTGGCGTTCGTGTCGCCCACCTCAGGCGACCGGTGAGCCAGCCAGCACTCGCTGTGCCAGGTCGACCACGCGGTTCGAGTAGCCCCACTCGTTGTCGTACCAGGAGACGACCTTCACTAGCTTGCCGTCGATCACCATCGTGAGCGGCGCGTCGAACACCGACGAGTACGACGAAGTGACGATGTCGCTCGACACGATCGGGTCCTCGTTGTACTGGAGGATGCCCTCGAAGCGGCCGCTGTCGGCCTGCTCCGCGAACGCCGCGTTGACCTCCTCGGCACTCGTCTCCCGCGACACCTCGCACACGAGGTCCACGACCGAGCCCGTGATCACGGGGGCGCGTACGGCGATCCCGTTCAGCTTGCCGTCCAGCTCGGGCATCACCAGGCCGATCGCCTTGGCGGCGCCGGTCGAGGTCGGCACGAGGTTCGCCGCCGCGGCCCGCGCGCGACGCAGGTCCTTGTGCGGGCCGTCCTGGAGGTTCTGGTCGGCCGTGTAGGCGTGGATCGTGGTCATGATCCCGCGCTCGATTCCGACCGCGTCGTGCAGCACGCGCGCCACGGGGCCGAGGCAGTTCGTGGTGCAGGACGCGTTCGAGATCACGTGGTGCTGTTCCGGGTCGTACGCGTCGTCGTTCACCCCGAGCACCAGCGTCACGTCCGGGTCGGTGGCCGGCGCGCTGATGATCACCTTCTTCGCGCCTGCGGAGAGGTGCTTGGCGGCGTCGTCGCGCTTGGTGAAGAAGCCGGTGGACTCGATCACCACGTCGGCGCCCACGTCGCCCCACGGCAGCGCTGCGGGATCGCGCTCCGCGAACACCTTCAGCTCGTCGCCGTCGACGATCAGGCTGTCGTCCGTGAAGTCGACCTCGCCCTTGAACGGGCCGAGGATGGAGTCGTACTTGAGCAGGTGGGCGAGCGTCTTCGTGTCGGTGATGTCGTTCACACCGACCCAGTCGATGTCCGCCCCGCGCGCGTGCGCGGCGCGGAAGACGTTGCGCCCGATGCGGCCGAAGCCGTTGATGCCGGCCTTCAGGGCCATGTCAGGTGCTTCCTTTCCGTCGCTTCCTGGCGAGCTGAATCTACCTACCCGAGAAACGACTACGGCCTGCGAGGCGGCTTGTCTATGTCGCGGTGGACCACGTCCACCAGGAAGTCGCCGCGGGCCTCGTACTCGTTCGCCAGGTGCTCGGCGATCACCACCGAGCGGTGGCGGCCGCCCGTGCAGCCGATGCCCACGGTGAGGTGGGACTTGCCCTCCTGCTCGTAGGCGGGCAGCAGGTAGTCGAGCAGCGGCGTGAGCCGCTTGTAGAACTCGCCGATCCCTTCCGAGCCCTCCACGTAGGCGATCACGTCCCTGTCGAGGCCGGTCTGCTCGCGCAGCTCGGCCTCGTAGTGGGGGTTCGGGAGGAAGCGAACGTCGAAGGTGAGGTCGGCGTCGCGCGGGGAGCCGTGCTTGAAGCCGAACGTCATGAACGTGACCGCGAGCTTGCCGCGCCGCCCGTGCGGCAGCATCTTGTCGGCCACCACCTTGCGCAGGCGGGCCGCCGACAGGTCGCTCGTGTCGATCGAGACGTCGGCGCGCTCCTTGAGCGGCGCCAGCAGCTGCCGCTCCTGGCTCAGCGCAGCCTCCACCGAGCCACCCTCGGCCAGCGGATGGCGCCGGCGCGTCTCCTTGAAGCGGTTGATCAGCGTCGGCTCGTCGGCCTCGAGATAGAGCAGGCGGTACGGGACCTCGTTCTTCTCGAGTTCGTCGAGCACCTTCACGAGGCCGTCGAAGAAGTCGCCGCCGCGCACGTCCGAGGCCACGGCGGCGCGCTCGACCTTGCTGCCTCGGTGGTTGAACAGCTCCGCAAGCGAGCCGATCATCTCGGGCGGCAGGTTGTCCACGCAGAAGTAGCCGGCGTCCTCGAACGTGGCCATCGCCTGCGACTTGCCGGCCCCGGAGAAGCCGGTGATCACCACGAAGTCCTCGATCCTGTGCTTGGGCGGCTTGCTGCTCGACCTCCGCAGCCGGAAGCTCATCGGACCCTGTTCACCTGCGCATAGATGTCGCGCGCCACCTTGCCGGGCAGACCCGGCACCGCCTCGAGCTCATCGCGGCTGGCCTTCAGGAAGCGATCGGGCGACCCGAAGTGCTGGAGGATCCTGCGCTTGCGCGCCGGGCCGATGCCCGCCAGTTCGTCCAGCACCGAGGTGGTCATCGCCTTGTCGCGCTTGCCGCGGTGGAACTCGATGGCGAAGCGGTGCGCCTCGTCGCGGACGCGCTGGAGCAGCTGCAGCTCGGGCGTGTCGTGGGCAAGTCGCAGCGGGTCGCGCCGGCCGGGCACGAACACCTCCTCGATCCGCTTGGCGAGGCTCACGACGGTCACTCCGAGGTCCGTGAACTCGCCGAGCTCGCTGAGCCCCGCGGAGAGCTGACCCTTGCCGCCGTCGATCACGATCAGCGCCGGCAGGGAGGCGAAGCTCTCGTCGTACTCCTTGTCGTGCGGGCTGCGTTCGCGCTGCTTCACGTATTGGGCCATCCGTCGGGAGAGCACCTCGGCCATCGCTGCAAAGTCATCCTGAACCGAGTCCCGGATGGCGAAGCGCCTGTAGTCCGCCTTCTTGGGCGCGCCGCCCTCGAAGACCACCATCGAGGCGGCCGTGTGATGGCCCATCAGGTTGGAGATGTCGAAGCACTCGACGCGCATCGGGATCTGCTCCATTCCGAGCGCCCGCTGGAGCCCGTCGAGCGCCTCGATTCGCTGCGAGCGGCGGCGCTCGGAGCGGAGCCGGTCCTGGTCGAGGGCGAGCCTCGCGTTGCGCTCGGCCAGCTCGAGGATGCGGCGCTTGTCGCCCCGCTCGGCGTAGCGGACCTCCACCGGGGCGCCGCGCCGCTCGGTGAGCGCGATGGACAGCGCCTCGATGTCGTTCACCGACTGCTGCACCACCACCTGCGGCGGCACGGCGATCGCGCTGGCGTAGTACTGGAGGATGAACTCCTCGGCCACCTCGCCCTCCTCGCGCTGCGCGGCGTTCTCGAGGTAGAAGCTCTGACGGTCGGCCAGCACGCCGTCGCGGATCTGGAAGACCTGCGCGTTCGCGTCCGTGCCCTCGGCCGCCACGGCTATCGCGTCGAGGGTCCCGACCGGCGCGTTCGAGATGCGCTGGCGCTCGAGCAGCGAGCGCACCGCCTTCAGCTTGTTGCGGTACTGCGCGGCCTGCTCGAACTCCTGCTCCTCGGAGGCCTTGCGCATGCCCTGGTCGAGCGCCTTCTCGATGTGGCGGTAGCGACCCGACAGGAAGTCGATGATCGTCTCGACGTTCTCGCGGTACGCCTCCTTCGAGATGTAGCCGACGCAGGGCGCCTGGCAGCGCTTGATGTAGTAGTCGAGACAGGGGCTGCCTGAGGCGCGCCCGGGCTGCGGCCCGTCGCAGGTGCGGTGCATGAAGACCTTGCCGAGCAGGTCCAGCGTCTCGCGCACCCGCTTGGCGTTGCTGAACGGGCCGAAGTAGACCCGGTTCTTGCGGTGGCGCTCGCGGGTGAAGTAGATGCGCGGGAAGTCCTCGTCGAGCGAGATCCCGATGTACGGGTAGGACTTGTCGTCACGCAGGCGGACGTTGAAGACGGGGCGATGGCGCTTGATGAACTCCTGCTCGGCCAGGAGCGCCTCGGCCTCGGTTTCGGTCGCGATGAACTCGATGTCCGCGATCTGGGAGACCATGTCCGTGGACCCGCGAGCCCCTGGTTTCGAGAAGTGGCCGGCCACCCGCTTGCGCAGCGAGCGGGCCTTGCCTACGTAGAGCACCTTCCGGCGCGAGTCCCTGAAGATGTAGACGCCGGGGCCGTTCGGGAGGGCCCGGCGCTGCTCGGTGATGCGATCTGGTGCCTCTGTGGCCACTCACACCGAGGATAGGCGGGGTGCGGGATACTGCGCCCGGCTATGTCGCAGGAGAACGTCGAGCTCATCCGGCGCGGGTTCATGGCGGCGATGGAGGAGGACTGGCCGACCGCGCTCGAGACCCTTGATCCGGGCGCAGAGATCCACGACTTCGACATTCCCGACGCGGGCGTCTACCGCGGGCATGACGGCTTCCTCGCGTGGCTCAAGGGCTGGGGCGAGGGCTGGGAGAGCTGGCGGGTCGAGGACGTCGAGTTTCGGGGGGTTGGCGATGACCACGTGATCGCCCTGTTTCGGATCATCGCCAAGGGCGGCCACAGCGGCATGGAGCTCGAGCGCCTCGACGCGATCACCTACCGGATCGAGGGCGGCAAGATCGCGCGCATGGAGTACTTCAACGATCAGGGCCTCGCACGCGAGGCCATGGGCCTGCAGGACTAGGTCAGCAGGCGCACGACCGACTCGGCGAAGCAGGCCGGCTTCTCCTGACCCTCGATCTCCGCAGTCCACTTCTGGACGAGCTGGTACCAGCCGTCGCCGACGTCGTCCACCGACAGGGTCTCCAGGCTGGCGCGGATGCGCGCTCCGGCCGGGACCGGCGCGGTGTAGCGGACCTTGTTCCAGCCGTAGTTGATGCCCATCTTGAAGCCGGACTCGGACTCGAACAGCTGGTGCGCGGAAGCTGTCGAACAGGCAGAGAGTCAGGTTCCCGTGGGCGATCGTCGTCCCGAACGGGCTCTCGGTCTTCGCGCGCTCCATGTCCACGTGGATCCACTGGTGATCGCCCGAGACGTCGGCGAACTTGTCTGATGTCGTCCTGGGTCACCTCGCGCCAGTCGCTGGGGCCGATCGTCTGGCCGATAAGCGCCTTGAGCTCTTCGATGCCGTTCACGGTTGTTGGGGTCATGGCTCGAAGTATCTCAACCGCGGTGGTACCAGGGCTTCGCCTTCAGCGCCTTGCGCAGCGCGCTCTTCCCGCCGCTCATCAGCGGCTGCCCGTGAGTGGCCAGCACCGCGTCGAAGTCGAGCTCGAGCAACGGTTCGAGCGTCGGGTTGAAGCGCTCCCGGTAGAAGCGCTCGACCTTGGCGTCGATCTTCTCGCCCGACCACACCACGAGGCGTCCGCCGCTCTCGGCCACCGCATCGCCGAAGACGAGGGCGTCGTGGCTCGGCAGGTGGAGCGGCGTCTCGTAGCGGCGCGGCTTCCCGATCGTGTGCGCCGTGACGCCGCCGGGCAGCGGCACGCCGGGGTCGATCTCGTGGAACGCCGAGCGGTCCTTGAGGCGCTTCGCGCAGGCCGGGTGGCCGTGGATGGTGGTCTCGGCGCCTTGCTTGTAGCGACTCCAGAGCTCCTCAGCGCTGCGCACGTGGTACGGGATCGTGATGAGGATGGCGAGGCGTTTGGTGAGGGTCTTGTCGATTACCGCGAGCACCGAGGAGGGGTCGCGGCGGCAGCAGCGGGTCGATCAGCAGCGTCGTGTCGCCGGCCCGCGCCGCGAAGCTCGCCACCTCCGCGCCGAACTCGCCGGGGTGCCATTCGGGGTGCCGCGCCGTCCAGCGCCAGAGTCCTTCCGTAAGCTTCTCCATGCGGGTACTCTAACCGCTCAACGAGGTTAGGTGGTTATGGAGGCTTCGAAGTCGAGCGTTGAGCGCGACATATCCGGCGTGGTCGCGCCGCCGCCGTTCATCTTCCTCGCCGGCCTGGCCGTGGGCTTCGGCCTGGAGGCCCTGCTGCCTGGCTCGTCGGTTCCGGACGCGGTGGCTTGGATCCTCGGCGGCGCGCTGCTGGTGGCGGGGATCGTGCTGCTGTTCTCCTTTGAGCGCGCCTTCCAGCAGCGGCGAACGCCAGCCAATCCGTGGCGGCCTACGACCGCCATCGCCACCGACGGGCCGTACCGGCTCACCCGCAACCCGGCCTACGTGGGGATGGCGCTCGTCTACATCGGCATCGCCCTGTGCAGCCAGGCGCTCTGGGTGCTGCTGCCGCTGCCGGTGGTGCTCGCCATCATCGACCGCGGCGTCATCGCGCGAGAGGAGCGCTACCTCGAGCGCAAGTTCGGGCAGGAGTACCTGGACTACAAGCAGAACGTGCGGCGCTGGGTCTGAGTCAGTCGCCGAGCTCGGTTATCGCCGCCACGGCCACCATCTCCGGGGTGACCTCGACCGGGAGCCGCCCGGCGCCAACGGCGGCGAGCAGCACCGATGCCGCCGCGTGGAGTCGGCGGCCGGTCTCATTGCCGGCGCGCTCGATGAGATCCTCGCGCTCGTTGTCAGACAGGCTGAGCAGGTGCGCCTCCGCCATCGCGGCCCCTCCATCCGGCGATTCCTCGATGCCGTCGAGCAATGCCTCGTCCGCGTTCGGCGCCATGTCGTTCAGCGCGGCTTGCCGGACGATGAAGTCGCCGAACGCCTCGCAGGCGTCCGACTCGAAGACCCGCGTCATCAGCTCCTTGAGCTCGGTTGGTCCTGGCTTGTTGCTGTCGCTCATGAGGGGCGGCTCCGTGCGATGCGGGTGCGTGCGCATCTTCCCACGCGACCGCAAGTGGGGCTACTCCACGAGCTTCACCTCCAGTTCGCCGGCCGCGACCTCGCCGGCGCCTCCGAGGAGTCCGAGGATCTTCGTGACGTATGCGCGCGTCTCGGGGAAGGGCGGGATGCAGCCGCAGGCCGCCACCGCGCCCGGACCGGCGTTGTAGGCGGCGAGCGCCAGCGGCACGGAGCCGAAGCGGCCGAGCAGGTCGCGCATCAGGTGGGCCTGGGCGTTGATCGCCGCGTCGGGATCGAAGGGGTCGAGCAGTCCCATCGCCTCGGCCGTGCCGGGCATGAACTGTGCGATGCCCTCGGCGCCAGCGGGTGAGCGAGCGAACGGGTTGAAGCCCGACTCTGCGTAGAGCTGCGCGGCAAGCAGCTGCGCCGACACGCTCCAGCGCTGCGCCGCCCGGATGATCAGCGGCGCGAATCGCGCAGGGACGAACGCCTGCACCGCGCGGGTGGCGCCGCCGTCCCCGCCGCGGGCGCCGAAGCCCACGGACGAGCTCCCCGGGCTCCTCGTGAACCCGAAATGCCACGGTTCCCACGAATAGCGCTGCACGAAGCCGAACCTGGTCGCGTTCGCGGCGAGCCACGCGTATGCGTCCCTCGGGCCGAGGTCGAGCTCGGTGGCGTAGCGGTGCAGGCTCTCGCCGGGCGGCGCGACCCACTTCGGG
This sequence comes from uncultured Thermoleophilaceae bacterium, assembly GCA_963774755.1. GTDB lineage: Bacteria > Actinomycetota > Thermoleophilia > Solirubrobacterales > Thermoleophilaceae > JACVRW01. Next base: position 86,086 of record CAVZGG010000013.1, on the reverse strand, counting down.
TCCGGGTGCGCGGCGAACAGCACCGCCTGCTCGGCATCTGAGCGAAAGCCGCTCGTGACGCTGAGGAAGATGCCTGCCTCCCGATGCGCCGCGGCCGCCATCCGGTCGAACGCCAGGGCCACGTCCGGCCTCATCGGCTTGCCCTGGCGGTAGGCGAGCGGTCCGTCGTAGCCACCGCCGCTTGCGATCGCCGGCAGGCCGCCGGCCCCAAGACCGGGCGATAGCGCCGCCGTGGCGCCGTGCCCGCACCGGCACCCGGTCGCGCCGACCCTCGGCAGGCCTCACGCGCGCTTCGCCACGCACTCTGACCCTCACGCGGGTGGGCGCAAACGCATCACCCGGAAAGCTCACGTCTGAGGGCGCGATCCGCACGCCGTTCCGGCCCGCGCCCCGTACGGCTGCGGTGCGGGCGAGCGCGAGGTAGATGGCCTGCTCCAGGTGGCGCGGGTTCGGGACGTCGGGCGCGAGGAAGGGCGGCTCGAACAGCCGCGGGTAGAGATCGCGCATCACCTGGGCGGCACTCACCGCCGCGAGATCGGCCGCTCGCTGATGGCGCCCCTTCGCGCCCAGCGCGTTCCCGAAGGCGAGCAGGACGAGCGTGAGAGCGAGCAGGAGGCCGACGACCGCGAGCATCATCAGCGACGCCTGGCCGCGCGCCGAGCGAAGCGAGGTCACGATGCTTCGCACAGGTCGGCCAGCTCGGCGACGGCGCGGCCGAGGTCGCCGCGCGCCTCGCGGCCCCCGAGGGCGAGCTGAGCGCCGAGCGGCGAGTTGGGCAGCGCCAGGGCGCCCGTCTGATCGTGCGGCGCACGGTTCAGGACCATGATCGGCTCGGGCCCGACGCGCGCGACGCATGCGGAGCCCACCCGTGCCAGCGCGGGCTCCACCGCCTGGGTGGTGACCAGCACGGTGTGGTCGGCCAGCGAGGCGGGCGCTCCGCCCAGGGCAGCCGAGCCGGCGTCGATCACGAGCGGAGCGAAGTGGCGGGCGGTGCGGGACAGCGCGAGCGGGTCGGCGCCGGCGACGAGGCATAGGCGACCCATCGCCCGCGGGCTGGCGCCCGGCACGTCCTCGAGCGCGCGGGCGAGGCGTGTGGCGGCGTGCGTGGCGAGCGGGATGCCCGCCGCCCGCACCTCGCAGCAGACCGCCGCCGCGCCCGCCGGATCGCGACTGGCGAGCTCAGCCGCGAGTGCGCGCGCCACGACGGTCGCGCCGCAACCTCGCGCGAGCCCGAAGACGCAGATCACGGGCCGCTGCTCCGGCGGCAAGGACGCCGCCGTCTGGGTCCGCGGCTCGCCCGGCTCGAGCAGGAACGACTCGACGGCCGCAGCGGCCGCCGCGAGGATCCCGCGGCGGCGCTGAGCGAGTGCCGCGCTCAAGCCGTTCATCACGGCGCCTCCACGGCCGCGCTTGCCGAGACCTCGAGGCGGTCGGCGAGCGCGCGCAGCAGCGTGGGCGGCCGAAGCCGCACCCGGACCTCCCCGCCGGAGACCGATACGCGGGCCTGGGCGCGCGACCAACCCGGCAGCGCCGCGCGGGCGCCCGCGCGCGGGTCACCGCCGCCGGCGAGCGCGAGTGCCCCGGCCTCGGCGGCATTCCCCGCGAGGACACTCGAGTAGCCCACGGCGAGCAGCTGCGCCCCCGCGAGGGAAACCGCGAGGAGAAGAGGCAGCAGACCGAGGAGCTCGAGCGTGGCCTGCCCGCGCTCGGAGCGGAGGCGGCCGGTCACGGCTCCGCCCCGAGCGAGGCCACCGCCGCCACGCGCACCGGGCTCTGCCAGGCGCGCAGCAGGATCGGCAGGCGCAGCTCGACCCTCACTCTTCCGCCGTCCGCCCGCTCCACCGACATGCCGCGCTCGAGCGAGCTCGGCACGGCGCTGCGGGCCGCCCTCCCCGGGCTCAGCCCGACCACGTCAGCCCGTGCGGCCGTCCGCGCTGCCGCCGCGCACAGCCAGAGCGTCTGGCCCACCAGGACGAGCTGCCATCCGATCAGCGCCGCGAGGACGAGCGCCGGCACGATCGCCACCGCCTCCACCGAGGCCTGACCGGATTCGGCGTGGAAGCGAGCCATCCCAGGCACGGTCTCGCGAGGCGGCGCATGGGACAACGCGCTGGAGTTACGGAAGCGCTATTTCGCTTCCGGCCCTACTCGTAGCGGCGGTAGCGCGTCCAGGCCCAGAACAGGCCGTAGGACGCCACGGCCAGCAGCGCGAACCAGAGCAGCACCCCGGCGCCGCCCACGTTGAAGAGGCGGTCCGAGGCGAGGAAGGTCAGGACCGCGATGGCCAGCGACCCGTAGAGGGCCAGGCGGACATTCGGGTCGAGCGATTCGATGTCGAGCCGGTACTGGCGGTAGAGCCTCGCCACGAGGATGGCGATCGACGCGAAGAAGACGATCGTGAGCGCGGTGAGCAGCACGTCGAGCGCGTTCCCGCCCCCGGGCAGCACCACGAGCACCAGCGCGACGGCCGCGATAACGCCGAACTTCCAGGCAAGCTGCACGGGACGAAGGGTATTACTTGATCGCGCCGGTGCTCACGAGCAGCAGCACCAGCGACCCGAGCGCCACGCGATAGACCACGAACAGGATCGTCGAGTGGTTCGAGAGATAGCGCAGCAGGAAGGCGATCGAGGCGTAGCCCACCACGAACGCCAGCAGCGTGGCCACAGCCAGCGCGCCGAGGCCGGCGTGCTGGCCCTCCGGTCCGTTCAGGATCGAGAGGAACTCCAGCATTCCGCTCAGGACGACGGCTGGGATCGACAGCAGGAACGAGAAGCGCGCCGCGCTGGTCCGGTCCAGGCCCATGAAAAGACCGGCCGTGAGCGTCGCGCCGGAGCGCGACACCCCCGGAATCAGCGCCAGTGCCTGAGCAAATCCGATCACGATGCCGTCGCGGGTGGTGATCTCCTCGAGCGGGCGGTCGTGGCGCGCCACCCGCTCCGCCGCCAGCAGCACGAAGCCGAGCACGATCAGGGCGGTGCCGATCAGGTAGAGATCCCGCGCACCGTTCTCGATCTGGTCCTTGAAGGCCAGGCCGAAGATCCCGATCGGGATCGTGCCCAGCACGATGTACCAGCCAATCCGCGCGTCGAGCTCACGCCGCGCCTCGGGATCGCGCAGCGAGCGCACCCAGGCGCGCGCGATCCGGCTGAGGTCGGCGCGGAAGTAGAGGAGCACCGCGGCCATCGTTCCGAGCTGCGTCACGGCCGTGAACGCGGCGCCGGGGTCCTCCCAGCCCGCGAACGCGGGAACTATGCGCAGGTGCGCGGTGCTCGAGATCGGCAGGAACTCGGTCAGCCCCTGCGTGATCCCGAGGACGATGGCCTCGAGAAGCGACACGGCGGCGGAACCCTAGTGAGCGTTCCCTGACGATTCCGTGAACCGATCGCGGGAGGCCGCGATCACCTTCAGGGCGTCCTCACAGGGGTACCAGCCGTCGACCTCCACCTTCTTGTTCTCGAGCTGCTTGTAGACGGTGAAGAAGTGGGCGATCTCGTTTTGGAGCTGCTCGGACACTCCGTCGAGGCTCTCGAGCGTGTTCCAGCCCGGATCGGTGAGCGGCACGCACAGCACCTTGTCGTCGACTCCCTGGTCGTCCTCCATGCGGAAGAGCCCGATCGGCTTCACCTCGATCATGCAGCCCGGGAAGGTCGGCTCGGAGACGAGGACCATCACGTCGAGCGGATCGCCGTCGAGCGACAGCGTGTCCGGGATGAAGCCGTAATCGGTCGGATAGACGACCGACGAGAAGAGAAAACGGTCGAGCTTGATCACTTCGTGCTCGTGGTCCCACTCGTACTTGTTGCGGCTTCCCTTTGGGATCTCCACTATGCACAGGAAGGACTCAGCCACGGCGAGCGACAGGGTATCGTTACGTCCCGTATGCGGTTCCTGGCGCCGATTTTCGTCCTCGCGGCCTGGCTCGTCCCGGCCGCCAGCGCCTACGCAGGCGACAACGGCGAGGGCCTCTGGGGCGAGACCGACGACCGCATCATCACCTTCTTCTCGCTCGGCCTCGTCATCTTCTTCACGGTCTTCGTGATCGTGGCCTCCTGGATCCAGGGCGCGCTCGACCGCCGCAAGCAGGAGCGTAAGGCCGTCGAGCTCCGCAAGCGCGTCGGCTGGTAAACCGCGCGACCCCGGCGGGGAACCGGGGCCGCGCTGTGCGAGGTGGGATCTGCACTCGCGATGCTCGCGAAGCCCGGGGCCGGCCATGTGAACAGTCTGAGAAAGTGCGCGGCATGGACCCGGTGACCTACGAGCGCCACGGCGCCGCAGCCCTTCTGACCATCGACCGCCAGGAGCGGCGCAACGCGATCGATGGCCCCACGGCCGAGCTGATCGCCGCCGCTTACGACCGCTTCGTGGCCGACGACGACGCGCGCGTGCTCGTGATCACCGGCGCGGGCGGCGTGGCCTTCTGTGCCGGTGCCGACCTGAAGGCGATCGAGAGCTTCGCCCCGCGCATGGAGGATCCGCGCGGTCCGCTCGGCATCAGCCGCGTGATCTCGCCGAAGCCGACGATCGCCGCCATCTCGGGATGGTGCCTCGCCGGCGGCCTCGAGCTGGCGCTCTGGTGCGACCTGCGCATCGCAACCGAGGACTCCGCGCTCGGCTTCCCGGAGCGCCGCTGGGGCGTGCCCCTTGTGGACGGCGGGACCCAGCGGATGCCGCGGATCATCGGGCTCGGGCGCGCCCTCGACCTCATCCTCACCGGGCGCATCATCGACGTCGGCGAGGCGCTCGCGATGGGGCTGGTGACCGAGGTCGTCCCGGCCGGGCGCCACGTGGACCGCGCGCTCGAGATTGCGGAGGCGCTGGCGCGCTTCCCGCAGGACACGATGCTTGCCGATCGCCGTGCCGCGATCGAGGGAATCGGTCTGACATTCGAGGAGGGTCTGGCGCTCGAGGCCGAGAGCAGTGCTCCCACCCAACACACCGCCTGGGCCGGCGCCGCTCGCTTCTCTGGTGGCGAGGGAAGAGGCGGCGCCGGCTCCGGCGTGTAGTACCCCTGCGGAAACTCACCAGCTGGAACGCAGGCCCTTGCAAGAACTTGCGCGGGTTTGCAAAAAAGTTTTCGGCGGCCGCTGGATAACCTCGCCGGGTGGCATCAGCGGCCATAGAGGTGACCGACCTGCACAAGGCCTACGGGCCTGTCGAGGCCGTGCGCGGGCTGTCGTTCGAGGTCGAGCGCGGCGAGGTCTTCGGGTTGCTCGGCCCGAACGGCGCAGGCAAGACGACCACCGTCGAGATTCTCGAGGGCTACCGGCGGCGCTCGGCTGGCGAGGTGCGGGTGCTCGGGCACGACCCCGCCACCCGCGACCGCGACCTGCAGCAGCGCGTGGGAATCGTGCTCCAGAGCTGTGGCATCTACCCGCGAGTGACGGTCCGCGAGGCGGTCCAGCACTTCGGCAAGGCCTACGACCACCCTCGCGATGCCGACGAGACGATCGCGCTCGTGGGACTCGGCGAGAAGGCGGATGCCCGCACCAAGGAGCTCTCGGGCGGCCAGCGACGGCGCCTCGACCTCGCGCTCGCCCTGGTGGGTGACCCGGAGCTCGTGTTCCTCGACGAGCCCACCACCGGCTTCGACCCCGCCGCGCGCCGCACCGCCTGGGGAGTCGTCAGGGCGCTCAAGGAACTCGGCAAGACCGTCCTGCTCACCACGCACTACCTCGACGAGGCGCAGGAGCTTGCGGACCGCGTGGCGATCGTGAAGGAGGGACGGATCGTCGCCGAGGGCCCGCCGGACCAGCTCGGCCCGGGCAGCTCCGGCTACCGGGTGTCGTATCTGTCCGGCGGCAACCGGGTGGAGCACCAGACCGACGACCCGACCGAGCTGCTCCACCGCCTAACGCGCGACGCGATCGCGCGCGGCGAGCGGCTCGACGGCCTCGAGGTTACGCGTCCCACGCTCGAGGAGGTCTACCTCGAGCTGACCGCGGACGCGGACTCCACATGAGCCCCATGGGCCTCGCATGGGAGCAGTTCCGCCTCGAGCGCAAGCTGTTCTGGCGCAACCCGAGCGCCGCCTTCTTCAACTTCCTGCTGCCGCTCCTGCTGCTCGTCCTGATCGCGACCGCCTTCGCAGAGCGACGACGACGAGCTCGAGGTCCTGATCCCAGGCATTGCCGGAATGGGCGTGCTCGCCACCACCTTCACGGCGCTCGCGTACAACCTCACGTGGCTGCGCGACGAGGGGGTCCTGAAGCGAATTCGCGGCACGCCGATGCCGGCGGGCGCCTACCTGGCCGGCTTCATCGGCTCCGCCACGCTCAACGCGATCCTCCAGGTGACCCTCGTGGTCACGATCGGCAACCTCATCTACGGCGTCGACTGGCCGCAGGACCCGCTGATGCTCGCGGGGTTCACGGTGCTGGGCGTGATCTGCTTCGCGGCGCTGGGCGTGGCGTTCTCCCACGTGATCCCGAACGAGGAGGCCGCGCCGGCGTACACGAACGCGATCTTCCTGCCCGTGATCTTCATCTCGGGCGTCTTCTACTCGGCCGACGAGCTGCCGGAGGCCCTGAAGGTGGTGGCCGAGGCGCTGCCACTGAAGCACCTGGTCGACGGGCTCTCGGAGGCGATCGTGGGCGGCGGCTCGACCGATGTGGGGACGGCGGCGTTGGTGGTGGCCGCGTGGGCGGTGGTGGCGCTCTTCCTGGCCGTGCGCTTCTTTCGCTGGGAGTGAACGACCCCGGCTAGAGGCGCAGCGCGTGCCCGTGCCGCCGCAGCCACGCCTCGTGCTCGCGCCAGTGCGGCGAGCGGCTCGCCAACAGGCGCCAGAAGCGCTGTGAGTGGTCCTGCACGTCGAGGTGTGCGACCTCGTGCTCGACCACGTAGTCGAGGATCTCCTCCGGCGCGAGCAGCAGGCGCCAGTTGAAGCTCATCGCCCCACTTGTGGAGCAGCTGGCCCAACGGGTGCGCTGGCCGCGGATCTGGAGCGTCGTGTAGCTGCGCCCCGCACGCGCCACGGCAGCGTCGAGCCGCACGGCCACCTCCGGACGCGCCTGCCGTCGATACCAGGCCTCGAGCGCCTTTCGGGGCTCGGCGTCCGGCGGCAGCACCAGGCGGAGCTCCTCGCCGCGACGGGAGACAAACGGACGAGTTCGGCCCGGCTCGGCGCTCATGTTCAGAATCAAGCGCTCGCCGAGGTACGGAATCCCGCCCCCAGTCTGGATTTGCGGGCGCGGCACCTCGCTCTCCGACTCGCGCATTCGGCGCAGCGTCCGCTCAATCCATGGACGTTTCTCCTGGACAAACGGCTCAACGTTTCGCAGCGGGAAGCGCCGCGGAACGACGACCTGGACACCGTCCGCATCGACCAGGATTCGCGCGTACAGAGCGCGATCTGAGCGCCTAATCCGGTACGGAATCGTGGACACAGATCCCACGATAGGGGCCGCTCCGGACTTCGAACATCTGTCCAGCTACCTCATTTGGGGGATGCGGAAGCCGACAACCATCCAGCGGAGTCGTCTTTTCCCCTACGCCTCCGTCACACCAAGAACTCGCTTTAGAACCCAGGCAACGGAAGGGAGTGGGGGAATGAACAAGACTAAGAAGATTCTGCGTTCACTGGTTGTGGTCGGCGTGGTCGGTGCAGTGGCTACGGTCGGTGCTTTCTCCGCCTTCTCCGGCCAGACGGACAACCCGAACAACCAGATCACGGCAGGCACCGTCGACGTCCAGGACAACGACGCGAACGGCGCGCTCTACAGCATCGCCACGGCCAAGCCGAACGATCCGAAGGAAAGCTGCATCGAGGTCGAGTACACGGGCTCGCTGCCGGCCGACATCAAGATGTACCGGGTGCCCGGCGCGCTTGGCTCGCTTGGTCCGTACGCGAACCTCAAGGTCGAGTACGGCACGCAGGCAACCCCGAGCTTCCCGTCCTGCACCGGCTTCAACTCGGTCGGCACTCTGTACGACGCCGACCTCCCCAGCTTCGCCACCACCTACGGCGGCGGCTACGCAGCCACTCCGGGCGTGGACGGCGACTGGGACCAGAACGAGAAGCTCGTGTACCGCGTAACGGTCTCGATCGACAACGACCCACTGGCCGAGGGCCTCAACACCGGCACGCACACGCTGCGCTGGGAAGCCCAGAACCAGTAGAGCGAGGGGCGCGCATGCGCCTCCCGTGCTGACATGAGTTCAGCAATCGCACCAATCCGCACCGTCGGCATCGCAACCGGCCTGGCGCTTGCGGCGCTGTTGGTGCTCGCCTTTCGGGTGCCCGCCTCCGGCCAGTCGCTGGGGGCGGGCGTTCGTATGACGGCGGTGGCACCCGGTGAGGTCCACGTGCCGCGCACGGGTGCCTTCCTGAAGGTCGCCGGACTCGAGCCGGGCGGGAAGTCCGTCCGGGCGGTGCTCCCGGTGACGAACGTGACACGCGGTCCGGTGGACGTGCGCCTACGGGCGCGCATGGGGAACCACGACCTCGACCGTGCGGTGCATGTGCAGCTCCGCGCCGGTGGCCGGACGCTCGCGTCCACCACCCTCGCGGGCCTGCGCGACTGGACCAGCAGCTCCCTGCGGCTCGACAAGGCAGAGGAGCGAGTCGTTCGCGTGCGCGCCTGGATCCCGGCCGGAGCCGAGAACACGACCGGCCGCCGGGTGGCCGTGGACCTCGAGCTCGACGCTGAGCTCACCAAGGTGTCGCGGCGATGACCGCGCTTGCCACACCCCGCCGCAGCCGCCTGAGGATTCGGCTGATCGAACGCGCGATGCCGGCGCTCCGTGTGCTGCGGTCGCTGCTGCGCTTCGCCGCCATGACGGCCGCCGGCTTTGCGATCGGCATCGGGATCGCGCTCGCGCTCCCGCTGGCCTTCCATGCGCGCCCGCTGGTGGTGCTCTCGGGCAGCATGGAGCCGACTCTCGGCACCGGCGACGTGAGCGTGGTGCGCACGATCGCGCCGCTCGACGCTCGCCCGGGGGACGTCGTGACCTTCCGCGACCCCGACAACGCAGATCGCCTGATCACGCACCGCGTGCGCGAGATGCGCGCCGCGGGAGCGTCCGTCGTCTTTCGCACCCGCGGCGACGCCAACACCGCGTCGGAGCGCTGGCAGGTGGCCTCAGGCCAGGAGATCGGCCGCGTGGTCTACCGCATCCCGAAGCTGGGCTGGGCGCTGATGTACGCGCGCTCCAAGGGCCTGTTCGTGCTGATGCTGGGCGGCGCGCTCGCGCTGCTGCTCGTGCTCGAGCTGGCCTCCATCTGGCGCACCGAGGAGGACGACGGTGACCAGGGCGCGTAGGGCCAAGTGGGCAGCGCTCGTGGCCGTGGCCGCGCTCTCGGTCGCGTCGGCGACGATCGGCGTGACGCAGGGCGCATTCGCGGGACAGACCAGCAACGGGCGGCAACATCATCACGGCGATGCCGGACTTCCGCGGCCCGACGATCGCCCGGGTTGCCATCGGCAAGAACACCGCCGGCGTTCCTGTCGGCGCCACCGACTTCGTCAAGCCGAGCGCGACCTACCGCATCTACGCGCAGGTGACCGATGTCGGCACGCCCCCGAGCGGCACGGCGACGGTAATCGCGAACGTGGCGAACGTGACCGCGGGCCAGACGGCGGTGCCGCTGACCGCCGGGAACGTCACGGCGGGCGGCCAGACGTACAACTACAGCAGCGCGGTTCTCACCTCGGGAGCCCTGCCCAACGGTCCCAAGCTCTACACGGTGACCGCGACCGATGTGGCGGCCAACGTCTCGAACCTGGGCGGCAGCGCCACGATCGACAACGTCGTCCCGGCGCCGACCAACATCTCGGCGAGCGGCGGCATCGCGGGTCGTCCCGAGGTGGGTGACGTGCTCACGCTCACGACGAACGACACCCTCGACACCTTCTCCCTGCTGGCGAACTGGACGGGCGCGGCCACGCCCGTGCAGGTCCGCTTTGTGAATCAGGGAGGCGGCGACCGCCTCCAGGTCTGGGACTCGGCCGGCACGACACAGGTCCCGTTCGGCACGATCAACCTCAGGAGCGCACGACTTCACGACCAGCACGCTGTCGTTCAACGGATCGACCATGACACAGTCCGGCGGCGCGATCACGATCACGCTCGGTGCTCCAATCGTCGGAGCCGTAACCACCGTGGGCTACCGCCGAGGACATGCGCTGGACCCCCGTGGCGGGCGTGACCGACCGGGCGGGGAACGCAATCACCACGGGCATGTTCACCGAGCCCGCGCCGAACGACCTCGACTTCTAGAGCGTCGGCACCGAGCCGCCGTCCACGGCCCACGCCGCGCCGGTCACGTTCGACGCGCGCTCGGAGCAGAGGAAGGTGATCACGGCGGCCACCTCCTCGTCCGTGCCCATGCGGCCGAGCGGCGGGCTTGATCGCGTGGCGGCAAGCACCTCCTCGCGAGTCGATCCGGTGCGCGCCGCAATCTGATCGGCGAGGCCGCCCTCGGACTTCCAGAGCTCGCCCTCGACAGCGCCGGGAGTGACTGCGTTGACGAGCACGCCGCGAGCGGCGAACGCATCTGCGAACACCCGGCTGAGCGACAGCTCCGCGGCCTTCGTGACCGAGTAGGACGCGTCGAGCCGGCCCGAGGGGCGCCGGCCGGCGGACGAGCTCACGTTCACCACGCGCCCGCCGCCCGCGTCCGCCATGGCGGGTGCAAGCGCGCGCATCAGCCGCATCGGAGCCATCACGTGCAGTTCCCACTGCTCATGCCAGTCGGCGTCGGTGAGGTCCTCGAGCGCCCGGGCCTGGCTCGTGCCCGCGTTGTTCACGAGCGCCCACGGCGGTTCCGGGCACGCCGCCAGCACCCGCTCCCCCGCATCGGCGGCGGTCACGTCGAGCTCGACGTCGGCGCCCTGCCGGGCCACGGTGAGCACCCGTGCCCCCTCCTGCGAGAGCATGCGCGCCGTGGCCGCGCCGATGCCGCGCGAGCCACCAGTGACGACACAGACCCTGCCTTCGAGACCGAGGTTCATATGGCATGAAGTCTCACACGATCCACCGGACGTTCCACACCGAGCAGCGCCGGGAGTTCATCCGCATCACCGACGACGTGCAGGCCGCCGTTGACGAGGCGGGCATCGCCGAGGGCCTCGTGCTCGTCGGGGCGATGCACATCACCGCCGCCGTCTGGATCAACGACGACGAGCCGGGCCTCCACGAGGACGTGCTCGAGTGGCTCGACAAGGTCGCGCCGCCGAGCTGGAAGCCGCCCGCGAACGACGTGGCTCGCGAGCTCCTCCCCGACCCCGGCGACTATCGCCACCACCGCGGCGGCGAGGATAACGGCGACGCCCATCTCAAGAACCTGCTCGTCCATCACCAGGTGATCGTGCCCGTGACCGACGGGCGCCTCGACCTCGGGCCGTGGCAGCAGGTCTTCTACTGCGAGTTCGACGGCGGGAGGCCGAAGCGGATGGTGATCAAGGTGCTTGGAGAGTGATCGAGTCGCCGTTCACCGGATGGGGCATCGGCTTTCCGGCGAGCCCCGCGAGCAGGTTGTCGACCGCGATGTCCGCCATGCGGCCGCGCGTGGCGTGCGTGGCCGAGCCGACATGCGGCACGACCAGTAGGTTCGGCGCCTCGAGCAGCGGATGGTCCCCGGGCAGCGGCTCCGGGTCGGTCACGTCGAGCGCCGCCCCCGCAATCTCGCCGGCGTGGAGGGCGCGTGCGAGCGCGTCCGTGTCGACCACGGGGCCGCGCGCCGTATTCACCAGGTAGGCCGTGGGCTTCATCCGCGCGAGCGCCTCGTCCCCGATCAGGCCGCGCGTCTCCGGCGTGAGCGGGCAGTGGAGCGTCACGAAGTCGGAGCGCTCGAGCAGCTCATCGAGAGGCACGCCGCCGCTGCTGTGGCTCGTGGTGAGCAGCTCGCAGCCGAAGCCCTCGAGGCGGCGACCCACCGCCACGCCGATCCGGCCGTATCCGACGATGCCCACGGTGGCCCCGTGCAGGTCGCGGCCAAGCATCAGGCCGGGCTCCCAGGTGTCCCACTCGCCGCGGCGAACGAACGCCTCCCCCTCGGCGAGCCGGCGCGCGATGCCCAGCAGCAGCGCGAGCGCGAGGTCGGCCGTGGACTCGGTGAGCACCCCGGGCGTGTTGCCGACCGGGATTCCCCGCGCCGTTGCCGCATTCACGTCTACGTTGTCCACTCCCACCGCGTAGTTCGAGATCGCGCGCAGGTTGGGCGCGGCGTCGATCAGCTCTGAGTCGACCGGGTCGGTGAGCAGGGAGAGCAGGCCCTCGAGCTGCGGCGCCCGTGCGAGCAGCTCCGCTCGCGGAGGTGGCAGCCGCTCGGGCCATACCTCCACATCGTGCACGGCCTCGAGGCGCGAAAGCGCCTCACCTGGCAACGGGCGGGTTACGAACACGCGCGCCTGGGCATCCATGAAGGCGAGGAGCATGGCACGAGCGGGGGCGTCAGGGAAGACGCATGGAGAGCCTGCACGCGCGACGACGACCGTTGCGCTGGTGGCAAACGAGGGTTCGGGATCGAGCGATCCCGAGCGCTGCGCTGCGTGCCTGAAGGCGTCCGGCGCCAGGGTCAGGCGCTTCGGCATCGAGCAGCTCGACCGGGCTGCGCAGTCGAGGCCCGACCGGCTAGTGGTGGCGGGTGGCGACGGCAGCATCGCCGGGGCAGCCGCCGCCGCGGGTGCTGCGGGCATCCCGCTGGCCGTGGTGCCGGCGGGAACCGCGAACGACTTCGCCGACCGGCTCGGACTTCCCTCGGAGCTGTCCGAGGCCTGCGAGCTGGCCGTGCGCGGCACTCGCCTGCGCGAGCTCGAGCTGGGCTGGATCAACCAGGACCGGCCGTTCGTGAACGTGGCGAGCGCGGGCCTGCCGGCTCCGGCCGCGCGCACTGCGGGCTCCTGGAAGCGCCTGCTGGGGCCGCTGGCCTACGGACTCGGCGCGCTCAGCGCGGGGCTCACCGCGAAGCCGCTGCGGTGCCTCGTGGACTGCGACGGCGGCGAGCTTCTGGCCGGGGATGCGTGGCAGGTCACGGTCGCGGCCTCGGGCGCGTTCGGGGCCGGGGCCGCCATCGAGGAGGCGGACCCCTCCGACGGACGGCTGGAGGTCGTGGCGATCGAGGCCGGGCCGCGCCTCGGCCTCGTGGGTCTGGCCTACCGCCTGCGGACCGGCGGGGTCACGGACCACCCGCGTGCCTTCCACTCGAGCTGCACCACCGCCGAGGTGCTGGTGCCCGACGACACGGCCTTCAACGTGGATGGCGAGCTCGTGACCATCGGCCCGGCGCGCTTCACGGTCCAGGCGGGGGCGTTCCGGCTCGTGGTCGGCTGACCGGCCTTCCTGGCACGATGCGGGTCTGTGGTCCGCTCCACCGTCCTCGCGACGGCGCTCCTCGCCGTGCTCGTGAACGCCTCGCCCGCCCTGGCCCAGGGCGGCGCGCCCGCGCCTGACTTCGACGAGCCCTGCCCCGCGCTCTACCCGGGCGACAGCGCGCCGAAGGAGCGGCTCGCGCGCTGGATGGCACGCGCGGCCGCCGAGCGAGGCCTGCCGCACGAGCTGCCTGTGATGGCGGCCATCGCGGAGAGCGGCCTGCGCAACCTTCGCGGCGACAGCTACCACGGCTTCTTCGGCATGCACCACAGCCTCAACAGCGGCGACTACCGCGGCTTTCCGCGCAGGCCCGAGCTTCAGGTGAAGTGGTTCATCGACACGGCCGCGTCGGTCCGCCAGCGCCGCGTGGCGCAGGTGGAGCTCGATCCGGCCGCCGACCCGGGCAGCTTCGGGGAGTGGATCGCCGACGTCGAGCGGCCCGCTCCCCAGAACCGCTCGGGCTACCAGCCCCACCTCGAGGAGGCCCGCCGGCTCGTCGCGAACAAGTGCGCGCCACCTGTGCACGACGACGTCACGCCGCCACCCCTGATCGCGCGAATCGCCGCACGCCAGCACCCGCTTGCCGCAGGCGGGATTGTGGTGAGTGTGCGATGCCCCGAGCAGGACTGCCTCGTCGGGGCGAGCGCGAGCATCGGCGATCAGACGCGCCGAGCAGCCGCGCGGGAGCCGGCGCCGCGCGGGTCCAGCATCATCTCAGTGGCCGTTCCGCGCGCGGCCCGGCGCGCCCTGCGGGCCGGGCGCAGCATGCGGGTGCATGTAACGGTCTGTGCCGCCGACCCGGCGGCGAATGCCACCACACGGGAGCGCTCCGTGCTGCTCCTTCCCTGAGTACTCTCGGACCATGGCCAGGGACACCGGGCTTCCGAGCGCCGACGCTCAGCACGACTTCAGCCGCGCGCGTCGCAGGCGCGCCCTCTCGCGCCTGTCCGCCCGCCTGCGCAGGGTCGACGACGTGGACCACATCCTCCCGTTCGAGGAGGTGGCCCGCGCGCTCGGCCGCGTCGGGGAGCGGAGGTTGGGCCTGGAGCTGATCGAGCTCGACTCGATCATCGGAACCGTCGACCGCGAGCGCGAGTTCGACCGCGACTTCCGCCCCACCTCGCCCCGCGTCCGCGAGCGCTGGCAGCGCATCAACCTGGCCCAGCGCAAGGGCGAGGCGATGCCGCCCATCGACGTCTACCGGATCGGCGAGCTGCACTTCGTGAAGGACGGGCACCACCGGGTGTCGGTGGCGCGCGCGCTAGGTCACCGCGACATCAACGCCTACGTGACCGAGGTCCTCACCCAGGTCGGCGCGGACCGCGCGATCCGGATGCGGGACCTGCCGCTGAAGAGCCACCAGCGCCTCTTCTTCGAGCGCGTGCCGCTGCCGAACGAGGCGCGCGAGCGCATCCACCTGAGCGACGAGTGGCGCTACGCCGCGCTCGCCGAGGCCGTGGAGGCGTGGGGTTTCCGCGCGAGCCAGGCCCGCAACGAGCAGCTATCGCGCCAGGAGGTCGCCGAGGCGTGGTTCCGCGATGAGTACGTGCCGGTGGTCGAGATGCTGCGCGAGGCGCAGCTCGTGCCGAAGGGCGTGAGCGACACCGAGGCGTACATGAAGGTCGCGCACCTGCGCTACCTGATCCTGCGCACGCACGAATGGACCGACGAGGTGATCGACGCGGTCCGCCACGACCTCGAGCACCCGGGGCTCGAGGACGACTCGATGGTCAGGAAGCTTCGTCGCGAGTTGAAGTAGCGGGCTGCTCGCCGCCCGACTCGCTGCCCACCGCCGGCGGGCCACCGCCGTCGACCATCAGGTTGCGGCCGTCGTCGGGGTCGAAGAGCTGGAGCTTCGTGGCGTCCACCCAGAGCTCCGCCTCCTGGCCCTGCTTTACCTGGGCAGCCGGATCGAGCCGCGCGACGATGCGTCCCTCGCCCGCACTCGGGACCTCGCCGCCGCCGGCGTCCGCGGCCAGCTCGCGCAGCTCGTCGGACTCGATCGTCTCGTCCGTCGACACCGTGAAGTGCGCGTACAGCTCCGAGCCCATCGACTCGACGACCTCGATCTTCGCGCGGAAGGTCGAGCCACGCTCCTTCGCGTCTCCCACCAGCGAAGCGTCCTCGAAATGCTCAGGCCGGATCCCTGCGATCAGCTGGCGGCCCTCGCCCTGGCTCAGCTTGTCGTGCATCTCCTGCGGCAGCCGAACGTCGCCGAACGGCAGCTTCACCGTGTCGCCCTTCACGGTCGCCGGCATGAAGTTCATCGCGGGTGAGCCGATGAAGCCGGCGACGAAGAGGTTCATCGGGGCGTTGTAGAGCTCCATCGGCGAGCCGACCTGCTGGAGCACGCCGGAGCGCATCACGGCCACGCGATCGCCGAGGGTCATCGCCTCGGTCTGGTCGTGGGTCACGTAGATCATCGTGGTGCCGAGCTGCTGCTGGAGCCGGGCCACCTCGGTGCGCATCTGGACGCGCAGCTTGGCGTCGAGGTTCGAGAGCGGCTCGTCCATCAGGAAGGCCGCCGGGTCGCGCACGATCGCGCGGCCCATCGCCACGCGCTGGCGCTGACCGCCCGAGAGCTGGGACGGCTTGCGGTCGAGGTGGGGCTCGAGGTCCAGGATCCGGGCAGAGTCCTCGACCTTCTTGTTGATCTCCTCCTTGTCGACGCCGCGGAGGCGCAGCGCGAAGCCCATGTTCTCGCGCACGGTCATGTGCGGGTAGAGCGCGTAGTTCTGGAACACCATCGCGATGTCGCGGTCCTTCGGCGCCAGCTGGTTCACCACGTCGCCGCCGATCCTCAGCTCGCCGTCGGTGATGTCCTCGAGCCCGGCGATCATGCGCAGCGCGGTCGACTTGCCACAGCCTGACGGCCCGACGAGGATCATGAACTCGCCGTCCTTGATGTCGAGGCTCAGATCCCGCACGGCCTCGTATCCGTCCGGGAACCGCTTCGTGACGTTGTCGAGCTTGATCTCGGCCATTTATCTCCCCCTCACCGCTGTCCTACCCCTTCGTCAGACCGGGTAATCACGCCGGAGTGCGCGGCGAGCGTTCCCTTGCTCCATACGCCCGGCACGGTCTCGAGCACGAGCTCGTCGCCAAGCGGCGCGCGCGCCTCCTCCGGAGTCGTGTTGATGGCGACCAGATGGTCGCCGCGGCGGTACGCGAGCACGCCCGGCGGGGCATCGAGAAGCTCGAAACCGTCGCCCAGCACCCTCCTCACCGTGAGCAGGTCGCGCACCAGCGAGAGCGTCGAGCGCGGGTCCTCGCGCTGGCCCTCGACGTTGGTGCGCTCCGGGTCCACGGGCGGCAGCCACGCCTCCCCGGTCGTGAAGCCGCCGCTCGGCGAGTCGTCCCACTGCATCGGGTGGCGAAAACGGTCGCGCCCGTAGCGATCCTGGCTCGGCTCGCCGGCGGAGGCGTCGCCCAGCCCGATCTCGTCCCCCTGGTACAGGAAGGCGGGCCCCGGGAGCGTGAGCAGTAGCAGCGCCGCGGCGCGCGCGTTCTCTTGCCCGAACCTCGTCACCAGCCGCCCGAAGTCGTGATTCGAGAGCACCCACGCAGCGCCGGGCCGGCGCGTGCTCGCCTCGATCGCCGCACGCATCCGCTCCGCGTCCCATGGCGAGTGCAGCAGCTCGAATGCAAATGCCGCGTCGAGGTGCTCCAGGTAGGGCTGCCATTCGGCGCTCGGCAGGTACACCTCCCCCACCAGGAGCCGGTCGCCCACCGCCTCGCGGATCTTCGCAAGCGCCGTGCCGATGTCGGGCGCGTTGCGAGAGTTGGTCCCCGCGAGCCTCATGGCCTCCTCGTGCAGCGGCAGGGCGAAGGGCTCGGTGGCGGGCGGGTCGTCGCGAAGCTCCGCGTCCTTCATCAGACGGTCGATGGCGTCCACGCGATAGCCGGCGATCCCACGCTCGATCCAGAACCCCAGCGCGTCCTGCATCGCCGCGATCAGCTCCGGGTTACGCCAGTCGAGGTCAGGCTGCTCGGGATAGAACGAGTGCAGGTAGTAGCGACCGTTCAGCTCGCTCCAGGCCGATCCCCCGAACGCCGCCACCCAGTTGTTCGGGCTGTCCGCCCAGATGTACCAGTCGGGGTGCTCACGGAACCACGGGTGCTCGATCGAGGTGTGGCACGGCACGACGTCCATGAGCACGCGCAGCCCGCGCGCCTGCGCCGCCGCCACGAGGCTGTCGAAGTCCTCGAGCGAGCCGAAGACGGGATCCACGCTCTTGTAATCCGCCACGTCGTACCCGAAATCGTGCATCGGCGACGGGTAGATCGGCGACAGCCAGAGCGCGTCGACGCCGAGCCACGCGAGGTGGTCGAGCCGCTGCTCGATCCCCCGGAGGTCGCCCACCCCGTCCCCGTCAGAGTCCTGAAACGAGCGCGGATAGATCTGGTAGATGACGGCGTCCTGCCACCACATGCGGCGTCGAGGCTAGTGGGTCCGGGAACGACGAGCACTGACGGGATCGACCATCCTGCTTAGGGCACCTATACGGTCCACAGGGCAGGACACTCGCTGAAAACCAACCCCTTCACTGCTGCCGTTCGGCCGCGCCCGGAAAAACGTCAGCCCTTGACCGCGCCGGCCGTCATGCCGGCCACGATCCGCTTCTGGAAGATGATCACCAGGAGCACGAGCGGGATGGTGATGACCACGGACGCCGCGCTGATCGTTCCGAGCGGCACCTCGAATTTCTGGCTGCCGGTGAAGTTCGCCACGGACACGGGCACCGTGAAGGCGTCTGGCGAGCTCGTGAGCGTGACCGCCAGCAGGAACTCGTTCCAGACGAAGAACGCGGTGAGCAGGCCGGCCGTGACGAGGCCGGGAGCGGCGAGCGGCAGCACGACCTTGCGGAACGCCTGGAAGTAGGTGGCCCCGTCCACGAGCGCCGCCTCCTCCAGCTCCTTCGGAATCTCCTTGAAGAACGAGGTGAGGATGTAGATCGCAAGTGGCAGCGCGAACGTGAGGTAGGGAATGATCAGGCCGATGCGCGTGTCGTAGATCCCGATGTCGGTCCACAGCTTGAAGATCGGCGCCGCGATCGCAATCGCCGGGAACGTGGAGATCGACAGGATGATCGCCAGGAGCAGGAACTTGCGCTTGAAGCGCAGCCGCGCCAGCGCGTAGGCGGCGAACGAGCCCACGATCAGGGCGAGGATCGTGGTGATCGTCGTGATGATCACGCTGTTCTTCAGCGCCGAGGTGAAGTTGTCGTTCTTGAAGATCGAGCTGTAGTTATCGAGCGTCGGGTTCGGCGGGAAGATGTCCGACTGCGAGAGGTCCGAGCCCGTCTTCAGCGACACGTTGATCAGCCAGTAGAAGGGGAACAGGCAGAACACGCAGATGAAGAAGACCGCGATCCACATGAACAGTGGTCGGACCCAGTTGCGCTGTGGGCCGCGCCGTACATCCGCGCGGGCCTCCTCGCGCTCCTTCTCGCCCTCGCGAACGCCGGTGCCGGGCGCGACGACTCCACCAGAAGCCTCCATCAGCCCTCCTCCGCCAGTGATCTGATGTTGCCGCCCACGGTGCGGATGTAGAGGAACGACACCGCCATGACGATGATGAACGTGAGCACCGACAGCGCCGAGCCGTAGCCAATCAGGCGGTTGGCGGTGAGCTCCTGGTGCGCGATCAGCGACAGCGTGGTGGTGCCGTTCGACCCGCCCGTGAGCACGTATGGCAGGTCGAAGATCCGCAGGGCGTCGAGCGTGCGGAAGATCAGGGCCACGAGGATGGCCGGCATCAGCAGCGGGATCGTGATCCGCCTGAAGCGCTGCCAGGTGGTGGCCCCGTCGACCTTCGCGGCGTCGTACACGTCGTCGGGGATCACCTGGAGCCCCGCGAGCAGGAGCAGCGCCATGAACGGCGCCGTCTTCCACACGTCCGCCAGGATCATCACCGCCATGGCGTAGCCCTCCTGGCCGAGCCAGACCACGTCGCCGCCGATCCCGATGGCGTCCAGGATCTGCGGTGCGAGGCCGAGGTTCGGCTCGAACAGCGTGCGCCAGGTGATCGCGCTCACCACCGTGAGCACGGCCCACGGCACGAGCACGACCGTCCGGAGGATGCCGCGGCCCTTGAACGCCTCGTGCATGGCGATGGCCATGCCGAGTCCGATCGCAAGCTCCAGCGTCACGGAGATGCCGGTGAAGATGAACGTGTTCTTCACCGCGGCCCAGAACTCGCTGGAGCCGAAGGCCTCCGTGTAGTTGTCGAACCCGGCGAAGCGCCACTTGCCGGGCTCACGGACGCTGTACTCGGTCAGCGACAGCCAGAACGCGTACCCGATCGGGTACGCCGCCACCAGCGCGATGACGGCCATGGCCGGGGTGAGGAGGAGCGCGGCTAGGCGCCTCTCCTCACTCCCGTAGGTCTTGCCGCGCTTCTTGCGGCCTCGACCCATTCTGGCCGTAGCGGCTTCCATGCCTCTAGAACGTCTCGAGGGCCTTCTGGATCTCCTCGTTCATCTTGCTCGCCGCCTCGTCGGGCGACATCTCCCCCTGAAGCGCTGCGTACACATTGTTGAAGATCGCCTCGCTGATCTGCGGATAGACCGGCGACACCGGGCGCGGCTGCGCCTGGTCGATGGCGTCCCGCAGCTCCGCCGCGAACGGCATTGCCTTCTTCACCGCGGGGTCGTCGTAGACGGCGGTCACCGTCGGCGGCAGCGATGCCTCCGTCGCCATGAGCTTCTCCTGCTCCGGAGCCGTGGCGAACTCGATGAACGCGAGCGAACCCGGCTTGTTCTCCGAGTACGCCGAGATCGCCAGGTTGTAGCCGCCGAGCACGCCGGCGCCCTCATTCCCGGCAAAGCCGGGGAACGTGGCGATGTCGAACTTGTCCGCGATCTTCGAGTCCTTGCCGAGCCCGTACGCGTACGGCCAGTTGCGCATGAACGTGGCGTTGCCGGACTCGAACGCGCGCCGCGACTCCTCCTCCTTGTACGTCGTCACAGCCTTCGGAGCGTCACCGTTCTTGATGCCGTCGGCCATGAACGTAAGGGCGTCCTTGACCTCCTGCGAGTCGGCAGTGGCCTCCTTGCCGTCCTCGGACAGCACGCTGCCCCCCGCGCTGTAGACGAGCTCGAGGAAGTTCACGGTCAGGCCCTCGTACCGGAAGCCCTGGTAGACGACACCGTCGTTCTCCCCGGCCTCCTTGTAGAGGTCCTCCCAGTTATCGGGCGCCTTGTCGACCTGATCGGTCCGGTAATAGATGAAGCCGGCGTTCGAGTTGAACGGGACCGCCCAGTTCTTGCCCTCGAACTCCGTGGTGTCCACGGTGGACGGGATGAACTTGTCGCCGTTCTCGGAGATGAAGTCGGAGACGTCGAGCAGCCAGCCCTGGGCCGCGTACTCCGCGGTCCAGATCACGTCCGTGCCGAGCACGTCGCACTCGGTCGACTTGGCCTGCAGCCGCTGGACCTGAAGCCTGCGCTGCTCGCCCGCGTCCTCAGGCAGCTCGAGGAGCTTGACGTTGGCGTCCGGATTCGCCTTGTTGAAGGCGTCGATGACCGTCCCGAAGGCGCCGCTGGTGTCCTTGCCGATGCACCAGGTCACGTTGCCCGAGGCCTTGGCCTGGGTCGCCTTTTCGGCGTCGCCGCTGCCGCCGCTATCGCTGTCGTCGCTTCCACAGCCGGCGATCGCCAGCGCCACCATCGCCACCAACACGGCCAAAAACCGCGGGGTCTTCATCAGAGAGTTCCCTCCTCCTCGGGCACGTTCACTTGGGCGATACCCGCTGAGCGCCGGAAATACTCCGCTGGGCGCGCCACAATCTGCGCTTAACGCGTGGCGCCCGCGGTTTGATCGGCGTGCTTGCCCTCGCAGATCTCCTCCGCCATCTTGTCGCAGAAGGCCGGAAGGTCATCCGGCTTGCGGCTCGAGACAAGGCCGTTGTCCACGACCACGTCCTCGTCAACCCAGTTTCCGCCCGCGTTCCGGATATCCGTCCGCAGGCTCGGCCACGAGGTGATCTTCCGGTCGCGGACCACGTCAGCCTCCACGAGCGTCCACGGGCCGTGGCAGATCACGGCCACCGGCTTGCCGGCCTCGAAGAACGAGCGCACAAAGCTCACTGCGTTCTCGTCCATGCGGAGGAAGTCCGGGTTGGCCACGCCGCCCGGCAGCACCAGGCCGTCGTAGTCGCCCTCGCGGGCCTCCTCGACCGTCCGGTCAACCTTGAACGTGTCGCCCTTGTCGAGATGGTCGAAGCCCTGGATCTCGCCGCTCTCCAGCGAGACGAGCTCGGGCGTGCCGCCCTCCTCCTCGACCTTCTTCCAGGGCTCGGTCAGCTCGACCTGCTCCACACCGTCCGTCGCGAGAAACGCGACCTTCTTGCCTTCAAGTCTTAGTCCCATGCCGGCCTCGTACCCGGCTACAGGACCTCAACCACCTCAGCCGCCGTAGCCTCGCCCGAGCGCACCGCGCCGTCCATGTAGCCGTTCCAGACGTGCGCGTACTCGGCGCCCGCCCAGTGCAGCGGGCCGAGGGGCGGGTGGAGCGCCGGCCCGTAGTTCGTCCACGCGCCGGTGGGCATGTGGCAGCCGTAGCAGCCGCGCGTCCACTCCTCCTCAGCCCAGAGACGCTCGACGTAGGCGTCCGGTGCGGCCGCGCGGTCGCCGAACAGGCGCGTGAAGCAGTCGATCACCGCGGTGCGGCGCTCGTCGGCCGGCATGCGGCCGAGCTCGCGTGCTCGGCGGCCCTCGAGAAAGCCGAGCAGCACGCCCGGTGAGCCGTCCGGCGGCGAGTTGTCGAAGGTCAGGCGCACCGGGCCGCGATCGCTCGCGCCCTGGCCCGACAGGCCATCCGCGCGCCAGAAGGGCTCGTCGTAGATCGCCATGCACTTGGCGACGGTCCCGAGCGGCATCCGCTGTGTGAGCTGGTCGCGATAGCCGGGCAGCGGCGGGTCGTACGCGATCCGCGCGGCGAGCGTGGGCGCCACCGCGATGACCGCGCGCCGGCCGCGCAGGACGTGGCCGTCGGCGTGCACGGTCACCCCCTCGCGCGAGTGCTCGATGCGCCGCACCGGCGCGCCGAGCACGATCCGCGCCTCGCCGAGCCCCTCCGCCATCCGCAGCGGGATCAGCTGCGAGCCGCCCACGAAGCGGTCCTGCTGGGCGCCGCCCTCGGTGTCGAAGAGCAGCTCGAGGCTGCCGGCCGAGTGGATGTAGAAGAGGACGTGCAGGAGCGACATGTCCTCCGGCTGGGCTGCCCAGACGGCCTCGATACCGAGCTCGAGCAGGGTCCGACCGCCCTTCGTCGCGAGGTTGCGGCGCATCCAGGTTGCCGCGCTCTGGCCGTCGAGGTTCGCGGCGTTCGGCGCCTCCCAGGGGGCGTGAAGCGGAACGCTTCGCGAGAGGCGGTTCAGCCGGCGCTGGGCGCGCTCCACGTCGAGCAGCACCAGCGGGTTGATCCGCGGGATCGTGCCCGTGTAGCGGCGCAGCGCTCCGCCGTACTCGATCACGTTGTGGCCCTGGCCATGCGTGGGAAACGTCTCCACGCCCAGCTCCGAGGCCAGGGCGGCGAGCCGGTCCTGGGTCGGGCCGATCCACTGCCCGCCGACCTCGACGACGTTCCCGCCGCCGATGTCGTGGTTCTCCACCCGCCCGCCGACGCGGTCACGCGCCTCCACGACGACCACGGACACCCCGCGGGAGCTCAGTTCCCGCGCCGCAGCCAGACCTGCCAGTCCGGCGCCGACCACCACCACGTCGGCCTCGTGTGTGGGCGAGTCCGCCACCGCTCGTGACCCTACATCGCTACTGTGCGCGGCTCGCATGCCTCCCGCCACTCGCTCAGCCGAGCGCGAGGAGGAGCGCCGCATCAACACGCGGACGCTGACGATCGCAAGCGTCGCGTCGGCCTCGGCGGCTGCCGTCACCTCGCAACTCTGGATCCACGGCACCTGGATAGCCGCGGCGGTCACGCCTGTCCTGGTGACGCTGCTCAGCGAGGCGCTGCACCGCCCAACCGAGCGGATCGCGCGCGCGTGGACCAGCGACCAGCCGGCGCTCAGCAGGCGCGCCGCGAGTCCACGGGAACCCGTCGCGGCGCCCCACGGCGATCCGCTGCAACCACGGCACGCGGAGCTGGCCCCTCCCGAGACGGCGTCCGGCCCGGTGCGCGTCTACCGCCAGCCCACGGGCAGTGCTCCGCGGCGGCGCATCGCGATCGGCGCGGTGGCCGCAACGGCGGCGATCGCCTTTCTGATCGCTGTCGTAGCGCTGACCGCGGGTGACCTCGTCTCGGGCGGCTCGATCGGCAAGGGCGGGGCGCGTACGACGTTCTGGGGCGGCTCTGGAAAGAGCGAGCAATCACAACAGGACGCGACCCCCAAGCCGACGACGCCGGACCAGACCGGCACCACCCCTGACGAGCCGACGGCGACTGAGACGGCTCCCGAGCAGGCGCCACCTTCGGACACCGCACCCGTGACACCGCCGCCCGACCCAACGCAGACCGCGCCGACCCCTGAGGCACTGCCCTAGTAAGTCAGGATCAGGCGGCCGGTCGTTCCGCGCCGGCGGCCGGCGGACGGAGCAGCTCGAGCTCGGCGACCTCGCGGAAGGCGTGGCGATTCGTCTGCCACTGCAGCCACCAGCGGGTGTGCCTTATCGCGGCCAGGCCGAGCTCAAGACCCTTCTTCCCCGCGTCCCGAGCGCCGCTCATGGCAGTGGACTTACCCGCAGGTCGCCCAGACAAACGAGCATGCGACCCTTCCCGCGTGGGGCACCACCACCACGGACACGTCCACACGGACGACACGCGGCGCCTGACCATCGCCCTGGTCCTGATCCTCGGGCTGATGGTCGCGGAGGTCGTGGCCGGCGTCTTGGCGGACTCGCTCGCCCTGCTCTCCGACGCCGCGCACATGCTCACGGACGCTGGCGCGATCGCCCTCGCGCTGTTCGCCGCCCGGCTCGCCCGGCGGCCGGCAAGCGGCGGCTTCACGTTCGGATTCCGGCGCGCTGAGATCCTCTCCGCCCAGCTGAACGGGGCGACGCTCGTGGGCCTGGCGGTGCTGATCGTCGATCGAGGCGATCCAGCGACTCGTGAATCCGCCCGAGGTGGCGGGCCTGGCCGTGCTCGTGGTGGCGATCGTGGGCATCGTGGTGAACCTGGCTGCCACGCGCGTGCTCGCGGGTGCGAACCGCAGCAGCCTGAACGTCGAGGGCGCCTTCCAGCACGTGCTCACCGACCTGTTCGCCTTCATCGCCACGGCGATCGCGGGTGCGGTGGTCCTGCTCACGGACTTCTCCCGCGCGGACGGCATCGCCGCGCTGGTCGTGGCTGCGCTGATGCTGCGCTCGGGCTACGGGCTGCTGCGCGATTCGGGCCGCGTGCTGCTCGAGGCCGCCCCACGCGACCTCGACCCGGAGGAGATCGGCAACCTGCTCGCCGCGCAGAGCCACGTGGTGGAGGTGCACGACCTGCATGTGTGGGAGGTCACGTCGGGCTTCCCGGCGATCTCGGCTCACGTGACCGTGCGCGCCGGCTGCGACACGCAGGCGCACCGGCGCGAGCTCGCGGAGCTGCTGCGCGAGCGCTTCCAGATCTCACACTCCACGCTCCAGGTGGAAACGCGCCACGAGGGCCCGCTGACCATCCAGCCGCTCGAGCGGGGAACCGGGGCGTGAATGCCGCGCTTCGTGATCCAGCAGCATCACGCGACCAGCATGCACTACGACTTCAGGCTCGAGGTGGCTGGAACGTTCCGATCGTGGGCGGTCCCGAAGGGCCCGTCGATGGACCCGCGCGACAAGCGACTCGCGATGGCCGTTGACGACCACGCCCTCTCGTGGGGCGACTTCGAGGGCGTGATCCCGAAGGGCGAGTACGGCGCCGGGCCGGTGATCGTCTGGGACCGCGGCAGCTACGAGAACCTGCGCGAAGAACCGATGGAGGAGGCGCTCGCTGCCGGACACGCGTCCTTTCGGCTCGAGGGCGAGAAGCTGCAGGGCGGATGGTCGCTGCGGCAGATCGAGGGCCGACGCTGGCTGCTCGTGAAGCGCCGCGACGACGAGGCCGACGGCCCCGATCCGGTCGCGGAGCGGCCCGAATCGGTCGTGAGCGGGCGCACCATCGAGGAGCTCGAGAAGTGATCGAGCCGATGAAGGCGGTGCTCGCCGACACGCCCTTCTCCGACCCGAACTGGATCTTCGAGCGCAAGCTCGACGGGATCCGCTGCCTCGCCACGAGGGACGCCTCGGGTGTCCGGCTCGTGTCGCGGACCGGGCGTGCCATGAACCACGAGTACCCCACGATCGTGGAGGCCCTCGAGCGCGAGCCGTCCGACGACTTCATCGCCGACGGCGAGATCGTGGCCTTCGAGAACGGCATCACGAGCTTCTCCAGGCTTCAGCGGCGGGGGCGCGAGCGCGTGCCCGTGTTCCTCTACCTCTTCGACCTCCCGCGCCACGCCGGCGAGGACCTGCGCAACCTGCCGCTGCGCGAGCGCAAGGCGCGCCTCCGCCGTGCGCTCGAGTTCGGCGGGCCGGTGCGCTTCAACCCCCACCGCAACGGCGAGCACGGCGAGGAGCTGTACCGCGAGGCGTGCGAGAAGGGGCTCGAGGGAGTGATGGCGAAGCGGGCCGACAGCCCCTACCTGAGCGGTGGGCGCTCGCGCGACTGGCTCAAGCTGAAGTGCCACGCCGAGCAGGAGCTCGTGATCGGCGGGTACACCGCGCCGAGGGGCTCTCGCACCGAGTTCGGCGCGCTGCTGGTCGGCTACTACGACGACGGCGGGACGCTCCGCTACGCCGGCAAGGTCGGCACCGGCTTCGACCACCACACGCTGCGGGCGCTCGGCGAGCGCATGCGTGAGCTCGAGCAGGACGAATCCCCGTTCGAGCCCTTCAAGCCGATCCCGCCGGGCACGCACTGGGTGCGGCCCGAGCTGGTGGGGCAGATCGGCTTCACGGAGTGGACCCGCGACGGCCGCCTGCGCCACCCGCGCTTCCTCGGGCTGCGCGACGACAAGCCCGCGCCCGAGGTGGTTCGGGAGCTGCCGTCGTGACCGTGGAGATCACGCACCCGGACAAGCTGCTGTTCCCGGCGGACGGCATCTCGAAGGCGGACCTCGCCTCGTACTACGAGCGCGTGGCGGACTGGATGCTGCCGCACGTGACGGGCAGGCCGGTGAGCATGCAGCGCTTCCCCGACGGGATCGAGGGCAAGGGCTTCTTCCACAAGGACATCCCGGACTACTTCCCCGCCTGGATCAAGCGCGTGGAGGTGCCGAAGGCGAACGGGAGCGTCACGCACGTGGTGATCCGCGACGCCGCGACGCTCGTCTATCTGGTGGGCCAGAACACGGTCACGCCGCACGTCTGGCTCTCGCGCGCCGACCGCGTCTGGCAGCCGGACCGGCTGGTGATCGACCTCGACCCGCCCCCGGACGGCGATTTCGCCGCGGTCCGGCGCGCCGCGCGCTGGTCCGGCGAGCTCATGCGCGAGCTCGGCTTCTCCCCCTTCGCGCAGGTCACCGGCTCGAAGGGCATCCACGTATGGACGCCGCTGCGGCGCCGGGCCGGTTTCGAGGACGTGCGGGCGCTCGCCCGCGACATGGGCCGCGTGCTTGCAGCGAACCATCCCGACGAGCTGACCACCGAGTTCCGCAAGGCCAACCGCGGCGAGCGCATCCTGGTGGACACCGCCCGCAACGGCTACGCGCAGACAGCCGTGCCGCCCTACGCCGTCCGGCCTCGCCCCGGCGCGCCCGTGGCCACGCCGATCGAGTGGGACGAGCTGTCCGACTCCAAGCTGCGGCCCGACCGTTGGAACGTGACCAACGTCATGCGGCGACTGAAGGCCAAGGGCGATCCCTGGGCCGACATCGCCTCATACGCGCGCGGGATCTCCCGGGCGCGGCGCCGCATCGACTCGCTGCTACCCACGCCCTGAGACGATCTCCCAGGCCCGACGCAGCTTGTGCTCGAGCTTGCCCTCCGAGTCCTCCACGCCGTGGTGCTCCATGACCGCGGGGTTGGCGGACGGCTTGGGCAGGTGCTCCGCCTCCCCTGCGGAGATTGTGAGCCGCACGCCATCCGGTCCGATCTCGGCCACCTCCGGCGCGTCCACGAAGTGGAGCCCTCCGGGTCCCAGCCTCATGTCGATGACCAGCCCGTCGAAGATGTCGGCGGCCTCGTCCATGAGCACGTGCTCGACGGTCCCAATCCGCTCGCCGTCTGCGCTGATAACGGATGCGCCGGCCTCCAGCGTGAGGTACGAGGCCGACTCGTCAGATCCCATGGCGGCAGAATACCCCGGCGTCTAGATCGTTTTCTCACCCGGCCGATGGGTACCGAGTGAATGATGGACACCTCGCAGATCGAAGCGCTGATCAGCCGTGGCGACGAGCTGGGCTGCCTGAACCTCTCCGAGGTATCCGAGCTCACGCACGAGCTCGACCTCTCCGACGAGGATGCGCAGGATCTGGCCGACCGGCTCGAGGCGCGCGGCATCGACGTCACCGACGACTGCGGACGCCAGGCGGACGCGCCGACGAGCTACGGCAACGGCGAGCTCGCGACGATGACGGGCGACGCGCTCCAGCTGTTCCTCCGCGACATCCGGCGCCACCCTCTGCTGAGCGCCGATGAGGAGGTCGAGCTGGCCAAGCGCATCGAGCGCGGCGACCTCGAGGCCAAGGAGCGCATGGTCAACTCGAACCTGCGGCTCGTGGTCTCGCTCGCCAAGAAGTACCAGGGCCACGACCTGTCCCTGCTGGACCTGATCCAGGAGGGCATCCTGGGGCTGATCCGCGCGGCCGAGAAGTTCGACTGGCGCAAGGGCTACAAGTTCTCCACCTACGCGACCTTCTGGATCCGGCAGGCGATCCAGCGCGGCCTCGCGAACCAGGGCCGGACGATCCGCATCCCCGTGCACATCGGACAGCGCGAGCGCAAGATCGCGCGCGCGGAGCGCGAGCTCGCCGTGAAGCTCGAGCGCGCGCCGACCGACGAGGAGATCGCGGAGGCCGCCGACATCACGCTCAAGGAGCTCCAGGAGACCCGCGACGCGGCCCGCACCGTCACGAGTCTCGATCGCCCCGTGGGCGAGGGCGAGGACACCGCTTTCGGTGACCTGTTCGCAAGCGAGGAGCTCGAGCCGTCCGAGGAGGCCGAGATCGCCCTGCGCGAGGAGGCCGTTCGCAGCGCGCTCGAGAACCTCTCGGAGCAGGAGCGGCGCGTGATCCAGCTGCGCTACGGCATCAACGGGGACGACCCCACTCCGCTGCGCGAGGCGGGCAGACAGCTGGGGCTCTCGCCCGAGCGCGTGCGGCGCATCGAGCACAAGGCGCTCGAGCGGCTCGCCACTACGCGCGAGGTCGAAGGCCTCGCAGAGGCCGCCTGAACGTTTAGCCCGAGAGCGCGGTCGGTAGGGCTTGAGGTGGAACCCATGTACGCACGCGCCAGACAGCTGCGCGAGCACGCTGCGGAGCGCGCGAAGCGTTCACGCACGCACGTTGCCGTGCTGTTGCCGCTGATCACAGCGGTCGTGCTCGCCTACTCGTATCGCAGGGAGCTGTTCGGGCTCGACGTGCCCGTGCGGATCGCGTGCGTGATCGCCCTGGTGATCCTCGGCTGGTCGTTCGCGATGAACCTCGGCCGCGCGGTCGGCCCCACGCTGCTGAGGCGGCTTGACCCCGGCACCGCCGGCACGGTCGGCTTCCTCATCCGGCTGATGACGCTGGTGCTGAGCTTCGCCATCGCGCTCCGGCTGGCCGGGCTCAAGCCGCAGACGCTCGCGGTCGGAGGGGCGATCACGGCGGTGATCCTCGGTCTTGCGGCCCAGCAGACGATCGGCAACCTGATCGCCGGGACCGTGCTGCTGAGCGCCCGCCCGTTCCGCGTGGGCGACCGCGTGCGCATGCACGCGGGCGGCGTGGCCGGCCAGGTCGAGGGGACCGTGGCGTCACTCGGGCTGCTCTACACCACGCTGGCCAACGGCGAGGACCGGATCCTCGTGCCGAACAACGTCGTGCCCTCGGGTGCGGTCGTACCGCTCCGCGAGCCGTCGGGAGTGGACATGCGCGCCCGCCTCGACGCGCGCGTAAAGCCCAGTGAGGTCGAGGAGCGGATCGAGGACGGCGTGTCTGTGCGCACGCGGACGGACCCACGGATCGACCTCGAGGAGTTCGTCGACGGCGAGGTCATCGTGCGCGTGCGTGCCACGCCCGTGCGCAGCGAGGACGGCTCCGCCCTCGCGGACGAGGTCGTTGCTGCCCTGGACGCGGTGCATACCGCCCACCAGGATGGGTAGACGCCCCGCATGGAGACTTCAACGCGATTCCGGAGAACGGACCAGGACAAGCCGCTGGGCGAGCTCGTCCAGGATCTGTCGCGCCAGACCTCGACGCTGATCCGCCAGGAGATGCGGCTCGCGCAGGCCGAGCTGACGGAGAAGGGCAGGCACGCGAGCAAGGGCGCCGGCATGTTCGGCGGAGCCGGACTCGTGGCGCTTTACGGCATCGGGGCGCTCGTCGCCGCGGCCGTTCTCGGCCTCGCGACCGTGCTCGAGCCGTGGATCGCGGCCGCCGCGATCGGTTTCGGGCTCCTGCTCGTGGCGGGCATCCTCGCCCTCACCGGCAAGAAGGAGCTGGACGAGGCCGGGCCGCCGAAGCCGGAGCTCGCAATCGAAAGCGTGCAGCGTGACATCGACACCGTGAAGGCGAGGGCCAGGTCGTGAGCGAGACCCCCACCCAGCAGCAGACGCCGGAAGAGCTCCGGCGCGAGATCGAGCGCACGCGCCGCGAGCTCGGCGAGACCGTCGACGCGCTGTCGCACAAGGCGGACGTGAAGCAGCAGGAAGTCAGCGACAACCCGGTGCCGCTCGTGGCGGTGGCGGGCGGCGTTGTGGCCCTGCTGCTTCTGCTGCGCCTGGTTCGGAGACGCTGACCGTGGTCCGGCACTGGTGGCCGGTTCTGAAGCGAACCGTCGCCGAGTTCAAGGAGGACAACCTCACCGACTGGGCGGCAGCGCTCACCTACTACTCGGTGCTGGCGATCTTCCCGGCTCTGATCGTGCTCGTCTCGATCCTCGGTCTGGTCGGCGAGTCCGCCACGCAGCCGCTGATCGACAATCTCGGCACGGTCGCGCCCGGACCCGCCAAGGAGATCTTCACCAGCGCCATCGAGAACCTCCAGGGCGACCAGGGCGCCGCCGGCGTCCTGTTCGTGATCGGCCTGCTCGGCGCGCTCTGGTCGGCGTCGGGCTACGTGGCAGCGTTCATGCGGGCCTCCAACGCGATCTACGACATCGAGGAGGGGCGGCCGATCTGGAAGACCCTGCCCGTCCGCGTGTCGCTCACGCTCGTGCTGCTCACGCTGCTTGCCATCTCGACGATCGCCGTCGTCCTCACCGGCGGAATCGCGGAGAAGGTCGGTGACCTTGTCGGCCTCGAAAGCACGGCGGTCAGCGTCTGGAACATCGCCAAGTGGCCGGTGCTGCTGGTGGTGGTGAGCTTCATGTTCGCGCTCCTCTACTGGGCGGCGCCGAACGTGAAGCACCCGGGCTTCCGCTGGATCAGCCCGGGCGGCGTGCTCGCCGTGATCGGCTGGCTGATCGCCTCCGGTGCATTCGCGCTGTTCGTCTCGAACTTCGGCTCGTACAACAAGACCTACGGCGCGCTCGGCGGCGTGGTCGTGTTCCTCGTCTGGCTCTGGATCTCGAACATCGTGATTCTGCTCGGCGCCGAGTTCAACGCGGAGCTCGAGCGCGAGCGCGCGATCGAGGACGGCATGCGCCCGCCCGACAAGGAGCCGTTCGTGGAGCCGCGCGACACGCGCAAGATGGAGCACCAGGAGAGCGCGTGAGTGAGGAGGAAGCGGGGCCGTACTCCGGCTACGCCGAGCCGGACGAGCGTCCGCCGTTCGCGGCGTACGCGACGTTTGCCCTGGTGTTCAACGGCGCGCTGGCCGGAGCGGTTGCGGCGGCGAAGCGCTCCAGCCGCGACCTGCCGGAGCGCGTGGAGCTTCAGGACCTCGTGCTGATCGGGGCGGCGAGCTACAAGCTCAGCCGTCTGGTGGCGAAAAAGAAGATCACCTCGTTCGTGCGGGCGCCGTTCACAGAGCTCCAGGGCAAGGGGGGTCCCGCAGAGGTCGAGGAGAAGGCCCGCGGGCGCGGACTGCGGCGGGCGGTCGGCGAACTCTTGATCTGCCCGTACTGCCTCGGGCTGTGGGCGTCGGGCGGATTCCACGCTGGCCTTCTGTTCGCGCCGCGCTCGACGCGCTTCACCGCATCCGTGCTCTCGGCGATGACGATCTCGGACTTCCTCCAGATCGCCTACAAGGCCGTCGAGGACTAGCGGCTAATCCTCGAGCACGAAGAACTCGAAGCCCATGTCGGGCTCCATGGTGAGCTGGCTGTGGTACGCCGACACGCCCCGGCCCATCGCCCTCTTCACGACGCTCGTGAACTCATCCGCCATGGCCTCCTGGAACCTCAGG
This sequence comes from uncultured Thermoleophilaceae bacterium, assembly GCA_963774755.1. Lineage (GTDB taxonomy): Bacteria > Actinomycetota > Thermoleophilia > Solirubrobacterales > Thermoleophilaceae > JACVRW01. The sequence continues at coordinate 54,312 of CAVZGG010000013.1, read as the reverse complement.
CGCACCTGCCTGACCATGCCGTGCTCGCCGTTCTTGACGAGCGTCTGCTCGACCGTCGTCATCGTGTTCTCGAGCACGCAGACGACGATGTGGTCATCCAGGATGTAGCTCTTCGCCTTGTCCGGGCCGCGCCCGTAGTACTCGCGAAAGAGCTGGACGATTCCGTTCGTCACCGCCGCGAGCTGTTCGCCCTGGCGCGCGACCGAATCCGTGGTCGGCATCGATTCCATGGCGCGTGATTGTGGCAGCCGCTAGGGCTGCGCCTGGGTCCGCTCCTCACCCTTGCGGGCCTCGGACAGCCGCGCGGGGATGGAGGACTTGAACAGCCGGCTGACCTGGCCGAGCTTCGCGCGACAGCGCGGACAGTCCTCGCTGTGGATACCGAGTGCCGGGCTGTAGACCGTCAGCCGGCAGGTGGGGCAGTTCAGATAGGCCATTCGCTCTCCTCGGGGGGGCAGGAAGGCTAGTCCCCTTTTTGAGCCGCGTCAACGAATGGGTGAGCGGGCGCGGCCGATCACCGTGGCATAGGCCGACTCGTAAGCCGTGGCCACGGGCGCCACGTCGAAGCGCTCCTCCGCGCTGCTGCGACAGCGCGCCGGGTCGATCTCTTCGAGGCGCCCGAGGGCCTTCACCATCGCCCGCTCGTCGTCGACGATGAAGCCGGTCTCCCCGTCGATCACCAGCTCGGGGGCCGAGCCCTCCGGAAACGCGATCACCGGGGTGCCGCACGCCATCGCCTCGGTCATGACGAGTCCGAACGGCTCGGGCCAGCGGATCGGCATCAGGAGCGCCCGGGCACCGGCGTAGAGGTCGCGCTTCTCCTCCCCCACCTCACCGATGTAGCGCACGCGCTCGCCGTCCACATGAGGCTCCACCTCGCGCTCGAAGAAGTCCTGCTGGCCAGGCTGCACCGGGCCGGCCAGCACCAGCGGCGACTCGGACTCACGTGCCACGGCGATCGCTCGATGCGCCCCCTTGTAGTCATCGAAGCGGCCGATCCAGAGCAGGTAATCGTCCTTGTCGGCGCGGAACGGGAAGTCCCCGACCACGATCGGATTGCCGATCACGGCCACCACGTCGAGCGCCTCGGGCGCCTGGTCGGCCTGGTAGCGGCTGAGCGCAACCACCGCTGCCTTGTGCGCGTGGCGCGCGTAGAACGCGCTCGTGTTACTGGCGAAGGGCCCGTGCAGCGTGTGCACCAGCGGGGTGTCGATTCGGTCCGCGAACGCGAACGCGGTGAAGCCGCAGTGGTCGTGCACGACGTCGAAGGGCGGCTCCGTCTCATCCACGCATGCGAATGCGCTCGCCACGTGATCTGCCTCGTAAACGGCCATCTCGATCTCGTCCGGGTGCGGGCCCTCGAGCGGGGACAGCACCTCGGCGCGAGAGCGCGTGCCGGGAGCCGCAAACAGCGTGACCTCGTTGCCGCGCTCGGTCAGCTCCGCGGCGAGCAGCGCCACCACCTGTTCGATACCGCCGTATCCGGGCGGCGGTATTTCGATCCATGGCGGTGCGAGCATTGCGATCTTCATCGGGACTCCTTTCCCTCCGCCGATGTGTACCCGGGGGCGCGCAGGGCATGCTGTTTGTCATGGGGAGCCCACTTGGCGAGCTGGGGAACCTCGCCGACACGATCGTCATCAAGGACGGCAACGTCTTCTTGGTCAGCCTGCCCGACGGCCGCCTGCCGGCCGACGTGGAGCATCCGCTGGGGCTCTGGTTTCAGGGATTGCCGCTTCCTGTGCGTGCACGAGCTCCGAATCTGCGACCGGCTGCCCCGCCTCCTGACGGCCACCGATGCCGCCGGCATGCAGGCTGTGCATGAGCTCACGAATCCGGACCTCGAGCTCGCCGACGGGCGGCGGGTGCCCGCCGAGTCGCTGCGCCTGCGGGTGGAGCGGACCGTCGAGTCCGAGGGCGCGTTGCGCCAGCGCATCGCGGTGCGGAGCTATCACCGCCACCCGATCCAGCTGCCGATCGAGGTGCGCCTTGGCGCGGACTTCCTGCCGATGCTCGAGCTGCGCGGCATCGTGCCGAAGCACGAGCGGCCGTCGCCGGACGCTGGTCCTGACGGCTTCTCACTGGTCGGCCGCGACGGAGTGCGGCGCGCCACACGGATTCGCGCGACGCCCGAACCGCGTGTCCTGGACAACGGCTCGCTCATGTTCGACCTCGACCTTGAGGCGCGCGGCGCGATCGACCTGGTGGTGGACTTCGAGGTCTCGGAGAGCACCGACGGCGAGGTCTGGAGCGGCGCACCGCGCAAGCGGCACGAGAACGGCACCACCGTGACCTCCGAGCGACCAGCTCTTCAACCGGATCCTCACGCGTTCGCTTGACGACCTCGACCTGCTCCGCTCCGAGCTCGACGGGCACTGCTACTACGCCGCCGGCGTGCCGTGGTTCGCCACCCTGTTCGGTCGCGACAGCCTGATCACCTCGTTCCAGACGCTGTCATTCGTGCGCGGGATCGCCGAGGAGACGCTGAGGCTGCTGGCCAGCCGGCTCGGGCAGGAGTACAGCGACGAGCGAGACGAGGAACCGGGCAAGGTCCTCCATGAGCTGCGCGTGGGAGAGCCGGCGGCGCTCGGCGAGACGCCCTTCGCGCGCTACTACGGCTCGGTGGACGCCACCCCGCTGTTCCTGTGCCTGCTCGGCCGCCACGCCGACTGGTCCGGCAACCTCGACCTGTTCCGCGAGCTGCGCGGGCCCGCTGAGGCGGCGCTCGAGTGGATCGACCGATACGCCGATCTCGACGGCGATGGCCTCGTGGAGTACCAGCGCCGCTCTCCGCACGGGCTCATCACGCAGGGCTGGAAGGACTCGGCCGACGGCATTCCCGACGACGACGGCGAGCCGCTCACCGGGCCGGTCGCGCTCGTCGAGGTCCAGGGCTACGTGATAAGCGCGAAACGCCTGATGGCGCGCATGTTCGAGCTCGACGGCGACGGCGCGCGCGCCGAGCGGCTGCGCGAGGAGGCCGGCGCGCTCGAGGTGGAGCTCGAGCGCTTCTGGCGCCCCGACCAGAACTGCTACGCCGTCGGCCTCGACGGCGACAAGCGCCCGGGGTCCGGGCTCACATCGAACCAGGGGCACCTGCTCTGGTCCAACAGCGTGAGCGACGAGCGTGCCCGCGCGATCCGCGACGTCCTGATGTCGGACGACATGTTCACTGGCTGGGGGGTTCGGACGCTGGCGTCGAGCCATCCGGCATACAACCCCGTGGGCTACCACACCGGCTCCGTATGGCCGCACGACAGCGCGCTGATCGCGTTCGGGCTCCGCCGCTACGGGTTCGACGAAGACTTCTCGCTGATCTTCGAGGGACTGCTCGAGGCCGCCTCCCGGTTCGACGACTACCGCCTGCCGGAGCTGTTCGCCGGTTTCACGCGCGAGGAGTTCGACGAGCCGGTGCCCTATCCAGTGGCGTGCCAGCCGCAGGCGTGGGCGGCGGGCTCGATCCCGTTCCTCCTCAAATGGGGGCTCGGCCTGAGCCCGGACGCCCTGGCGAAGCGGCTCGTGATCGTGCGGCCGTCGTTGCCGCGCTGGCTGGGCCGCGTCGAGGTCACCGGCCTCGCGCTGGGCGATGCCAAGATCGACCTGGTCTTCGAGCGCGCGGGTGACCAGGTGACGCTGGCCGACGCCCACATCGACGGCGACGCCGAGGTCGTGCTCGAGATCGCGGCCGACCGGCGCCGCCTCAAGGACCCTTGAGCGGGCGGACCGCCGGGCCCTCGATCACTTCGCCCGTCGCGGCAAAGCGCGACCCGTGGCAAGGGCAGTCCCATGTCCGCTCGCCGGTATTCCAGTTGACGATGCAGCCGAGGTGCGTGCAGCGGGCGGACAGCTCGTGCAGCGAGCCGTCGTCGTCGCGGTAGACCGCGCGCTGGGCGAGGCCCGCTCCCACGATCCGGCCCTCGCCCGCGCCGATCTCGTCCACGTCGCCACGCTTCGTCACGCGGTCGCCGAAGAAGCGGAGCGCCACGTTCGCGTTCTCCTTCACGAAGGTCGCGGCGCTCGCCCTCGGCCGCACGCGCTGCGGGTCGAAGAGCTCCGCCCAGGCGTGTTCGCGGCCGCCGATCTGGGCGGCCAGCAGCTCGGCCGCGGCCGTGCCCATCGCGAGACCCCATTTGCGGAAGCCGGTGGCCACCCAGACGCCTGACGAGAGCGGGTCGTGGCGCCCCACGTAGGGCACGCCGTCCACCGGCATGTGGTCCTGAGTGGCCCAGCGCAGCTCGGGCTCGATCCCGAATCGCTCGCGCGCCCACGCCTCGAGGCGCGCGTAGCGCTCCGCGGCGTCGGCCTGGCCGGTCTTGTGGCTCTCGCCTCCCACCAGCAGCCAGTCGCCATGCGCCCGGATCGAATGCGCTGGCCGCTCGGTGGAGAGGTACATGCCCGCGGGCGCGTCGGTGGTGCGGCCGGCCACGACGTACGAGCGCTCCGGGTGGCAGCGGGCGAAGTAGAGCCCGCGGTCGAGGAAGGGCAGGTGCGTTGCCACCACGACGTGCTTGGCGCTCACCACCTGACCGCCCGCCGTGCGCACCCGCCCGCCGTGCACATTCGTGGCCATCGTGCCCTCGTAGACGGAGCCGTCGAGTGCCGCGGCGAGCCCCTCCAGGTATTTCACGGGATGGAACTCGGCCTGCTCCTCGAAGCGCACGGCGCCCGGCGTCCGGAACGGCAGATCCACGTCCTCGACGAACGAGGCCGGAAGCCCGAGCCCGGCCGCCACCTCCGCCTCCTCGCGCACCTGGTCGAGATCGGACTTCGACTCCGTGTAGGTGTAGTTCGGCTTGCGCCGCAGGTCGCAGTCGATTCCGAGCTCGCCCGCAAGCTCGAAGACGCGGGCGATGCCCGCCTCGTTCGCCTCGCCGTATGCCCTGGCGGCCTCCGCGCCGAGGCTGCGCGACGAGCTTGCGGTAGCTGAGCCCGTGCAGCGAGCTGAGCTTGGCGGTGTTGTAGCCGCTCGCGCCGGCCGCCACGCGCCGTCCCTCCAGCACGGCCACGCGCGCGCCCTGGCGTTCGAGCAGGAGCGCGGTGGTGAGTCCCACGATCCCGGCCCCGAGCACCGCCACGTCCACGATCACGTCGTGCTCGAGCGCGGCGCCCTGGGGCCGTGTCACGTCCTCGAACCAAAGTGAGCCCATCACCGCGCAGAGGCCTACCCGGTTTGCCGGGTGCGCACACCGGGGCATGAACTCCCCTGCGTGGGACCCAAGGCCGCCTCACTCACGTGCCTGCTGGTGCTGGCCCTTGCCGGATGTGGGACGGCCGGCCGGGAAGTCGACGCCAGCGCCGTGGTGCAGCGCTTCCACGCCGCGCTCGAGGACGGGGACGGCCAGGCCGCGTGCCGCGCCCTCAGCGAGGCGACGGCCTCGAAGCTCGAGAAGCAGGAGAAGAAGCCGTGTGTTGCGGCAATCCTGTCGCTCGAGCTGCCGAAGGGCGGCACCGTGGCGCACACGGGCGTGTACGTGACCAGCGCACACGCGACGCTGGCGGAGGGCGGCACTGATTTCCTCGACGAGGGTCCGGACGGCTGGAGGGTGTCCGCGGCAGGCTGCGAGCCGACCGCGCCGTCACAGCCCTACGACTGCGAGCTGGAGAACTGAGATGCGAGCGATGTTCGTCATCTATCTGTGCCTGATCATCGGGGGAATTCTCTTCTACTCGGCGATCGGGCTGATCCACAACTGAGCATGCGCCGCTTCGTCAGAGACAACAGCATGTCGATCGTCTTCCTGGTGCTGTTCCTTGCCGCGCTGGTCGGCCAGGCGATCGCGGGGCACGCCGACTTCAACAACAACGCCCAGAGCCACGGCGACCCGACGATGTCCCTGGGCCGCTACGTCCTGTCGTCCGACTTCGGCAGCGCGGTGATGGAGAACTGGCAGTCCGAGTACCTCCAGTTCACGCTCTTCATCCTGCTCACGGTCTGGCTCGTGCAGCGGGGCTCGCCCGAGTCGAAGCGGCTTGACGAGGCCGGGCGCGAGTCCGACCAGGCGCAGAAGGTTGGTCCGCACGCGCAGCAGAACTCGCCGCGCTTCGCGAAGGTCGCCGGGCATCCGGCGCACGCTCTACGAGAACTCGCTCGTGCTTGTGATGGGCACGTTCTGGCTGGGCACGTGGCTTGCCCAGTCCATCACCGGAGCCGCGCAGTACAACGCGGACCAGCTCGACCACCATCAGGAGCCGCTGAGCTGGTCGGCACTACATCACGAGCGCCGAGCTTCTGGGAGAACACGCTCCAGAACTGGCAATCCGAGTTCCTGGCGGTGGGCTCCATGGCCATTCTCGCGGTGTACCTGCGCCAGCGTGGCTCGCCCGAATCGAAGCCGGTCGGGGCGCCTCACGACGCCACGGGCTTGGAGGGTTGAAAAAGGGGTAAGGAGCGCGCATGCGCTACTGGATCCAGCTCGCGACTGAGCAGTTTCCCCCGAGTGCGCTCGTGCGCCAGGCGCAGGAGGCCGAGCGCGCCAGCTTCGACGCGCTCAACGTGAGCGACCACCTCCAGCCCTGGTGGGAGCCGGGCGAATCGGGGCATGCATGGGCACTGCTCGGGGCGAGCGGCGAGGCAACCTCGAAGGTGGGCGTCGGCACGGGGGTCACCGCGCCTGTGTTCCGCCACAACCCGGCGGTCGTTGCCCAGTTCGCGGCCACGATGGAGGAGCTTTGCCCCGGCCGCGGATACCTGGGAATCGGCTCCGGCGAGGCGCTCAACGAGTCGCCCTGCGGCATGGACTGGCCGCCCGTGTCCGAGCAGGTGGAGCGCATGGACGAGGCGCTCGAGATCATCAACCGGCTGCTCGACGGCGAGCGCCTGGACCATCAGGGCCGCTTCTACCGCACGAAGGCGGCCTACCTGCACACTCGCGGCGAGCGCCGGCCACCGGTCTACGTGTCCGCGTTTGGGCCGCATGCCGCCGCCGTTGCCGCGCGCCGCGGCGACGGCCTCTGGACGCTCGCCGACCCCGACCAGGCGCCCGGGATCATCGACGCCTATCGCGGCGCCTGCGACGACGCCGGCAGGGAGCCGGGCGAGGTCATCCTCCAGGCGGGCTTCTCGTGGGCGGAGGACGACGACACCGCGCTGGAAGGATCGCGCGTCTGGAAGTCCACCCAGATCCCCGACTACTTCACCGACGACTGGCACGACCCGCGCGCGATGTATGAGCGTGCGGAGAAGGAAATCTCCGACGACGAGTTCAGGGAGGCCTACATCGTGTCGTCAAATCCCGAGGTGCATGCCGAGCGCGTCCGCGAAGTCGAGCGGCTCGGCGCGACGGTGGTGTGCCTCCAGAATGGGTCCGGCGCGGCACCCGAGGAGGCGCTGCGGGTCTACGGCGAGCAGGTGCTGCCCGCCCTTCGCGGGGCGCGGGTCTAGCCAGGGGCTAGTCGTCGAGCTTGTCGCGTTTCGGGCCCTCCCAGGGCTCGGCCTCGGGGTCCTGCGACGGATGCGGCTCGCTCGTGCTCTCGCTGCCCGTCTGCGGGTGGTCTTCGTCGAAGCGCGGGTCGGGTCGCTTGTCGTAGGGGTCCGGCCACTCCGTCTGGTCCGGATTGTCGACCGGGTTATTCAGCGCGTCGTGCGGCTCCGGGTCCTTCGAGCGATCGCCGGGGCCGAGCGAATCGTGCTCCTCGTCCCTGCGCTCTTCGTCCCTCACTGGTCGGGCGCGGCGGCCGAGATGTCCGCGAGCGTGGAGTCCGGCTCGCGCTCCACGGCGAGGTCGCCGAGTGAGACGATCCCAACGGGGCGGCCGTTCTTCACGACCGGCAGGCGACGGATGTCCTCATCGCGCATCATCCGCAGCGCGTCGTCGACGCTCGCGTCCGGCTCGATCGCCCGGATGCCGGTGGTGCAGATGTCCGAGACGGGTGTGGACTCGGCGTCGCGACCCTCGGCCACGGCGCGCACGACGATGTCGCGGTCGGTGAGGATGCCCGTGACCTGACCATCCTCGATGACGATCACGTCGCCGATGTCGCTGTCGCGCATCACCACGGCGGCGTCCTTCACCGCGTCGTCCACGTTCACCGTGCGTGGATTGATGGTCATGATTTGTTCGACTGTTTGTGCCATGGCGGGCCGGTACCCGGGGTCCCCCCGCTGAACCGCCGTCACATTCCCCTTAAATTTGGCCCGTGAGGGTTTAGTTCCGAAGGCAGAAGGAGAAAATTCAGATGGTCGCCGGTTTGGGAAGCATCTGGTCCGGATCGGCGCCCGCCGAGTACACGAGAGGGACGTCGCACAGTCGTGCAGAGCGGTTGAGCAGCGGACCTGACTGTCAAATACGACGGGAAGGTTCGAGATATGACTGCAACAGCTGTTGTGGTTCCGCTGACGCCGCGGAGCCACCGACGTGCCCCATGCGTGGGCACCGACGCACGTGAGACGGAGCGCCTGCTGCTGGAGCGCTACCACCGGTTCCAAGACCTCGCCGCACGTGAGGAGCTTGTGGAGCGGTTCCTGCCGCTGGCGCGCGACCTCGCGCTGCGCTACACGTACACCGACGAGCCCTTCGACGACCTGCTCCAGGTCGCGAGCCTTGGCCTGATCAAGGCGATCGACCGCTTCGAGCCCGGCCGCGGGACGAAGTTCACGAGCTACGCCGCGCCGACGATCCTCGGCGAGCTGAAGCGCCACTTCCGCGACAAGGGCTGGTCGCTGCATGTGCCGCGCGACCTCCAGGAGCGCACGCTCGCGGTCAGTCGCGCGACGGAGATCCTGTCCAAGGAGCTCGGCCGCTCGCCCAAGGTCCGCGAGGTCGCCGGACACCTCGGCTGCTCCGCTCGAGCAGGTGCTCGAGGCGCAGGAGGCCTGCCGCGAGCTACGAGGCGGCGTCACTCGACGCGCCGGCCGCCCGCGACGACGGCGAGTCCGCCTCGCTCGTCGAGATGCTCGGGCGCGAGGACTCGGCCTACGAGCTGGTCGAGGACCGCGACGCGATCGCCAGCACCTGGCTCGCGCTCCCCGAAGTCGAGCGGCAGGTGGTCGAGCTGCGCTTCATGCACGACCTCACCCAGCGCGAGATCGGCGAGCGGATCGGCTACTCGCAGATGCACGTGTCGCGGCTCCTGCGGCGGGCGCTGACGCGTCTGGAGACGGCTGCAACCGCCGCTTGAGCGAGAGGGCGTTGTCGACGGCGAAGCCCTCCCAGTCGTTGTTGAAGTAGACGAAGACCTCGGCCCGGCGGCGCCACTCTGCGATCCGCCGGGCCCATTCGTCCAGCTCGGTCGCCGAGTAGTTGCCGCGCCGGCCGCGGTGGCCGTGGTGGAGCCGCACGAGCGTCCAGTCGGTGGTCAGCTCGTGTGCCTGGAAGGGCCAGCGCGGGTGGTCGGCGATCACCAGCGCGGCGCCGTGAGCCCGCAGCAGCCTGTAGACCGGGTCCGTGAACCAGCTCTCGTGCCGGAACTCGAAGCAGTGGCGCCCGGGTGGCAGCAGCGGCAGTGCGCCGCCGAGCCGGTCGTCGTCGCGCTTGAAGTTCGCGGGGAACTGCCAGACGATCGGGCCGAGCTTGCCGGATTCGACCAGCGGCTCGATGCCCTCGTAGTAGCGCCCGATCCCCTCCGCCAGGTTCTGCAGGCGCTTGATGTGAGTCATGTAGCGACTCGCCTTGGCGGCGAAGACGAACTCAGGTGGCGTCTGCTCGACCCAGCCCGCGACCGCCTCGGCTGAGGCGAGCCGGTAGAACGTCGAGTTGACCTCGACGGTGTCGAAGACCTGCGAGTAACGCTCGAGCCAGCGTCCCTTGGCCAGGCCGTCCGGATAGAGACGACCGCGCCAGCTGTCGTACTGCCAGCCCGAGCAGCCGACGCGGACCGGCCGCATGCGCGACCCTACTCGGAGACGAGCGTCCGGCGGTCCCGCTCGGTGAAGTCCACGTCGTCGTCGTGGTGGTGCGTGTGGATGCTCTGCGCCGTCTTGCGCCGGCGGTTGAAGTCCGCGAATGCCGCGATCCCGATGGCGATGATCGCGAGCGGAACGGCCACGATGACGGCGCCGCCCATGAACGTGAACGACATCACCACGAGGGCGAGCGCGAAGGCGGCGACAACGATTGTCAATCCCCACATGCGTGGGATGTACCCGCCTAGGGACGGGGCAAACGGGACGTGTCCACGACCTCGAACGCGCTGCCGGGAACCCCGTGCAGCGAGTGCAGGTCGTCGTTGTTCCAGCCGCGGTTCGGCGCGCCGCTCACGTACCAGGACGAGCCGTTGTCGGCGAGGATCATGCCGTAGCGCTTCAGCGCCCTGAGCACGATCCGCGACTGGCGCGGAAAGCGCGAGATGTCGTAGCCGCGCTTGAGACGCAGCCGCTGCCCCATCGCCGGCAGGTCCGGGTCGGTCTCGTCAGAGGCGAAGTGGCGCGCCGGGTAGATGAACGCCCGCCTGGTTCTCGACGCCGTGAAGCGAAGCGCGTGGTTGATGCGGCCGCGGCGCAGCTCCCCGTAGCGCGCGAGCCCCGGCAGGATCGGAAGCCCGGCCGCGTCCGCCGAGGTGTAGCCGCGCGGGCGCAGCCGGTTGGAGCGCAGGTTGAAGATCGCTCCCGAGCCGGCGTGCCACCTCGCGCCACCGTCGAGCGGGTGCGCGTCGAACAGCTCGTAGAGCCTGCAGCGCGAGCGATCCACCACGAGCACGTGACGGTCTCCGTCCGAGCCGCGCCCGCCCTCGATCGGCGCCCGCGGGGGGATCGGATAGCGCCCGCGATCGGACTCGTCCGCGTAGTCGAAGCTCACCGGCACGCGGCGCTGGCCTGCGCGCACCGTCACGTACGGGATCCCGATCGGAGCGCCCTCGTAGCGGCCGGAGCCGAAGTCGGCGTGCATGTTGTCGCTCGCCCCGATCGATCGGACGATCGCATCGGAGCGCGCGTGCACGGGCAGCCCGTCCACGCGCTGGTTCCAGGGGTTGTCGGCCGGGAAGACGGGGCAGCCCGCCAGCACGGCCGCGCCGATGGCGACGCTGCCGTACAAGCTCAGCCGGGCTGGCCCGCCGGGCCGAAGCGGCTCGTCTCGCCCTCGGGGAGCTTGCCGTCGCGGCCCACGTAGCCGTCCTTGCCGCCGGCGACGAGGTAGAGCGCGGGCTCGTCGCCCACGTTCTCGATCTGCCTCACCGTCGCGGCATCCACGCGCGCGAGGCCTCCCGGTCCGAGCACGTGCTCATCGTCGTCGTTCAAGGTGATCTTCACGCGCCCGCGGTGCACGAAGTAGAGCTCCTCCTGCTCCTCGTGGAAGTGGCGGCCGGTGGCGTACCCCTCCGGGAGCTCGATCGCGTTCACGCCGAACGCGGTCACGCCGAGCTCGCGCCGCACCTTGCGGAAGCCTGGCCCGTCCCCGAGCGCCTCGACGTTCGCAACGGCATAGCCGTCGCCCTGCACAGCCTCGCGGACCTCGTTCTCGTCAGCCATTCGCGTCAGGTTACGCGACCTTCTCCGCGCTCCGAAGGCCGCCGCGCGCCCAGAGCGTGGTCACCGCCACCAGCAGCGCCACGACCGCGAAAGCCGGCAGGACCTTTACCGGATCGCCCGCGAGGAAGCCGCGTCCTGACTCCAGCACGAGCGTCACCGGATTCACCGACGCCGCGGCCTGCACCCATCCGGTGAGCAGGTTGTAGGGCACCCACACCGGGGCGAGGAACAGCAGCAGGAACGCCGGGGTCTGGATCGCGGGCCCGGCCTGCATGGTGCGCAGCCGCATCGCCACGCCGCTCCCGAACAGCACCGCGAACGCGTTCATCAGAAGGGCGAGCGTGTAGAGGCCCACCACGTCGATCCCGTTGCCGTGGACCTCGAGACCCACGGCCAGGGCCACGAGCGTGATCACCGTGATGGTGAAGATCGCGCGCCCGAGCGCCGACAGCCAGTAGCCCGCGACGATCCCGCCGCGATTGGTCGCGCCGAGCATGAGGCGCCGGGCGAAGCCGGACTCGAAGTCGCGCGCCACCGAGAAGCCCGTGAAGATCCCGCCGAAGGTGGCCGCCTGGAGCAGCACGAAGCCGTAGACGAAGGTCGTGTAGCCGGCCTCGTAGTCGAACCCCGGCACCGAGTCCACGCGCGAGAGCCCGCCCGCGAACGCGGTGAAGAAGAACAGCGGGAACAGCAGGCTCGGCACGATCATGGCCGGGTTCGTGAACCAGTTGTGGAGGTTGCGCCAGGCGACCGCCCGCGCGGCAGACATGAAGGGGTTCATGTGCGCACCATCCGGGTCCGCAGCGCGGATGACGCCGCCACGAGGGCGATCAGCGCGACCCCGCCGGCGCAGGCGAAGCCGAGCGCGAGCGCCTCGCTGTCCCAGCCCTCGATCACGAGTGAGCGGATCCCCTCGAGCATGTAGGAGACGGGGTTCCAGGTCGCGATCGTCTGGAACCAGTCGTTCTCGATCAGGTTGCGCGGCAGGGCCATCGACGAGAGGAACAGCGCGGCGAAGAAGAGCGGGAACACGCCCTGCACGGACTCCCCGTTGCCGGACCGCAGCGCCACGAAGGCACCGATGCAGCCGAAGGCGAGCGAGATCGTGAGCGACAGGGCCACCAGCACCACCACGCCGCCCGGCCCGGCCTCGATGCCGGCGCCGAACGCGAGCCCCACGGCCACGAACGTGAGCGCCTGGATCAGCCCCAGCGCCAGGATCCCGGTGAGCTGGCCCATCATCAACGCCACGCGCCGCAGTGGCGTGAGCGACAGCCTGTTCAGGAAGCCACTCTCGATGTCGCTCGCCATGTTGGTGCCGGCGCTGTTGGCGGAGAAGAGCGCTCCCTGGACGAACGCGATCGCGAGCGCGAACTTGAAGTAGCTGTCGGTCGGGAAGCCCGGCAGCTTCGTGGCGCTCTCGAGTCCACTGCTGTTGATCGAGAGCAGTAGCAGCGGAAAGACGAGCGAGGGCACAACCATCGCCGGCTGGCGCAGCGTGCGCACCACCGACCGGTGCGCCAGCAGCAGGACCTGGCTCACGCCGCCGCTTGCTCGGGCTCAGGCTCGGGCTCGGCGTCCGCCTCGCCCTCGAGCGAGCGGCCCGTCTTCGCGAGGAAGACGTCGTCGAGCGTGGGCGCATGCAGCTGGAGCTCCTGGATCACGATGTTCTCGGAGTCGAGCGCCCGGACCACTTCCGCGAGCTGGGCGTCACCTCCGGCGAGCCGCACCGAGGCGCCCTTCGGCGAACCCGTGACCGACTCGCCGAAGCGCGACAGCACGTCCTTCATGTGCTGAAGCTCGGCAGGGTCCTGGGGGATCGCCTCCACGCTGGGCCGCCCGATCTCGTCCTTGAGCTCCTCGGGTGTGCCCTCCGCGACGATGCGCCCGTGGTCGATGATGCCCACGCGGTCCGCCAGCACGTCGGCCTCCTCGAGGTACTGCGTGGTGAGGAAGACGGTCACGCCGCGATCGCTCGCCAGGCGCTGGACCTCCTCCCACAGCGCAGTGCGGCTCTGCGGATCGAGCCCCGTGGTGGGCTCGTCGAGGAACAGGATGCGCGGGCGGTGAACGAGCGCGAGCGCCAGGTCGAGCCGGCGCTTCATGCCGCCGGAGTAGCCGCCCACGCGGCGGTCCGCCGCCTGCACCAGGCCGACCCGCTCGAGCAGCGCGTCGGAGCGCTCGCGCGCCTCCGCCCTGGCCATCCCGTGCAGGGCGGTCTGAAGCTTCATGTGCTCACGGCCCGTCAGGTACGGGTCGAGCGCCGCCTCCTGAAGCGCGGCGCCGATCGTGGCGCGCACCGCGCTGCCCTCCTCGACAACGTCGTGCCCGGCCACCCAGGCGCGCCCCGACGTGGGCGGCAACAGCGTGGTGAGCATGTGAACCGCCGTGGACTTGCCGGCGCCGTTCGGCCCCAGGAAGCCGTAGACCTCGCCGGACTCGACGCGCAGGTCGATCCCGTCAACCGCGCGCGGCCCCTTCTTGAACTCACGAACGAGCTGCTGCGTTTCGATCGCGGGCTCGGGCATACCCCGAGCCTACCGACGCCCGGGGTGCCCGCTGGACCGCTAGCTGCTCTGCGAGCCCGCTCCCTGGCTGGCCTCGTTCTTCGTCGGCGCCGCCTCGTTCGGCAGGTGCGTGAGGTTCTCGACGCCGCGCACTCCGTCGACCTGGCGCGTGCGATCCACGAGGGCGTCCATCTGCTCGCGGTCGGGCACCTCGCCGCGCAGGTAGACCACGCCGTACTCGACGTTCACGGAGACGCTGCCCTTGGGGATCTCGTCTCCACGGAAGGCCTCGCTCTCGACCTTGCGGGCGAGTGCCGGGTCGTTGAGGCGCTCCTCGGCGGGCGCGCGTCCGGCACCGGGCGTCGCCGATGTCGCGGCGCCCTTCGCCTGGCCCGCGTAGCGCTCCACGTACCGCTTGGCGGTGTCCTGGTTCTTGCTGAGCCACGCGACAGCACCTGCCGCGGCGGCCCCGAATAGCAACTTCTTGAACATGGTCGTCCTTTCGAAAGATGGGGTCCCCTGACCCGTTCCCGGACCGGACCGCTTGGAACCTGCTGAGGGGTACGCAGTAAGGTCACGCAAGCCATCGGACGGGTCACCATCATCGGACGCGGGCACGCCGCGATCACCGCGTCGCACGCCAAGACCGTCGAGTTTCACACCGAGCCGGAGATCGGACCGCGGGCCACGTGCGTGGCGGCGGTGGGCGCGCAGGTCGAGAGCGGCGACCTGCTGGATCTCCGAGGCTGGATCGACCTCACGATCGAGGCCGACGGCGTGACCGACGTCGTCCGCGCACACGCGAATCCGGCCTTTGCCGCCGGCGATCGGCTCGTCGTGAGGCGCAACCCGGTGCCGGTGCGCGACGCGCTCCTGATCGACGCGGACAGGGGAGCGTCGGATCTGGATCCTCGGCTTGTTGCCGCGCTGACGGAGCCCGGATCGAACGGTGACGGTGACCATGTCGCCGGCACAGGACGAGCGGGCAGGTCGAGGCGCGCTCGTGGTGTCGCCCGGCGCCCCTTGGAGCGCTCCTGGCGCGGCTGCCACCCGCCCGGTGGACATGAACCTGCGCTCGCCGCTGAGCGCTGAGGACATCGAGCTGGCCAGCCGCTCCCTCGACGAGGCCGCCCACATCTTCCTCGACGCAAACCTCGCCCGTGATCCGGCCGCGATCGACCTCGTACAGGCTGCATGGAGCCGAGGGCACTTCGTGCTGCCCGCCGAGGGCCTTGGGCCGCTGCCGTCGGCGCTCGCCGTCGCCGGGGTCGGCCTTTCGAACGTGAAGGTCGTGGAGCTGCGTGAGCTGGCTCGCCTCGAACCCGAGGCCACCTGCGTGGCGGTCGCGGTCCCGTCGGCCGACGTGGCACGAGCGTATCGCCGCGATCGAGAAGGCGATCCCCGGCGCCCGCGGCGTGGTCGTGCTCGACCCGGGGACGGGGAGCATGCAGGCCACGCCGTGGCAGGCGCCGGCCGAGTCGGAGCGTGGCATCGAGGCGTGGACGCGAGGCGATCGTCGTGGCCGGGCGGAGCGCGAGCGCGTCGAGCGAGGACGGCACAGAGGTCCTCCCCCGAGCCGTCGCGGTCCTGGCCGCCGAGCTGGTCGCTCGCGGTGCGTCGACGCGCGAGGTCTCCGCGGCACTTCAGCGCGCCACGGGCATGTCGCGCAAGGCGGCATACGCGGCGGCGCTCGAACTCCTTCCGCCAGATTCCTAGCTCCGAGCGCCCTCCACCACGATCGTGCTGCGGTTCGAACCGCGAACAAGCCGGCGACCCCACGTGGTGTGATGGCTCGGCTCCTCGTCTGGCTCCAGCCGGCGCCATGTGACGCCGTCGAGCCCGCTCTCCCGCCACCCGGGCACGAGCCGCTCCTCGATGTGCGCGTCCTCGAGCGGCGGCAATCCGAGCCGCTCGCCGTAGTCGCGATCGTCGGTGACGCTCGCGTTCAGCAGCGCGATCAGGCGTCCGCCCGGTTGGAGCAGCCCGACCACGGCCCGCAGTGCGCCCGGATCGGGCTGGACGAGCGTCCGCAGAAGAGAACCCCACGGATAGTTCACGGTGAGCAGCGATGAGCGCCCCAGCAGAACCGCTGGAAGGGCTTCCGCACTCGCGACCAAGAAGAGGGCATTGGGCACACCGCCGCGAGACGGCTTCGCCGACGCCCGCCGCGCGACGTCGGCCATCGCGTCCTGAACCGGGTCGATGCCGATGACCAGGCTGCGGCGACGCTCGCGCGCCGTGCGCAGCACAAACCGGCCATCCCCGGTGCCCAGGTCGACGACAACGTCGTCGTACTCGCGAACGAGTGCCTCGAACTCGTCGTCGGCGAGCGGAAACGACTCCTTTCCTCGTCCGACGCGCAGCAAGCTCAGAATCTCAGCAGCGCCGCCGCGCCGCCGTGGCCCTCCAACTCCGCGCGCGCGTGCCGCACCACGAGCAGCTCGGCCGACTGCTGCACCGACAGTTCGATCATCGCCTCGGTGAGGTCGTCGAGCTGCACGAGCTCGGAGCCATCGGCGGGACAGCGCTCGCCCTCGAGCCCAAGCCAGCCGCACTCCGGGCACTGGACGCCCGGAACTCCCCCGAACTGCTCGTCCAGCAGCAGAATCTCGACCCGGCGCTCGTGCAGAGGCGGGAGCACGGCCTCGACACCCACCACGCCGCGCTCGCCCAGGAGCTCGAGCGCCGACCTCTCGCGGTCGCGCTCCAGCTGTTCGATCAGCGGGCCAGCGGCCTCCAGCACCGCGTCCGCGTTCGAATGCTCCACGTCCACCTCGATGCGCCCGGCGAGCCGCTCCTGGAGGTATGGGTGGAGCTTCGACTCGAAGTCGGCCACCACCTCGCGCGGGCCCCCCACGATCAGACGCTCGAACGGCTGCTGCTTGAAGTGGCGCATCAGCGCCTCTCCCGTGTGCTTGAGGTGGTCGTCCTTCTCCTTCTCGATGCCGCGCTGATAGCGGGATTGGGACCAGCCGCCCTGGTCGTGCTGACCGAAGACCTCGTCGTGGATCTGCTCGATCTCCCTGAGGTTCTCGGGCGAGCCGCGGAAGATGCGTGCGTCGCGCCTGTTCACGAGCGCCACGCACCAGCGCTCGCGCCGCTCAAGCCGCGCCAGCGGCCCGACAAGCGGGGAGCGGCCGATGGCCACCTGGTTGGGAACGCTGCGCGGCAGCTTCAGCGCCTCGAAGAGGTCGGCCTGCTCGCTCACGAACACCGCGACGCCGTGCGCGCCATCGGCCGGCAGATCGTTCTCCAGGAAGTTGCTGGCGCGCTCGAGCGACGCCTGGACCGCCATGCGGTCGTCGTGGGAGAGGCCGTCTTGGTCCCGCAACCGGCGCTCGGCGTCGTCCACCAGCGAGCGGATGGCGGTCTTGCGCGCCGGCGGCGTGGCGAACTCCGAGGGATCGAGGTTCAGGTAGAGGCTCAACACGACCGGTCGATCAAACCGCAATTCGGCCAGCTGACGTAGCTGGTCGCGGTCGGGAGCGCCTACCTGCATGCCGTGTCTCCTTGGACCCGGGGATTTAGCTGACCTTGTGGGTTGTACCGGACAATTGTCCTGGTTATCTAGTCCGAGGCATGGGTATGCCAACAGGCTGGGCTTGGGCTGTAACCGCCAAAGCCTTTTGGTGTCTATACTTTCGACAAGTCTCGAACTATCAAATCGAAGGAGTAGCAACGACCACTGATCAGCTGATCCGTCCGGCGGAGACGCCGGAGACGCGCCAGGCCGCTCCGGCGGAGCTTGAGGATTCCCTCCAGCTCTTCTTCAACGAAGCGCGCCGGCACCCGCTGCTTACTGCCGCAGACGAGGTCGAACTCGCGAAGCGAATCGAGCGAGGCGATCTCGCGGCCAAGGAGCGGATGATCAACGCCAACCTGCGTCTGGTGATCTCGGTCGCGCGTAAGTACCAGGGCCAGGGCCTGCCCCTCGGAGACCTCATCCAGGAGGGCATGCTCGGTCTGATCCGCGCGGTCGAGAAGTTCGACTGGCGCAAGGGATTCAAGTTCTCCACCTACGGCACGCTCTGGATTCGCCAGGCAATCGGCCGCGGACTCGCGAACTCGGGCCGCACCGTGCGTCTGCCGGTTCACATCGTGGCGCGGGCACGCAAGATCCAGGACGCCGAGCGCAAGCTCGCCGTCGAGCTGGGTCGCACGCCGTCCGAGGAGGAGATCGCCGCGTTCGTCGAGATGCCACTCGACGAGGTGGCAGACATCCGTCGCGCCGATCGCGGCCCGACGAGCCTCGACCAGGGTGTCGGTGAGGACGGGGACACCGCCCTCGGCGACCTGATCGCAAACGACGCCCCGTCCGTAGAGGACGAGGTCGTGGCCGGCATCGAGGACGAGCGCCTTCGGGAGGCCGTGGACGAGCTTCCCGACGCCGAGCGTGACGTGATCACGCTGCGCTTCGGACTGGACCGCGAGCAGCCGCAGGCACTCCGCGAGACGGGCCGCCGGCTCGGGCTCTCGAGCGAGCGAGTCCGCCAGCTCGAGGACCGCGCACTGCGCCGGCTGGCGCAGGACGACGCCGTCTCAGCGCTGCGCGACGCTGCGTAACGCGGCTTAGGGTCTGACCCCAAGGGGTCAGACCCCTCGTCACTTAGGGTCTGACAACCCTCTGGGGTCAGACCCCCTTGAGGGTTACGTCCGCGAGGTAACGGAGCAGGCCCGGCATGCCGCCGCGCTCATGCGCGGCGCGCTGCCGGTCCGCGCCGTTGCCGTCGCGGACGATTCGCGCGATTCCCTCGAGCTCCGGGTCGTCATGCTCGCCAAGCGACGCGACGACCCGCCCGGCTACCTCACGGAGCGGGTGCGGGGCGCCCTCGAAGTAGATCTCCGCGTCGAGTCCGTCGCGCGCGGCGCGGAAGCTCGACCAGTGCAGCGCCTGCTCCGGCGCTCGATCACGCACCGGAGCCTCCACGGCCCGCCGCACGATGGCGCGCGCGAGCGCGGTGAGCGCGGCGGCCGACTCGAGGTCTGTCTGTACGTCCACCTCGCGGAGCTCCACCGTGCCAAGCCGCGGCTGTGGGCGGGCGTCCCACCAGACCATGGTGTGGTCGGTGGGGCCGCCGCCGTCGCGGACGGCCTGAAGACAGCCCAGGTACTGGTCCCAATCGGCCAGAAAGGGCGGGATCCCGCGTCCGGGGTACGCCCGGATCACCGCGGCGCGCGAGCTGACCATTCCGGAGTCGCGTCCGAACCAGAACGGGGAGTTCGCGCCGAGCCCATGCAGCAGCGGAAGGCGCTCCCGCAGCCCGTTCATGGCGGCGACCGCCGCGTCCGTATCGGGCAGGCCGACGTGCACGTGGAGAGCGCACTCCGGGGTGCGCTTGATGAGGCCCTGCATCTGCCGCTCGACGCGCTCGTAGCGCTCCGACTGGACCAGCTCGACGTCGAACAGCTCCGCGTCGGGATGGAGGCCGGCTGCGATGAGGGTCGCTCCGGCGGCCGCGGCCGCCGCCCGGCCCTCGGCAAGCTCGGACACCGCCTCACCCGCCGAGCCCACGGGACTGGAGCGATTCTCCATCTCCGCGAGGAACGCCTCGTGATCGAGGCGCTCGCGCGGCAGCGTGCTGCGCTCGAGGACGCGATCGGCGGTGTGCGACAGCTGGAGCGTCTCGCCGTCCACGACGAGGAGCTCCTCCTCGAGGCCGACGGAGAAGGGCTCGCCCTCACCGAAGCGGTGGGCAGGAGCGGGCTCGCTCACGGCGTCCTCCCCCAGCGCCGCACGCGCGGCGATCCGGCCGAAGACGAGTGCCGCCGCGAGGCCGCTGGCGTAGCCGCCGGTGGCGATGCCGCCGGCGTCGGCGCCGCACGCGAACACGCCGGGGGCGGCCAGCGCGTGCTCGTCGATCGCCAGACCGCCGAGCGTGGTCGTGACTCCCGCAACCGTCTCCACGGTCACATGGTGTTCGTCGCGCCGGACGGGCGCGCCCGCCTGCTCGGCCGCGTCGATCATCTCTCTCACGCTGCGCTCGCGCACGCGCTCCTCTAGCCGTTCCGCGGGAACGGCAAACCACGCCCGCGCACGCGGCTGGCGGAGCTGCCACTGGGCCACGTCGATCTCGGACCAGGTGGTGCTCTCGTAGTGCTCGCCGCGCTCGTTCGTTACGTGAGCGTGCCGGGCGTAGAGCTGCGACAGCCGCACGAGGTCGTCCTCGCCCACGCGCGCTGGCGGCGCCGGCATCGCCCGTGCGTACACCTGCTCGAGCCCTGCGCTGGTGGCCGCGCCCGCCGCGAGCCCGATACGAAGACCATCGCCCGTGCTGCCCGGCGCGGCGCGCAGGAACGCGTGATCCGCCTCCGGCGTGACGTGCTCGCGCAGGAGCTCGCGACTTGCGCCGAAGCCGCCCGTGGCGAGGATCAGCGGGACATCCGCCGGCGGCTCGCGAAGCGGTTCCCCGAGCCGCACGCCACCCGCGGCCTCGACCAGCGCGTCGGTCAGGCCCGCCGGTTCGAACCGCGTGCCGGTGGTGAGTGGGTTGCCGGTGTCGCGCTCCACCACCGGTGCGCCCAGTGACTCGAGCCAGCGCAGGTCGTCGTCCAGGCGCTCGAACAGCAGCCGCTGGAGCCGCGCGTCCCCGTCCGGGCACTCGGCAACGAAGCGCTCCAGCTCGCGGTGGCGCCAGACGACTCCGCTCGACAGGCGCATCGAGCCACCCGGCCGGTCGAGCTTCTCGAGCACGAGCGGCTCGGCGCCGAGCCTGCGCGCCTCGGCGGCAGCCGCAAGCCCCGCCATTCCGGCACCGGCCACCACGAGGTCGGCCATGGTCCGGTCAGACGAGCGCGAAGCCCGGCTTGTGCTCGACGTACTCGATGCGGACGCCCTCCGGCCCCCGCAGGAAGACCGCGAACGTGTTCTTCGCGTCCTTCACGTCGTCGATCTCGAGCCCCGCGCCCTCCGCCTGGTCCTGGATACCGCGCGCGTCGTCCACCAGCAGCGCGAGGTGGTTCAGCAGCGGGCGGTCACCGTCCGCGGCGCTGCCGCGCACCACCCGCACGTGGCGATCGCCAACGGCCACGCAGCCGTCGTCCCGGCGCTCGAAGCCCATCGCGGCAAGCTCGCGAGTGGCGGCCTCGGGATCGGACAGGCCGAGCACCACATGGTCGAGGTCGAACTCCTCGCCGGCGGCCTCGACGAGGCCGAGCGGCACGCCGGCGGGCGCCTCGAACGCCGCCACGCCATCTCGCTGGGCCATCGTCGCGAACGGCAGCGAGGACAGCACCGCCTCGAGGTCGGGCACTCGCAGGACAACCCGCTCGAGCGCCCCGCGCTGACGCGGGCCCTCGGCGTCGAACAGCGTCAGCTTGCCGAGCTTCGCGTCGATTCCGACGAGCGTGAAGCTGTCCGTCTCCTCGATCACGTGCATGCCGAGGTGGTCGCACAGGAACGTGGCCAGCGGCTCGCGATCGTCAACCCAGAGGGCCACGTGGTCCAGGCTTCGGGGGGCGAAGGTCGGAGTCATTCCGGGCACTTACCCCTGAGAGGCGCTTCCAATCGCCTCCACCTCGTCGCTCGACAGCTGGATCCGCGTGGCCGCCACGTTCTCCTCGAGGTGCTCCACCGAGGAGGTTCCGGGGATCGGCAGCATCACCGGCGAGCGCGCGAGCAGCCATGCCAGCGCGATCTGCGCGGGGGTGGCGTCGTGCTCCTGCGCGATCCGGTCGAGCGGCCCGCCCGGCTCGGCGAGCCTGCCGGTGGCGAGCGGGAACCAGGGGATGAATCCGATCCGCGCCTCCTCGCACGCCTCGAGCACGTCCTCCGAGTGGCGGTCGGTCAGGTTGTAGCGGTTCTGCACCGTCACGACCTCGACGATCCCGCGCGCCTGCTCGAGCTCGTCGAGCGAGACGTTCGATATGCCGATGTGCCGGATCTTGCCCTCGTCCTGAAGCTCCTTCAGCGCGCCGACCGAGTCCTCGTAGGGCACCTGAGGGTCCGGCGAGTGCAGCTGGTAGAGGTCGATGCGGTCGAGCTTCAGCCGGCGCATGCTCGCCTCGCAGCACTCCTTCAGCCGTTCCGGCCGCGCGTCGCGCGGCCACTCGCCCGGGCCCGTCCGGCGCAGGCCGCCCTTCGTGGCGATCACGAGACCGTCGGGGTAGGGATGGAGCGCCTCGGCGATCAGGTTCTCGCTGACCTCGGGACCGTAGGAGTCCGCGGTGTCGATCAGGTCGATGCCGAGCTCGACCACGCGGTGCAGGACGCGCTTGGCCTCCTCGGGGTCCTCCGGAGGGCCCCAGATGCCCTCCCCCGTGATGCGCATGGCGCCGAAGCCGAGCCGGTGGACCTGGAGGTCACCGCCGATGGTGAAGGTGTCCATGCGACTGACGCTAGCGAGCGGCTCGCCGAAGTCGCCGGTTGACTTGGCATTGATATATCAGGTAGGACACCCCCTACTACCAAGCTGTTGAGGAGGGGTCCTGCCCGTGTCGAGTCGCAGACTGATGTTCCTGGCGTTGGCCGTTTCGATGCTGATGGCGACGCTGTTCGCCACTTCCGCACAGGGGGCCCCGGACCGACCCTCGCGCGTGGTGATCATCGTCCTCGACCAGGCGCGGCCGGACACGATCAGCCGCTACCACATGAAGAACGTGCAGGAGCTCCAGCGCAAGGGCACGAGCTTCCCGGACGCGCTGGTCGGTGACATGGCGGCCGAGACCGTGATCAGCCACAACGTGATCACGAGCGGCCTGTTCCCGAAGAACATGGGCTGGACGAACGAGGTGTATCGCGACACCGACGGCGTGCTCGGCACGCCCGGCGCGTACCACATCACCTCGAGCATGAGCTGCGCACAGTTCAGGGATCTGATCGCCCACGGCAACTACCCGAAGCTTCAGGACTACCTCGACTCGCAGTTCGGCCAGAGCTCGAGCTTCGGGACCTTCACGCAGAAGCGGACGTCCGCGTGCACGGGCGGCCACACCAGC
Source organism: uncultured Thermoleophilaceae bacterium (assembly GCA_963774755.1). Classification (GTDB taxonomy): domain Bacteria; phylum Actinomycetota; class Thermoleophilia; order Solirubrobacterales; family Thermoleophilaceae; genus JACVRW01. Next base: position 31,467 of record CAVZGG010000013.1, on the reverse strand, counting down.
CCAGCCGCTGACGGAACCGGCACGGACCCGGAGGACATCATCCTTCAGATCCGCGGCTCCCGCCGCACCTGCAACACGACGGAGGCGCAGTGGCGCGAGCCCGAGAGCGGCAACCTGCCGGCAGCCAGCCTGCCGCCGTACCTCGACATCCTGACCGGCGGCTGCAACAACCGCTGGTGGACCAACCAGGATGCGGTGAACCTCTCGTACGGCACGAACGTGCTCTCGCCCGCGAACATCTACCCGCTGGAGGGCAACCGCTTCGTGCCGGGCTTCGACCCGGCGCACATCGGCGGCGACAACTGGTCCGCCGACGCCGCTATCCAGCAGATCAACAACGACCCGAGCTGGCGCGGCATCATGGTGAGCCTCGGCGCCATCGACAAGATGGGCCACATGTGGGGCCCGGAGGACCGGGGCGAGCCCGGCGCCAAGAAGGGCTCCGTGGAGGAGATGCGCCACCTGCCGTTCGCGGCCAAGAACGCCGACGCCCAGGTCGGGAAGATCGTGGACGCCCTGGAGGCCAAGGGGCTCCTCGACGAGACCCTGATCGTGATCACGGCCGACCACGCCGCGCAGACGGGCAACCCGTTCTTCGGCGTGCTGGCGCCGGGCGTCGCGAACCCGGCATGCACTCCGCGCACGCCGCCGCCGGGCGCCCACGCCACGGGAATCCGGTCGGACTGCAACTGGTACCTCGGCACGGACTCGGACGAGCACTACGACAACCCGAGTCCCCAGGTCGCGGCGCTGGAGCAGGCCCTCGGCGGGCCTGGCCCGGCCGGCAACCTCGCCTTCTCATACCAGGACGGCCACATCGCCGTCTGGCTGAAGGACAACTCGTCGGCCAAGAAGCTTGAGGCCGCCGACGCGGTGCTGAACATGGGCGGCGTGATCGCGAGCTTCCGCAACAACACGGCTCAGAACAACTACATCCTCCACGGAACCAACAAGATGAGCGGCACTGACAAGAAGTGGTTCCAAGAGCACGCCGAGGAGCTCGTGGACACGATGGCCGCCCCGAACGGTCCCGACGTCGTGGGCCTTGTGGCGACCGACGTGACCTACGGCGTGATGGGCGACCACGGCGGCCACAACAAGCTGACCCAGAACATCCCCGGGGTGTTCTTCGGGCCGGGCGTCTCCAAGAAGGACTCGAAGCTCGAGCTTCGGCACGTCGACATCCTGCCGACGATCCTCGAGACAATGGGCATCCCGTACGACGAGGACGACTTCGACGGCGAGGCGGTGGACCTCTCGAAGAAGTAGGGGAAGGATCCCCGGCGGATAGGCGAGCTAGCCGAGCTTCAGTAGCTCAGGAGCCGGCTTGCCGGCGCGCAGGCGCTTCAGGATCGCGTCTGCGCGCTTGCGGTAGAGCACCACGTTGCGCAGCTTGATCTCCTCGTAGCCGCGGATCACGTCCGGCAGCTCGAGCAGCTCGGCGGCCGTGTCGTGCGTGTCCGGCGTGAGCAGCGTGAGCGCCTCGGCGACCATGCCCTCGTACTCGGAGATCAGCTCGCGCTCCACGCGGCGCACCTTCGCCGGACCGAACGGGTCGAGGCGGGTGCCACGCAGGCGGCGCATGCGGTAGAGCAGACGGAACGCCGGCACGAACCAGCGGCCCAGCTTCAGCTTGCGCTTCAGGCCGAGCGCGCGCAGCAGCGGCGGGTGGAGCATGAAGTAGATCCGCGCGTCCTCGCCGAACTCGGCGCCCAGCTTGGCGCGCTCGACGGCGTCGAGGTGGAGGCGCGCGACCTCGTACTCGTCCTTGTAGGCCATCAGCTTGAAGAGCTGGCGGGCGACGGCCTCGGCCAGCTCCGAGTGTCCGGGCGTGCGCTCCTGCTCGGCCACGTGCACCTGGCGAACCAGCTCGGCCCAGCGGCGGGCCCAGTCGGCGTCCTGGTAGGCCACGAGCTCCGGTACGCGCTGCTCGGCGAGCCGGCGCAGCTCGCCGCTGTCCCCGTCCACCGCCAGCGACACGATCTCGCGCTCCACGTCCGAGAGCTCGCGCACCGCCTCCACCGCCTCGGGCGGCCGCGTGGCCTCCTCGACGGCGTCGGGCGATGCGACCACGGCGCGTCCCCAGCGCAGCGCCGCGAGATTCTTCTCGACGGCGGCGCCGTTCAGCTCGATCGCCCGCTCGAGCGCCTCGGCGGACACCGGCAGCAGGCCGCGCTGGTAGGCCGCGCCGAGGGCGAGCGTGTTGGTCATCATGTGGTCGCCGAAGAGGCGCTCCGAGAGCTGCTGTGCGTCCAGGTAGAGGTTGTGCTCGCTGCGCGTTGCGGCGTCGATCTTGTCGAGCTGTGCGGCCAGCTCGGGGAAGCGCTCGTTCACGTCGATCACCATGCGGCCGGTCGGCACCGCGCTGGTGGACACCACGGCCATGGTGCGCTCGCGGTCCGCGGTCAGCAGGTTCTTCTCGCTCCCCGCTCCGAGTAGGTCGAAGCCCAGGTAGAGGTCCACGCTCCCCGCCGGCATCTTGCTCGCCGCGGCCAGCGGCTCGCGCGTGATGCGCAGGTCGCTCGTCACGGGGCCGCCCTTCTGCGAGAGGCCCGTCTGGTCGAGCCCCGACACATGCAGGCCATCGAGCAGCGCTGCCATGCCGAGCATCTGGTTCACGGTCACGACGCCGGTGCCGCCGATGCCCATCATGCGCACGGCGAAGTCCTCGTCTCCCACGAGCCGATCGGGCTCGGGCAGCTCGATGTCGAGCTCGGGCGTGCGGTGCTTCGCCTTCTCGCCAGGGACGACGGTCAGGAACGAGGGGCAGTCGCCGTCCAGGCAGGTGAGGTCCTTGTTGCACGACGCCTGGTGGATCTGCGTCTTGCGCCCGAACTCGGTCTCCACGGGCAGGACCGAGAGGCAGTTCGACTTCTCGCCGCAGTCGCCGCAGCCCTCGCACACGCGCTCGTTGATCCATACGCGCTCGGCCGGCTCGGGCGCCTTGCCGCGCTTGCGCTTGCGGCGCAGCTCCGCGGCGCACTCCTGGTCGTGGATCAGGACGGTCACGCCCTCCACGCCCGCGAGCTCCTGCTGCGAGCTGAGCAGCTCCTTGCGGTCGCGCAGCTCGGCGATCGAGGCGAGCTCGACGCCGCGGTAGCGGCTCGTGTCCTCGGTGGTGACGATGATGCGGCGCACGCCCTCGAGCTCGAGCCAGCGGGTGAGGTCCGGCACGCTCAGCTGGCCCTCGATGGCCTGGCCGCCGGTCATGGCCACGTGCTCGTTGTAGAGCAGCTTGTAGGTGATGTTCACGCCCGCCGCCACCGCCGCACGCACCGCGAGCGAGCCCGAGTGGTGGAAGGTGCCGTCGCCCAGGTTCTGGACCAGGTGGCTGTCGTCCGTGAAGGGCGACATGCCGATCCACTGCGCGCCCTCGCCGCCCATCTGCGTGATCCCGGTGATGTCGCCCTTGCCCTCGGGGTTCAGGAGGACCATCGTGTGGCAGCCGATTCCGCCGCCCACGAGCGTGCCCTCGGGCGCCTTCACGGAGCTGTTGTGCGGGCAGCCGGAGCAGAAGAACGGGGTGCGCTGCGCCATCGGCAGCTCCGCCGGCCGGCCGTGGATCTCGGCGAGCTTTCGCAGGCGCGCCTCCACCGACTCGATCCGCACGCCGCGTGCCTCGAGGCGCCCCGCGAGCGCTCGGCCGATCAGGTCGGCGTCGAGGTCCAGCTCACGCGGCAGCAGCGGCTCGCCGCGCTCGTCGCGCTTGCCGAGGATCCGCGGAGCGTCGGCCATGCCGTAGAGCGCGTCCTTCAGCAGCGTCTCCACGAACGGACCCTTCTCCTCCGCCACCAGCACCTCGTCGAGTCCGCGGGCGAACTCGCGCGCGATCTCCGGCTCGAGCGGAGAGATCATCCCGAGCTTCAGGATGCGGATGCCGGCGCGCTCGAGGCCATTGCCGTCGAGGCCGAGCTCGCGCAGCGCGTGCATCAGGTCGTAGTAGGTCTTGCCGGGCACGACGATGCCGAGCCAGGCGCGCTGGGCGCCCTCGATGCGGTTGAGCCCGTTCTCGCGCGCGTAGGCCAGCGCGAGCTCGGTGCGCGGGCCCAGCAGCGTGCGCTCCATGTCGAGCGAGCCGGGCGCGAGCAGGTTGGCGTTCGGCACGTGCTCGTAGGGCTTGCCGTTCCACTCGACCGTCGGCATCACGGGCATCACGCGGTCGGGCGAGACCGTGGCGGTGCCGAGGGCGTCGGCCACGCTCGTGACGATCTTGAAGCCGGACCAGAGGCCCGACGCACGCGAGCAGGCAAGCGCGTGAAGGCCGAGGTCGAGGACCTCCTGCACGTTCCCGGGGAAGAAGACGGGCATCTGGAGGCTGGCGAGAAGGGACTCGGAGGCGCTCGGGATCGTGGAGGACTTGCAGCCGGGGTCGTCGCCCACGATGGCCAGCCCGCCGCCGGTGCGCGAGACGCCCACGAAGTTGCCGTGCCGCAGCGAGTCGGCCGCGCGGTCGAGGCCGGGCGCCTTGCCGTACCACATGGCAAGCACGCCGTCGTACTTCGCGCCGGGGAGCTGCGAGGCGAGCTGGCTGCCCCAGGCCGACGTGGCGCCGAGCTCCTCGTTGAGGCCGGGCACGTGGCGCACGTGGTGCTGCTCGACGAGCTCGCGGTTGCGGGCGAGCTCCTTGTCGAAGCCGCCGAGCGGCGAGCCCTGGTAGCCGGAGATCATCGTGCCGGTGTGCAGGCCGCGGCGGCTATCCGCGCGGTGCTGGTCGAGCGGAAGGCGGACGAGCCCCTGGAGGCCCGTCAGGAGGATGCGGCCGTCCTCGAGGACGTACTTGTCGTCGAGCGAGACGTCGCGGAGCGGCCCGCGCCTCGAGCCGCCGTTATCGCCGGAACGGGCGAAGCGCTCCCCCTGAGAGGGGCGCCTGCGGGGTGCTGCGCTCGGGCGAACGGCGATCGACATTCGGCTCCTTCCCTCCCGTGATGGCCGATTGGCTAACGTAACTTACCATTGGTGGTACACGGAACGCAATCTGACGGCTTCCCGCCCACCCGGTTGATGCCATCTACAACCGGGTATAAGGTCAAGGTCTATGACCATTGCTACCCAACCCCCTGCGCTAGCGAACATCGCCCTGGCTGACGACGATCACGAGCAGATCGTGATCCGCCAGGACCCGGCGACGGGTCTGCGCTTCATCGTCGCGGTGCACTCGACGGTTCTGGGCCCGGCATTGGGTGGCATGCGGCTGAAGCGCTACCCGGGCGGCCTGCGCGAGGCGCTCGACGACGTGATGGGCCTGGCGCGCACGATGACGCTGAAGGCGTCCGCAGCCGGCCTCGAGCTCGGCGGTGGCAAGGCCGTGATGATCGACGACGGCCGCGAGGAGATGCGCGCGGCGCGCCTGGAGGGCGCCGCCGGCGTGATCGAGGGGCTCGACGGCGCCTACATCACCGCCGAGGACATCGGCACGAGCACAGCCGATATGGACCACATGGCCCGCTTCACGCGCTTTGCGGTGGGGCGCTCGCGCGAGAACGGCGGTGGAGGCGACCCCTCCCCCGTGACCGCCGAGACGGTCTTCCAGGGAATCCGGCGTGGCCTCGACGCCGCCACCGGCTCGGACAGCCTCGACGGCCGGCGCGTGGGCGTGATCGGGCTCGGCAAGGTGGGCTCCGTGCTGGCCACGCGGCTCGCGGAGGCCGGTGCGCGCGTGACCGCGTGCGACCTCGACTCCGAGCTGCTGCACGCGGCTCTCCGCGCAGCACGGCATCGAGATCGAGCCGTCGGCGGAGACCATCCTCGCGAGCGAGCTCGACGTGCTCGCACCGTGCGCGGGCGGCGGGCTGATCGACGACTGCCCTGGCGCGGGCGCTCGACTGCCGCGTGATTGCGGGCGCCGCCAACAACCCGCTCACCGACCGCGGCGTGGCGCGCACGCTGATGGAGCGGGACGTCCTCTACGTCCCGGACTTCCTCGCCAACTGCGGCGGCCTGATTCACGTCTCGACCGAGTGGTACGGAAACCGCGGTCCGCGTGAGCCCGAGCTGATCGCCCGTGCGATGGAGCGCCTCGAGCTCGCCCTCGAGACCGCCGAATCGGAGGGCACGCCGCCGATCGAGGTGGCCGAGCGCCAGGCGCTCGAGCGCGTGGACGCCGCCCGCAACGGATAGACGGCTCGTGGCCACCACCGTTGCGGGATATCCTGAGGTTGGTTTGCAGAGCTCGTTCGAGCCCGTTTCATCGCGCCGTACCTTCGAGGAGGCCGTCGAGCAGATCGCTGAGCGGATCAAGGCCGGCGACCTGCACGTGGGCGACCGCCTGCCCTCCGAGCGCGAGCTCGCGGCGCTGATGCGCATCAGCCGCCCGACGCTGCGCGAGGCCGTGAAGGTCCTCGCCGAGGCCGGAGTTCTCGCGGTCCGCCGCGGCCAGTCCGGCGGGATCTTCGTCGCGTCAGAGCTGATTCCGCGCGACCTGCTCCGGAGCCGCCAGGCGATTCGCGTGAGCGAGGTGGCCGGAGTGCTCGAGGCGCGCCGCCTGCTCGAGCCGCGCGTGGCGCAGCTCGCCGCGGTGCACGCGAGCGAGGAGGACTTCGCGGCGATGTCGGCGCTGATCGAGCGCAAGCGCGCGCTGGCCAAGGCCGACGACTTCCTCGAGAACGAGGACCTCTTCCTCCAGCTCGACCTCAAGTTCCACCTGGCGATGGCCCGCGCCACGCGCAACTCGACCGTCGTGCAGCTCATGCGCAACCTCTTCCGCCGGCTCGAGATCGCGCGTGACATGGCCGTGCACGCGCCGCTCGTGCCGGACTGGGTGATCTCCATCCACGAGCGCACGCTCGCCGCGATCCGCTCTGCGGACTTCCCGCTGATCGACGAGGTCATGGACGAGCACCTCGCCCAGCTCGAGCAGATCTGGGAGCGCGAGACCGGGCGCGGCCTGGTCCGCCCCCTGCCGGACTTCCTCCAGCCGGTGGCGGACCGCTCGCGCGCGCTGCGCGCCGGCTAGGCCGGCTCGAGCTCCGCGAGCCGCTTCAGGTTGCGGGCGGCGCGCCCGACCAGCGCGGCGATCATCACGGCGGCGAGCCCGATCCCGAGCACGTCCAGAAGCCCGAAGCTCGCCACGCCGACGGCCAGCAACGTGTTCACGGCGATGAGCATGAGCCGGGCCTCCGTGGGGCCGAGCCGGCCGTATCCGAGCGTGAACACGCCGAAGGCCTGCGTCTCCAGGTAGGTGTTGATCGAGAGGATCAGGTACGCGATCACGATCGCCAGCCCGACCGCGAGCAGCATGTACGGGGAGAGCCCGAGGCCGATCCCGATGGCCGCCGTGGCGAACGCGTCGACGAGGTGGTCGAGGTAGTAGCCGTATCGAGGCCGCTCGCTCTTCCGCACCCGGGCGAGCGTGCCGTCGAGCGAGTCCCCGAGCCAGTGCACCACGAGCAGGGCGCTGGCGGCCCACAGCCAGGCGCTGTCGCCGTTCGACAGCACGTAGGCCGCCGCGATCCCGAGCGCCGCGAGCACACCGAGAGCTGTGAGGTGATCCGGCATCACCCGAGCCGGCAGGCGCTTGGCGATCCACTCGAGAACGCGCGCCTCGGGCGCCGCGAGCAGGAACTGCTTGTCGCGGGGTGCGTCAGGACTGCCGCTGGCTTCGGACATGTGCTTCTCCTTGTTGACCGATGGTTAATAACCCATCGATCGAGACTGGTTACGCACACGTTCAGCACCGAAAGGCGTTCGAACGGGAGGCTCAACACATTGGTCGCGCTCTGGTTGCCCGATGTGTTGAGCCTCGGTCCGGACGCCGTTCAGTGCTCCCGCTAGGTTTGCCCGCGTGACCGATCCCCTACTTGTCGTGGATGCCCCCTCGATGCTGTTCCGGGCCTTCTACGCGCTCCCGGACACCATCAAGGGCGCCGACGGCCAGCCCGTGAACGCTCTGCTCGGCACCGCGAATCTGATCCTGCGCGAGGTCGAGGAGCACAGCCCGCGGGCAGTTGTGCTCTGCTTCGGGCCGGACGCGGCGGACTACCGCGTGGAGCTGTTCGACGGCTACCACGCAGAGCGCCCGGAGGTGCCGGAGAAGCTGGCGCCGCAGTTCCTCGACGCGCGGCCCTTCTTCGAGGCGTTCGGCTGGATCGTCGCCGACAGCGACTCCTTCGAGGCCGACGACCTGCTCGGCTCGCTCGCACGGCTCGAGACCGAGGCCGGCGGCCACACGCTCGTGATGACCGGCGACCGGGACATGTACCAGTGCGCCGGCGAGCGGGTGCAGATCCTCTATGTGCGCACCGGCGGCAAGCAGGGCGCCGAGCTGGTGGACGCCGCCGAGGTGAAGCGGCGCTACGGCGTGCCGCCGGAGCTCGTGCCGGACTTCATCGCCCTGCGCGGCGACCCCTCGGACGGCATTCCGGGCGCCAAGGGGATCGGCGAGAAGGGCGCGGCAGAGCTCCTCCAGCGGCACGGCTCGCTGGAGGTTGCGCTCGAGCACGGCGTGCGCGAGACGAAGAAGACGGTGCGAGCCGCGCTCTGCACTCAGGCGGACGAGCTGCGTGCGTTCAAGGAGATCGCCACGCTCCAGGAGGTGGACGTCGAGCTGCCTCCGGACACCCCGACGGACTACGCGGGCGCGGCGGCCGCGGCTCGCGAGCGCGGCATGGAGCGGCTCGCAAAGCGTCTCGACGCTGCTCGGCATCGACCGATGAATTTCGGCCTTTGCCAAGGTCTATACCGGGTGAGTGTCGATTTCGAAGAAGCCCATTCGACGTCTACGTAGAGACCCGATTTGAAGGAAACGAAATGACTGCTGATACCGACCGTAACCGCTGGCTTGCGCTCTACGTCCTCTGCGCGGGCGTGCTGATGATCGTCCTCGACGCCACCGTCGTGAACGTCGCGCTGCCGTCCATCAAGGACGACCTCAACTTCACCCAGAGCGACCTCGCCTGGGTCGTGAACGCTTATCTGATCGCCTTCGGCGGCCTGCTGCTCCTGGCCGGGCGGCTCGGCGACCTGATCGGCCACCGGCGCGTGTTCCTCGCGGGGCTGGCCGTGTTCACCGTCGCATCGCTGCTGTGCGGGTTCGCGCAGAGCCAGGCGATGCTGATCGGAGCCCGCTTCCTCCAGGGCGCGGGTGGCGCGGCGGCGTCGGCGGTCACGCTCGGAATGATCGTGACGATGTTCCCCGAGCCGCGCGAGCAGGCTAAGGCCATCGGGGTGTACGGGTTCGTGGCATCGGCGGGCGGCTCCATCGGCCTCCTCGCCGGCGGCGTCCTGACCGACCTCATCAACTGGCATTGGATCTTCTTCGTGAACGTGCCGATCGGGCTCGTGACCGCCCTGCTCGCCATCCGCTTGGTGGAGGACCGACCGGGGATCGGCATCAGCGAAGGCGCGGACGTTCCCGGCGCCGTGCTCGTGACCGGGGGCATGATGCTGGCGGTGTACACGATCCTCGGCGTCGAGGAAAACGGCTGGACCTCCGCCGAGACGCTCATCCTCGCGGCGGTCTCGATCGGCCTGGTCGCGGCCTTCGTGCTGCGCCAGGCGCGCATCGAGAAGCCGCTGATGCCGCTGCGGCTGTTCCACTCGCGCAACGTCTCGGGCGCGAACATCGTGATGGCGCTCCTCGTGGTCGGCATGTTCGGGATCTTCTTCCTCGGGGCGCTGTACCTGCAGCTCGTGCTCGGCTACGAGCCGCTCGAGGTCGGACTCGCCTTCCTGCCCGGCTCCCTGCTCATGGGCGTGCTGTCGCTCGGCTACACGGACAAGCTGAACATGCGCTTCGGCCCGCGCAACGTGCTGATCGCAGGACTCGGCCTGCTGGTGGTGGCCATGCTGCTGTTCGCGCGGACGCCGGTGGATGGCAATTACCTCGTCGACGTGTTCCCGACGATGATCATCTTCGGAGCCGGCGCCGGCGTTGCCTTCCCCGCCCTGATGATGCTCGCGATGTCCGGCGCCACGCCGAGTGATGCAGGCCTCGCGTCCGGCCTCGTGAACACGACCGGCCAGGTGGGCGGCGCGATCGGCCTCGCTCTGCTGGCGACGATCTCGACCGAGCGTACGCAGAGCCTGCTCGCCGACGGCGAATCGACCGCGGCCGCCCTCACCGGCGGCTTCCACGTCGCGTACCTGATCGGGGCGGCGCTCGCGGCCGTGGCGATCGTGACGGCGGTGACGGTGCTCCGGTCGGAGAGCCCGGCGGCGATGATGGCGGCGCACGGGGGCGGCGAGCCGAGGGAGCACCACGAGGCGTTCGGGCGAGCCCGCCTACGACCCGGCCTAGGACTCTGAAACGACTCGGCCCCCTTGCGGGGGCCGAGTCTGAGACTGTGAGGTGGAGGCGGCCGGCACTGCCCCGGCGTCCGCGGAACACCATCACGATGCTTGCTACGAGTGTTCCCTCAGAGTCGAATCTCGGCGTCCGGTTCTGTCAATCCGAGGGGCACGTCCCCGGCGCCATACCCTCAAAGTTGTCCCGTGACGGCCGAGGGTCGGACCGTCGCGGTGAGCCCGCTGTTATGAAGCCGCTTACCGGACCGCGGGCATGCCCGGGGCGACTCCCTCACGGCCTAACTAGGCGGCGAGGGCGAACGAATGATTCTCGTCCGCACTTATTGGTTTCCGGGATTATTTAACGAGGCCCACCCGGAGTCCTCGACTCGCTACATCGTGACGAGCAGCTCCACGTCGAAGCTGGTTCGCCCCCTTGTAACTCGTATAAGGGTAGCGGCACACGGCCATGGTGACTTCCCCTAGGGGCCATTCCCAATAGGCAGATCCCCTGCAAAACGGCAGTCTCGCCGCATGACAACGGACGACACGACTCAGCAACTTCCCCCCGAGAGCCCGCAGCCGCGCAGACTGCTCCGTGCGCGCTCCGGCCGGGTGATCGGCGGCGTCTGCGCCGGCCTCGGCCGCTATTTCAACGTCGACCCGATCATCTTCCGGATCGGGGCCATCGTGCTCGCGCTTCGTGGGCGGGGCCGGCCTGCTCGCATACCTGGCGGCGCTGCTTCTCATTCCCAGCGACGACTCACCTGCGGCCGCCGAGCCGAGCCGCAACCGCTGGCTCGTGATCGTGGGCGTGGTGGTCCTGCTCTGCATCACCTGGCCCCTTCTTATCGGCGGCGGACTCGTCCTCGGGTTCATCCTCATTCCGTTCGCCCTTCTGGTTGCAGCAGGCGTTTTGGTCTGGTGGTTCGTCTCCGGAGAGGGGCCGGGCGACGACGCGGGCGACGTCGCGAAGCGCGCCGCCCTCGGCATCGGGATCATCTTCCTCTGCGGAGTGATCGCCATCGGCGGCGCCTGGGCGGCGGCCGCGGGCGGGGAGACCGTGGTCGCGATCATCGTGCTCGCCGCGGGCGTGGCGATCCTGGTCGGCGCGTTCGTCCGGCCGGTGCGCTTTCTGGTGCTGCCGGCGATCGCGCTCGCGCTCTCGGCGGGCGCGGTGTCCGCGGCGGGCATCGACCTCGACGGCGGCGTCGGCGAGCGCGACTACCGTCCCACGTCGGTTGCGGACATGCGCTGACACCTACCAGCTCGGGATGGGTGAGCTGATCGTCGACCTGCGGCAGACCGACCTCCCTGCAGGCGACGTTCCGGTGAAGATCGACCTCGGCATCGGCGACGCGCGGCTGATCGTGCCGGACGACGTGTGCGTGGCGACCGATGCCCAGATCGGCATCGGCGAGGCGCGCACGTTCGACCGCCACAACGAGGGCGTGGACGTGAATGTGGACGACCTTCCCGACGCCTCACCCGACACCACTCGGCTGCTGGTGAAGGCCGACGTGGGCATCGGGTCGTTGCGGATCGGCAGGTCGTTCGCCAATCCGAGCTTCGACAGCGGCGGATTTGATTTCGGCAACGACATCGACGAGCTGGCGCGCAACGAGGCCTGTGCGACATAGCCCGGACCCGACCTCGGTGGTCGCGGGCATCGCGGTGCTCGCGCTCGGCGTGCTCCTGCTGCTAGACGCGAGCGGCACGTTCGATCTCCGCTTCGAGGTCCTGGGCCCCGCGGCGTGCGCCGCCACGGGAGCGATCCTGCTGGCGTCGGGGCTGACCCGGCGGCGATGATCTGAGCGTGACGACGACCCCGGGCAGCGCATCCGCGCGCATCCTGCGCCGCGACCGCGACGCCGGCTGGATCGGCGGAGTGGCCGCGGGCATCGCCAAGCCGCTTCGGAATCGACGTCTCGCTGGTCCGCCTCGCGTTCGTGGTGGCCACTGCGGCGGGCGGATTCGGTCTGGGCGCCTATCTGCTCGCGTGGATCTTGATCCCGTCGGGAGAACCCGGGTCGGCCAGCAGCCGGCTGCCCACCGGCCGCGCCGCGGTGGAGGTCGCACTCGGCACCGGGCTGCTCTTGATCGCGGCTCTGCTCACCTTCCGCGCGCTCGGAATCTGGTTCTCCGATGCCGTGGCGTGGCCGCTCATCCTGATCGCCGGCGGCGGGGCACTCATCTGGCGCCAGTCGCTTGGCGGCCCCGAGCCCGCGGCGGACGAGCCGCCCACGCGCGCGGCCCTGCGCGCCGAGCCGCCCAGGCAGGCCGCGCTCGCGGCCGAGAGCCGGCGCGCGGCGGCCGCCATCTCGCGGACGGGCCTCGGCGTGGCGCTCGTGATCGCGGCGGGCCTTCGTCTTCCTCCAGGCCACCGGCGCCCTGGGCGCGGCGCGCGACGTGCTGCTCGCCGTGGTGGCGGCCGTGGTGGTGCTCGGGGTGATCTTCGCTCCGTGGATCGTGCGGCTCGTTCGCTCGCTCACCCAGGAGCGCGCTCAGCGCATCCGCTCGCAGGAGCGCGCCGAGATGGCCGCCCACCTGCACGACTCGGTCCTTCAGACGCTCGCCATGGTCCAGCGGAGCGCGGGCGATCCGGGCGAGGTGGCCGCGATCGCGCGCCGCCAGGAGCGCGAGCTGCGAGCGTGGCTCGCGGGCCGGCCGGCGCCCGGGCAGGCCGCGCGCCTGGCGGCAGCGCTCGAGGCTGCAGCCGCTGACGTGGAGGAGCGCTACGGCGTTCCTGTCGAGGTGGTCGTGGTCGGCGACCGCGAGCTCGACGGCAATCACGAGGCGATCGTCGCGGCCGCTCGCGAGGCCATGACGAACGCGGCGAAGTTCGGCGGCGGCGGCACGGTGGACGTGTACGCCGAGAGCGCCTCCGGGCGCACGCAGGTGTTCATCCGGGATCGCGGACCGGGCTTCGACCCCGGCGCGGTGCCGGGCGACCGCCGCGGCGTCCGCGACTCGATCGTCGGCCGCATGGAGCGCCACGGCGGCCGCGCGCGCCTCGCGAACGCGCCCGGCGGCGGCACCGAGGTCGAGCTCGTGCTCGAGGAGCGGGCGTGAGCGGTCCGCGGGTGCTGATCGTGGACGACCACCAGCTGTTCCGCTCGGGTGTGCGGGCGGAGCTTGAGCCGCTGCTCGAGATCGCCGGCGAGGCCAGCGGCGTCGACGAGGCGGTGAAGGCAATCGAGGCAGCACACGCCCGACGTGGTCCTGCTCGACGTCCACATGCCGGACGGCGGCGGCATCGAGGTGATCCGTCGCGCGGCCGCGCTGCCGGGCGGTCCGCCCTGTTTCCTCGCGCTGTCCGTCTCCGACGCCGCCGAGGACGTGATCGCCGTGATCCGCGCGGGGGCGCGCGGCTACGTGACGAAGAACATCTCAGGCGAGGAGCTGGCCGATGCCGTCCGCCGGGTACATGACGGCGATGCCGTTTTCTCTCCTCGCCTCGCAGGCTTCGTGCTGGACGCCTTCGCGGGCCCGGCGCCCCAGCCCCAGTCCGAGCTCGACGCGCTCACCGCGCGCGAGCGCGAGGTGCTTCAGCACATCGCGCGCGGCTACATGTACAAGGAGATCGCGCTGCGCCTCGACATCTCCCCGAAGACGGTGGAGGCCCACGTGTCCTCGGTCCTGCGAAAGCTCCAGCTTTCGAGCCGGCATGAGCTGACCCGCTGGGCGGCGGAGCGGGGGCTGGACCTGTGAGCGCCGGCTAGTACCGCTCCGACATCGCCCGGTCGATCTCGCGCTTCACGTCGCGGTCCTTGATCGAGCGGCGCTTGTCGTACAGGTCCTTGCCCTTGGCCAGCGCCAGCTCCACCTTTGCGCGCGGGCCGTTGAAGTAGATGCGCGTGGGCACGATCGTGAGGCCCTTCTCGGCGCTCGCCTCCAGCAGCCGCTCGATCTCGCGCCTGTGCAGCAGCAGCTTGCGCGGCCGCTCGGGGTCGTGGTTCTCGCGCGCGGGCTTGTACGGCGCGATGTGCATGTTGCGCAGCCAGACCTCGCCGTCCTGCACGTCGGCGTAGGCGTCCTTCAGCTGCACGCCGCCGTCGCGGAGCGACTTCACCTCGGAGCCCTGCAGCACGATCCCGGCCTCGAACTTGTCGAGCAGGTTGTAACGGAAGCTCGCCTGCCTGTTGGTGGCGATGTCGCCCGGGCGCCGCCTTGCGTTTTCCCTTCTTGGCCACGCTACGAGTATGACTCTGCGGGTATCAGATCCACGCGGCCGCGCGGGGCGTCCACGCGGTCGACCTCGACCTTGACCGAGTCGCCCAGCCGCAGCCGGCGGCCCGAGCCCTCCGCCTCCAGCGCGGTGCCAAGCTCGTTCAGAGTCCACCAGCCGCGCAGCCGGCGCGATGGCAGCAGGCCCTCGAAGCGCTGGTCGCCGAACTCGACGAACGCGCCCTTCTCGATCAGGCCGACGACCTCGCCCTCGAAGCTGTGCGAGGCGTTCGGGTCCAGCTCCGAGAGCGTGCGCTCGAGCAGGAACGAGAGGCAGATGTCGTCGGCGTCGCGTTCGATCTTCATCGCCTCGCGCTCGGACGCCGAGGACAGCACACCCGCCTCCTCGAGCTCGTGCGCCGGCGCGGCGGCCTCGTCGATGCCGAGCCCCTGGAGCAGCGCGCGGTGCGCCACCACGTCCGGGTAGCGCCGGATCGGCGAGGTGAAGTGGCAGTAGCGCGGGCTCGCGAGCCCCGCGTGGCCGAGGTTGCGCGGCGAGTAGTACGCCTGCTTCAGGGCGCGCAGGATCAGCACGCTGTAGGCCCGCTTGCCGCGCGACTCGCTCAGGACGATCTTCGAGATCTCGGTGATCGCATCCGCGGCCTGCTGGGGCGTCATCTGCTTCGGCAGCGGCGGCGTCTGGATGTCGAGGCTTGCAAGCTGTTCGGTGAGGAACGTGACCGACTGCGGCTCGGGCCGCTCGTGAACGCGGTAGAGGGTCGGCAGCTTCTTGTCCGCCAGGTAGCCCGCCACCTGCTCGTTCGCGAGGATCATCAGCATCTCGATCAGGCGATGGGACTCTGTCTGCTGCTCGTAGCGGACTCCGGTGGGGTTGCCGTCGGAGTCGAAGTCGAAGCTCGGCTCCCATGAGCCGAACTCGAGCGAGTCACGCCGCTCGTGGAGCGCACGCGCCACGTCGCGCGCGACCTCGAGCGGGACTCCCCAAGGAGCCTCGGCACGGGTGCGGCCGGCGAACAGGTCGTCCACCTCGCCGTAGGTGAGCCGGCGGTCGCTGCGCACGAGCGAGCGGTGGAACGCCACGCTCGTCACGTCCGCCCCGTCCAGCTCCATCTCGACCGTCACGGCGAGCTTGTCCTCGCCGGGCCGCAGCGAGCAGGCCTCGTTCGACAGCACCTCGGGCAGCATCGGCTCCACCGCACCGGGCACGTAGACACTGGTGCTGCGCCGGGCCGCCTCGCGCTCCAGGCGTCCGCCGGGGCGCAGGTACGCGGTCACGTCGGCGATGTGTACCCAGAGCCGGACGCGGCCGTTCTCGCGGATGGCGGAGATGGCGTCGTCGAAGTCCTTGGCGTCGTCCGGGTCGATCGTGAACGTGGGCAGGTCGCGCAGGTCCACGCGCGCGTTCGCCGCGTAGGGATCCTCGAGCGCGACCTCGGCCTCAGCGTCCGCCCCGCGCGGGTAGGAGCGGCGCAACCCGCGGTCGAACATCAGCCCCTCCACCACGTCACGCGCCCGGTCCGGACGGCCCAGCTTGCGCACCACGTGCGCGCCGCGCTTGCCCGCGCCCACCAGCACGAGGTCCCCGGGGCCCGCCCCGCCGCGCTCGACAGCGGTCCGCGGCCCCGGCCCGAAGATCGGCTCCGCGACCAGGAAACGGCCGCGCTTCTCGAGCACCGCGACCATCGGCTTGTCGAGCCGGCGGGCGGGGCGCCCACGGACGGCGGCGCTCATCGCAGCTCGCGAACCAGCTCGTCGACCGCCACCGGCAGCGCCTCGTCGCGGTCCGTGTCCGGGTCGTCCGCGGCCCGGATCTCCGGCTTGATCCCCTTTGTGGAGATCGTCTCCCCGTCCGGCAGGTAGTAGTTGGCGACGGTGATGTCGAGCACCCCGCCGTTCGAGAGCTGCTGGATCTCCTGCACGAGCCCCTTGCCGAACGTGCGCGTGCCCACGACCTTCGCGCGGTCGCGGTCGCGCAGGGCGCCCGTCACGATCTCCGACGCGCTTGCGCTGCCGCCGTCCACGAGCGTGACCACGGGGATCTTCTCGTCGATGGCGTCACCCTCGGCGTCCTGCGTGCGCTCCGGGCGGTGACGCCCGCGCACGGAGACGATCTCGCCGTCCTCGATGAAGATGCTCGATACGAGCACGGCCTCGGACAGCAGACCGCCGCCGTTGCCGCGCAGGTCGAACACGATCGCCTCGGCTCCGCGCTTCAGAAGCTTGTCGACTTCACGCCGAACCAGGCCGTGGGCGCCGGAGCTGAAGCTGAGCAGCTCGACGACGCCGACCTTGTGGCCGGCCTTCTCGACCATGTGGCCGCGCGCCACGGGGATCTCGATGCGCTCGCGCTTCACCCTCACGGTGCGGTCGGTCTCCTCGCCCGGGGTGAACACCCTGAGCGTTACCGACGTGCCCGCCGGTCCCTTGATCCGGCTGGTGGCCACCTGGCTGTTCACGCCGGCGATCGAGCGGCCGTTCACTCCGAGGATGAAGTCGCCGCGGCGGATGCCGGCGCGCTCAGCGGGGGCGTCGTCGAACACGCGCAGCACCTTCAGCCCGCGCTTGTTCTGCTCGACGTTCATGCCGACGCCCTCGAAGTGCCCGCTCACCGACTCGTTGAGCTGCTTCGCCTCCTTGGGCGTGAGGTAGTGCGAGTAGGGGTCGTCGAGCGACTCCACGATTCCCTTCAATGAGGCGTCGTCGAGCTTCTTCTCGTTCACCGGCTTGTAGAAGTTGTCCTTGACCGAGTCGATGATCTCGGCCCGCATCGCGCGGTCGTCCTCGACGAAGCTGTCGCGGAGCGGTCCCGGCAGGGACTCGGGATGACCGCCGAGCCAGAGCCCGGCGACCAGTGCGACGAGCGCACAGAGCGCTGCAATGCCTCCAGTCCGCATCACGAGGAGGCTAGTCGCCGCTTCGAAAAGCTGCCTAAACGCGCAGGAAGCGGCGCAGCGTGATGCCGCTGCCGAGCGCCGACACCGCGATGCAGGCGACCATCAGGATGGCCACGAGCAGCGGGAAGTCGATCGTGTCCGGCGCGGCCAGCAGCGCGAAGCGGTCGGCCAGCGGGTCGAGGAAGGTCGCCTTGACCACGCCGAGCAGCAGCACCGCCAGCAGGCCGCCGAGGAAGCCCACGATCATCCCCTCGATCACGAACGGCCAGCGGATGAACCAGTTGGTGGCCCCAACGAGCTTCATCACCTCGACCTCGCGCCGGCGGGAGAAGATCGACAGGCGAATCGTGTTCGCGATCAGGGCGATCGAGGCGAGCACGAGCAGCACGGCGAGCCCCGCCGTTAGTGCCTTGACGAGCCCGGTGGCGGACAGGATCTTGTTCGTGTCGTCCTCGCGATCGCGCACCTCGTCGATCGCGGCGAGCTGAGGTTCGCCGTCCGCGTTCAGGCGCGTGACGATCTCGCCCAGCTTGTCCGGGTCCTCGGGATACACGCGGAAGGATGCGGGCAGCGGGTTCGAGCCGAGCAGCTCCGCGCCGGCCTCGAAGGCCTTCGGGTTCTTCTCCTTGGCGCGCGCCAGCGCCTCGCCCTTCGAGATGAACTCGACCGACTTCACGTTGTTCGTGTCCTCGATCGTCTTGCGCAGGTCGGCCTGCTCGAGCTGGGTGGCGGAGTCCTTCACGTACACGTCCACGACCACCCGGCTGCGCACCTCGTTCGCCGTGCCGGTGGTGGCCTGGACGATCGGGATGAACACCCCGAGCACCACCGCGGTGAGGAGGACGGTCAGGAGCGCCGCGAGCGCCGGCGCCGAGCTGCGCCGCAGTCCCCGCAGCGCCTCTCGGAAGAAGAAGCTCCAGCGCATTAGTTGGGGTGTCCCTCGTCGCCCACGCCGAGCTCGCCGCGCAGGCGCACCGCGAACTCGGTGGTGGACTCGTCGGGCCGGTAGAGGCCGGACAGCTCGTCGCGGACGATGCGGCCCTCGCGCAGCTCGATCACGCGCCGGCGCATCTTGTCGACCATCTCCTTGTCGTGGGTCGCCACGACGACGGTCGTTCCCGTGCGGTTGATGCGGTAGATCAGCTGCATGATCCCGATGGACGTCTCGGGGTCGAGGTTGCCGGTGGGCTCGTCGGCCAGGAGCAGCGGCGGGTGGTTCACGAACGCCCGCGCGATCGAGACGCGCTGCTGCTCGCCGCCCGACAGCTCGTCGGGGAAGTTGTGCAGCTTGGTGGAGAGCCCGACGAGGCGCAGGATGTCCGGCACCTTGCGGCGGATCTCCTGGCGCGTCTCGCCGATCACCTGGAGCGAATACGCGACGTTGTCGTACACGGTCCGGTTCGGCAGCAGCTTGTAGTCCTGGAAGACGACGCCGATGTTGCGGCGCAGGTACGGGACCCGCGCACGCGGCACGTCGGCCAGCGGGTGGCCCGCGATCGAGATCTCGCCCCTGCTCGGCTCGAGCTCCTTCATCATCAGGCGGATGCAGGTGGACTTGCCGCAGCCGGTGGGGCCCACGAGGAAGACGAACTCGCCGCGGCCGATGCGCATGGAGGCCGCCTGTACGGCCACCGAGCCGCCGTCGTAGACCTTCGTCACGTCCTTGAACTGGACGACGGGCACGTCGACCGTCGGCGCCTTATGTCGCGCAGCAGGCTTTGTCCTGGCGGTTGCCATGGACCCTGATTACTAGCGGACGAGGCGTCTGATCCGCGAAGCCTGCAACGCTACTTGCGGAGCCGCCAGCGGGTGTAGAGCTCGCCCTCAGCCTCCGCCACCGAGACCAGATCGAGCTCCACCGGCTCCACCAGCTCGCGCCCCGCGACGATCGTGAGCGCGGCCGCGCCTCCCACGACCTTCGGGTTCATCGTCAGGAACAGCTCGTCCACGAGGCCGGCCGCGAACAGGAACGAGTTCAGCGTCGGGCCGCCCTCGCACAGCACCGAACGGACCCCGCGCTCGTGCAGCTCGGCCATCAGGCGCGGGAGGTCGTCGCCGACGCGCGCGTACTCGATGCCCGCATGGGCGTCCGCCAGCGAGTGCTCCGCACCGGTCGCGATCAGCACCGATTGCTCGGGCTCGTTCAGGAGAGGAAGATCGGCGGGAAGGTCGAGCCGGCCGCTCACCACGACGGCGAGCGCCTCGGGGGTGCGCCCCTCGGCCACGCGCTTGTCGCGCAGCTCGTCGTTCTTGGTCATCCGCCCGTAGCGCTCCTGGCGGACCGTGCCCGCCCCCACCATCACTGCGTCGGCCTGGGTGCGGAGGTGGTGGAAGAGCCGGCGGTCCACCTCGGTCGAGAGGCCCTTCGTGCGCCAGTCGAGCGTGGCCTTGCCGTCGAGGCTCGAGACCATGTTGAGCCCGAGGTACGGCCGGTCCGCCGGAGCCAGCTCGTGCAGGCGCAGCTCGGACGCGAGCTCCTCGGGCGAGGTGGCCTTGCGCTCGGGGTAGATCAGCTGCACGCGCGCAGCCTAGGTCAGTTGCTGCGGAGCACGCAGTAGCCCGGGAACTCGAAGCCCTTCTTCGGGCGCCAACCGCGCCCGGCGCGGAAGATCCCGCCGTCAGACGGTTGCTCGGCGATGAAGGCGTTCTCCACGCCATCGCGCTCGCGGCGCTGGTCGACCCGGATGCGGCGCGAGACGATCTGAACGAGGCCGCGCTCCGCGCGCCGCCCGTATGCGTCCGTGCGGAAGCGCGACGGGCCGTCGTTGCGCACGTACCAGCGCGGATGGAACACGGCCCGGCGGTCGCCCTTGCAGCGCGACTCCCAGCCCCCGGGGTCGGCTCCCCCGCAGACCGCTCGCTTGTTGAAGACCACGCGCTCGGGGTCGGCTGGGTCGAACTGCGTGATCGCGTTGTGGATGCCGAAGGCCGGGCGTGCCCGGAACACCCCGCCGACCTCGAGCGCCGTGGCCCACTCCTCGTAGGACGGGCGGCAGCCGGGCACCGGCAGGAGGCGCCACGACTCGCGGCTCTTGAGCCCCCGGGCAGTTGGCGACGGCCTCCCCGAAGTCCGCCATCTGGCGCGTTCGCGCCAACATTCGGCGGCCGCGCTCGCGGAACAGCCAGGTCTCGAGCGAGTGAAAGCGCACGCTGCCGCGGCGCGGCGAGCCCGACCCCTGGTGCAGGACGATCATCCATGCGAGGCCCTTGCGGTCCTCGTTGGCCACGAAGACCTTGAACCCGGCGTGCGCCTCGGGGCTCCCCGCGTAGTCGCTCACCAGACCGAACGCCGGCATCCCCGTTCGGCCGAAATACCTGAATGCACGCGGGTTTGAGCCGTGCTCGTGGCCGAACGCGCAGTGGTAGCGCGGGTCGCGCGGAGGGTGCCAGCTGGCCCAGGTGCGCCCGCCGCGCTCGACCGTGTACTGGTCGTGGACCCACGCGGCGCAGACCGGGGTGCCGTCCGGCGCGGGCGGCTGAGAGTGGTCGATCGGGTCCGCGGCGCGCGCGGTTGGCGCCACCACGAGCAGGGCTACGATGACGATCGGCAGGAATCGCACGCGAGCTGCGACACGCTAGCGAGCGTGAGGTTGCGTTCCCCCAGGTGTTCTATGGACACGCGGATACCACGCCCATGACCCCGAGAGCGCTCTTTCACCCAGCCCGGCTGGCCCGTAGGCCCGTGCTCTCCACGCAGTCAGACGAGCGCTTGGTGGACCTCGTCCGGGCGGGCTCCGAGCCGGCCTTCGAGACGATCGTCGAGCGCTACCGGCGCGCACTGATGCGCTACGTGTCGCGCCTGCTGCCGCCCGAGCGCGCCGAGGATGTCGTCCAGCAGTCGTTCGTGAACGCCTACGAGGCGATGCACCGCGGCGGCGCCGAGCTCAACCTGAAGCCCTGGCTCTACCGGATCGCCCACAACACCGCCGTCAACGCCCTGCGCGATCGCGGCCTCCGCCACGACCAGCTCGATGAGGGCATCGACGGCGTCGAGCGGCCAGACCAGGCGCTCGAGCGCTCGCAGGGGCTGCGCGACGTGCTGGTGGCCGTCCAGGCCCTGCCGGATCGCCAGCGCGACGCGATCGTGCTCCGCGAGCTCGAGGGCCGCAGCTATGCGGAGATCGCACTTGCTCTCGGAGTCACCGACGGCGCGGTCCGCCAGCTTCTGAACCGGGCACGCAACTCGCTGCGCGCGACGGCCGCGGCGGTCACGCCGATGCCGCTCCTCACGCGGCTCGCCAGCGCCGACTCGGCCGAACCGGTGTCCGCCCGGGTGGCCGAGATGGTCGGCGTCGGCGCCGCCGGCAGCGGCGCGCTGATGGCGAAGGTGTGCGCGACCGCGCTCGTGACCGGCGCCGTCGTGGGTGGAGTCGCGGTGGTGCCCGACAACGGCCGCGACGAGCGGCGCGGCCCGGCCGTGGGTGCGGAGCCGGCACGCGCGGCGGAGCCGAGCTCTGCTGACGCCGACAATCCTGACGCCGTGCCATTCCCATCAGGCGGCGACGCCGAGCGCGCGGGCACGGGCGGCGAGGGCGGCCAGAGCGGGCGGCGCGGTGACGGCGACGAGCGAGCGGCGCTGCCGGACGACGAGCGCTCCGGCCGCCGCGACGCGGACGAGCGCGACGACGACGACGCGGAGCGGCCGCGACGACGACGACCGCAGCGGTCACCGCGGCGGCGAGCGCAGCGGGCCTGGGGGCGGCGGCGAGCCGGAGCCAGACGACGACCACAGCGGCCCCGGAGGCGGAGGGGACGACGCCGAGCCCGAGATCGAGGACGCCCGCGAAGACAACTCCGGCCCGGGCGGCGGAGGGGGCGGCGACGACGAACCAGACCCGGACGACCCACTCGAGCTGCCGGAGCCGGAAGAGCCGGACAACTCCGGCCCCGGCTAGGCCCCAACCCTCAAGGGGGTCAGACCCCCTTGAGGGTTTAGCCGATCGCGACCATGCGGTCGATCGGCACCCGGGCTCGCTCGGCGAGCGCGGGGTCGACGCGGACCACGGGCTTCAGGTCGCGCAGGGCGTCGCGCAGCTTCGGCAGCGTGATCATCTTCATGTAGCGGCACGCCGCCGCGCGGTTCGCGGGGATGAACTCCTTGCCCGGATTCTCCTTGGCCAGCGGGTGCAGCATCCCCGTCTCGGTGGCCACGATGAAGGTCTCGGCCTCCGAGTCGCGCGCGAACCTGAGCATCCCGCCCGTGGAGAGCATGTGCGTGCGCTCCGGGTCCACGTCGCCTGATGCCACGTACTCCATGACCTGCGTCGTGCAGCCGCACTCGGGGTGGATCATGAACTCGGCATCGGGGTGGTCCGCGCGGATGGCGGAGATGTCAGCGGGACGGATTCCGGCGTGCACGTGGCACTCGCCGTCCCAGACGTGCATGCGCCTGCCGATCGTGCGCTCGACGTACGCGCCGAGCCACATATCCGGGCCGAAGAGGATCTCCGTGTCCTCCCCGTGCTCGCGGTAGATGTGCTCGACCACCTGCACCGCGTTCGCGGACGTGCAGCAGTAGTCCGTCTCCGCCTTCACCTCCGCGGTGGTGTTCACGTACATCACGACCACCGCGCCGGGATGCTTCGCCTTCCACTCGCGCAGCTGGTCGGCCGTGATCGAGTCGGCGAGCGAGCAGCCGGCGTCGAGGTCGGGGAGCAGCACGGTCTTGTCGGGCGACAGAATCGAGGCCGTCTCCGCCATGAAGTGGACGCCGCAGAAGGCGATCACCTCGGCGGCGGTGTCGGCCGCCTGGCGCGACAGGCCGAGCGAGTCGCCGACGAAGTGGGCAACGTCCTGCACCTCGGGCACCTGATAGTTGTGGGCGAGGATCACCGCGTTGCGCTCCTCTGCGAGCGCACGCACCTCGTCGGCGAGGCGGGCGGTCTCCGCGGGAGCCAGGGTGGGCGGGCCGGCGGGGGCGAGTGTTGGCAGCTCGATCGGGTTCATGGCGAGTCGCGGGGCGGTTTTTGCCTTATGATCGAAAACCGTGAGGAAGCAGCTTAGCAGTCCCACCCATGTGACGCTCGCCGTGGTGCTCCAGGTTCGGGGCGATTCGCTCTGCGTGCTGCTCTGGCAGCGCGGCCGGGAGCCCTTCAAGGGCGCCTGGTCGCTCCCAGGCGGCTATCTCGAACCCGGGCACGCGCTGGAGCGGTCGATCCGCACGCAGCTGGCTCGCAAGGTGGACGTGGCCGAGCTGTCCTCGCTCGAGCAGCTCGAGACGGTCGGGGAGCCCGACCGCCATCCCGACGAGTGGCAGCTCGCAACCGCCTACCTGGGACTCGTCCCGCTCGGCCTCGATCCCGCGCTGCCGGAGGACACCGCCTGGCATCCGGTCGACGACCTCCCCGCCGAGATGGCCTTCGATCACGGCCCGATCGTGCTCGCGGGACGCGAGCGCCTGCGGGCCAAGCTCTCGTACACCAACATCGGCTTCGCGCTCGCACCGGAGAGCTTCACGATGTCGGAGCTCTCGTCGATCTTCACGGCCGCGCTCGGCTACGCGGTCGACCCCACGAACCTGCGCCGCGTGCTGGAGCGACGCGGCCTGCTCGAGTCCACCGGCGAGCGGCGCTCCCCCGGCCGCGACGGCGGGCGCCCCGCCACCGTGTACCGCTTCGGCTCGCACGAGCTCGCCGTGACCGACCCGTTCGCGGTGCTGCGGCCGCCTACATCGGGTCGAGCAGCAGGCTGACGTCGAGCGCGGGCGCCGAGTGCGTGAGCGCGCCCACGCTGATGTAGTCAACGCCCGTCTCGGCCACGGCCCGCACCGTGTCGAGCGTGATTCCGCCCGAGGCCTCGAGCTCGGCGCGTCCGCCGGCGAGCTCGACGGACCGCCGCAGCTCCGAGAGCGCCATGTTGTCGAGCAGGATGCGCGGCACTCCGGCCGCCAACGCCGCCTCGACCTCCTCGAGCGTGGCGCACTCCACCTCCACCGTCACTCCCTCCGGAGCGCCGGCCAGCGCAAGCCGCGTGGCCTCCCCCACGCCCCCGGCGAGGGCGGCGTGGTTCTCCTTCACGAGGATCGCGTCGTAGAGCCCGCTGCGATGGCTCACCCCTCCGCCGGCCCGCACGGCCTGCTTCTCGAGCTCGCGCAGTCCCGGCGTTGTCTTGCGCGTGTCGAGGATGCGCGCGCCCGTGCCCTCGACGGCCTGCACGTAGCGCGCCGTGAGCGTGGCCACGCCGGAGAGCCGCCCGAGGAAGTTGAGTGCCACGCGCTCGCCCGCGAGGATCGAGGCCGCTGCGCCCGCAATCTCCGCAATCGCCCCCAACTCGCGCCACTTCCCCTCCGGGCAGTGCGCCACGAAGACGAGCCCGGGATCGACGCGCTCGAAGACGCTTTGCGCGACCCTCAGGCCCGCGATCACCCCGGGCTCCTTCTGGTTGATGCGAGCGCGCGCCTGCGCGCCATCCGGCACGACCGCCCGGGTGGTGAGGTCGCCCGCCCCGAGGTCCTCGGCGAGCGCCCGCCCGATCAGGTCGTTCATCGCACGGCGGTGGCGTGCCGCTCGATGCCGGCCGCCGCGTAGGCGTCGGCCTCGTCGAGCGTCTCGCGCTCGAGCAGCGCCTCCGCCAGCGAGTCGAGCCGCTCGCGGTTCTGCGAGAGGAGGCGCTCGGTGGCCTCCTGCTCCTCATCGACGATCCGCCGCACCTCGGCGTCCACAAGCTCCTGGGTCGCCTCCGAGACCGGCTCTGCGCCGGGCAGCAGTGCGCTCTGGCCGTCCTGCGGAGCGACGGTGAGGAAGCCCACCTTCTCGCTCATCCCCCAGCGCTGCACCATCCCACGCGCGATGCGCGTGACCTGCTGGATGTCCGACTCCGCGCCCGTGGTCGCCTCGCCGAAGACGAGCTCCTCGGCCGCCCGCCCGCCGAGCGACACGCGGATCTTCGCGCGCAGCTCGTGCTCCGAGTAGTTGAAGCGATCGTCCTCCGGCGTCGAGAGCGTCACGCCGAGCGCCATACCGCGCGGGATGATCGAGACCTTGCGCACCGGGTCGGCACCCGGCGTGAGCATGCCCACCACCGCGTGTCCACCCTCGTGGTAGGCGGTCCGGCGGCGGTCGTCCACGCTCATCAGAACCTTGCGCTCGGCGCCGAGGATGATCTTCTCGAGCGCGTCCGTGAAGTCCTCGGGCCTCACACGCTCATGCCCACGCCGGGCGGCCAGCAGCGCCGCCTCGTTCGCCAGGTTCGCCAGGTCCGCGCCGACCATCCCGGGCGTGGTCCGCGCTATCCGCGTCAGATCGACCTCGTCATCGAGTGGCACCGAGCGCGTGTGCACGCGGAGGATGGCCTCGCGCCCGTTCGCGTCTGGCGCCTGCACGTATACCCGCCTGTCGAAGCGTCCCGGTCGCAGCAGCGCCGGATCGAGCACCTCCGGCCGGTTGGTGGCGCCGAGCACGATCACCTTCGCGTCCGTGTCGAAGCCGTCCATCTCGGTGAGGATCTGGTTGAGCGTCTGCTCGCGCTCGTCGTGCCCGCCGAGTCCTCCGCCGGGGCCGCCTCGGGAGCGCCCGATCGCGTCGAGCTCGTCGATGAAGATGATCGCGGGCGCCGCATCCTTCGCCTGCTGGAAGAGGTCACGCACGCGTGAGGCGCCGATGCCGACAATCGCCTCGATGAACTCGGAGGCCGACGCCGAGAAGAAGGGCACGTTGGCCTCGCCGGCCACGGCCCGGGCGAGCAGCGTCTTGCCGGTGCCGGGCGCCCCGGCGAGCAGCACGCCGCGCGGGATGCGCGCCCCGAGCTTGAGGTACTTGTCGGGGTTCTTCAGGAAGTCGACCACCTCGAGCAGCTCCTGCTTGGCCTCCTCGATGCCGGCGACGTCCATGAACGTGACCGTCTGCGACGACGGCTCGACCCTGCGCGCGCGGCTGCGGCCGAACTGGCCGATCACGCCGCCACCGCCCGCGCTCGCGGCGGCGCGGCGGAACAGGAAGATGAACAGGGCGACCAGCAGGATCGTCGGGCCGAAGCTGAACAGGATGGTCTGAAGCAGCGAGCGCTCGCCCGGCGGCGACGCGCTGATCACCACGTCGTTGTCCTCGAGCAGCTTCGACAGCTCGCGGTCGTTGGCGAACGTCGGGATCTCGGTCTCGAGGCCCTTGGCGCTGTCGCCCTTGTACTCGACGGTCTTCTTGAACTCGCCCTTGACCGTGTCCCCGGTCGACGAGATCTCCTTGACGTTGCCCTTGCGGACCTCCTGGAGGAAGGTCGGGCTGTACGGGACCTTGATCCGCTTCTCGGGCGGCGCGAACACGGCCACGATCACCCAGTTCAGGACGAACAGGGCGATGAGGATGGTGATGAAGCGCCGCGGGCTCCAGGGGATCATGGGCGGCTTCTTGGCCGCGCCGCTCACGCGCACGTTCCCGCGCTGCGGGTCGGGCGGGGGCGGTGGAGTGCGGGGATCGGGGGCGCGAGCCTCGTCGGCCATGGTCCAATGCTAGGGGGCGAGGTCCTAGAGTTAAGGACGATGAAGCAGCAGCTGCGACCCCTCTTCGACCAGGTGGTGATCAAGGAGCTCGATCCGGACCGCGTCCGGCGCTCGGGATTGCTCCTGCCGCCGGGCGAGCATGAGACGCCCCCGCAGCACGGGATCGTGCTGGCGGTCGGCCCCGGACTCGACTGGTGGGGCGGCGTGGGCATCAAGATGCCGGTCGCGCCCGGTGACCACGTGGTCTTCCCCGGCAGCGCCGGCGTGTGGGTCGAGATCGAGGAGGAGCGGCTGCTCATCTGCCGCGTCGGCATGCTGCTCGGCGTGCTCGAGGAGATCGACGAGCGCAGCGAGGATCGGCTAGGCGGGGGTTCGGTCGCCGGCGCGCCTGAGTAGCTCGGCGCGCACGAACTGGTCGAGGTCTCCGTCCAGGACGCCCTGGGCGTTGCCCGCCTCGACGCCGGTGCGGTGGTCCTTGACCATCGTGTACGGGTGGAGCACGTAGGAGCGGATCTGGGAGCCCCACCCCACGTCCTGTGCCTCGCCCTTCTCCTTCGCGATCTCCTCCTGGCGGCGGCGTTCCTCCAGCTCGATCAGCTTGCCCTTCAGCATCTTCATCGCCGTGTCGCGGTTCGACGACTGCGAGCGCTCGTTCTGGCACTGCACGACGATGCCGCTCGGCCGGTGCGTGATTCGCACGGCGGAGTCGGTCTTGTTCACGTGCTGGCCGCCGGCGCCTGAGGCGCGGTAGGTGTCGATCTGGATGTCGTCAGGCTCGATCTCGACCTCGACGGCGTCCTCCACGAGCGGTGCCACCTCGACCCCTGCGAACGCCGTGTGGCGGCGCGACTGCGCGTCGTACGGGGAGATGCGCACCAGCCTGTGCACGCCCTTCTCCGCGCTGAACAGCCCGTAGGCGTTCTCGCCGTGTGCGATGAAGGTGGCCGACTTGATGCCGGCCTCCTCGCCCTCGGACTCCTCCTTCAGCTCCACCTTCATGCCGCGGCGCTCGGCCCAGCGCATCAGCATGCGCAGCACCATCTCGGCCCAGTCCTGCGAGTCGGTGCCTCCTGCGCCGGCGTTCACGGTCACGACGGCGTCGCCCGCGTCGTACTCGCCCGAGAACAGGCGAGCCTCCTCGAGCTCCGCGAGCCGCGACTCGATCGACGCCCGCTGCTCCGCGAGCTCGCCGGCGATGGAGTCGTCCTCCTCGGCCAGCTCCTCGAGCGCCTCAAGGTCCCCGATGTCCGACTCGAGCGAGCGGAAGGTCTCGAGCCGCCGTCCGACGGAGCTGTGCTCGGCCGACACGGATGCCGCGTGCTCCTGGTCGTCCCAGAAGCCGGGCGCCCCCATCTCGCCCTCGAGCTCGCCTAGGCGAGCGTCAAGCTTGGCTGGGTCAAAGAGAGTCCGCGAGCAGCTTCAGCTGGCCGCGGAGGCCATTGACGTCGCTAGGCGCCATGGCACTTCTTGAACTTCTTGCCGGACCCGCACCAGCATGGGTCGTTGCGGCCGATCTTCTCTGTCTCGTCGAGGCGACGGGTCTCCACCGGCACCGGCGCCTCCGCCACCTCGGCTGCCATCTGCCCGGCCTCCGAGACGCCGGCCGGCATCGCGGCGCCGGCAGCGGCCGCGATTGCGTCGCGCCCGGCGAGGCCCTGGCCGCCTGACGTGTTGAGGTTGCGCGTGGCGGTGCTGTTCTGTCCGAAGCCCCAGTTCGGGCCGCCGGCGGCGGCCTGCTGCTGCTCGGGCTGCACCTGGACCTCGACGTTGAAGACGTAGCGTGCGAACTCGTCCCAGATGTTGTTCATGAGCTCCGTGAACATGTCGAAGCCCTCGTTCTTGTAGGCAACGAGGGGGTCGATCTGCGCGAAGCCACGGAGGTGGATTCCCTCGCGCAGGTAGTCCATGTCGTGCAGGTGCTCGCGCCAGCGCTCGTCGATGATCTGGAGCAGCATGAAGCGCTCGAGCGCGCGCATCAGCTCGTCGCCCAGCTCGTTCTCGCGCTCGTCGTAGGCCTGGATCACGTCCTCGCGAAGCTGCGTGACGAGCGTCTCGCGGTCGGTGCCCTGCTTGACGTCGTCCACCTCGTAGGAGACGTCGTAGATCTGCCCGAGCTGATCGAACAGCGCGTCGAGCTCCCAGTCCTCCTGGTACTCGCCGGCCATGTACTCGCGCCCGATGCGCTCGATGGCGTCCGCGATCTGCTCGCGGGCGATCTCGGACATGTCCTGGCCCTCGAGGATGCGGTCGCGGTACTCGTAGATGATCTCGCGCTGCTGGTTCATCACGTCGTCGTACTCGAGGACGCGCTTGCGGATCAGGAAGTTCTGCTCCTCGACCTTCTTCTGGGCGCCCTCGATCTGCTTCGAGAGCATCTTGTGCTCGATCGGCAGCTCGTTGCCGTCCTCGTCGACCTGCGCGAGGAACTTGTTGTCGAGGATCTTGTAGATGCGGTCGCCGGCGAACAGGCGCACGAGGTCGTCCTCGGCGGAGAGGTAGAAGAGCGACTCGCCTGGGTCGCCCTGGCGTCCTGAGCGGCCGCGGAGCTGGTTGTCGATGCGCCGCGACTCGTGGCGCTCGGTGCCGCAGATGAACAGGCCGCCGGACTCCATGACCTTCTCGCGGTCCTCGACCACCTGCTGCTCCATCTTCGGGAACAGCTCGTCCCAGGCCGTGTTCCACTCGTCGGTGTCCGGCTGCAGGCCGCGCTTGGTGAGCTCGACCTGGGTGAGGTGCTCCTCGTTGCCGCCGAGCTTGATGTCCACGCCTCGGCCGGCCATGTTGGTGGCGATCGTGACCGCGAACGGGCGGCCCGCCTCGGCGATCACCTCGCCCTCGCGCTCGGCGTGCTCCGGCTTCGCATTCAGCACGGAGTGCTTGATGCCGGCCCTGTCGAGCTGCTGCGAGAGCAGCTCGGAGACCTCGACCGAGATGGTTCCCACGAGCACCGGCTGGCCGGTGGTGTTGCGCTCCCGGATCTCGTTGACGACGGCGGCCCACTTGCCGTCCTTCGTCTTGTAGATCTGGTCGTTGCGGTCGTCCCGGATCATCGGCTGGTTCGTCGGGACCTCGACGACCTGGAGCTCGTAGATCTTCATGAACTCGGTGGCCTCGGTGAGCGCCGTGCCGGTCATTCCCGCGAGCTTGTCGTAGCGGCGGAAGTAGTTCTGGTAGGTGATCGTGGCGACGGTCTGCGACTCCTCCTGGATCGCCACTCCCTCCTTGGCCTCGACGGCCTGGTGGAGGCCCTCCGACCAGCGCCGACCCTCGAGGATGCGGCCGGTGAACTCGTCGATGATCTTGACCTCGCCGTCGATCACGGCGTAGTCGACGTCCTTCTTGTAGAGATCCTCGGCCTTCAGCGCCTGCTGGAGGTGGTTGACCATGTTGCCGTACTCGGCGCGGTAGAGGTTGTCGATGCCGAGGAACTTCTCGGCCTTCGCGACGCCCTTCTCGGAGACCGACACCGTCTTGTGCTTCTCGTCGGGCTCGAAGTCGTAGTCGGCCTCCCAGTCCTTCGACTTGGCCTCCAGCCCCTCGGGCTTCTTGCCCGGCTCCATGATCTTCGCGAGCTTCGCGAACTTGTAATAGAGGTCGGCGGCCTGCTCGGGCTGGCCGGAGATGATCAGCGGGGTGCGCGCCTCGTCGATGAGGATGTTGTCGACCTCGTCGACGATCCCGAAGCCGTGGCCGCGCTGGGCCTTCTGCTCCATCTCGACCGCGAGGTTGTCGCGCAGGTAGTCGAAGCCGAACTCCGAGTTGGTCCCGTAGACGACGTCGCGGGAGTAGGCCTCCTGCTTGTCGATGTCGTTCTGGCCCGACTGGAGGATGCCGACGGTCACGCCGAGCAGGTCGTAGATCGGCTTCATCCAGAGCGCGTCGCGGCGCGCCAGGTAGTCGTTCACCGTCACGAGGTGGACGCCCTTGCCCTGCACCGCGTGGCCGTTCTCGTCGCGCGAGGAGAGCGCGTTCAGGACCACGGGCAGCGTGGCGGTGAGCGTCTTGCCCTCGCCGGTCCTCATCTCGGCGATCGAGCCGTCGTGCAGGACCATGCCGCCGATCAGCTGGACGTCGAAGTGGCGCTGGCCGAGGGCGCGCCTGCCGGCCTCGCGCGTGAGCGCGAAGGACTCGTGCAGGAGGTCCCCGAGCGACTCGCCGTTCAGATGTCGTTCGCGCAGGCCCTCGTAGCGCTCGCGGAGCTCGTCATCCGACTCCAGCTCGAGCTCGGGCTCGAAGGCATTGATCAGCTCTACGTTGCGTTCGAAGCTCTTGAACTTCTTCGACTCGCCGACGCGGAGCGCGCGGTCCAGAATTGACATCTCTGAGCAACGGTAGCAAGGGGGAAGACCGCAGCCGCACCCCTCTGCGACCGCCTACGCAGCGTGTTCCTGCGCCGCGTGCTTCTGTGCCTCTCGGCGCGCCCTGCGCTTGTCGCGATGCTTCTTGACCTGGCGCGCCAGGTCGTCGGCCACGAGGTTCACCGAGTGGCCCATGTCATCGGAGCGCTCGCTCGCTCTCAGCGTGACTCGCTTGAGGCGCAGCGTGCCCTCCGCCACCTGCGAATCGCCCTTCCCAGGCTCCTCCCTGAGCTCGATGGTCAGCTCGGCCAGGGGCGAGACCTGACGCGCAACCTTCCCCAGCTTCTTCTCCACTCGCGAGAGAAGCTCGTCGTCCGCGCTTGCGCCGCCTCGACCCTTCACCTGGATGCGCATCTGCCCTCCTGGACCTTGG
>CAVZGG010000012.1:0-404516 GCA_963774755.1 uncultured Thermoleophilaceae bacterium | reverse complement strand
GGGCCGGGTTCGAGCGCTTCGAGGCGCTGGTGGGCGACGCGCTTCGCCTCATCTCCGAGTGCCGCTGCGAGAGCGGCTGCCCGTCGTGCGTGCAGTCGCCCAAGTGCGGCAACCTGAACGAGCCACTCAACAAGCGGGGCGCGATCGAGCTGCTGAGCCGGATGGCCGCAGGGTAGGACTATGCTGGGTGCAGCGCGCAAGCGCCTCCTCATGCGCACCGACGAAGAAATCCGAACCCTGCTCAGCCGCCTGGCGCGGCGCCACCCCTCGGGTGGCACGGTCATCGAGCGTGTCGCGATCGTTGCGGAGGGCGCTGACTCGGCCGAGGTCGTGGCCTGGATCCTCGATCACGCAGGCGAGCCGGAGGCAGCCGTCGCCTCGTCGTCCAAGGGCGGCCTGCACAGTGCGCGGCTCAGCGAGCCGATCGGGTCCGAGCCGCGTCCGCCGGCTCGTTACGTGCTGCCCGCCGGCGCGCTCAACTGAGCGCCAGGTCAACCGCGCGGGCCACCTGCTCGCGCGAGCGGCTGTCCACGGCGCTCGACAGCGCCGCCTGCCAGCGCAGCGTGCTCGCCGCCCCGCGCGCCTTCAGGCCTAGCTCGGCAAGCAGGGCGGGTCCGTCGACGTGGCGGGCCACCTGCTCCGCGCGCCGCTGAGCCGCGACGTGCTGCGCCCGCGCAAGCGGTGTGCGCCCACCCGCGCCCGAAAGGCTCAGGAGGTCCCGGGCGACATGAGGCACCGCGCGCCGCGCGCACTTCTCCCACGGCGGGTCTGATGAGGAATCGACAACCACCCGACGCACGGCCCGCCAGCCGGCGTGGTGGGAGTCACAGCGATCCACGAGGAAGTTGGCGAGCGCCTCCGCGAGCACCACGGCGTCCGGCTCCGAGGCGTGAATGTCCAGGTGCCGCAGCGCATCGCCGACGCTGCGCCCGTTTCCCACCGCTCGTGCGAGCTCGCGGGCGCTGCGGCGCGGCCTGTCCCTCCACGCCTTCATGTCACTCGCATGGCCTCGTCGCCGATCGCCACCACGTCGCCGCGGTGCAGCTGGCGGCCCCGGCGCGTCTCGATCTCACCGTTCACCGTCACGCCGCTCTCGAGGATGAGATCGCGCGCGTCGGCCCCTGAACCGGCGAGATTCGACAGCTTCAACAGCTGCCCAAGGCGGATCATTTCTCCGCGGATCTGGATCTCCTCCACCCTCAAAGGGTGGCAGGTTCACGCGGCTACTCGATCGCCAGAGTGAACTTCCCGCGCAGCTCGTCGGTGCTCGCGGACATGGACCCGTTGAGATCGCCGAGCGGACGCGTGAAGAGGGCACCTCCGAGGCCACCCAGCTCCCCCAGGCCGAACGCCGGCCCGAACTGGCCCAGCAGCGTGCTCACGATCTGCTCGGCGTCGGCGCTCACGACCACCGAGCCCTTGGCGCCCGGGACCGCCGTGGGCTCCGCGTCGGCGAACTCGGCCGCCCGGGCCGGGTCGTTCGCCACCACGAGCACGTCGTCGACCACTCCGAACACCACGGCATCCCCGTCCGGCTGGGAGAGCGCGTAGAAGTCGCCGCTGCCCTTCGGCTTCGACAGGCCCACGGTGCCGAACCCGGCGCCCTCCGCGAAGCTCGGCAGGACGTCGGCAACCTTGGCGAGCGTGCGCTCGAACGCCTGGGGATCCTTCAGCTCGGCGCGTACGCCGAACTTCCCGTCGATGGAGATGCTCGCCGAGACGTCGCCCGTGAGCTGCCCGACCAGGTCGTCGTCGAGACTCACCCCGAGCTGCTTGTCGATCGTCGCCTTGGCCTTGGCGTAGTCGCCGAAGCCGGCCGGGTCCACCGCCTGGCCCGCGCTCTCGGCGAACTTCACGATGTGTGCGAGGTCCCGGATGCCGAGACCGACCTCGCCCTCCTGCTTGATCACGTCGGGCGCCTCGTCGCCGGGGGCGATCGGGAGGTCCGCGTCGCTGAGGTCGCCCTCCGTGCGCAGGCGGAAGTCCACGTCGATGCCGTCGTCCTTCGCCACCACCGTCGCTCCGAGCGTGCGCAATGCGGCGACCCACTTGATCTTGAGCGCGTCGGCCGAGTCCGGATCGCTCTTGAGCAGAGCCTCGAGGTCTGCATAGATCCGCGCAAGGGCGGTGCCGGGCAGGCCGTCGAGCCCCTCGTTGAAGGTGTCCTCGGTGAGGTGGTCGTCGCCCTCCGCGCGCTTCAGGGTCTCCATGAGCTGCTCCCTGTCGCCCGCGAAGATGACCGTGTCGTCCTTCACGGCGAAGACGGTGTCGTCCTCCTCATAGATCGTCGCGCCGGACTCCTCGCCCGTCTTGTTCGGCTTCGTCTTGTCGATCAGGTCGTCGAGCGCGCCCTTGTCCTTGGCCTGGATGGCTCCCACGACGCCGGCGCCGGCGTCGCCAGAGGAACCCGTGATCAGCGGTGCGCCGGTACCCCCGACCACCAGCGGGTTGCCGAGCACCGGCTTCACGTCGTCGTTGAAGTCGACGTTCGAGCCCTGCTCGAGCTGCTGGAGGAGGCTGTCCTGGACCTGCCCCCCGAACGGGAACTTCTTGAGCAGAGCCTGCACGGCCTTGTACTGGTCGCCGTCCAGGTCGGTGTCGATGGCCACCGCGAAGGGAGCGTCCTTCGGAAGGAAGGAGAGCGACGAGTCGAGCGCGCTGCCGGAGTCTTCCCCGCCCCCGCAGCCGGCGACGAACAGCGCGGACAGGGCAAGGGAGGTGGCAATCAGGCGTCGCATGGCGGCGCGGACTCTAGCTTGGCGCGATGCGGATCCCGTCGAGGAACAGGTCGACCTGGCGGCGCCAGTCGAAGGACATCACGCTGCGCGTATCCGCCGCCATCATGGCGCCGAGCCCACACATCATCGTACGAATGTCGTCCACGGCGAGGTCCTCGCGGAGCACGCCGGCCTCCTTGGCGCGATCGATCACCGCACCCCATGCATCCCTGAGCTCCGCCACCGCCGGAGCGGCGATCTGGAGCGCGTCGGGTGTGGCCACGAACGTCATGTTCTGGTGGGCGGCGTCCCGCGCCATCACGGCCACCTGCTCGCGGAAGCCTCCCTCGAAGGCAGCCCAGGGGTCGCTCTCCTCGTCGAACTTCAGTCGCACCCGCTCGGTGATCTCGGACAGCTTCAGCCGGATCAGCTCGCCGACCAGCACGTCCTTCGTCGCGAAATGGCGGTAGAGCGTCCCGACGCCCAGGCCGGCTCGCCGCGCGATGTCGTCCATCTGGGCCTGCTGGCCGTGCTCGGTGAATGCTTCGCGAGCGGCATCAAGGATGCGCTGGCGGTTCCGGAGCGCGTCCGCGCGCATCGTCGTGGCCATCTGGCGGTGATCGTAGCGCGAACTCTTGACAAAACGGAACCGTCGTTCCGGTATATTTCCTCGCCGAACCGGAACCAGAATTCCGCTTAGTGAGGAACGTTACATGAGCCCAGCCGAGACCGCCCGCGCCAAGAGTTTCATCCTCGCCCTGCTCGCGATGGCCCAGTTCGTGGTCGTGCTCGATGCCTCGATCGTCAACGTGGCCCTTCCCTCGATCGGCATCGCCCTTGATTTCGCCCAGGACGACCTGTCCTGGGTCGTGAACGCGTACACGCTCACCTTCGGAGGCTTCCTCCTGCTCGGCGGGCGCCTGGCCGACCTGCTCGGCAGGCGCCGGATGTTCGTCTACGGAATGTGGCTGTTCGCGTTCGCGTCACTCGTCGGCGGCCTGGCCTCGAGCGACGTGATGCTGGTCGCGGCCCGCGCCGTGCAGGGCCTCGGCGCCGCGCTGATCTCCCCCGCCGCTCTCGCCATCCTCACCACGACCTTCGCCGAGGGCAACGAGCGCAACAAGGCGCTCGGCGTCTGGGGTGCCGTCGCCGGCTCGGGCGGTGCGGTGGGCGTGCTGCTCGGCGGGATGCTCACCGAGTGGGCCGGCTGGGAGTGGGTCCTGTTCGTGAACGTCCCGATCGGGATCGCGGCCGCGCTGATCGCCCCGCGCCTGCTCGACGAGAGCCGCGACGAGTCGAGCCCCTCATTCGATATCGCGGGTGCGGTGTCTGTGACCGCCGGCCTCGCGCTGCTCGTCTACACGCTGGTCGACGCGAACAACGCCGGCTGGGGCTCCACGCAGACGGTCGCGCTCGGGGCAATCTCGGTGATCCTCCTGGTGGCCTTCGTGCTGATCGAGCGGCGCACGCGCTACCCGCTCGTGCCCTTCTCGATCTTCCGGCTGCGCACGCTGCGCGGAGCGAACGTGATCGGGCTGCTGCTCGGCATGGCGCTGTTCGCCATGTTCTTCTTCATCTCGCTCTACATGCAGCAGGTGATGGGCTACGAGCCGCTCAAGGCCGGGCTCGCATACCTCCCGCTCGCCGGCCTGATCATCGTCTCAGCGGGCGGCGCGTCGCAGCTCGTCGCGCGCTTCGGGTTCAAGCCGGTCCTGGTCACGGGGATGCTGCTGATCGCCGGTGGGCTGTTCTGGTTCAGCCACGTGAGCGCACCCGGCGGCACGTACGTCGGGGATGTCCTCTTCCCCTCGATGCTCGCCGCGGTGGGCCTCGGGTTCGCCTTCGTGCCGGTCACGATCGCGGCGGTCACCGGCACCAAGCCCTCCGAGGCGGGACTGGCGTCGGGTCTGATCAACACCTCGCAGCAGGTGGGCGGCGCGCTCGGCCTGGCGGTGCTCGCGACGATCTCGACGGGCCGCACGGACGAGGTGTTCGCCGCCGGCGAGACCAGCCGGGCCGTGGCGCTCACCGAGGGGTTCCAGGATGCCTTCCTCGCGGGTGCTGTGATCGCGTTGGTCGGCGCGGTGCTCGCGGCCGTCCTGATCAGCTCGCGCGACAGCCGCGAGATGGCCGAGGCGGCCCGCGCCGGCGACGCGGCGCCCGTGCCGGTCTAGCGCCCGGCGAGCGCGGCCGTGAGCTCGTGAACGATCTCCGCGCCCCCGTTCGGCGCGGAGATGGTGAGCACGGTGGCGTCCTCGCCGTGCGCGACCTCGAAGTCGAGGAACGCGCAGCACTCAGCCTCCGCTGCCACGACGGCCTCCACGCGCTGCCGGACCGACGGATCCGGCCGGAAGCGTAGGACCGCCCGGCCCTCGTCCTCGGTCGCGTCGAGAAGGGCGTCGCCGCCGAGCGCGCGCAGCTCCTCGCCACGTGCCCGAAGGTCCGTGGCGCTGAGCGTGCAGGCGATCGGCAAGGGCTCACTCATGTACTTCAACTCTACGCGCCGAGCTCCGCCAGCCGGCGCTCGAGCAGGCGCCGCTCCGCGTCGTCGTGGGCGAGTGCCAGTGCACGGCCGTAGGCCTCGCGCGCTTCCGCGGTCCGCCCGAGACGACTCAGCAGCTCCCCGCGCGTGGAGTGCAGGTAGCGGTAGTCATCGAGGTCGAGCCCCTCGACTATCTCGAGGCCGGCCTCGGGGCCGTTCGCCTCAGCCACCGCCACAGCCCTGCTCAGCTCGACGACGGGCGAGCCCGTGAGCCGGGCGAGCTCGCCGTAGAGCGCGGCGATCTGCGGCCAGTCGCGCGGCTCGTCCGCGTGCAGCGAGGCGATCGCCGCCTGCACCAGGTAGGGACCGCGGCCGCGCAGCGCGAGTGCCCGGTCGAGCGCCTGGCGCCCAGCGGCGATCTGTGCGGCATCCCAGAGCGCGGGGTCCTGATCGGCGAGCAGGACGAGGTCGCCGTCTCGAAAGCGCGCCTCCCGGCGGGCGTCGTGGAGCAGCATCATCGCGAGCAGGCCGTGCACCTCCGGCTCGTCGGGCATCAGCTCGGCGAGCGCCCGGCCGAGCCGGATCGCCTCAGCCGCGAGGTCCCCGCGGCCGCCGTAGCCCTCGTTGAAGATCAGATAGACCACGGCCAGCACGGCGGCGAGCCGGTCGGGCAGCAGGTGGTCGGGCGGCACTCGGAACGGAATCCCGGCAGCCTTGATCTTGCGCTTCGCCCTCACGAGCCGCTGGGCCATCGTCGGCTCCGGGACCAGGAATGCGCGGGCGATCTCGGGGGTGGTCAGGCCGCCCAGCGTCCGCAGGGTGAGCGCCACCTGGGCGTCGACGCCGAGCGCCGGGTGGCAACAGGTGAAGACGAGTTCGAGCCGCTCGTCCGGGAACGTCGTGTCGTCCAAGCTGTCCTCCGCCGGCTCGGGAACCTCGAGCAGCCTCGTCTTCGCGGCCAGGGTGCGATCGCGGCGAATCCGGTCGATCGCCCGGTTGCGCGCCGTCGTGACGAGCCAGACGCCCGGGTTCGACGGAATCCCGTCCCGGGGCCAGCGCTCCGCGGCGACGGCGAAGGCCTCCTGCGTGGCTTCCTCGGCGAGGTCGAAGTCGCCGAGGAAGCCGATCAGCGTGGCCAGGACACGGCCCCACTGGTCGCGGAAGACCTGCTCGAGAATCGCTAGCGCTCCACCAGCGGGCGCACCTCGACGGCGCCACCCAGGCGCGCCGCAGGAATACGCGCGGCCAGCTCGATCGCAGCGTCGAGGTCGTCGGCCTCGAAGAAGAGGAAGCCGCCGATGGCCTCCTTGATCTCCACGAATGGGCCGTCGGTGGTGAGCGTCTTCCCGTCCTCGACCCGCACCGTGGTCGCGGTCTCGGGCTCGTCGAGCTGAGCGCCCGGGCTCACGCCCTCGGTCTGGTTGATCGCCATGTAGTCGGCGAAGACCGCCTGCTGCTCGTCCTCCGACAGCTTCGCCCAAGCGTCCGGGTCCCGCGGCGTCGGCGCATCGCCCTGATGAATCAACAGCATGTACTTCATTCGCGTCCTCCTTGGTCTGGATGGTCGCGTATCAGACGAACGGGGAGCGTCTAAATCGACAGTCAGCCTGCGACGGGATACGGGCAGCGCTCGAGCGCTCCGTCCGAGTCGCGCAGATGGGCCGTCTCGCCGTCGACCACCACGTGTGAAGCCGCCGACCCGAGCGCGAGCCCCGCGAGGTAGACGGCTCCGATCCGGTGCACGTCCCGGACGTGGCCGAGTGGATCCAGCGAGCGCGTCTCACCCGCGGTGGCGCTCGAGCCCGCCCGCAGGACGAGCCGCAGGTCCGGCGCCAGAGCGCGTGCGGCAAGGGTGACGGCGATGTTCTCGAGGTCGTCGGCCGTTACGGCAGCCAACGCGATTGCGCGCTCGAGCGAGAGCCGCTCGAGCAGCGACCGGTCGGCGCCTCGCCCAATCACCACCGGTATCCCGAGTTGCTTGGCGTGACCCACGTTCTCGCCGGCTTCCTCGTTGTCGAGGGCGACGACCGAGATCCCGCAGCGGCGCAGCAGCAGCGCGAGGCTCAGGCCCACATGGCCGAGACCCACGACGACGACGTGGTCCGAGCGCGGCACCGCACGGCGGCCGACAAGGCCGGTCAACCGGCGCCCGATCAGCCGCTCCACCAGACCCCCTGTGAAGGCGGCGGCGAACAGCAGGGCGATCAGCATGCTGGCCGAGATCACGAGCTTGAACCACTTCGGTCCGTCCTGGACCTCCGGGTTGGGATCGACGGTGACGAGCGTCTTGACCGAGCCGTAGAAGGCGTCCACCAGGTTCTGCTCGAGCACCAGCGCGGCCGCAACCGTCTCGAAGACAAGTACGACGAACAGTCCGATCGCGCCGAAGAACACGAGTCCGGCGCTGCGGTCGAATGGCTTCACGATCGCGGTGGCCAGCGCGCGAGCGCGACGTCCGCGCAGCTCTGGGAGCGAGACGACCTCGACCGCACCGTCGCTGCAGCGCAGCCCGACAGGACGGTCGCCCTCGTCCACAACAGCCGCGAGATCGTCGTCCAGGCAAGGGGCCGCCAGGGTCGGGGCGACGATGTCGGCCAGCGAGGTGATGGTGCAATTGCCGATCAGCTCCTCGAGCTCGCGCCCGGTCTCCGGATCGAAGATCGTCACGACGATCGGCACGTCCGAGTCGAGATGGCGAACGAGCAAAGCGGCTCGCAGCGGCCAGGCGTCGTCGCGGGAGACGACCAGCGCCGCGTCGGTGCCCTTGTCCAGCGCATCGCGCAACTCGTCGTGCGTCGGATCCGCGAGCCGCTCGACCTGGGCATCCGAGGCGCGCAGCGCCTCCGCCGTTTCCTCGGCGAGGTCGCCTTCCCCAAGGAGCAGGACCCGCCGCGACGGCATGGATCGGCAGCCTACCCGGGCGGAATCCACGACGTCAGGGGGTCCACCCCAAAGATCAGGGGGTGTGGTTAGGGGGTCGCCCGATGTGCGGGCGGCCAGGTGCCTGCACGCTGAGCTTCGTCATCAGCGTGAAAGAGAGATCAATGAAGCCCCTGTCCGCACTCATCGCCGTCGTCGCCTGTCTCGCTGTAGCGGGGCCGGCCATGGCCGGCGTCACCGTAGAAGGCACCGGCGAGCCGGCCTTTACCAACTCGACCAACAACACCCAGTGGATTCACTGGCAGGCTCCTGGGGGAACCGACAGCTACCGGCTCCGTGCGCGGTACTACCGGGACAACGTACAGGTGTCCGAGGTCACCTGGACCGTCGGCGCGAGTGGGACGGCCTGGCTCGACTGGAATGGCGTCGCGACGCTCGTGCACGGCAGCCAGTACGGGATCTGCGTCACCGGCGAG
The DNA here is from genome assembly GCA_963774755.1 of uncultured Thermoleophilaceae bacterium. Lineage (GTDB taxonomy): Bacteria > Actinomycetota > Thermoleophilia > Solirubrobacterales > Thermoleophilaceae > JACVRW01. The sequence goes on along the minus strand of CAVZGG010000012.1, from coordinate 395,961 downwards.
TACTCGTTTCCCAACGACAGCCTGTACTTCCCCGATGGCCCGAACTCGTGCACGAATGGCACGAACGAGGGCAAGCGCAGCTACACGACGATCGACCGATCCAAGCCGAACGCGTCGGTCGCCCTCGCCGGCGGAGCCGAGTTCACCAAGCAGGAGACGATTCCGCTTTCGATCGGCTTCCAGGACGACGTGGCGGGCCCCAACCCGGCGAACTTCGTGTGCGTCGCGGCGGGAGCGGACCCCTGCAGCGGTCACCAGTACCTCTCCGCTTGCAGCGTGCCGGGCGGCCCCGGAAAGAACACGACGTTCAGCTGCGGCGTCGATGCGTCGCAGCTGCCGGATGGCCCGGTCACCGTCTGCGCCATCGCGGCCGACGCCGCGGTACCGAACAACCCGAGCTCGGCCAACCAGACCGGGAGCCCCACCCAGGCGAACCTGTCGAACTCCCAGTGCGACACCGTCGTGCTGGACCGGCAGGGACCGTCGCTGGCGGTAAACGCGTCGAAGACCGTCGTCCAGGTCGGCGAGCAGGTGGCCCTCTCGCCGGAGGCGAGCGATTCGGGGTCAGGCCTCGACTCGAGCGCCTCGCGCTGGGAGTTTGGCGACGGCACGCCGGCCATCGCGTCGGGTGGTTCCGTGAACCACACGTTCGACCAGCCCGGCACTTACGTCGTGACGTTCCGTGCGAAGGACCAGGCCGGCAACGAGTCGACCGCCCAGAAGTCCATCACGGTGGAGGCCGCGCCGGTTGATGTCACCACGCCTCCGGGCGGGGGCACCACGACACCGGGCGGCGGGACCACGACGCCCGGCGGAGCGCTCCCCGGGATACAGATCGGAAGCATCCGGCTCGTCGTGCCCAAGAGCGTCCGGCTCGGTAGGGCCAAGCAGCTCGTACTCCGAGCTCAGGCCGAGAAGGCGGGCGTCCTGACCCTGCGCCTCACGCGCGGCAAGAAGGTGTACTCGCGGCTGACCGTGGGCGTGGCGCCCGGCGAGACGACGCAGCGACTGCGCCTGCCAAAGGGCCTGAAGCGCGGCAGCTACGCGGTGAAGATCACGTTCAAGCAGACCGGCGTGAGCTGGTCGACCGCGGGCACCGCGAAGGTGACGCTCCGGAAGTAAGAGCAGCAGCGGGAGCCGGCGGCCGCCGAAGCGGCCGCCGGCCATCCGCGTGCGCTTACCGCAGGAGGTAGGCCGCGGCGCGGCCCATGACCGCCTTGCGCTGGTCCGCGTCCGCGATCCCCTCGAACCCGAAGCCGAACAGCAGTGACTTCGGTGTGGTGATCGCGGCGCCGACGGGGAAGCCACCGGCGTCGGTGACCTTCCAGTCGTTGGCGTTCTCGCCGCTGCCGGGCGGCGCGCCGGGCATCTGCCAGCCACCGGTGTCGGTCCCCTCGAACGAGGTCGAGCCGCCCGGCCACTCGATGTCGTCCAGGAACACGCCCAGGCCCTGGGTCGCCCAGTCGCTGATGTAGGCGATCGAAATCTCGACCGTCTTGCCGGCGTACGCGTCGAGGTCGATGGACCACTCCTGCCAGCCGTTGGAGCTTCCCGACGCGGCGTTCCACGGACCTGACGTGCCGTTCGGCGAGCAGGTCCCGTCGGCGTTCAGCGTCTGGTAGTGCTCGAGGAACGGGTGCAGCTCGAACCAGCCCTCTCCGGGCAGCTGTCCCCGGTGTCCTGCGACGTGTTCCCGTTCGCGTCCGGCAGCGTCTTCCAGTCGCTGCCGCCCGCGGTCCTCGCCTCGACGGCGAGGAAGTCCCAGTGCTCCTCGGTCTCGTACGACGTCCAGAACGTCAGGTCGCCGCCGCCGGCCGGCACCGCGATCTCACGGGTCAGCCGCTTGTACGACACGTCGGCCAGCTGCGAGAACACGTACTTGCTGCCGCTGTGCGGGTCGAACGGCCCGCCGGGCTTCGCCCAGCGCGCCGACGCCCTGCTCTCGAACTGCGGGTACTCGTCGACCGGCAGCACGCCGCTCGTCGTCACGAACGACGAGTTGGTGTCCTGATTGTTCGCGCTCCCGGGGCCGTTGAGCGCCCACGACAGCCCCTCGAACGGGCTGGAGATGCCGTTCAGGCCGAACAGCGTGCCCGTGCTCGGGTCCGTGCCGTCATTGGCGATCTGGACCATGCCGCCGAACCAGTACTGCAGGACGTCCTGGATCTGGTCGCCGCCCTGCGTCGAGCCTCGCAGCAGCAGGCACTGCCGCGGGTCCATCGCCTGGTTGACCGGCCGGCAGACCGCCTCGCCCTTCGGGTCGTAGAACTGGTTGCCCACGCCCCCGACGCCGGTGTACTGCATGCCGGCCCGCTTGCCCGTGTAGAGCACGCGGCCGCCCTCGTCCATGTAGGCGCGCATCTCGAGCATCTCGTCGAGCGCGAGGCGGTCGGCGTTGCCGGCAAGCCGGCCCGCGGTGCGGGTGACGATGTCGTCGCCCGTGTACCAGATGACGCCGTCGTAGTGGCTGAGCACGCCGAGCTGGTCCGGTGCGGTCCGGCCGCGCGCGTCGACGTCATAGACGTCGGCGGCGATGCCGTTGGCGGCCAGCGCGTCGAGGTAGTAGCTCAGGTAGTGCGGGCCCGGGGCCTGCGCGGGCGAGGCGCCCAGGTAGTCCTCGGCCGCCACCACGAGCATCCGCCTACCCGACTCCGAGACGGCCCGGTAGGTGAACGACTCGCTCTTCTGGCCGCCGCCCTCGAACCAGACCTCCACGGAGTCACCGGGGTTCGTCCCGGTCACCATGCCGCGCATGACGTGGTAGTAGACCGAGGCCGGCTTGTAGCGCTCGCCGCCCGTCCACTCCGACGTCGGCTTGCTCTGCACGGCGCCGCCGTTGATCCGGTACTTGGCCGTGACCGCGCCGAGCGCGCGCTTGGCGAGCACCTGCACCGGCTGCGGATCCCCGTAGGAGAACGCGAACGCGAAGTTCGCGCCCGGGATCCCCCGCTTGTACGGGTCGTCGCTGCGGATGTAGAACGGCTTCGTCTTGATCCCGAGCGTCGACTTCGGGTCGTCCGGGTCAGTCGCGGAGTTCGCGACCGACTCGGCGAACGGCAGGTTGCGCTCGAACTCCTCCTGGACCAGCGCCTCGTCGTCTGGGAACACGAACCCGCACGTCGGGCAGCCCGGGCTCAGCTCCGGGGTCCAGGCGAGCGCGCCGCCCCGCTTGTGCATGAAGTCGTTGGCCTCGCCGTTGGTGACGTAGAGGACGTCCGAGCTCAGGCCCGGATGGAAGCCCTCGATCGCCGGGCGGTCGAGGTTGCCCGACAGCGCAAAGTAGATCGGGTCGTCCGCCGTCGGCGAGCCGACCTGCCAGCCCTCCGGGTACAGCAGCCAGCGACCGTTGGAGTGGTAGTTGACGTTGAACTCGAAGCCCACGCGGTCCGACAGGAACTGGATCGCCTGCGTCTCGCGCTCGGACGCGGGCCCAGGACCGCGGTAGGTCTGGCTCGAGAAGATCTTCGAAGAGCCCTCCTCGTCGTACTTGAAGTGCTCCGGGTAGTTGCGGTTGGGGTCGACGCCGTCGTTGATCGTCGTCACGCCGTCGGTGTCGTTCTCGCGCAGGTTCTTGCGCCACAGCCGCTCAACGTCGAACGAGTACTGGTAGCCGTCCGGGTTCATGACCGGGACGAACCAGAGCTCCGTCGACTGGAGCAGCTTCTTGATCTGCGGGTCGTCGTTGGCCCAGCCCTCGATGTAGTGGTACATGAGGCGGCGATCGATCTCCGTGGCGATCCACTCGCGGGCGTGCTGGGTGGCGCTGAACAGCACCGCCGGCCGGCGGCCGTCACGCTGGCCGCGCGCGCCCTGGGTGACCTTGAGCGCGAGGATCTCGCGGCCCTTCAGCGTCGTACCGATCCTGACGAGCTTGGTGACGCCGGGGTACTGGCTCGCGAGCTGGTGCATCTGGTCGCGGTACCCGCCCGGCTCGTCATATGACTTCCACACGGTGAAGCCGTTCGCCGCCTGCGCGGCCGCGAACTGCTTGACGGTCTTGCCCGCCCTTGACGCGCGTGAGCTTCGCGCTAGCGCCCTCGGCGCGAACGTCCTGGACCTGACCGCGGGTCAGGATCATCTGCGCCCTGACGCCCGTGGCCGTGACGCGGCTGCCGACGACGTCGAGGCCCTTCTCCTCGAATGTCGCGAGCTGCTTCGCGGTCGTGACCACCGTGTATGCGTTGAGCCGGTCCTGTGGCCGCTGCTTGGCGGCGGCTGCCGGGACGGCAACGCACGAGATTGCGACCGCGCACGCAGCCGCGAGGCACCAGCGCTGCATGCTGCTCCCCTCCGCGAAGAACGACATGAAACAGACCCTCCCTGTGTGGATCACATGGGGCTCGCATGACCCATCCGTGGCCATGCGACCGCGCGCGAGAGCGTAGCGCGTTTCCGGGCGCATGGCCGGGCCGGTCAGTTCACTGCCGGCCCGGCCTCACCCACTTTGTTACGGCAAGGAGTCCGCCAGATCCAGCAGCGCGTCGCGGAGCGCGTCGAACTCGTCGCCTTCGAGCTGACCGGCGATCTCGCGCAGCTGCGATCGCGCCGCGTCCGTCTGGTGGCCTTGGCTGAATCGCTCCGCACGATCAACGAACTTGTTCACCTGCCTGAGGGTCTTGGCGTCGATGTCCTCCCCACGCACGAGCTGATCGACAAACGACCCCACGACCGCGAAGGACGGCTCCCAGGTGATCTCATCCTGGTGCTGCACGTTCAACCGGTCGACCTGCACCTCACGCGCCGCGTTGATCTCATTCTGCGACATCTGGGCGGTCGGCGTTAGCCTCCACACGTCGAAACCGCGGAAGATCTCCGAGCCGTAGGTCTCGCCGTTGTACCAGTAGGTCGACCAGAGGCCGCCGAGCACGAGCGACGTGTGGATCGGACCACGGTCGTAGAAGCCGATCTCGACCGGGTGCGCCGAATCGCTGAAGTCCACCAGCGACGCGCCGCCCTGATACCAGGCCTGCACGAAGATGTCACGGCCCGGAACCGGGACCAGCGACGGGATGTGGCTGACGCAGTTCTCCACCGTCGTCTGGACCGGCGGGATCTTGTAGTAGCTGCGGAACACGAGCTTCCCGTCCACGATGTCGTAGATCGAGTTGCCGCCCCACTTGAGGTCGTCGTTCTCGCGGCAGCGGGCACTCGTGCCGCCGCCCCATTCGTCGGTGAACACGACCGTCTTGCCATCGTTGCTGAAGGTCGCCCCGTGCCAGTACGCGTATAGCGGGTCGGCCACGGCGTCGATCCGCTTTGGGTCAGCCGGGTCGCTGATGTCGATAAGCAGGCCGTTCCCCTCGCACGCCCCGGCGGCGATCTCCATCTCCGGGTACACCGTGATGTCGTGGCAGGCGTCGGTGATCGGAGTCGGACCCCAGGCGATTCCCGATGGGTGATTCGGCGTCTGGGGGGCGTTCTGGAGTCCGTCGATGGCGCCGGTGGCCGGGTCCTTGAAGAGCCGCGGCTCGTTAACGATCGCGGCGTTCTGCGGCGTGGCAAGGGGCACCTTGATGACCTCGATCCGCCACCTCGACGGGTTGGCCCCGGTCGGGGGGCCGGAGCTCAGCCCGTCGCAGCCGGCCAGCTCGGCAGGCGGGCGAACGCCCGCCGTCCCCTGAACGTAGATGTAGACGTTGTTTGGATCGGCCTCGTCCGTGACGAGTGTGTGGGTGTGGGACCCACGACAGGTCTGGACACTTCCCACCTGGCGAGGACTATCGAGGTTGCTGATGTCGAAGATGCGGACGCCGCGGAAGCGCGTGGTGGCATCCGCTGCCGGGGTCAGCGTGCAGTCGATCTTGGCGCGGGTCTCCTCAACCGACATGAACAGCAGGTTGCCGTACACCGAGAGGTCGCCCTGCCCGCCCGGGCACACCACGGACGTGCGCAGGCTCGGCGCCGCGGGGTTCGAGATGTTGTAGATGTTGAAGCCGTTGAAGTTCCCCACGAACGCGTGGTCGCCCTGGAACGCCAGGTCGCTGTTCGCGACCGCGATCTGGGTCCCGATGTTTCCCGGGAACACACTTACAAATCCGGGCGGCTTGTTCAGATGGGCGGCGAGGCCCATGCCCCGGCTGGCAACGCCGGCTTCGGGTTCTTGCTGGCCGGTGGCCAGGTCGACACGCGGATCATCTCGGGTTGGAAGCTGAGCGACCGCGGACGGCGCCAGCAGCGCAATGAGCGCCAGCACCCACCCGAGAACGGCAGCATGTTCGTCCAACACGCCTCTCGCCTATCGGCGCCGTCTGAGGGTTCCCCATCTGACCTCTCCTCCCGCGGCATGGAGTTAGGGCCAGTCCGGTGTGGTTCTACCCCCGCGGATGGGTATACAAAACCCTGGCGATGGGGAAACTCCGCTCCTCCGGCCGGCGGACGCGCTGGGCGCTGCTTGCGTTCATGGGAGTGGTGCTGCTCGGCGGCTGCTCGGGCGACTCCGACGACGCGCAGAGGAGCGGTGTCGGGAAGCCCAACATCGTTCAGGCGGGCGCCCCTGGCGAGCCGTCGACCAGTCTGTCCGAGGACGACGTCGCGGACGTCAAATCCACGCCCCACACGCAGGCTGACGTGGACTTCATGGAGGGGATGATCCATCACCACGCCCAGGCGCTCTTGATGACGAGCCTCGTGCGCGAGCGGAGCGCCAGCCGAGACATCCCGCTGCTCGCCAGGCGCACGGAGATCTCGCAGGAGACTGAGATCGAGACGATGGAGAAGTGGCTCTTCGCTCGCGACGAGAAGCCTCCGGACGAGGAGGACCACCGAACGGGCCATGGCCCCGGAGCAGGGCTGATGCCAGGGATGGTCAGCGCCGGGAAACTCGCCCGGCTCGCAGCCTCTGAGGGCCGTGAGTTCGACGGCCTTTTCCTCGAGTACATGGTCCGCCACCACCGGGGCGCGCTCACCATGGTCCGCCGGCTGGCCGCGGCGAACGGCGGGGCGGAGCCCGAGATCGGCCTGTTCACGCGCCACGTCGAGGCCGACCAGAACATCGAGATCGACCGCATGCAGGATCTGCTCGCCGAGCTCGAGGGGGAACCGAATCGCTCGGCGCCGCGGCGGGACCGGGCGTCGCGGGCGGCGAGAGAGCGGCTGTCTCGCGGGGCCCCTGCCGGTGGTAGGCCGCTGATCTGCTACGTCGGCTAGCGCCCCGCCAGCTCGCGATCCACGCACGTGTGGGAGTTCCAGGCCCCGATTCCCACTGGTCGTCGAGCGGCGTCCCGATTACCTTGAGAATCCTCTCCTCGCTGACCGCACCGCGCTGGGAGTTGCGCAGGATCTGTCAAGCCACGGTGAAGGAGCAGCGTCTGGATCCACGGCGACTTACTTGTGTTATGACAGGCACCTGCCCCCACACGCATGCGGGATTGGCGAATGGCGAGGGCCGGAATCGAACCGGCGACACCACGATTTTCAGTCGTGTGCTCTACCAACTGAGCTACCTCGCCTTGCAGCAGCGAGACGATGGTATCTAGCGTCGACGGGTGATGGATGGCATCACGCGAACATCCGCACGACGATCCAACGCGGAAGGGCCCTCGACGGCGCTGAGCGCCACGCTTCACTGCCTTACCGGCTGTGCGATCGGCGAGGTGCTCGGCATCATCATCGGCACGGCGCTGGGTTGGTCGGACGGCGCCACGATCGCGCTGGCGATCGTGCTCGCGTTCCTGTTCGGCTACTCGCTGACGAGCCTGGCCGCTGCTGCGCGCCGGGCTGGCGCTGGCGGCCGTCGATTCCGATCGCGCTGGCGTCCGACACGCTCTCGATCGCGGTCATGGAGATCGTCGACAACGCGATCATGCTTTTCATCCCGGGCGCCATGGACGCGGGACTCGACGACGTGCTGTTCTGGGGCTCGCTCTCGTTCGCGCTCTCCGTCGCCGGGTTCGTCGCCTATCCCGGTCAACCGCTGGCTGCTCCAGCGCGGGAAGGGCCACGCCGCAGTGCACGCGACCGGGCATCCACGGCGGCCCCTCGCCCGCGGGTGGTCGGCGCGATCGCGCGGCCGCGGGGCTCTTCGGCGACCGTCGTGCTGATCGCCGAGGCGCTCGGGTAGGCCTAGGCCAGGCCCTCGGCCTTGTACTCGCGCAGGAAGCCCTCGAAGAGCCGCCGGTGGCCCTCCTCGTCGCGCAGGATGGTGATGACCATGTCCTGTGTGACCGGGTCGCGGCCCTCGCAGAACTCGATGATCTTGTTGTAGTGCTCGATGGCGCCGGACTCCGCCTCGATCACTCCCTTGATCACGTGAACGATGTCGGTCTGCTCGTCAGGCGGCTGGAGGTAGGACTGCTCGGCCTTGAAGTCGAGCGAGCCCGGCACCACGCCGTATAGCTCCTTGATGCGGGCGCCGTACTCGCGCGCGTGCCCGAGCTCCTCCTGGATGTCCGTGTTGAGTGACTCGATGATCTCCTGCGCGCGCACCCCGTCCGGGTTGATCGAGTTCGAGATGTAGCTCATCACGGTCTCGATCTCCATCCAATACGCCCGCGTGAGCATCTCGATCAGCTGCTCGCGGTCGGCCTTCATGTCGTCGTCAAGAATCCCCATGCGACACAGGCTAGCCTCACGCCGCGTGGACGCCACGACCGAGATCGACCTGATCGAGCGCCCGTCCAGGCGGCTGTGGGACCGCATGCTCGCGGAGCCCGACCGCGCGCCCGAGTACATCGCCCTCGCCGCGGCCGAGCGCTTCGGTCCGCAGGCCGAGGAATGGGTGCGGATAGCTGGTCCAGGCCACACGCCGGAGCAACTCGCCCGGGTGGCATACAAGAAGCACGTGCGACTCGCCCGGCTCGAAGGCGGCGCGCTGGGCATGGGCGGAGTCGTGACGCTGGCGCCCGACATGGTCGCGCTGCTCTGGATCCAGAGCCGCATGGTCTTCTACATCGCCGCGGCCTACGGCTACGACCCGCGCCACCCGATGCGCCCCGCCGAGTACCTCGCGCTCCAGGGCCTGTACGACACGCCGGCCGAGGCGCGCGAGGCGCTCGACGGCGTGGGGAAGCGGATGGCCCTGGCGATGGCTGAGCGCGCGCTCAGCTCGCGACGGACCGACGCGCTCCATCTGAAGCTCGCGAAGTACCTCGCGAGGCGCCTGGCGCGCCGCTATGCCGGCAAGTTCATCCCGCTGATCGGCGCGCCGATCGGGGCCATTCAGAACGGCAACGTCACGAAGCAGCTCGGCCAGCGCACCCTGAAGTACTACGCGCGGCCGTAGACGGGAATCGCCGCGCCGCTCGTGACGGCGGAGTCGTCCGAGACAAGAAAGCGGACGACCCGGGCGATCTCGGCCGGCTGGACCCACTTCGCGTGGTCGGCGTCGGGCTCCGCCGCGCGGTTGGCCGGGGTGTCGATCACGCTCGGCAGGATCGCATTGGCGCGGATGCCCTTCGTTCGGTAGTCGGCGTCGAGCGCCCTGACGAAGGCGAGGACGGCGGCCTTCGCGGTCGAGTAGGCGGCCGAGCCGGAAAACGGCCTCAGGGCGGGGCGAGCGGACACCGCCACGAACGAGCCGGCACCGCGCTCCAACATGCGCGGCATCGCCGCGGACGCGAGGTTGATGGCAGGCGACAGGTTGAGGCGCATCATGCGGTCGAAGTCCTCCCACGGGGTCTCGTGCGCGGGGGGACCGGAGAAGAACCCGCCCACCAGGTTCACCACCGCCTCCAGATCGCCCACCGCGGCCACGGCCTCGGCCGCCCCGCCCTGCGGATCGATCAGGTCGGCCCGCACGAACTCGGCTCGGTCGCCGAACTCCGCCTCGGCGCGCTCGCGCTCCGCGTCCACGATCCAGGTGAGCGTGCAGTCGTATCCGGAGTCGAGCAACTCGCGAACAACCGCGCTACCCAGAGCTCCGGTGCCACCGGCCACGAGCACACCCATGACCCGGCAGGCTAAACCGTCCGAGTCCGGCCTTACCTTGGCAATCCCGATGGAGCAGACCACGCTCACCCCCTCGAGGTGCTTCGTACGCGACCTGGCCGACGGCCAGGAGGTCAACGAGGTCTTCGTCGTGCGCGCCCATTCGAGGCGCCAGCGCCGCAACGGCGAGCCGTTTCTGAAGCTCCAGCTCGGCGATACGACCGGCGCCGTCGAGGCCGTGATCTGGGACGAGGTCGAGGCCCTGGCCCCGATCTGCCCCACCGGCTCGGTGGTGCGCATCCTCGGCCGCTACTCGGTCGACGAGCGCTATGGCGCGGCCGTCACGATCAAGCGCATGCGGGTCGCGGCTGAGGACGAGTACGAACTCGGGGACCTCACCGAGGCGCCGGCGCGGCCCTATGAGGACATGGCCGCCGACCTGGAGGCGCTGGTGGAGACGATCCAGCGCCCGCACCTGCGCACGCTCCTCGATCGGCTGATCGACCGCTCCACGGACACCGGAGCGGCCTACCACTCCGCGCCGGCCGCCAAGTACTACCACCAGGCCTACAAGCACGGGCTGCTCGAACACTGCCTGTCGGTGGCCGAGGGTGTGAGCGTGCTCGCGCGCGGACCGTTCCGCGGCGGCGTCGACCGCGACCTGGCCGTCACCGGCGCGCTGCTTCACGACATCGGGAAGACCGAGGTCTACTCCACGGTCAACGGCGCGATCGAGATGACCGACCGCGGCAAGCTGCTCGGCGAGATCCCCTGCGGCTACTACACGGTGCGCCGCGAGATCGAGCGCATCGACGGCTTTCCGCCGGCCGAGGCCGAGGGGCTCCTTCACATCATCCTGAGCCACCACGGCAAGCTCGAGCACGGCAGCCCGGTGGTGCCCTGCACGCGCGAGGCCACGCTCGTCCACTTCGTGGACAACCTCGGCGGCAACCTGGGCAGCTTCGACCGCATCGAGCGCTCGCTCGCCGACGGCGCGAGCTGGTCGGACTTCGACCGCGGCATCTCAGCGTCGGCGTTCTTCGCCACGCGCGAGCAGACGCGCAGCGAGGAAGCGGCGTAGCCTAAAACGGGTCGTGCTCCGCACGCCCTTCTGCGAGCTCCTCGGCGTCGAGGCCCCGATCCTCCAGGCGGCGATCTGGCCGGCGACCTCGCCAGAGCTCGTGGCGGCGGTGTCCGACGCCGGCGCGATCGGGACGATCGCCGGCATCTTCAGCACGGCGGACGGCCTCCGCGGACAGATCGAGCGCGTGCGCGCGCTGACCGACGCACCGTTCGTCGTGAACCACGTGGTCTCCACCCTCGACGAGGACGCGTTCCAGGCCACGCTCGACGCGCGGCCCGCCGCCGTGTCGTTCGCGCTCGGCGACCCGGGTGCGCTTGTGGAGCGCGCGCACGCGGCCGGGGCGAAGGTGATCCACCAGGTGCACACCGTCGCCCAGGCGCGCGAGGCGGCGGCGCTCGGTGTCGACGTGGTGATCGCGCAGGGAAGCGAGGCGGGCGGGCAGGGGATGGCCGCCGGCGTGGGCACCATGGCGCTGGTTCCCCAGGTGGTCGACGCGGTCGCTCCGATCCCCGTGCTCGCGGCGGGCGGTATCGCGGACGGCCGCGGGCTGGCCGCCGCCCTTGCGCTCGGTGCCGCCGGGGTGAACGTGGGCACGCGCTTCCTCGCATCGGAGGAGGCCTCCACCGAGGAGGGCTGGAAGCAGGGAATCATCGACGCCGAGTCAGAGGACACGGTTCGCTTCGAGACCTGGGGCGCGATCGTGCCGCCTCCCTCGCCCGGCGCCTACAACGTCGTGCCGCGGGTGATCCGGACGGAGTTCGTGAGCCGGTGGGAGTCGCGTCCGGACGAGGCCGCTGGCGAGTCCGAGCGGCTCCTCGCCGAGATCATGGCCGCCGTGCGCGAGGGCCGGACACACGAGATCCTGCCGTTCACGGGCCAGACCGCGGGGCTGATCAGGGACGTGCAGCCTGCCGCCAAGATCGTGGAAAACCTGGTCGCCGAGGCCGAGCGGGCCGTAGAGTTGGGCTAACGCCCGTCCCCCAGGCAAGGAGGCTCTCGTGCCATTCGATCCCAAGCACACCGCCGTGGTCCTGATCGAATACCAGAACGACTTCACCTCGGAGGGCGGCGCACTACACGGCGCGGTGGGCGACGTGATGGAGAGCACCGGCATGCTGGAGAACACGCGCGCCCTCGTGGACGCTGCGCGCGCCGCGGGAGCGACGATCGTGCACGCGCCGATCACCTTCGCGCCGGGCTATGGAGAGCTGGCTGACCACCCCTACGGCATCCTCAAGGGCGTCGTCGACTCGACGGCATTCGTGAAGGGCGAGTGGGGCGCCGAGATCGTCGACTCGCTTGCGCCGCAGGAGGGCGACGTGGTCGTCGAGGGCAAGCGCGGCCTGGACACGTTCGCAACCACGAACCTGGACTTCATCCTGCGCGCCAGGGGGATCACGACGATCGCACTCGGCGGCTTCCTCACGAACTGCTGCGTGGAGTCCACGATGCGCACCGGCTACGAGAAGGGCTACAAGGTCATCACGCTGTCGGACTGCGTCGCGGCCACGTCCGCCGAGGAGCACCAGAACGCGATCCAGTTCGACTATCCGATGTTCTCCGAGGTGATGTCCGCGGAGGCGTTCACCGGCGAGCTGCAGGGCGCTATGAGCGCACGCTAGCGCTGGGTTATTGTCAGCTCAACGACTCGGAGGTAGGAGATGGGCGGTGTGATCGGAGCCTCCACGGGCTGGTGGATTGGGCTCGTGCTCGGCATCGTCGTCATAGCGGTCGCAGCGGTGATCGTCATCACGATCGTGATGCTGGCGCGCAGGATCGCGGGGCAGGCGCGCGGGAGCCGTTGATGGGGTCGAGGTGGTGCGCGCGCAGACCGACGAACTCGCCGGCATCGCGCGGATCAACGACTCCGGGGTCAGGATCCTGCATTCGGCACGCGCCCTGCGGAAGGTGGCGGTGGGCAAATGACGACCCTCGCAGTATCGGCGAACACGCTCTGGGCGGTCTCGCTCGTGATCGGCCTCGTCGCGGCGCTGATCGTCGCGTTCCTCCTGATCGTCCTCGTCAGGACCGTCGACGACATCAGCCGCTCGGCGCGCGGGCTGCTCGAGGTCGCGGGGAAGGTCGCGGGAAACACCGCAAACATTCCCCAGCTCGAGGCCACGGCGCCGGTGCTTGGGCTGATCGTGGAGGAGGCCGTCGTCCAGGACCGCTACATGAACGCCCTCACCGACGGATACGGCGAGTCATGAGCGACACCGACCTACTCGTTCTGCTCAGTGTCCTGCTCGCCGTCGTCGCCGTGGCGGTCGTGGCCGTCGCCCTGATCCGGATCCGGCGCGCGCTCGAGTCCGCCTCCGAGGACCTCGCCACGCTCGCCGGGGCGCTGGAGATGGTCGAGTCGGATCACCTGCGCCCGCTGGAGCCGGCGGTCCAGGCGATCAACGCCCAGTTCGACGTCATCCTCGGCGCGATGCCGGGGATAGCGGCCAAGGCCGCGATGGTCGCCGAGAGGAGGCCGTCATGACCCTCTGGTGGATCGGGGACGTACTCCTCATCGTGGTCGTCCTGCCCGTTGTCGTGTACCTGCTGAAGGGCGTGCTCGACGCGGCCCGGAGCATCGAGCCGAGCGTGCGGCGGATCGCGGCGGCGGCGAGCGCGGGGTCGAAGGACCTGGACGCCGTGCCACTCCTGCTGACGACGCAGGCCCAGGTGAAGCAGACGGTTGAGGTCGTCGCCGGCTACGGCGGCTCCCTCGACGTGATCATCGACGACGCGGAGGAGGAGTAGCGATGCCGGCAGCAGGCGTAGTGCTGATCATCGCGGTGCTGCTGATCGTCCTCGCGCTCGTCTACTACCTCGTGTCGACGATCTTCGCGCTGCGGAAGATCACGGCCGGCCTGGACGAGGCGATCGGCGGTGTCGTGGAGATCATCGACAAGAGCGCTCCCGTCGCCGCAGTCGTGCAGGACATCAACGCGAACCTCGACGCCGGCGTGGACCTGCTCGAGGGCCTGCTCGTAAAGAAGGCGGGGCTGGAGGACGCGATGGGCCTGGTCGAGGGCCTGTATCCAGGAGCAGCCGCCGAGGGCCTGCGGAACTTCCCCGGCAGCGAGACAGTCACGCCGCCGCGGATCTCCGAGGTGTACACGAAGGGAACGCTCACGCTCGCCCGGCTCGGGCGCGAGGCGCCGATCGCCGCCGCGAGCCCCAGCGGCCCTGTGCTGCGGAACGTGGAGGGCGGCAGCCTCGACGCACGCTCCCTCTACCCCGAGACCCGGCAGACGCGCCCGGAGAGGCTCGCGCGCTCGCCCGTAATCGGCACCGGCGCGCCTGTGCAGTACCCGCCGAGCGAGCAGCGCGGTGGGACCACTCCGGACGCTGCGGAGATCCGCGACAAGGGCGAGTGGGCCGAAACCGCCGCGGAGGGCATCGTGCCCGCCGAGCTCGGCGGATCCGACGCGCCGGAGCGAGATGCTGGCGGATGATCCGCAGCTCGGCAGCTCGGTCCTCGGGGAGACGACCGGCTCCGACGAGCCGGCGACCGAGAGCGGCGTCGACCCGAGTGGCGGCGACGAGGCCGACGCGACCTCCGACACCGACGACAGGAGCTAGCTCGTGCAGACCCCCGCCTCATTCGAGTACGAACGCGCCACCAGCGTCGAGGGCGCGATCGAGGCGCTGCAGCGGCTTGGCTCCGAGGCGCGGATCATCGCCGGCGGACACAGCCTGCTCCCGATGATGAAGCTGCGCCTCGCGAATCCCGAGCACCTGATCGACATCAACGACCTCCACGAGCTCTCCTACATACGCGAGGAGGGCGACGAGCTTCGGATCGGGGCGCTGACGCGCCACGTGGAGCTACTGAAGTCCGATCTGCTCGCCGAGCGCTTCCCGGCCTTCCGCGACGCCGAGCAGGTGATCGCCGACCCCGTCGTGCGCAATCGCGGCACGATCGGCGGCTCGCTCTGCCAGGCCGACGCCGCGGAGGACCTCTCGGCGGTCTGCTCGGCGCTGAGGGGGTCGGCCGTGATCCGCGGCACCCAGGGCGAGCGCGTCGTCGGCCTGGACGACTTCCACATCGGCCCGTACATGACGGCGGTGGGCGACGGCGAGCTGCTGACCGAGGTCAGGCTGCCGCTGCGGCCGGGCGCCGGCAGCGCTCACGAGAAGGTCGAGCGCCGGGCGGGCGACTGGGCGGTGGCGGCAGCGTCGGCCGCGCTCTGGATCGAGGGCGGCACGATCGCCGAGGCGGGCGTGGCGCTGAGCGCCGTCGGCCCGACCACGGTCCACGTCTCGCGCGCGGAGGAGCTCCTGCGCGGCAAGGCGCCGTCGGAGGAGCTGTTCGTGCAGGCGGGCGAGATCGCCTCGGAGGACTGTGCCCCGCTTCCGGACGGTCGCGGGCCCGTCGACTACAAGCGCCACCTCGCGGGCGTGCTCACCAAACGCGCCCTGCGCCGCGCCGCGGCACGTGCGCAGCACCAGGAGGCCTGACCATGCAGGTGACCATCACCATCAACGGCGAGGCCGTCTCGCGCGACGTAGAACCGCGCCAGCTGCTGATCCACTTCATCCGCGACACGCCCGGACTCACGGGCACCCACTGGGGCTGCGACACCTCCAACTGCGGCGCCTGCGTCGTGCTGATGGATGGCGAGCCGATCAAGTCGTGCACGACCCTGGCGGTGATGTGCGAGGGCCACGAGATCCGGACCGTCGAGTCCCTCGAGCAGAACGGTGTGCTGGACCCGGTGCAGCAGGGTTTCCACGAGACGCACGCGCTCCAGTGCGGGTTCTGCACGCCGGGCATGCTGATGACCAGCCGTGCCCTGCTCGACGAGAACCCGAACCCGACCGAGCTCGAGATCCGGACCGCGATCTCCGGGGCGATCTGTCGCTGCACCGGCTACAAGAACATCGTCGCGGCGGTTCAGTGGGCGGCCCAGCACGAGGCCGCGACGAAACAGGAGGCATGAGGATGGCCACGGTCGAGAACCTCCCGAGCGCGGTGCAGGAACGCCCGATCGGCTTCGGGCGCCTCAAGCGCAAGGAGGACGCGCGCTTCATCCGCGGCAAGGGCAACTACCTGGACGACATCAGGTTGCCGGGCATGGTGCACGGCGCCATCCTGCGCAGCCCGTACGCGCACGCGCGCATCGTTTCGATCGACACCAGCAGGGCGCTCGCCCATCCGGGTGTGGCCGCCGTCGTCACCGCCAAGGACCTGGAGACGCTGGGGCTGGCGTGGATGCCCACCATCTCCTACGACACCCAGGCGGTGCTCGCGGGTGACAAGGTCCGCTTCCAGGGCCAGGAGGTCGCGTTCGTGATCGCGACCGACGAGTACATCGCGCGCGACGCGCTCCAGCTGATCGACGTGGAGTACGAGCCGCTGCCGGCGATCGTGAACGCGCGGAAGGCTCTCGACGAGGACGCACCTCTGATCCGAGACGACAAGGTCGGCCAGACCGACAACCTCGCCAGCCCGACCTGGGAGGCGGGCGACGAGGACGCCACCGACCGCGCCTTCGCCGAGGCAGACACGATCGTCACGCGGGACATCATCTATCCGCGCTGCCATCCCGCGCCGCTCGAGACGTGCGGAATGATCGCCGACTTCAACCCCGCGACCGGCCAGCTCAACATCTACAACGGCAACCAGGCGCCACACGCCCACCGGACCGTGTACGCGCAGGTGGCCGGGCTGGCCGAGCACATGATCCGGATCCAGACGGGCGATATCGGCGGCGGCTTCGGCAACAAGGTGCCCGTCTATCCCGGCTACGTCTGCGCCATCGCGGGCTCGATCGTGGCCGGCGTGCCGGTCAAGTGGATCGAGGACCGCTCGGAGAACCTGATGTCGACCGGCTTCGCGCGCGACTACGTCATGCACGCCGAGATGTGCTCGAAGGACGGCAAGATCACCGGCCTGCGCGTCGACGCGATCGCCGACCACGGAGCATTCGACAGCACGGCGCAGCCGACGAAGTTCCCGGCCGGGTTCTTCCACATCGTCTGCGGCTCCTACGACCTCCAGGCCTCGCATGTGAAGGTCAAGGCGGTGTACACGAACAAGGCGCCGGGCGGCGTCGCCTACCGCTGCTCGTTCCGCATCACAGAGGCCGTCTACCTCGTCGAGCGCATGGTGGACGCGCTCGCGCTCGAAATGGGAGCGGATCCGATCGAGCTGCGGATGCAGAGCTTCATCGCGCCCGAGCAGTTCCCATACGAGACGACGACGGGCTGGACCTACGACTCGGGCAACTACGCCGAGACGATGCGGGTGGCGATGGAGATCGCCGGCTACGAGGGGCTGCGGCGCGAGCAGGCGGAGAAGCGAGCGCGCGGCGAGCTGATGGGGATCGGCGTCGCCTTCTTCACCGAGGGCGTGGGCGCCGGCCCACGCAAGCACATGGACATCCTCGGCCTGTCCATGAACGACGGGGCCGACCTGCGCGTGCACCCGTCCGGCAAGGCGATGGTGAGCATCAGCGCGCAGACGCAGGGACAGGGCCACGAGACGACGTTCGCCCAGATCGTCGCGGAGGAGCTGGGGATCCCACCCGAGGACGTTCAGGTGCGACACGGCGACACCGACAGGTCCCCGTACGGACTCGGCACCTATGGCAGCCGCTCCACCCCCGTCTCGGGCGCCGCGGTGGCGGTCGTGTCCCGCAAGGTGCGCGACAAGGCCCGCCTGATCGCGGCGACGATGCTCGAGACGAGGCCCGAGGACCTCGCCTGGGAGAAGGGCCGCTGGTTCGTCAAGGGCGACCCGGAGCAGGCCGCGCTGATCGAGGACATCGCGGTGCGCGCGTACAGCGGCGAGCCACTGCCGGAGGGGATGGAGGGCGGCCTCGACGCGCAGGTGATCTACGACCCGCCCAACCTCACCTATCCGTACGGCGCGTATATCGCGGTGGTGGACATCGACGCCGAGACGGCCGAGGTCAGGGTGAGGCGGTTCATCGCGGTCGACGACTGCGGAGTTCGCATCAACCCGATGGTCGTCGACGGGCAGATCCACGGCGGGCTGGCCGAGGGGATCGGCATCGCGCTGATGGAGGTGATCACCTTCGACGAGGAGGGCAACTGCCTGAACGGTTCCTTCATGGACTACCTGATCCCGACCGCGCTCGAGTGCCCGGACTTCGAGCTCGGCGAGACCGTCACGCCCTGCCCGCACCACCCGCTCGGCGCGAAGGGCGTCGGCGAGTCGCCGAATGTCGGCTCTCCCCCGGCCATCGTGAATGCGGTGATCGACGCGCTCCACGAGTCGCACGGGGTCACGCACATCGACATGCCATGCACGCCGGCGCGCGTCTGGGCCGCGATGCAGGGACGTCCGGAGCCGCCGCAGTGATCGGAGACGCGCTCACGCGGCGGGCGCAGGAGCTCGCCGCCCAGGATGCGCCGTTCGTGGTCGCAACCGTCGTGCGCGTGCAGCCCCCGGCGAGCGTCGAACCGGGGAACGTCGGGCTGGTGCAGGCCGACGGGACGATCGAGGGCTTCATCGGCGGCGTCTGCGCGCAGCACAGCGTCCGCCTCCACTCCCTGGAGACCATCGAGAGCGGGATGCCGCTGCTGCTGCGGATCCTGCCCGACGGTCCGGAGGAGATCATCCGCGAGGAGGGGGCGGTGACCGTGACCAACCCGTGCCTGTCCGGCGGCGCGATCGAGGTCTTCCTCGAGCCCGTCCTGCCGGCGCCGCGCGTGCTCGTGGCTGGCGACTCTCCCATCGTCGCCGCGCTGCGCAGCCTCGGCCCGGAGGTTGGCCTGAAGGTCGTCGCGGCACAGGACATCACCGACGGGGTGCTCACTCCGACGGCCGCTGACCTGGCGCTCGTGGTGGCGGCGCATGGAAACGACGAGATCGCAACCCTTCGCGCGGGCCTCGAGGCGGGCGTCCGCTACGTGGGCCTCGTGGCCAGCAGGAAGCGCGGTGCTTCCGTGATCGAAGAGCTGCGCGCCGAGGGCGTCGGCGAGGAGCTCCTCGACGCACTGGAGACACCCGCCGGACTCGACATTGGCGCACGGACGCCCGCCGAGGTCGCGCTGGCGATCACCGCCCGCATCATCGAGGTGCGCCGCAGCGGGTCCGAGCCGATTCGGACGGGCACGCCGGTCACGGCAGTCGATCCGATCTGCGGCATGACTGTGGTGATCGCGGCGGACACGCCCGCCCTCGAGCACGAGGGTCGGACCGTCTACTTCTGCTGCGCGGGTTGCAGGCGAAAGTTCGAGGAGCGGCGTGACCTCGCGCGAAGTGACCGGTGAGGCTGCGGGCGAGATCCGCCACCTCGTCCCTGACGTAGAGACCCTGGCCCAGCGGCTCGCGAGCGTCGATTACCTCGTCGATGAGGGGCTCGCGACATCGATGTACCTGAGCCTCCGGCTGCCGCAGCCGCTGCTGCTCGAAGGCGAGGCGGGTGTTGGGAAGACCGAGGCCGGCAAATCGCTGGCGGCCGTGCTCGACACGCCGCTGATCCGCCTCCAGTGCTACGACGGCATCGACGCGGCAGAGGCGCTGTACGAGTGGAACTACCCGCGCCAGCTCTTGAGCATCCGGCTCGCCGACTCGAGCGGTACGAAGCTCTCGGAGGAGGACCTCTTCGGTCCCGACTATCTGATTCGCCGCCCGCTGCTCCGCGCGCTCGAGCATCCCGGCCCGCGGCCGGCCGTTCTCCTGATCGACGAGATCGACCGCGCGGATGACGACTTCGAGGCGTTCCTGCTCGAGCTGCTCGCCGATGCCGCGGTGACGATTCCCGAGATCGGGACCATTCGGGCGACGCACCCGCCGGTCATCGTGCTGACCTCCAACCGCACGCGGGACCTCCACGACGCGGTGAAGCGTCGCTGTCTCTACCACTGGATCGACTATCCGACCGCGGAGCGCGAGGTTGAGATCGTGCGGCGGCGCGTGAAGGGCGCCTCTGAGGTGCTCGCGGTGCAGGTGGCGAACGCGGTGGCACGTATTCGGGAGAGCGACGTTCAGAAGCCACCTGGTGTGGCCGAGGCGATCGACTGGGTCGCGGCGCTCGAACTGCTTGGGGTCGAGGAGCTCGACGAGGCCGCCGCCCGGCGCACGCTCGGCTCGGTCCTGAAGTACAGCGAGGACCAGGAGCTTGTCCGCGCGGCCGGCTTGGAGCATCTGGTGGCGCGATGACCGCGCCCTCGTTCAGCGTGCGGACGATCCATCTGGACCTGCCGGCGCTCGTCGGCGCGTTCAGTCGTCGCCTGCGCGAGGCCGGCGTGCCGATCACCGCCGAGCGCGCCGCGCGCTTCGCGCAGGCGCTCGACCTGGTGAAGCCGATCTCGCGTCGGCGGCTCTACTGGACCGCTCGCGCGGTCCTGGTCTCGGATTCGGCGCAGATCAAGGTGTTCAACGCCGTCTTTTCGTCGGTGTTCGGCGCCGGCGAGCCGGCTGCGGAGATCGAGCCCGAGAAGGCGGAGATGGCCCCGGCCGTGGAGCCGAGCGCGGCCGCGCAAAGTCGCCCGGACACGGGCGTGCGCGCGGGGGCGCTCTCGTCCGGTCCACCGGGCTCGAGCGAGGACGGCGATCTGAGGGACGTTGCCGTGCCGATGGCCGCCAGCGACGAGGAGGTGCTCCGCACCAAGCGCTTCGACGCTCTCGCCCCCGGCGAGCTCGCGCAGCTCTACGGCCTGATGGCGCGTCTGGAGGTCGCGACACCCAGGCGCCGCACACGCCGCTCGAAGCGAGATCGCCACGGCGCGCGCATTGACATGCGACGCACGCTTCGCGGAAGCATGCACACCGCAGGTGACCCCATCCGCCTCGCGCGGCGGCGGCGGCGAGTCGTCCGCCGCCGGGTGGTCATGCTCTGCGACATATCCGGCTCGATGGAGCCCTACGCGCGTGCCTACCTGCAGTTCCTCACCTGCGCCGCGGGCAGCGGACCGAACGCCGAGGCGTTCGTCTTCGCCACGCGCCTGACTCGCCTGACGCGCGCCCTTCGCTCGCGCAGCCCGGAACGGGCGATCCAGCGCGCCGCGACGACCGCACCCGACTGGTCGAGCGGGACACGAATCGGGGATGCGCTCAAAGCGTTCAACGACCGCCACGGTCGGCGGGGGATGGCGCGCGGCGCTCTCGTCGTGATCCTGTCCGACGGCTGGGAGCGGGGCGACCCCGCCCTTGTGGCACAGGAGATGGAGCGGCTCTCGCGCCTGGCCTACAGGATCGTGTGGGTCAACCCGCGTGTGGGTGCGACCGGCTTCTCCCCGCGCGCGGGCGGCATGGCCGCGGCACAGCCCTACTGCGACGCGCTCGTGAGTGGCCACAGCCTCGAGGCGCTCGACGAGGTGATCGACGCGATCGGCGTCGGAGGATGGGGACAGGCTTGAGCCTGTCCCCAGTCTGGGCGGAGGAGCCGGTCGACGAGCCCTGGGCAAGCGCCACC
This sequence comes from uncultured Thermoleophilaceae bacterium, assembly GCA_963774755.1. Taxonomy (GTDB): domain Bacteria; phylum Actinomycetota; class Thermoleophilia; order Solirubrobacterales; family Thermoleophilaceae; genus JACVRW01. The sequence goes on along the minus strand of CAVZGG010000012.1, from coordinate 374,631 downwards.
CCCGTGCAGGGCAGCTCGGTGGCGATGCCGAGTGGCTACGGACCGAGCCGAGGTAGAACGACGCCCGGCTGGGGGCCCGATGGAAGCGAGTGAGCAGTCGGCAACAAAGACATGCATCTATCCCGGCTGCGAGCGCCCGGCGGTGCCACCGCACCCGCTCGGCGGACCGCAACCGAGCTTCTGCGAACTGGAGGAGCACAACGCGCTGACCGCCCACCAGGAGCGCCAGCGCCTGGAGCGAGAGGGTTCATCCGATGGCTAACGAGGCATACCGAGCGGTCTTCTTGCGCGTGCACCCGACCGGCAAGATGGTGCTCAGCCTGACCACCGAGTCCGACGGCAACGAGGGTCGGTACGCGCAGCTCGTGGCAGAGGATCTGGGCGTGCCACCGCTGGACGTGAAGGTCGTCCCGGCCGACACCGACCGCTTCGGGGAGGGTCACGGCTTCAACACGAGCCCGTCGGATGGGACCCAGGCCGCGATCCTGACCACCGCCGGCAAGATTCGCGACAAGGCGCAGCTGCTCGCGAGCGTCGCGCTCGGGGAGACCCCTGAGAGCCTCACGTGGCAGAACGGCGCGTTCGTGAAGACAGGCGATGGCGCGCAGCCACAGACGATCGCCGACCTCGCCCTGTATGCGCACGGCACGGGCGCCCTGCCGCCGGGAGTCGAGGGCGGGCTCGACGCGCAGACCGTCTACCGCGACTAGCGCGTCTCGAACGCGACCTCGACCTCGTCTGCGACCTTGAGCGTGCCAAACAGCGCCGAGTACGGCTTCATACCCCAGTCGGTCTGCTTGACGGTGGCACTGCCCGTGAGCCGTCCGTCCTCGCCACGCTGCGAGCTCGAAGCTGATCGGATGGCGCTGCCCCGCGAGCTCGAGCTCGCCCTCGAGCCTCGTGCCCTCGACGGCCGTCGACCGAAACTCGATTGGCGTGCCCATGAGGACCTCCTCTTCGATCGTCTGCTCGATTCCTGCCTTGTCGTCGTCGCCGAGGGCCTGGATACCGCCGGTCCCCTCCAACACGCGCAGCGAGTTGGAGTCGGCCGTCAGCGTGAGTGCCGGCTCCGCGTCCGGGTCGAGCGTCGCCGACCACGACGTCACCTCGAGCAGCAGGTCGTGACCCGCCTTGGACGCCGCCCCCGTTCGTTTGGTCCTCACCGTCAGAGTGGCGTTCTCGGGGCCGAACGTCTGTGCCATGAATGCACCCTAGGACAAGGAGAGCCGCGTGGTTGAGCTGGACCATTCCTTCACGAGCGCCAAGCCCGTCGACGAGACCTGGGAGGCGATCCTCGACCTCGACCGACTGGTCCCATGCGTGGAGGGGGGAAGCGTGCTCGAGCGAACCGGCCCGGACGCGGTGAAGGCTCAGATCAAGGTCAAGATGGGAGCCATGTCAATGACGTTCACCGGGACGGTCGAGGTGATCGAGCAGGACCCCGCCGAGCATCGCGCCGTGATGCAGGTGAAGTCGAGGGAGGCGGGCGGGCAGGGCTATGCCAACGCGGATGTGACCTTCGTGGTCGCCGATGGGGGCGGAACGATCCACACCGCCGCCCAGATCAGTGGCAAGGCGGCGTCCATGGGCGAGGGTGTCGTCGTCAGCGTTCTCGACGCGCTGATCAAGGACTTCACCGGGAAGCTTGCGAGCATCTGATGCCGAGTAAGACGATGCGCCGGATACGCGACGGGGAGGTGCCTCCCGACGGTGGAACGGCGGTGCAGGAGGACCCCGGTAGGCCCGTCTTCCGCGGCAATGGCGCGAACGACTACGTCTGCGCCGAGTGCGGAAACCTGCTCGCAACCGGCATGGACCCCGAGTACATGGGGAAGCGGGTCCGCATCCGCTGCGGCCGCTGCCGCACGATCAACGTGTCCGCGGAGGTGCCGGTCGAGATGAGCCGGCGCAGGCGCTGATGGTCACCGGGCTGGTGCTTGCGGCAGGCGGCTCGGTGCGGCTCGGCCAGCCAAAGCAGCTGCTGCCCTACGGATCGGGCACGCTGCTCGACCACGTGCTGGGCACGGCGCGCTCCTGTGGGTTCGATCAGCTCCTGTGCGTGCTCGGCGGCGCGGCCGACGCGGTGCGCGACAGCGTGGACTTCGAGGGGATCGAGGTCGTCGAGAACCCGGAGTTCGGGGAGGGCTGCTCGTCGTCGATCGCAGCGGCGCTCGGCGCGGTGGATCCGCGCTGCGAGGTACTCGTCCTGATGCTGGGCGATCAGCCCGGCGTGACGGCGGAAAACGTGGCGACGCTGCTCGCGGGCCGCGGCGACGCACCCATTGCCGCATGCGGTTACGCCGACGGCCGCGGTCATCCGCTCGCGTTCTCGCGCGTGCTCTTCCCCGAGCTTCGGACAATGCACGGCGACAAGGCCGTCTGGAAGCTGCTCGACCGCCACGCGGACGCAGCCGTCGACGTTCCCGTGGCCGGCGCCATCCCACCGGACATCAACACCTGGGAGGACTACGAGGCGCTGCGCGCCTAGCCGGCGAGGATCCGCGCCTTCTCGGCCTCGAACTCGGCCTCGCTCAGCACGCCGGACTCGCGCAGCTTCGAGAGCCGCTCCAACTTCGCGATGCGGTCCTCGACCACGGTCCCGCGCAGGTCGATCACCTGCGGCTGGCCCGCTGCGGCCGGTGCGGGTCCACCTTCGGCCATCCGCTCATCGACGGTCTGGAGCTCCTCCCACTGGACGTCGATGCGTTCGGGCTTCTCGCGATCCACGACCACCGGAAGCGTCGTGCCGGGCCACGGGTGCTTGCCCGCCTTGACCATGCATTCGTGCTTCACGCGGTACGGCTCGCGGCCCTCCACGTGCACATCCAGCCACATGCTGACGTTGTACGAGCGCGCCGCCTCGATCGGCACACTCGACGATTGCACGACGGCGCTGCCCGGCAGACCGTCCTTGATGTCGACGTTCAGGAGGTTCTTCAGCTTGTCGAAGGCCACGGCCCATGCTCGCAAATAGCGGGGCCTCGGTCCAGCCGGGGGAGCGAAGATCGGGGTTTCCTGCTTATCCTCGTGGCGCACCCAATGGCGAAGGACACAGAGAAGCTCATCCGGCAGTTGTCACTGATCTCGTTCCTGATGGCGGAGCGGAGACCGGTTTCCGCGCTCGAGATCAAGCAGGACGTGGAGGGCTACTCGCAGATGAACGACGAGGCCTTCGCGCGGCGCTTCTACGCCGATCGCGCGGAGCTCGAGTCACTCGGCATCCACCTGAAGGTCGACAAGCCGGCCGAGGGCTACTACGAGGCCGAGAACTATTCGCTGCCGCCCGAGAACTTCTACCTGCCCGCGATCGAGTTCACGGACAAGGAGCTCGGGGCGCTGCGCACGTCGCTGTCGCTGCTCGACGGCGAGTTCGCCTACGCCGAGCCGCTGCGGCTCGCGCTTCAGCAGCTGTCCTGGGGAAAGCCGTCGCCGCTCGACGCGCCCGAGCAGCGCAGCGTCGCGCTCGCGGTCACCGCAGGCGCGGGCGGGCGCGAGCTCTCGCAGCGGCTGTCGAAGGTCGAGACCGCGATCTTTCGCCGCAAGACGATCGTCTTCGACTACTACACGATCGGCCGCGACGCCGAGGAGAAGCGCAAGGTGGACCCGTACCACCTCCTCTATCGCGGCGGGCAGTTCTACCTGATCGGCTACTCGCACGAACGCGACGACGTGCGCGTGTTCCGGGTGTCCCGCATCCGCGGCAAGGTCGGCTACTCGTCGAAGGCGGAGCACGACTTCAACCGGCCCGAGGACTTCGACCCGCGCGTCTACGCCACCCGCACCGACTGGCAGCTCGGCGATCCGCTGGGCCGCGCGCGCATCTGGCTCTCCGACCGCATCGACTGGCTGGCCCTGCGCCACTTCGGCCACGCCGGCGACGTTCAGGACGCTGACGGCGGCGTGATCTTCGAGACCGACTACGCGAACTCGCGGCAGATGGTCTCCTGGGTCCTCGGCCTCGGCGAGCAGGCGCGCATCGAGGGCCCGGAGGAGCTCGTCACGGAGGCGCGCGAGCGCCTCGATCTCGTGACCGAGCGCCACGGGGCAAAGCCCCCGGAGCTCGCCAAGCCGGCGCGCAGGCGCAAGCAGGTGGAGCCCGAGGACGACGAGGACGGCCGCGAGTCGCCGATCCGGCCGGAGCGCTTCGCGCGGCTCGTGACGCTCGCCGGCATCCTGATCGACGCCGCCCGCGAGGGCGAAAAGCTCGACGTCGCGCCGCTCTGCGAGTCGCTCCAGGTGACCGACACGGAGCTGCGCCAGGACATCGACGTGCTGAACGTCGTGAACTTCGGCGGCGGTTCCTACGTCCTCTACGCCGAGGTCCAGGGCGACCAGATCGAGGTCGACCCCGAGCCCTACGGCGACAACTTCGCCCGCCCCGCCCGGCTGCTGCCGCTCGAGGCAAAGGCGCTCGTGGCCGCGATCGACCTGATCGGGGAGCACCTGCCCGAGGGATCGCTGGCCTCCGCGCGCAAGAAGATCGTGGACGCGCTCGGCCAGGACCCCGCCGAGGACGGCCTCCAGATCACGACCGCGAAGGGCGACGACTCCGAGGTAGCGCGCGTGGTCTCCGGCGCCATCATCGCGCGGCGGCTCCTGAAGATCGAGTACTACAAGGAGAACGAGGACGAGTTCACCGAGCGGACGCTCGAGCCGTACAAGCTCGTGAACGGCCAGGAGGGCTGGTACATCCACTGCTGGGACCTCGACAAGGACAAGCCGCGCTCGTACCGCCTGGATCGAGTCCGCCAGGTCGACGTTCTCGACGAGAGCTTTGAGCCGCGCCCGGGTGTTGAGCCCGACGTGCACGGCTGGCTGTCCACCGGCGAGGTCGACTCCGGCAGCACCGCCCGCATCTGGGTCTCTCCGGAACGGGCGCGCTGGATCCGCGAGGACCATCCGAACGCAACCGAGCTCTCCGACGGCTCCCTGATCTTCGAGCGCACCTATGCGTCGTATGAGTGGCTCGCCCGCGAGATGCTCAAGGAGGCGGGCGACGCCGTCGTGCTCGAGCCTGAAGAGGCGCGCCGCGCGGTCCTGGAAGCCGCAGAGCATCTTGCCGTCACGGCGTAGCCAGATCGAGATGTCCGACGAGGAGGTGCGCGCCTTCCTCGAGGAGAAGATGGTCATGCAGTGCGCGACGGTCGGCCCACACGGCCGTCCGCACATGGTCCCGCTGTGGTTCGTGGGCGATGCCTCGGAACTGCGCGGCTGGACCTACGCGAAGTCCCAGAAGGCCCGCAACCTCGAGCGCGACCCGCGCGCAACCGTCGGTCTCGAGGACGGCGTCCAGTACAACGAGCTGCGCGGCGTGACCTTCGAGTGCGACGTCCGGCTCTCCAGGGATCCGGAGGATGTGGAGCGCTTCGGGCTCGAGCTGTTCGGCCGTTATGCCGGCGAGGTGAACGACGACATCCGCGCGATGGTCGCCGCGCAGGCGCAGAAGCGGGTGGGTCTCACGTTCGTTCCAACGCGTTTGGTGAGCTGGGACCACCGCAAGCTCGGCGGCGTCTACTAGCGTCCCCCGCGATGAAGGGCCTGATTCTCTCCGGCGGCAAGGGCACGCGCCTTCGCCCGCTCACCCACACGAGCGCGAAGCAGCTCGTGCCGGTGGCGAACAAGCCCGTCCTCTTCTACGGGATCGAGGCCATGGCGGAGGCCGGCATCACCGAGGTCGGCATCATCATCGCTCCCGAGACCGGTGCGGAGGTGCGCGAGGCCGCGGGCGACGGCTCGCAGTTCGGGGTCCAGATCAGCTACATCGAGCAGGACGCTCCGCGGGGACTCGCCCACGCGGTGCTCACGGCCGAGCCGTTCCTCGGCGACTCGCCGTTCGTGATGTACCTCGGCGACAACCTGCTGCGCGACGGGATCCTCAAGCTGGTCGACACATTCAGGACCGAGCAGCCCGACGCGCTGATCCTGCTCACGCACGTGCCGGACCCTGAGAACTACGGAGTGGCGGAGCTCGACGGCGGCAACCGGGTCTCGCGGCTCGTGGAGAAGCCGAAGGAACCGAAGACCGACCTCGCCCTGGTGGGCGTCTACATGTTCACGCCGGCGATCTTCGATGCGGCGCGCTCCATCGAGCCGTCGTGGCGCGACGAGCTCGAGATCACTGACGCGATCCAGACGCTCGTGGACCGCGGTCTGCGGGTGGATCCGCACATCGTCGACGGCTGGTGGAAGGACACGGGCCAGGTGCAGGACATGCTCGAGGCGAACCGCCTGATCCTCGACGACCTGGACGAGCGGATCGACGGCGAGCTGGTGGACAGCCGCGTGGAGGGCCGCGTCGTGATCGAGAAGGGCGCGCGGCTGGTGCGTTCGACGGTCCGGGGCCCCGCCGTGATCGGGGCGGGCTCCCAGCTCACGGACGCCTACATCGGCCCCTACACGGCGATCGGCGACGGCGTCACGATCGAGCACGCCGAGCTGGAGCACTCGATCGTGATGTCGGGATCGCACATCTCGCAGCTCGACTACCGCATCGAGGCAAGCCTGATCGGGAAGAACGTGACGATCGGCCGCGGCCCACCGCTTCCGAAGGCGTACCGCTTCGTGGTCGGCGACAGCGCCGACGTGCAGATCCTCTAGATGTCGCGCTTCGCCGTGCGGATCGCGGCGAGCGTGACGAACAGAAGCGCGTAGAGGCCCCAGACGAGCGCGGCCACGACCGGCTCGAGCAGTTCCGAGGCGTCGTCGTCCGCGCCGCTGATCGCCGCCCCGAGGCCGGAGAGTGTGAATCCCGCCACCGACTCGTCGAGTGCCGCGATGGTCGGGTCGACGACGAAGAGCCCCACCAGCACGATCACGACCGCGGCCACCTGGTTGCGCAGCAGGGCGCCCAGCCCGGCTCCGAGCATCGCAGCGAGGCCCGCGTACGCCACAACTCCCGCCACCAGCTCGAGCAGCTCGCTGAGTGGCGGCAGCGGGGCGTCCTTTGCCGACAGCCATGGGATCGCAACCGCCGTGGCGAGCAGGAAGGCGGTCAGGCCGATCACGATGCCCGCGATGCCGCATGCCACCGCCTGCGCGCTCACCGCGCGGAGGCGCTTGGGCGTGACCAGCAGCGTCCACGCGATCGTGCCGTGCCTGTATTCGCCGGCGCCCACCACCACGCCGAGCACCAGCGCCAGCAGCCCGCTGAAGCCGGCCACCGAGAGCAGGTCGCGCACCTTCGCCTCGGTGTTCAGGCTGTCGTCGAGCGCGAGCGAGAGGACGACGATGAGCAGCACGAGGCCCACCGCCCCGGCGGTCAGCCCCCAGAACGTCCGCGTGGTGCGGATCTTGAGAAGCTCGGCGCCGATCAGGCGGATCACCGGCCCGCCTCCGTGCCCTCGGTGAGCTCCAGGAACACGTGCTCGAGCGACTGGCGCGGCCGGTACAGCTCGAACACGGGGATGCCGTTCTCGGCCGCGGTCGTGCCCACCTCCTCGAGCGTGGCGCCGCGCACCTCGAGCCAGCCCCCACCGGCCTCGGCGGGCTTGACATCCACGCCCTCGCGCGCCGCGAGGGCCGCCCGCAGGCGCTCCGCCTCGGGAGTGCGCACCCAGATCGGAGCCTCGACGCCGTGCGTGAGCTCGTCGAGCGAGCCCTGGGCCACGAGCTTGCCCCGGCTGATCACAAGCACCTCGTCGACCGTCTGCGCCATCTCGGCCAGCACGTGGCTCGACACGAGCACGGTGCGCCCCTCGCTCGCCTGTGCCCGCAGGAACTCGCGCAGCCAGCGGATGCCCTGGGGATCGAGCCCGTTGGCCGGCTCGTCGAGCACGAGGGCGCGCGGGTCGCCGAGCAGCGCCCCGGCCAGGCTCAGCCGCTGGCGCATGCCGAGCGAATAGCCCTTCACGCGCCTGTTGCCGGCCCCGTTCGAGCTCCACGAGCCTGAGCATCTCGTCCACCCGGCTGGCGGGAAGCCCCGCTGCCGCGGCCAGCACGCGCAGGTGGTTGCGCCCGGTGCGGCCCGGGTGGAACTGCGGGCCCTCGAGCACGGCGCCCACGACCTTCACGGGATCCTCCAGCTCGCGGTAGGGGCGGCTGTCGACCGTGGCCGTGCCTGAGCTGGGCAGGGTGAGACCGAGCAGCATGCGCAGCGTGGTGGTCTTGCCGGCGCCGTTCGGGCCCAGGAATCCGAGCACGCGGCCGGGGGTCGCCTTGAAGCTGAGACCGTCGACCGCAACGTTCGCCCCAAAGCGCTTCGTCAGGTCGTGGACCTCGAGCACGTGCCGGCACGCTAGCGGCGCAACCGGCGCGAGCCGCGCCGCACGGCGGTAAATTCGCCCGTCGTGAGGCGCCCCTGGGCATTGCTTGTCCTGCTCGCAGCCGCGCTCGGGGCTGCTCCGGTCGCGCAGGCCGCGCCGCTGCGCGCGGGCGTCGGCAAGGCCGACGTCACGCCGCGCACCGGCTACTACCTGGGCGGCTGGACCCGTCAGGACAGGGTGGCGCAGGGGCAGCACACCCGCCTCTGGGCGCGCGCGCTCGTGCTCCAGCGCGGCGACCGCAAGGTCGCGCTCGTGGCGCTCGACCTGTTCATGGTCCCCGGCGGACTCGTGAAGCACGTGGGCGACGCCCTCTCCAGGCGCGGATTCTCGGAGTCGAACCTGCTGGTCTCCGCCTCGCACACGCACTCGGGACCCGGCGGCTACGCGAACTTCAAGACGTTCAACACCGCCGCCCCGGGGCTGGCCACCGTGACCGACCCGCTCAGCTTCTACCGGCTCCTCGACGCCCCACCGGCCGATCCCCAGCTCTATTCGTTCCTCGTGCGCCAGGTGACCGCGGCGGTCCGGCGCGCGGACAGGGACCGCGCGCCGGCGCAGGCCGGCTGGGGCAGGGCCGAGATCCACGGTCTCACGCAGAACCGCAGCATCGAGGCGCACCTCGCGGACCACGGGATCCAGCGCGCCCGCGGGCAGGGCTCGGCGGCCGAGGATCCCCAGGGCGTCGACCACACCATCGACCCCCAGGTGAACGTCCTGCGGGTGGACAAGCTCGTGGGCGGTCGGCACGTCCCGATCGGCGGCTGGTCGACCTTCGCCGACCACGGCACGGTCACCAAGTCGAGCTTCCCGTACTACAACCAGGACCACCACGCCTCGGCGCTCCAGGTGTTCGAGCGCGGTGTGCGCCGGGCAGGACGCGTGCCGCGCGGGCAGGCCGTGCTGAACGTGTACGGCAACTCGAACGAGGGCGATCAGTCGGCCGGGCTGGTGCGCGACGGGCCCGCGGCGTCCGACTACGTGGGACGCGTCGAGGCCGCCGCGATGCTGCGCGCCTGGCGCCGCGCGAATGCGGCGCTCAGCTCGGAGCCGGCGCTCGACGTACGCTGGACGCGCACCTGCTTCTGCGGACAGGCCACCGAGGGCGGCAACGTGGCGGACTACGCCATGATCGGCTTCCCCTTCCTGACCGGATCCGAGGAGGAGCGCGGGCCCCTGTTCGATGTGACGAGGGTGCCGCTCGAGGGGCTGCGCAACCCGCTGCCGGTGCCCGGGCAGGGGCACAAGGCGGGCATCCCGCTGAGCGCCGACACCGTTCCGAAGGCGGTGCCCCTCACCGCCCTGCGCGTGGGAGACGGCCTGATCGTGACCCTTCCCGGCGAGCCGACCGCCGAGGTCGGTGAGCGGCTTCGCGCCGCGGTGCGCGAGTCCACCGGACTGAACCGCGTGGTGGTGTCCGGCCTCGCCGGCGAGTTCATCCAGTACCTCACGACTCCCGAGGAGTACGACCGCCAGCACTACGAGGGCGGCTCCACGCTCTACGGCCCGCTCTCGTCCAACCTGCTGCGCCAGGAGCTGGTCGAGCTCAGCCGCCGGCTCGTGCGCGGCGAGCCCGCGCAGGCCGCGTATCCGCTCGACCCGACCAACGGCGTGTCGCCGGCCGGCCCGCCCTACGAGCCGGGCGCGGCAACCGGCACCGCCACCGAGCAGCCGGCGGGTACGGTCCGCCGCTTCGAGCAGGTCGCCTTCGGCTGGCGGGGCGGACCGTACGGGCTGGACCGGCCGCTGGGTCGCGCGTTCGTGGTCGTCCAGCGCCGAACCGGCGGCCGCTGGCATAGCGCGGACAGCGACCTCGGCCTCGGCATGCTGTGGAAGGTCGACAGCGAGGGCGCCTACCGCGCGCTCTGGGAGGTGCCGCGCACCGCGGCCGCCGGGCGCTACCGGCTCCAGGTCCGAGCCGAGCGCTACCGGCTGACCTCCCGGAGCTTCAGGGTGCGGCGCGCGAGGGCGCTCACGGTTCGACGGGTGGCCGCCCCGGCCGGCCAGGTGGCCGTGGCGCTCGACTACCCGGCGGCGGTGCGCGACCGCGACCTCCGCCACCGCCCGTCCAGCGCAAGCGGCGGAGTCGTGCGGTTTAGGGTCGGCAACCGCCTCGTGGTCGTGCGACAGCGTCGCGGCACCGTGTTCACGGTCGACGCCCCGGAGGGCGCTTCGGTGAGGATTCCGGCGGGCGCGGCACGCGACCGGCGCGGGAACATGAACGGCGCGGCCTTCGCACTCCCGTAGCCCCGGGGGCACCCTCGGTGCTAGCGGCTCGCTGCCCGTAGCGCGCCCGCGAGGTCCGGCGCCTGCTCCGCGTCCACGCCTGTTGCGTCGGCGGCGGCGCTCGCCCGGGGGCCGGCCACGACCACCCGGTATCCGAGCTCGTCGAAGTAGCGCACGTTGGTGCGTGCCTCTCGAGAGCTGCGGGGCAGGCGGACGTCGGCGTCCACGTCCTTCAGGCGCGGATCCACGAGCTCGCGTCCGTGTGCGCTCAGAGCGGAGTCGACCACCAGCGCGGTCCGCGCCGGCGGATCGCCCGGACCGGCCGCTCCCGCGTCGATCACCGCGCCGGAGGCGATAGCCGTGGCTACGAGGAGTGCTGAGATCTGTGGTGCGCGGGAAGTCATACGTATGAACATACTACGTATGACGGCCTCATCTGTCAATCTGTGCGCCATCGCACGCAAGGCTCCAGTGACGAGCATCGACGTCGCGAAGCGCGCGGGCGTCTCACAGTCCACTGTCTCGCTCGTGCTGTCCGGTAAGGGGCTCGGTCGGGTGTCCGAGCCCACCGCCGAGCGCGTGCGGCGGGCCGCCACGCGAGCTCGGCTACCGGCCCAACGCCGCCGCCCAGGCGCTGCGGCTCGGCGCGTCGCGCGCAGTCGCCCTGCTGGTCCCCGACATGACGAACCCGTTCTTCAGCCGCGTGCTGCGCGGCGCGCAGCACGCCGCCGCGGCGGCCGGCTACATCGTGATCCTCGTCGACACACGGAACGACAGGCACTGGGAGTCGCAGTCGTTCGAGGCGCTGCAGGCCGGGCCGGTCGACGGCTACCTGCTGTTCGAGGTCACGGCGCCGGATGCGCTCGGCCCTGACGAGAACGTCGTGATGATGGAGACGGAGGAGCCGGGGCGTCCATCGGTGCGCTTCGACGGCGGAGGTGGCTCGGCCGCCGCCTTCGAGCACCTCGTGGAGCTCGGCCATCGCCGCATCGGCCATCTCGCCGCGGCATTCCGCGCGCTCACCTTCCAGCATCGCGAGGAGAGCCGCGTGCGTGTGCTGCGCAACGCCGGTCTCGACCCGGACACGCAGCCGCGCGTACTCACCCCGATCTCCATCGAGGACGCTCGCGTGAACGGGCTGACGCTCCTCGACGAGGAACCCACCGCCGTGTTCTGCGACGACGACGTGATCGCCTCGGGGATGTACCTCGCGGCGCGCGAGCGCGGCGTCCGGATCCCGGAGGACCTGTCCGTGATCGGCTTCGACGACATGGACTTCGCCCGCGTGCTCAGCCCGCCGCTGACCACGGTCGCTCTCGACGCCGAGCTGCTCGGGTCGACCTCGTTCAAGCTGCTCGAGAAGCGCCTCTCGGGTAAGCGCACGCGCAAGCAGATCGTGCTTCCTGCGGAGCTCCTGGTGCGGGGATCCACGGCGCCTCCGGGCTAGAGTCCGCCGCGTGAGGATCCATGTGGTGGGAGCCGACGGCATGCTCGGCCAGGACATCGTGCGGGCCGCGGGCGACGACGCGGTGGCGCTGACGCGAGCGGATTTGGACGTGACGGACGCCGAGGCGGCGCGTGAGGTGCTCGCCGGCAGCACGGTGATCAACTGCGCGGGCTTCACCGACGTCGACGGCGCCGAGAGCGATCCTGAGGGCGCTTACGCCGTGAACGCCGAGGGCGCGGGCAATGTGGCGCAGGCGGCCGAGCGTGTGGTCTACATCTCGACCGACTACGTGTTCGCCGGCGCCAAGGACGGGCCGTACGTGGAGTCCGACCCCGTCGAGCCGCTCTCGGTCTACGGAGCCTCGAAGGCGGCGGGCGAGCGCGCCACAGCAGAGGCGAACCCGAACCACCTGATCGTTCGCTCGTCGTGGCTGTTCGGCCGCGGCGGCAAGAACTTCGTCGAGACGATCCTCGCGCTCGGGCGTGAGCGGGACGAGCTGCGCGTGGTCGACGACCAGGTGGGATGCCCGACGTTCACCGGGCACCTGGCCCAGGCGCTGCTGGGTCTCGCGGAGGGCGCCGATCGGGGCGTCCTGCACGTCGCGGGGGGTAACTCGTGCTCGTGGTTTTCGTTCGCGCGCGAGATATTGGACCGCGCAGGCGTTGACTCATCTGTGGAGCCCTGTACGAGCGAGGAGTTCCCGCGCGCGGCGCGCCGGCCTGCGAACTCGGTGCTGATCAGTGAGCGCGGAGCGCCGACGCTGCCGCCCTGGCAGGCCGGGCTCGAGGCGTACCTCGAGGTGCCGGCGTGAAACTGCTCGTGACCGGCGGGGCCGGCTTCATCGGCTCGACCTACGCACGCCTTCTGGGGGACGAGCACGACGTCGTTGTGCTCGACAAGCTCACCTACGCGGGTCGGCGCGAGAACGTCCCCGAGCGCGCCGAGCTCGTCGTCGGCGGCATCGAGGACCGCGACCTGGTGATGCAGGTGGCCGAGGGTGTGGACGCGGTGGTCAACTTCGCCGCCGAGTCGCACGTGGACCGTTCGATCGCCGATCAGGACGTGTTCGCGCTCACGCACGTGATCGGGACCGGCGTGCTGCTCGACGCCGTGCGCGAGCTGCGCGTGCCGCGCTACCTCCAGGTGTCCACCGACGAGGTGTACGGCTCGATCGCCGAGGGCTCGTTCACCGAGACCTCTCCGCTCGACCCCTCCTCCCCCTACTCCGCGACCAAGGCGGCGGGCGACCTGCTCGTGTCCGCCCACCACCACACCTACGGCACCGAGGCCGTGATCTGCCGCGGCTCGAACAACTACGGCCCGCGCCAGTACCCCGAGAAGCTGATTCCGCTCGCGGTTCTGAACGCGATCCACGGCGACCCGCTGCCGGTGTACGGCGACGGCCGCCAGGTCCGCAACTGGCTCTACGTGGAGGACTTCTGCCGCGGCATCCACACGGTGCTCGAGCGCGGCCGGCCGGGCGAGACGTACAACGTCGGCGGCCCCGACGAGTGCGAGAACATCGACGTGGTGCGCCGCATTCTGGAGCTCACCGGCCGGGATGAGTCGCTGATCGAGCACGTGACCGACCGGCCCGGGCACGACCGGCGCTACTCGCTCAGCTCACAGAAGCTGCGCGACGAGCTCGGCTGGCAGGCGGAGGTCCGCTTCCACGACGGCCTCGCCCGCACGGTCGACTGGTACCGGGACAACGAGGACTGGTGGAGCCCGATCCGCTCGGGCGAGTACCGCGACTACTACGAGAAGCACTACGGCCGGGCCCTGGGCTAGCCCTCTCCTCGATGACATAGGCGCGGGTACGCGATCGGTTGAGGAACCTCTCCTCATCCATGCCGATCTCCTCGACGGAGAGCTTCTCCAGCCAGGCGGCGAAGGCGGCGCGGTCGGGGAAGACAAGCTCTGTCACGACATCGAAGTCGATCGCGGGGTCCTCCCTGTGAGATCGTCTCCCCGCACGACGTAGTTGCGCTTGTACACCGGTGGACGCGAAGCGAGCGTGTCGACCAGCGGCACGTGGTGGTTTTCGTAGTAGTCGATGAAGGCCCGAGTCTCGAGGCCCTCCCGCTTGGTCAGAAACGCGAATACCTTGAGCATCCCTGGGGGACTACCACATCTCCGTCACTAGTCTCGATCGGGTGTTCCGTGACGACCCACCCGCGCTCGAGCTGCGCGGCCTGACGAAGCAATACGACGACGGCACCCTGGCGCTCGAGGACTTCAACCTCGAGATCCACTCCGGCGCATTCTTCGGCCTGCTGGGTCCCAACGGCGCCGGCAAGACCACCCTGATCAGCGCCGTCTGCAACCTCCTGCGCGTGACTGAGGGCGAGGTGCTCGTGTTCGGGCAGCCGCACGACACGCAGGAGGCGCGCTCATGGGTGGGCCTCGCCGAGCAGGACATCAACCTCGACCGCTTCCTGACCGTGCGCGAGACGCTCGAGTACCACGGCGGCTACTTCGGCATGGACAAGGACGAGATCGAGGACCGCGCCGAGGAGATGATCAGGGCCTTCGGGCTCACCTCCAAGCGCGACGTGCGCGCGCCGAAGCTCTCCGGCGGCCAGCGCCGGCGTCTGCTGCTCGCGCGGGCGCTGATGCACCGGCCGCGCCTCGTGATCCTGGACGAGCCCACCGCGGGCGTGGACTTCGAGCTGCGCCAGGAGCTGTGGAACTACATCCGCCGGCTGCACTCGGAGGGAACCACGATCCTCCTCACCACTCACTACCTCGACGAGGCCGAGCTGCTCTGCGAGGAGATCGCCCTGATCCGCGACGGGCACCTGATCGCACGCAACTCGGCCGACGGCCTGCGCGAGCACTTCGGCGTGGACCGGCTCGAGGACGTGTACGTGAAGGCGATGGCCTCGTGACGGGCCTCGTCTGGCTCTGCAAGCGCGAGACGCTGCGGGTCTCGAAGCTCTGGACGCAGACCGTGCTCGCGCCGGTCGTCTCCTCGATGCTCTTCATCCTCGTGTTCGGCCTCTCGCTCGGAGGGCGCATCAAGCAGGTGGGCGAGGTGGAATACGAGGTCTTCATCGTGCCCGGGCTGATCACCATGGGGATGGTCCAGGCCGCGTTCGCGAACAACGCCTCGACGATCTTCCAGGCGCGCTTCGACCGCTACATCAACGACGTGCTCTCGGCCCCGATGCGGCCGTGGCAGATGACGTTCGGCTACACGATCGGCGGCATCGTGCGCTCGCTCGCGATCGGCATATCGCTGCTGGTGCTGGCCGTGGTGCTGGTGGACGTGCCGATCGAGCATCCATTCGAGCTCGCGATAGCCATCAGCCTCGGGCTGGTGCTGTTCGCGTCGCTCGGGCTCGTGGTCGGCATCTACGCCGAGACCTGGGACCACACGAGCTTCATCCAGAACATCGTGATCCTGCCGCTCACGTTCGTGGGCGGCGTCTTCTACTCGGTCCACGTGCTGCCCTCCCCCTGGGAGGAGCTCTCGCACTTCAACCCCATCTTCTATCTCGTGAACGCGGTTCGCTACGGGTTCCTCGGCGAGAGCGACGTGTCGGTCTGGCTCTCGCTCGGCGTGGTCGCCGCGCTCGCCATACCTGCCTACGCGTGGGCTCAGCACCTCTTCACAACCGGCAAGCGCTTGAAGAGCTAGAGCGGCGGATCGTCGGCTGCCGCCGCTGCCCGCGGCTCGTGGAGTGGCGGGAGCGAGTGGCCCGCGAGAAGCGCGCGGCCTTCGCGGACGAGGACTACTGGGGCAAGCCCCTGCCCGGGTTCGGCGACCCCGGCGCGAGCGTCTACGTGCTCGGCCTGGCGCCGGCCGCGCACGGCGGCAACCGGACGGGCCGCGTGTTCACCGGCGATCGCTCGGGCGACTGGCTGTTCGCCTCGATGCACCGCACGGGCTTCGCGAACCAGCCGGAGTCGCTCCACCCCGGGGACGGGCTCGAGCTCCGTGACGCGTGGATTGCGGCGGCCGTGCGCTGCGCCCCTCCTGCCAACAAGCCACTGCCGGAGGAGCGCGACAACTGCCTCCCGTACGCAGCGGAGGAGCTGCGGCTGATCGACCCGGCCGTGATCGTCTGTCTGGGCAAGTTCGCCTGGGACGCGGCCTGCCTCCTGCTCGGGATCCGCCCGCGCCCGCGCTTCGGCCATCTCGCCGAGCACCGCGCTGAGGGCGCACCCGTCCTGCTCGGCTCCTTCCACCCGAGCCAGCAGAACACCTTCACCGGCAAGCTCACCGAGCCCATGCTGGACGCGGTTTTCGAGCAAGCGCGAAAAATCGCCGGACAGGGTGTTATGGTCCGCCGCAAGTAGGGCACATAGATCCAAAGCCGAGTCCCCGCACCGTAAGGCGGTCGGGGAACGGGGGACCCACAGGCAGTTCGGGGCGAATCGCGAGGCCTGCTCGCGTAGCGCCGCTCTTCTGGCGCGAGCCCGACAGCTAACCCCGTAGGCGCATAGAAGAGAGGAAGCACCTACGCATGCGACGCACGCTGCCGGTACTGGTTGCCGCCGCGCTGAGCCTGACCATCGCCGCCGACGCCATCGGCGCCGGCTATGCAACCCGCACGCTCAAGCAGGGATCGAGCGGCTCAGACGTGCGCGCGCTGCAGCGATATCTGGACAAGGCCGGCTACGACACGAGCGCCGACGGTCAGTTCGGTCCCGCCACGCGCCGCAGCGTGATGTCCTTCGAGTCGGCCGAGCAGCGGACCGTGAACGGCGCGGCCTCGCGCGGCGAGCAGCGCATGGTGCGCGCTCGCGCAAGCGCCGCCGGTGGCGAGGACCCGCCCGCCGAGGCGCCGACGGAGAAGGCGTACATCGGCAGCGACGGGCTCGCGGTGGCCCCGTCCTCCGCCCCGGACGAGGTGAAGTCGATCATCGAGGCCGGGAACGCGATCGCCACCAAGCCCTACAAGTACGGCGGCGGCCACGGGCGCTGGAACGACAGCGGCTACGACTGCTCCGGGTCCGTGAGCTACGTGCTGCACGCCGCCGGCCTGCTGAACCGGGCGCTCGACTCCAGCGGCTTCATGAGCTGGGGCGAGGCGGGCCGCGGAACCTGGATCACGATCCGCTCGAACCCGGGACACGCCTACATGATCGTCGCCGGACTGCGCTTCGACACAAGCGCCCGCAGCCGTACGGGCAACCGCTGGAGCGAGCAGATGCGCTCAGCGCGTGGCTTCCGCGGGCGTCACCCCGACGGACTCTAGGAGACAACTCATGGCCGTAGCCGTACTGCTCCTGCTCCTGCTCTCCGCCTTCGTTGGCCTGGCCGCCGGCCGCCGCCGCGCGCTGATTCCACCGGCGGCCGCGGTGATTCCCTGCACCGTCGTGGGCGGAGTGGCCACCGGCGGGCTCGCGCTCCTCGCAACCGCCGGCCTGGCCGCCGGGGTGCAGCTGCACCGCGCGGTGGCCGAGACCTCAACCCTCAAGGGGGTCTGACCCCCTCGAGGGTTAGTTGCGCTGCCTCAGCTCGCGCTCGATCTTGCGCTCGAGCTCGCGTGCCTTGCGCTTCGTGTCGGCGCTGCCGTTCTTGGCCGCGTCCTCCGCGTCGTTCAGCGCCTCGCGCAGGTCCTCCTTCGAGAGGTCGTCGAGGTTGCCCTTGAGTTCGTTCGCCTTCTCTCGGATGTCCTCGCGCGCCTGGTCGACCTGATTCGTTGCGTCGTCCTCGCCACAGGCGGCGATCGGGGCGGCAAGTGCCGCGAGTGTCAGGAGAAGGGCGAATTTGCGGGGATTGGGCACCAGGAGAGCCTATCCACGCGATACGCTCGTGGGTCGCATGGTTTCGGATCCGCTCGCATCGTTCACCCCGGGGGTACGTGAGTGGTTCACGCGCTCCTTTGAGAGTCCCACGGAGGCGCAGGCGCAGGCCTGGCCTGCGATTGCGGCCGGTGAGAACGTCCTGGTGTCGGCCCCCACCGGGTCCGGCAAGACGCTCGCCGCGTTCCTTTGGGCCCTCGACCGTCTGGCCGCTCGGCCGCTCCCCGAGGGCGAGCGCAGGACGCGGCTGGTCTACGTCTCGCCACTGAAGGCGCTCTCGTACGACGTCGAGAAGAACCTGCGCGCTCCGCTCAGGGGAATCGGCGGGGACGTGTCCGTCGCCATCCGGACCGGCGACACGCCGCAGAAGGACCGCCAGGCGATGCTGCGCAACCCGCCGGACGTTCTGATCACGACCCCCGAGTCGCTCTACCTGATGCTCACGTCGAGGGCGCGCGAGTTCCTCGTGGACGCCGAGGCCGTGATCGTGGACGAGATCCACGCCGTGGCGCGCACGAAGCGCGGCGCGCACCTCGCGCTCACGCTCGAGCGGCTCGAGGAGCTCGCCGGCCGTCCGCTCCAGCGGATCGGCCTGTCCGCCACGCAGCGGCCGCTCGAGGAGGTGGGCCGCTTCCTCGTTGGCACGCGGCCGCGAGTGCACCGTGATCGACGCCGGCATGCGCAAGCCGCTCGACCTGAAGATCCACGTGCCCGTCGACAACATGCGCGAGCCCGACGCTCACGACGTGACCGACCCCGCCGTGGGCGGCATGGGCACCGCCGGGGGCGGCGGCGACCTCGTTGGCACCGGCCTCGGCGAAGCCGCCCCCGGGGTCACGAGCCGCTCGATCTGGCCCGCGATCTACCCCGAGCTGCTGCGCCTGGTGCAGGAGCACCGCTCCACGATCATCTTCGTGAACAACCGCCGCGGCGCCGAGCGGCTGGCCGTGCGGCTGAACGACCTGGCCGCGGAGGAGAGCGAGCGCGCGAACGGAAACGGCGCCCCCGCCGTGGGCGAGGCCGCCCCCGAGGGCGGCGCGCCGACCTACATCGCGCGCGCCCACCACGGCTCGCTCGCGCGCGAGGAGCGGCTGATCGTCGAGGACCTGCTCAAGTCGGGCGAGCTGCCCTGCCTCGTGGCCACCTCGTCGCTCGAGCTCGGCATCGACATGGGCGCGGTGGACCTCGTGATCCAGGTGGAGTCGCCGAAGTCGGTGACCGCCGGCCTCCAGCGGATCGGCCGCGCGGGGCACGGCGTCGGCGAGGTCTCGCGCGGGCGCATCTTCCCGAAGTTCCGCGCCGACCTGCTCGAGTGCGCGGTGGTCGCGAGGCGCATGCGCGACGGCGACATCGAGCCCACCGTCGTCCCGCGCAACCCGCTCGACGTGCTCGCCCAGCAGATCGTGGCCATGAGCGCGTCGGGCGACGAGGAGCTGAAGGTCCCCGCCCTCCACGAGACGATCAAGCGCGCCTACCCGTTCGCCGAGCTCTCGCGCGAGCTGCTCGACAGCGTGCTCGACATGCTCGACGGCCGCTACCCCTCCGAGGAGTTCGCGGAGCTCCGGCCGCGCATCGTCTGGGACCGCGTGGAGGACACGATCCGCGCCCGCCGCGGCGCGCGGCAGCTTGCCGTGACGAACGCCGGCACGATCCCGGACCGCGGGCTCTATGGCGTCCACCTGCCCGACGGCCGCAGGGTCGGCGAGCTGGACGAGGAGATGGTCTACGAGGCTCGCCCGGGACAGACCTTCCTGCTCGGCGCGTCCACCTGGCGCATCGAGGAGATCACCCGCGACCGCGTGATCGTGACCCCGGCGCCGGGCGCACCGGGAGCAGTCCCGTTCTGGAAGGGCGACGGCATCGGCCGCCCGAAGGAGCTCGGGCTCGCGATCGGCGCCTTCGCACGTGAGTCCGTGGACCGCGACCCGGCCGAGCTGGCCGCCGAGTACGACCTCGACGAGCGCGCGGCGAACAACCTCTCCGCGTTCCTGCGCGAGCAGCGCGACGCCACGCGGGTGGTGCCGAGCGACCGCACGATCGTGGTCGAGCGCTTCCGCGACGAGATCGGCGACTGGCGCCTCTGCGTGCTCTCGCCGTTCGGCGGCCGTGTGCACTCCGCATGGGCCCTCGCGCTCTCGGCGCGCATCCGGGACGAGTTCGGCCTCGAGTCCGACGCGATCTGGTCGGACGACGGCATCATCGTCCACCTTCCCGACGCGGACGAGCCGCCCTCCGCCGATCTCCTGATGATCGAGCCGGACGCGATCGAGGACATGGTGGTGGCCGAGCTGTCCAGCTCCGCGCTCTTCGGCGCACGCTTCCGCGAGAACGCGGCCCGCGCGCTGCTCCTGCCGCGGGCGTACCCGGGCAAGCGCACGCCGCTGTGGCAGCAGCGGCTGAAGGCGCAATCGCTGCTCGAGGTGGCGAAGCGCTACGGCCAGTTCCCGATCGTGCTCGAGACCTACCGCGAGTGCCTCCAGGACGTGCTCGACCTCCCCGGCCTCGAGCAGCTCCTGCGCGGGCTGCACACGCGCGAGCTGTCGCTGGTGGAGGTCGAGACCCAGCGCGCCTCCCCGTTCGCGTCGTCGCTGCTCTTCGACTACGTGGCCACCTACATGTACGAGGGCGACACGCCCAACGCGGAGCGGCGCGCAGCGGCGCTGTCGCTCGACCGCGACCTGCTGCGCGAGCTGCTCGGGCAGGAGGAGCTCCGCGAGCTGATCGACCCGAACGCGCTGGCCGAGGTGGAGGCCGACCTTCAGCGGACGAGCGAGCGCGCACGCGCCGCCAACTCCGACGGCCTGCACGACGTGCTGCGCGCGGTGGGTGACCTCACCGCCGACGAGGCGCAGGCGCGCTGCCTGCCCGCCGTGGGCGCCGCGCGGATCCTGCAGCGAGCTCGAGAAGGACCGGCGCGCGGTCCGGATGAGGATCGGCGGCGAGGAGCGCTGGATCGCCTCCGAGGACGCCGGCCTCTACCGCGACGCTCTCGGCGCGGTGCCGCCCGGCGGCCTCCCCGCCGTGTTCCTCGAAGACGTGAAGGAGCCGCTTCCGCGGCTCGCCCGGCGCTACGCCCGCACCCACGGCCCGTTCACCACACGCGAGATGTCGGACCGCTACGGCCTCGACCTCGGCCCCGTGCTGCGGGAGCTCGAGCGGGCCGGCGACCTGATCAGGGGAGAGCTGCGACCCGGCGGAAGCGAGCGCGAGTGGTGCGACCCGGACGTGCTGCGCCGCCTGCGGCGCGCCTCCCTGGCGACGCTCCGCAAGGAGGTCGAGCCCGCCGAGCAGCGCGCGCTGGCGCGCTTCCTGCCCGCGTGGCAGGGCGTGGACGGCGCACCGCCCGGCGGCGCGGGCGTCGACCGCCTGCGCGAGATGCTCGTGCCGCTTCAGGGCCTGGCACTCGCTCCGGAGGTCTGGGAGCGCGACGTGCTCCCGCGCCGAGTGGGCGCCTACTCGCCCGCCTGGATGGACCAGCTCTGCGCGAGCGGCGAGCTCGTGTGGGTGGGCGCCGGTGCGGTGGGGCGCAATTCCGGACGGGTGGCGCTGCTGTTCCGTGAGGACGCGCGCTGGCTCGGGCCGCCGCCCTTCAAGGGCGAGCGTCCCGAGGGTGCCCTCCACGACGCGATTCGGGAGCGCCTGGAGCGAGGCGCGGCGTTCTGGACCGACCTGCTGGCGGACGTGCCGGATGTCGAGCCGGTGGAGCTTCAGGAGGCGCTCTGGGACCTTGCCTGGGCGGGCGAGGCCACCAACGATGCGTTCGCGCCTCTGCGTGCGCCGCGGCTGTCGGTGGCGAAGGGCGACCGCAACGCGGGCAGGCGCTTCGCCCGCCGGCGCCGCCCGGGCGCGCCGCAGGTGCAGGGCCGCTGGTCGCTCACGGCGCCGCTGTTCGCCGGCGCGCCCGCGCACGGCCCGCGCATGCGCGCGATCTCCGAGCTGCTGCTCGAGCGCCACGGGATCGTGACCCGCGAGGCGGTGCTCGCCGAGGGCGTGCCGGGCGGCTTCGCGGCCCTCTACTCCGAGCTCACGAACCTCGAGACGCTCGGCACCGCTCGGCGGGGCTACTTCGTGGAGGGCCTCGGCGGCGCCCAGTTCGCGCTGCCCGCCGCGATCGAGCGGCTGCGCGGCCTGCGCTCCGACGAGCCGGCAGGGCCGCTGGTGCTGGCCGCCACCGACCCGGCCAACCCGTACGGAGCCACGCTGCCCTGGCCGAGACGCGACGACGACGACTCGGGCCGCCGTCCGTCGCGCGTGCCCGGCGCGTATGTGGTGATGCTGGACAGCGAGCCGGTGCTCTACCTGGAGCGCGGCGGCAAGGGCCTGCTGCCCCTGAAGGAGCCGGACGAGGCCTGGCTGCGGCCGGCACTCGAGGCACTGGCCGAGGAGGTCCGCCGCGGCCGCGTGCCGCGCCTCGGCGTCGAGCGCTTCGACGGCGAGCCGGTGGTGGGCTCCGAGGCCGGCGCGCTCCTTGATCGAGCTCGGCTTCCGCCAGGGCCCGCGCCGCCTCACGCTGAGCGCCTGACCCACCAAAGTCGGGGGATTCTCCCCGTTTCTTCTTACGGGAGCCGCGGCATAGCGTCGATCGCGACATGCCGAGCTACCTCGTTGATGCCTACCTCCCCCGCTCACGTGCCGACGAGCTGACCGATCTGATCAGCCGCCTGCGCGCGGCGGCGGAGGCGCTCACGGCGGAAGGGACGCAGGTACGCCACGTGCGCTCCAGCTTCCTTCCGGCAGACGAGCTCTTCCTGCACCTCATGGAGGCGGAGTCAGCCGAGGCGGCCGGCGAGGCCAGCAGGCGCGCGGGCATACCCCCGGAGCGAATCGTCGAGGCGGTGTCCGTCCAGTGACGACCCAAGGAGGAGTGCGCAGCATGAGCAGACGCCAGACAGTCATCGGACTCATCGCGTGCGCGTCGATCGCCGCCGGCTGCGGCGACGACGACGCGGCACCAGCACGAAGAGCAAGGCCGAGGCGAAGCCAGTCGACATCGCCGCGCGTACCGCGCAGCTCGAGAAGAACCCGTACGACCTGAGGTGCGGCGATCTGAACGACCCGGTCGCGTCCGCGCGGATGACCCGCGTCGTCCAGAACGCCCTCGCGGACGACGCGAAGATCCGCGGCCTGAACCGGCTCCAGGCGTCGCAGAGCATCTACTTCGCGATCACCGAGCTCTGCAAGCCGAAGCCGGACTCCTACCGGCCCGCGAAGGACGCCATTGCCGCCGTGCGCAGCGGCGAGCTCAGAGCCGAACTCTGAGGTAGCCTCGGCCGTGAGGATCTATGAGCTCAGAGCTCGTGGGAAGAGAGGAGGAGCTCCAGCAGGTGGAGCTCCTCCTCGAAGCCGCCCGGCATTCACCTCGGGCGCTCCTGATCGAGGGCGAGGCCGGAGCGGGAAAGACGTCACTCTGGGAGGCCGCCCTCGCTGCCGCTGCTCGCGGGGGCTTCAGCGCTGTCGCCGCTCGCCCCGCCGAGGCCGAGACCAGCTTCGCCTATGCAGCACTGGGGGACCTGCTCCGGGAGCGCTCAGATGCTCTGGAGGGCTTGCCGGCACGGCTCCGCCAGGCACTCGAGGTCGCCCTTCTGCTCGATGACGGGGCTCCTGAGGCCCCCGACCAGCAGAGCGTCGCGCTCGGCCTGCTGGCCATGTTCAAGCGGCTTGCCGATGACGGGCCGCTGGTGGTCGCCATTGATGACGTGCAGTGGCTCGACCCCACTTCCGCTCAGGTGCTCCGCTTCGCCATTCGCAGGGTCGACGACGGGCCGATCGCGTTCCTTGTGGCATGGCGAACCGCGGGGGACGCGCCGGTTCCGCTCGAGCTTGACCGTGCGCCGTCGAGTGAGCGCCTGGAGCGCCTCCCTCTCCCTCCGCTCAGCCTGGGAGCCGTGCAGCACCTGATCCAGACCCGGCTTGGCTTCATGCCTGCCCGACCCGCGCTCCGGCGCCTGCACGACCTGTCCGGCGGCAACCCCTTCTATGCCCTCGAGCTGGCCCGCGCGCTCCGCGCCGGCAAGCTCCGCCTCGAGCCCGGCGAGCGACTTCCCCTCGCCCTCGAAGAGCTGGTGGCGGCCCGGCTCGAGACGCTGTCGCCCGCCGCGCGCCGGGGGCTTGCTGCCGCCGCGGCGCTGGCTCAACCCACGCTCGCGCTGGTCGAAGCGGTGAGCGGCAGCGACGGCGTCGCGCTCGACGAGGCGGTTCAGGCCGACGTCGTGGGCGTGCGCGACGGAAGGATCCGCTTCACCCATCCGCTCCTAGCATCGGGTGCGTACGCCGCCGCCGACCCATCTCTCCGTCGCGAGCTGCACACCCGCGCGGGCGCGCGCGTCACCGACCCAGAGGAACGGGCCAGGCACCTTGCCCTGGCGGCCACGGGTCCAGACGAGGCCGTCGCGGGCGCGCTCGAAGCGGCTGCGCAAAGGGCGGAATCCCGCGGTGCCCCGCCTGCCGCCGCCGAGCTCTACGAACTCGCCGTGCGGCTGACTCCGCCCGAAGCGCGCCGGGACGTTCTCCGCCGCACGATGGAGGCCGGCTTCTGCGCGTTCCAGTCGCGGCGACGGCCGGCGCGCGCGGGTACTGCTCGACGGCGTGGTGGCAGAGCTCGAGCCCGGACCCGATCGTGCGCGAGCGCTGATCAACCTCGCGCGGGTCCGCTCCTACGACGACGACCTCCGCGCGGCCGAGCCCCTCTTTCGGCAGGCGCTCGAGGAAGCCGGCAGCGACGACGCCCTACTGTCCGCCGCGGGCCAGAACGTCGCCTCGATCCTGTTCCGGTTGCGAGAGCGGCTTCCGGAGGCGATCGATCACGCCTCGACGGCCGCGCGCGCGGCCACGGCGGCGGGCAGTGCCGGATGGCTCGGCGAGGCTCTCGGGGTGCAGGTGATGGCGGAAGCCGCGCTCGGCCGCCGGAGGAGGCAGCAAGAACCCTCGAGTCCGTACTCGCCGTACAGCCGGAATGCGAGGACCGGCGCGCCCTTGCGCAGCCGCTGTTTCAGGCGGCGGTCGTGTGGCTCTGGTGGGACGAGCTGGAGCGGGCGAAGGAGGCCTTCGAGTGGCTGGTCGGTCGGGCGCGCGACATGGGGGACGAGGGCTCACTCCCGTACATCCTGGTCCTGGCCGCGCAGGTGGAATGCGTACGCGGAGACCTCGCGCTCGCCGCCGCGCACGCCGACGAGGGCTATGAGCTCGCCGAGCAGGCCGGCCAGGCCACGCTGGGTGCCTACCTGCTGGCGCTGCGCGCGCTGGCGCATGCCGCCGCTGGTGAGGAAGGATCGGCCCGCGCGCAGGCGGAGCGCGCCCTCGCGGTCGCGGACCGCACGAGTGGCCGCCCCGCGGAGCACTTCGCCATCGCCGCGCTCGGCCTCCTCGAGGTCTCGCTCGGCAGAGCCGCCGAGGCGGCGGAGGTGCTCCGTCCCCTCGTCGAGTTCCTGCACCGCGAGCAGATCCGTGAGCCGGGCACGGCACGCGTGGTCCCGGATTACGTCGAGGCGCTCATCGGCCTTGGCGAGCTGGATGCCGCCACTGAAGAGCTCGACTGGTACGCGGACAACGCGCGGGAGCTCGGCCGTCCCTCGCCGCTGGCTGCCGCGGCTCGCTGTCGCGGCATTCTCCACGCCGAGCGCGGCGACCTCGAGACCGCGCTAGCGCAGCTCGAGCGCGCGGTCGAGCTGAGCGGGGAGGTGCCGAACCCGCTCGAGCACGGCCGTGCCCTGCTCGCCCACGGCGCGGTGCACCGCCGCGCGCGGCACAAGCGTGCGGCTCGCGAGTCGCTCGAGGCGGCGCTCGCGGTGTTCGAAGGGATGGGCGCGCGGATCTGGGCGGAGCGGGCGCGCACGGAGCTTGGGCGCGTGGGCGGCAGGACTCCCGCGTCGGGCGCGCTGACGCCGACGGAACGGCGTGTGGCCGATCTCGCGGCGGAGGGCCTTCAGACGAAACAGGTGGCGGCCGCCCTCTTCGTCTCCGCTAAGACGGTCGAGGGGCACCTGACCCATATCTACGCGAAGCTGGGCGTGCACTCCCGCACGGAACTGGCTCGCCGACTCGCTGACGGAGAGCCATTAGGATGAGCCGGTGAGGCCGCTCGCGACAGTCGTGGCCCTCCTGATCCTCGCGCTCGTGGCGCCCGCGACCGGGCTCGCCGCTTCGACCGCGTCGGACCCAGCCGCCAACGACCCGGCCACTCACACCGCGAAGAAGAAGCGGAAATGCAAGGCCGGCCGGATCCCCGTGACCGTGCTGAAACGCACGCGCTGCAAACGGCCCCGCGCCGCGCTACCGCGTCCGCGTGCCGCGGACATGCGGCTGCTGATGTTCCGGGAGGCGCTTGACCTGAACCCGGGTCGCGTCCGTGACCGCCGCGGACGCCCTGCCCCGAGCGTCAAGTCGCTCCTCCGCCGCCTCGGACCAAGGGCGTTCGGATTCACGCAGCGCCAGCTGCCCCGAGCGCTTGCGGCGGCCGACCGAGCGGCTGCGGCAAGCCGCTCCGCCGGATCCGCCGCCGCCTGCAAGAACGTCCCCGGGCTGGGGTGGGGGGGCTTCTCTGAGAGTGGGCCGAACGGGCTCAGGCTGGAGCTCACGACCAACGGCAAGGACCTCGAGCTCGCGCTGGAGGCGAATAAGGACGGCCAGCGATTCCGAATCGAGTTCCTGCTCGACGGGTGCGACCTGACCGACCCGGTCCCGATGGCCGACTGCCCGACGGCCGCCGGAAGGCTCCGCCAGCGAACCAAGGTCAAGGCGACGATCAAGGTGGCGCTGTTCGAGGACGGGAGGTTCGTCCACGCGTACACGCTGAACGTGGACGGCGACACCACCGTCCAGGCCAAGGTGGGCGACGACGCGAAGCTCGACCACCTGACGATCGAGGACGATCAGCGCACCGACGAATTCGCCCCAGCCCTCGTGCGCGGCATCTTCGGCCCGATGAGCGTGCACGCGAGGGCCCGTCACACGGCCCGGATGAACCTCCGCACCGGCGCATACGAGCCAGGCCTGAGCCATGTGGAGGTGGATGCAACCCTGGGCGGCCTCATCGGGATCTTCCTGGAGGGGAGGTTCAGGGCGGGCGCGGCGAACCGCATCAAGCAGCAGTCAGACAAGCTGTTCGCGGCCAGCCTCGCGCGTGCCATCGAACAGCTGCGCGAGCGCGAGAGGGCATGGCAGGAGCCGAACAAGTGCGCTGAGTTCCAGTTCTCGCCAGCCTCGGGCTCGCTCACGCTCGCAAAGGACGCCAGCGGCAACTTCACCAGCCAGGTCATCGCCAAGCAGGGGGGCGGAGCGGCGAGCGGGCGCTGGACGAGGACCAGCCAGCAGAACGCGACGGTGACCCCCGAGACGGCCAGGGGCGAGAACCCCTCCTTCCATTACACGGTCACCAACGCCGGCCCGGGCGTCAAGGTGAGCGCCGGGTTCCGAGCCACCTCGACGGCCGGAGTCGCGAGCGGCAGCTGGGTCCAGGACACCGAGGGCGAGTTCCTGTACCTCGGCGAGGTGACGGGCAGCGCGAGCCACGTCGAGGGTCCCTGCCCCATCGCGACGCACGAGCAGTTCAGCTACAGCGCGAACCTCGAGAAATCCGCCCACACCGGCGGCCCGCAGCAGCCGTTCGCGCTGGTCAGCCCCGCGACCCTGGCGAACCCCGGAGTGGGACTGGCGGCGTGGGGCAACCAGGAGACGGGGGCCGGGAGCTGGGGAAGGGATCCCTGCCCCGATGAGGGCGACCCAGGCTGCTCCTCGGCTCTGCATCCGGAGCCGGACCCGGAGCACGGGCACGTGATCTTCTCCGTGGAGGGCTCGAACGTGAAGGCGACGGCCCGGTCCTTCTCATGGGAGAGCAACGCGCCGGAGGGCTCGGACTGTTACATGTTCCATTCGATCCCGGTCTTCGGGATCGGGACCTTCCCGCTCAGTGAGGTGGGGGCGCAGACCATCACCGTGGCGCTCAGAATCGAGGAGCACAGTGCTGATCCCGGCGAAACGAACGACTACGTCGGAAGCGGGACCCTGACCCTGCACCGCGTCAAGTGAATGCGCTTGTGACAGCCGCCGCCCTCTGCGGCAGCGCCGGAGTCATGTTGCTGGGCCCGGCGGCGGCGTCGGCGACCAGCCCGGGCAGCAACGGAAGGATCTTCTTCAGCGCCCGGTTCGGGATGCGGGGTGGCCTCCGTCAAGGTGAACGCGACGGGCTACAACTGCGTGGACCCTTCGGGCGTGACCCGGCCGTCTCACCCGACAATCGACGGATCGCTTCGATACGTGGCGACCAACTCGTGGAGGTGTACGGGTCCGACATCAACGGCAGGGGGGTGCGGCGCCTCACCCGCGCGCCGGGACAGTTCCCGAGCAGCCTCTCCCCGAGCTTCTCCCCCGATAGCCGCAGGATCCTGTGGTTCAAGCACGGCGGCGACTCCGGCGAGGACGGCCTCTACCTCATGAACGCCGACGGCACCGGGCAGCACCAGCTCACGGGCGACGGCGGGCAGGAGCCGGTGTTCTCTCCGAGCGGGGCGCTGATCGCCTACCGGCTGGGCGGGATCGCCATCGCGAACGCCGACGGCGGCGGGTCACACGTCATCCTCGGAGACCAGAACCACGCGACGACGAACCCGCCGGGCAACTACTTCGAGGTGAACAACGAACCGAGCTGGGCGCCCGACGGCCAGCGCCTGGCGTTCGCCCGACGGGCGCGCACGACCACGCTCGTCTGCAATCCCGCTCCGCCGGCCTGCACGGGCACGAAGACCGACACCGCAACCGACGTCTTCTCGATGAACGCCGATGGCACCGATGTTCGCCAGCTCACGGCCACGCCTGAGGTCGACGAGGTGGACCCCTCCTACTCGCCGGACGGCAGCATGATCGCCTACTACCGAAAGCCGGCCGACCGCGACGACGAGTTCGGGGAGATCTGGGTGATGCGGGCGGACGGCAGCGGCAAGCGGCGCGTGGCCCTCGGAGCCAACCCCGAATGGTCGACACTTCAGGGCGGGCCCGGACGGCCCCGCCTGAGCTTCCGGTTCCTCCGCATCAACCGCCACCGGCGCTGCCTCGGCCGCCTCGATGGCTGGAGCGTGCGCGTCAAGACCACCGCGCTGCGCTTCACGGACTTCAACATCGCCTTCTATGTGAACGGACGGCTCCTGGACGAGGAGTTCAACACGAGAGACCTCGGCCAGGGAGTGGACCTGACCCAGACACGCCGCGGGCGCACCCACCGCCTCCGGGTGGTGGTGGAGGACCCGGCGGTGCGCGACCGCATCTCGCGCACCTTCAAGTTCCGCCGCTGCTGAGCCTCCGTCGCGGAGCTATCCCTACGATCGAAGCATGCCCGAGGGCGACACGATCTATGGGGCTGCCCAGCGCATTCGCAATGCGCTGGTCGGGCAGGAGATCGCCTCAATCGAGACTCCGCACCCCCGCCATGCGCGCGATCGCTGGCCGGAGCGGCTCGGCGGACGCGGCGTTCGGGCGGTGGAGTCGAGGGGGAAGCACCTGTTCATCCGCTTCGACGGCGACCTCACGCTGCACTCGCATCTGCGCATGAACGGCTGGTGGGGCGTCTACCCACGCGGGCGGCGCTGGGGCAAGTCGCCGCGGCGTGCCTGGCTCGTGATTCGGACGGCCGAGCACGACGTGGTGCAGTTCGACGGCCCCGTGCTCGAGCTGATGACCGACTCGCGCTCGCGGATCGACCGCCGCATCGCCCAGCTCGGCCCGGACATCCTGGCCGAGGAGTTCGACGAGCAGCGCTTCCTCAGGCGACTGCGCGAGGACGACCCCACGCCGCGGGATCGGCGACGCCCTGCTCGACCAGCGCAACCTGTGCGGCATCGGCAACCTCTGGAAGTCGGAGGCGTGCTTCCTCGCCGGGATCGACCCCTGGAGGCCGGTGAGCGACGTGAGCGACGAGGAGGCGCTGCGCGCCGTGCTCGCTGTGCGTCCGCTGATGCTGAGGTCCGGCAGAGGGGGCGGCCACGTGCGCGACGAGCTGGTCTTCGAACGCAGCGGGCGCCCCTGCCGGACCTGCGGGACGCGGATTCGCGCGCGCGGTCAGGGCGACGACAACCGGATGACCTACTGGTGCCCCGAATGCCAGGCCTGATCCGGGTCGGACACAAGGGCGCCGATCACGTGGCGCCCGGCAACACGATCGAGAGCTTCGAGGCCGCGCTCGAGCACGGTGTGGACATGATCGAGTTCGACGTGCTGCGCACCCGCGACGGGCGGCTCGTGCTTGCGCACGACTACGAGGACGCGGAGAAGCGCGACTGCGTGACGCTGGAGGAGGGCCTCGAGCACTTCGCCGGGGAGGCGTATGCGGGCGTGGAGCTCGATGTGGACCTGAAGCTCACCGGCTACGAGCGCGAGGTGGTGGACGGACTCGCCCGCAACGGGCTGACCGAGCGCTCACTGGTGTCGAGCATGTACCTGGAGAGCCTCGAGCGCCTCGGCGAGCTGGAGCCAGGCCTGCGCCGCGGCTGGTCGGTCCCGCGCGTGCGGCGCAACTACCTGCGCTCGCCGCTCTACGTTCGCCTGCCGGTGTACGCGATCGCGCTCGTGATGCGTGCCCGGCTCCCGGGCCAGGCGGCAGCGCGCATCAGGGCGGGCGGCTGCGAGGCGATCATGTGCCACCAGATCCTGATGAGCCGGCGCCTGGTCCGCGCGGTTCACGGAGCGGGCGGACAGGTCTACGTCTGGACGGTGGATGACGCCCCGAAGATCCGCGCGCTCGAGGCGCTCGGCGTGGACGGCGTGATCACGAACGACCCGCGACTGTTCGGCTAGCCGCCGACGACGCAGGCGCCGGTGGTCTGCGTGGAGCTGCGACCCGAGCCGAGGTCCATCTCGGCCACCGCGCGGAGCTGGTAGCTCGTGCCGGTCGGTGGGACGGCGAGGTTGAAGGTCCAGCCGGCCTGCGCCCAGGTGAACTCGGCCGAGCCGGCGTCCTGCCAGGGCGAGGTGGCCTGGCCCACCAGCGGCACCCAGCCCTCGGGGCTCAGCCACTGGGCGGTGAAGCGGACACGCATGACATCGCTCGATCCGTCGCCGGCGAGCTGCGCACGCGCTCCGAGCTGCCCGGAGTTGCAGATGTTCACGTTGGCCCACGACGTGGTGAGCTGCTCCGTGCCCGCGGCATGGGCGGAGCCGGCGCTCACGGCGAGAAGCGCTGCGCCCAGCGCGACCAACCTCGACTTGCAGGCCATGGGGTCAGCCTAGCGCGAAGCCGCGCTGGCGGCGAATGGGACCCCCTACCAGATCAGGCACATGGCCTTGGACGTACCGGCGGGATCCCCGCCCTGCACGCCCTGCATGCCCGTCTCGGTGAGCAGCGTGCGCTGCCTCACCACGGCCACGCGCTGGGCCCTGTGAGCCTTGCGTCCCCTGTGAGCCTTGCGTGCCCTGCGCGCTGAGCCGACCTCGTCGCGCCATTCGAACTCGACCACGCCGCGCATCACGTAGGTGCTGCCGGCCGGCGGCTGCACGAAGCGGAAGGTCCATCCCGCCTGGCGAGCCGACATGTCGGCGGTGCCGATGAGAACCCAGTCGGTCACGCCACTGCCTCCGACGGTCTTCCACTCCTGGGCCGCGCTGCTCCACCACTGTGCGGTGTAGCGCGACCAGATGCGCTCGTCGGAGCCGTTGCCCGGCACGCTGGTGCGAACGCCCAGGGCGTTCGGGGAGCCGGCTGTGTCGCAGATGTTCACGGTGGCCCAGAAGGGACGGTCGACGTCCTGGACCACGGCGCGCTTGGTGGATGCGCGTGCAGAGCTCAGCACCGGCCCGCCCATACGCTGGCCACGCGCCGAATCGACGGGCGGAAGCTCGGCCACGACCACGCCCGGCGGAAGCGCCGGTGGCTTGTCGGCGCCTGCGGGCAGGCGCAATTTGGCATCGGCGGGACTCGCCGCCAAGAGGGATGCGGCGCAGGCGAGCAGAACCGTGGGGGCGGCAAGTCTTCGCACTACGCCTCGTACATCGGGCCGTATGGAGATGCACTTGAGCGTGGGACACTCAAATTCGTGATGGATACGAGTCGCGGGCGTAGTTCAGGTGTGAACGAGGCGCTCGTGGAACCCGTGCCACTCGTGGCCACAGCCCCTTCCGAGGGGTTTGCTGAGCTCTATGAGCGGACCTTCCCGCGGGTGTACGCCTACGTCGCGTCGCTGCTGCGCGACAGGGCCGCGGCCGAGGATGTGACCTCCCAGGCCTTCGAGCGCGCCTATCGCAAGCGGCGCACCTACCGGGCCGGCCGCGGCTCGATGGACGCCTGGGTGTTCGGAATCGCTCGCAACGCCGCCCTCGACGAGCTGCGCAAGCGAAAGCGCCGGGCGGTGCTCGAGGTGGATCCCGAGGACACCGTCTCGCCGACGCCCGAGGATCAGGCCGAGCTTGCGCTGAGGCGCGAGACCGTACGGGCGGCGCTCGCGTCGCTGGACGGGCAGGAGCGCGACCTGATCGCGCTCAAGTTCGCGGGCGGACTCTCGAACGCCGAGATCGCACGCGTGCTCGGCATGTCCGAGTCGAACGCCGGCACCCGCCTGCACCGAACCATCACGAAGCTGAGAGAGGCCTGCCATGAGTGACCAGCTCACCGCCATCGACGATGCCCTCGAGACCGGTGCGGCCGATCACAGCGATCCGCTCACGCGCGAGCTCCAGGAGCTGGCGCTGGCGCTCCGTGCCGACGCGCCGGAGCCGACCGACGAGTTCCGGCACGAGCTTGGGCGCCGGGTCCGGAGCGGGTTCCCGAAGCCCGTCACGCTGCGCAAGCCGCTCTGGCGGCGCGCGGCAACACCAGCCTTTGCCACGGGACTCGTTGTCCTGCCCCTGGTGCTGCTCGTGGTTTTCGTTGGCGGCTCGGAAGACTCGGAGATGGGATCGTCGATCGGCGGAGGCGGAGGCGGGGATGACGGCGGCGCGGCCGCACCGGCGATCGTCGAGGCGGCGCCGGCGCCGGAGCGCCAGGAGTTCAAGCGGGCGGCCGATCAGGCCGCCGGCAGCAGCGCGCCGGCCGTGCCCCTTCCCCCCGACGGCGGCTTCGCCCCGGGCCAGCGCAACCGCAAGATCGAGCGCTCGATCGGGCTCGAGCTCGAGATGCCGGTGGACCAGATGGCCCGCGTCGCCGAGCAGGTGACCACGGTCACGAACCGGCACGGGGGCTTCGTGCTGAGCTCCTCTGTTTCTACCGGCGAGGACTCCGCCGGCGGCGACTTCGAGCTGCGCATCCCGTCCGCACGCCTGCGTCCGGCGCTGCGCGACCTCGCCGCGCTGGCGGACGTGCGCACGCAGACTCAGAGCGGGCGCGACGTGACGCGCGAGCACGTGACCACCAAGGATCGCCTCCAGGCGGCGCGCGCCGAGCGCCGCAGCCTGCTCCGCCGGCTCGAGCTGGCGACCACCGACGCCGACGCGGAGGCGATTCGGCGCCAGCTCGACCTGGTGTCGGGCGAGATCAGCAGGTTGCGCGGACAGATGCGCGGCCTGCACCTGCGGACCGACTATGCGGTCGTGACCGTGAGCCTGCTGCCGAAGGACGGCGACGAGGGCGGCGGCGCGGGCGGCTCGTTCGACGACGCGCTCGGCGACGCCGGCGACCTGTTCGTGGCCGTGGCCGGAGTGATCGTGCGCGTGCTCGCCGTGGCGCTTCCGCTTGGACTGATCGCGCTGGTGGGCTGGCTCGGGGGACGCGCCTTCACGCGCCGCCGCCGCGAGTCCGCGCTGGCCTGACCGCGCCGCCCGGGTCTTCCACAGCGGGCGCGTATCCTCGTGGTCGTGCCCGCGATCGCGGCCATCCACTTCACGGATCCCGCCTGCCCCTGGGCCTACTCCGCCCGGCCCGCCCACGCCCGGCTGCGCTGGCGCTTCGGTGATCAGATCGACTGGCAGCTCGTCCTGATCGGGCTGAGCGAGACCGCCGAGGCGTACGAGGCGCGCGGCTACACGCCGGAACGCCTGCTCAATACGCAGCACCGCTTCAGCGCGCGCTTCGGAATGCCCTACAGCTTCGAGCTGAAGCCGCGCATGTCGGCCACGGCGCGCGCCTGCCGCGCGATCGTCGCCGCGCGCGAGCTCGACCCGGCGCTCGGCGAGGCCGCGCTGCGCGCGCTCCAGCTGATGCACTTCACCACCGCGGGCTGCTGGACGACGACGACGCTCTGCGCGCCGCATTGGCCACCGTGCCCGGCCTCGACGCGGACGCCGTCGTGGGCCGCATCGACGACCCGGAGGTCGTGGCCGCCTACGAGGCAGACCGGGCCCACGCGCGCTCGGCAGAGGGATCGCCGACGCACGCCCAGGACCGCTTCTCCACGAGCGACGGCCCCGTGCGCTACACCGCGCCGTCGGTGATCTTCGAGCACGCCGACGGCCGCCGGCTCGAGGTGGGCGGCTTCCAGCCCTTCGAGGCCTACGACACGGCCGTGGCGAACCTCGACGTGGCGCTGGAGCGCCGCCCCGCACCCGCGAGCGCCGTGGAGGCGCTCGCCGCGTTCCCAGAGGGCCTGACCACGGCCGAGCTGGCGAGCGTGATGCGCCCGAGCGACCTCGTGGACGCCGACTTCGAGGCCACCACGGCGGAGCTCGCCGAGCTTGCAGCGGCCCACGCGGTGGTGCGCGAGCCGGCCGGCACGGACGCGGTGTGGCGGGCGGCCGAAGCGGCGCCGGCCACGCGCCAGCGCCGCGGCGGGCTCGGGCGAACAGCAGCACTAAGGAAGTCGACCGTCCTGCCTAGGGCCTCATACGAAGCCTAAAACAGGACGCTCGAAGAAGACGCACCCCTTCACCGCTGCTGTAAGCGCCGAAAGCGCCACCGACGACTAAGGCCGACCCCCCGGCTGGGCCACCGCCCGAGCCGCCAACCCCGCCCCCGCCGCCAGCGCCTCGGCCGGCTCCGCGCCGTCCATTCGCGCGGCCAGCAGGCCGGCCGCGAAGGCGTCGCCGGCCCCGGTGCTGTCCACCACCGCCTCCACGGGCACCGCGTCGCAACGCAGGCTCGCATTGCCGTCGGTCCAGAGCGCCCCGTCCGGGCCGAGCGTGACCACCACCTCGCCGAAGCGAGCGGCCAGCGCCCGCGCGGCTCGCTCGGGGTCCCCCTCGCCGCTCAGCATCCGCGCCTCCTCCGCGTTCGGCAGCAGCAGTCCGGCGCCGTGGGCGTGGTCGAGGAACTCCGGCGACAGCAGAGCCGCCGACGACGGATCCACCGACACGCTCAGCCCACGCTCGAGCGCACGCGCGATCGCCGTGCGCGCGGCGGGCCGCGATCCGGATCGGAGCAGCGCGTAGCCCGCCACGTGCAGGTGGCCGGCGGCCGCGAGCAGCTCGTCGGACACGTCGGCGTCCGAGAGACCGTCGTTCGCCCCTGCGTCGGGGGCCATCGTGCGCTCGCCGTCGGGTCCCACGAGCACGATGCAGGTGCCGGTCGGCAGCTCCGGATCGACCGCCAGCACCGCCTCCACGCCGGCCGCGCGCAGCTCGTCGCGCATGGTGCGCCCGCGCTCGTCGTCGCCCACCCGAGCCGCCAGGAGCGGCTCGGCCCCGGCCTCTGCCAGCCAGGCTGCGGTGTTGGCGGCGGAGCCGCCGCCGTGGAAGCGGATCACGGCGTGCGCGTCGCTGCCCGGCGCGAGCGGGCCGGACAGGCGCGCCACCACGTCGAACATCACGTCGCCGAGGACGAGCGGGCGGCTCACGCGGCAAGCTCGACCGCGATCCGCGCCGCCAGGCCGGCGTTCCGGATCACGAGCCGGACGTTCGCCTCGAGGCTCTGGCCGCCGGTCTCGCGCGAGAGGAAGTCGAGCAGGAAGGGGGTCACGTCCTTGCCGGACACCCCGGCGCTCTCGGCGGCCGCGAACCCCTCCGCCAGCACGCGGTCGTGGAGCGCGGGGTCGAGCTGCTCGTCCGGGGGCAGTGGGTTCGCCACCACCACGGCGCGCCCGTCGGTGCCGAGCTCCGTCCGCGCGGTCGCCACGGCGGCCACCTCGGCGGGCGAATCGACGCGCCAGGTCACCGGATGTCCCGAGTCCGAGAGGTAGAAGCCGGGGAAGCTGTCGCTGCCGTAGCCGAGCACGGTCACGTTCAGCGTCTCGAGGCGCTCGAGCGTGGCGCCCACGTCGAGGATCGACTTCACCCCGGCGCAGACCACGACGATCCCGGTCGACGCCAGCGTCGTGAGGTCCGCCGACTCGTCCCAGCTCTCGCGCGCGCCGCGGTGCACGCCGCCGAGGCCTCCGGTGGCGAACACTCTGATCCCGGCTCGGGCGGCGAGATGCGCGGTGGCCGCCACGGTGGTGCCACCCCACCCGCCGCGCGCCGCCAGCGGCGCGAGGTCGCGCACCCCGCACTTCAGCACGTCGTCGCGCTCCGCCACGGCCGCGAGCGCGTCATCGTCGAGCCCGACCCGGGCCTCGCCGGCGACCATCGCGATGGTGGCCGGAAGCGCTCCGCCAGCGCGCACCTCCGCCTCGGCCTGGCGGGCGATCTCGAGGTTGCGCGGGCGCGGCAGCCCGTGCGTGATGATCGTGCTCTCGAGTGCCACCACCGGCCTGCCGGCCGCAAGCGCCTCGGCAACCTCCACGGCGATCCTCATCGGCGCGGCAGCCTACTCTCCGCCGGTCGAGCGCTAGCGCAGGTCTGCACCCGGGCTTAGGCTGTTGCCGTGGCCCGGGGCGCGCTCATCATCGCCGTGCTGCTGGCGTGGGCAGCTCCGGCGGCGGCCTCGCAGCCGATCCTCCGTGAGCGTTTGATCGTGCCGGCGACTGCCGACGTGAGCTGCTCTCAGCGGTCGCATCCCGGCGTGGGCGCTGCAGCGGTTCACCTCACGGCTCGCGGCGGTGGCTACCTCACCGCACGGCTGGCGGCGCCCTCCGGCGACTGGGATCTCGCGGTTTTGCGGCGCTCCGGCGGCGGGGCCGTGGCGGCGTCCGCCTATCGAGGCGCCACCGAGGTCGCGAGCGGCTTCGTGAGGCGTGGGGACCGTCTGACCGTGCGAGCGTGCCGTCGCTCGGGCCGTGCTCGAATGGCACGCATCAGCGTCAGTCTCGAGCGGATTTCGGCCCGGAGTCTGCGCCGGCGCACGTCGCTCGTGCGCGTGGCCACTTCCAGCGCTTCAGCCAGACGGCGGCTGGCGCGCATGGACCTCGACCTGACCGAGAACGCCGGACGTGGCTTCGTCTGGGTCGTGTTGCACGGCCCGCGCGACGCCGCGCGCCTGCGCTCCGCGGGGTTCGCTTACACAACCGCCGCCGCGGCCGCGCGGCCGATCGCGCGAGCGGCCGCACTGCCGAGCGGACGCTCGGGCACATACCGGCGTCTCGCGGATTACGGCAACGAGATGAAGGCGCTCGCCGCCGCCAACCCCGATTTTGTGAGGCTCTTCACTCTCGGGCACACGAGCCGGGAGGGGCGGCCGGTGGAGGGTCTCGAGATCACTACCAATCCCGGCGCGCGCGACGGCAAGCCGGTCTACCTCCAGCTCGGGATGCACCATGCCAATGAATGGCCCGCGGCCGAGCACCCGCTGGAGTGGGCGTACGAGCTGGTGGGCGGCTACCGCGCCGGCGATGCGCGCACTCGCTCGCTCGTCAGCCGTGTCCGGACGATCATCGTGCCGGTCGTGAACCCGGATGGCTTCAACTTCTCGCGCGAAGCGGGCGAGGCGGACGGGCACGGCGACGGTCTCGGCGCCGCCGAAAGCGCAACCGCCGCCGAGGGGCACCGAAAGAACTGCAGCGCGGCCGGCTGCGTCAGCGATCAGGGCGTCGACCTCAACCGAAACTACGGTGACCTCTGGGGCGGGGTGGGGTCGAGCAGCTCCCCCACATCCTCCAACCACCGCGGCAGCGCCCCGTTCTCCGAGCCGGAGGCCCAGAACATCCGGGAGCTGATTTCGCGTCAGCAGGTGGTGATGATGATCACCAACCACACCGCCGGGAACCTGATCCTGCGCCAGCCCGGCACGAGCTCACAGCCCGCCACACCCGACGAGACGCTGTACAAGGCGGTAGGTGCCCAGATGGCTGCTGAGAACGGCTACAGCAACGTCTTCTCGTACCAGATCGGCTACGACCACGTGGGCACGACCGACGGCTGGAGCTACTACACGACGGGCGGCCTGGGCTACGTCTTCGAGATCGGCAACACCAACTCCCATCCGCCCTACGCGCAGGTGGTCCAGAACTACGACGGCAGCGCCGTGCCGGGCGGCGGCAACCGCGAGGCGTACTACGTCGCGATGGAGAGCGCTGCGAACGCGGCCCATCACGCAGTCCTCACAGGCGGCGCCCCCACCGGGTCGATCCTGCGGCTCACGAAGTCCTTCACGAACAGGACGTCGATCGGCCCGCCGACTCAGGAGCGCTTCGACACGACCATCGAGGTGCCCGCGGCCGGGAGCTTCGAGTGGCACGTGAACCAGTCGTCGCGGCCGCTCATGCCAGGCGAGCGCTGGACACTCACCTGCGAGCGGCCCGAGGGCGTCGTGCAGGCGACCCAGGAGGTCTCGATCGGCCGCGGCCAGACGCAGCAGCTCGACCTGAGCGCGTGCGGCGGGTTGCCCGCGGGACCCGACGCGCGCCCACGGCCGAGGATCCAGCTCAAGCTCGTGGCCGGCTTCAGGGACCGTCTGTACCGCGTGCGTGTGACGGGCAGGCTGAGAGGCGTCGCAGACTTCGAGCGCTGCGACGGTGCGGTGGCGCTGGCAATCCTCGCGCGGTCACAACCGGTGGGGAAGCGAAGGGCGGGTCTCGACGAGCGCTGCGGGTTTGAGCGGCGCTTCAGGATCCCGCGCCGCAAGCTGCCCAGGGCGCTGCGCAGCCGGGGCGCGCGCATCACGTTGAAGGCGGTCGCCCGCTGGGGCGGCAACGAGTTCCTGGCCCCTGCCCAGCGCCGCGTGAGCGGCCGCGTCCGGCGGCGCTAGGCCACGGTCTCGACGCGCACCGAGAAGCCCTCGGCGCGCGCGGCGTCGAGGATCTCCTGGCTGTTGTCGCTGCCGCGCGTCTGAAGCACCAGCTTGATGGCCGTCTCACGCACGTGGATCTCGAGGCCGTCCCGCAGGTGCTCCACGTCCACGACGTTGCCACCGTGGTCCGCCACCACGCGCAGCAGGCCCGCGAGCGCGCCGGGCCTGTCCGGCACCACCGTCGAGAGCACCATCCGGCGCCCGGCCGCCGTCTCTCCCAGCCGGATGCACTCGGAGAGGAGCGAGGCGTCCACGTTGCCGCCAGAGAGCACCGCGCAGACCTCGCCGCTCTCAGGCGCCGCGACGCGGCCGGTCATGAGCGCGGCCACCGCCACGGCGCCGGCGCCCTCCACCACGAGCTTCGAGCGCTCCAGCAGGAGGACCATCGCCTGCGCCACCTCGTCGTCCGAGACGGTCACGACCTCGTCCACGTAGCGCTGCACGAGCGGCAGCGTGAAGTCACCGGGGCGCTTCACCGCGATGCCGTCGCAGATTGTGTTGGCCGAGCGCGCCCCGATCGGCCGGTCGGCGGCGAGCGAGTCGATGTAGGGCGCGCAGGCCTCGGCCTGCACACCCACCACGCGCACGCCGTCGAGAGCACCTGCCAGCGCAAGGCCGATTCCGCTCACCAGGCCGCCGCCACCGAGCGGCACCACCACCAGCTTCAGGTCGGGTGCCTGGCGCGCCAGCTCGAGCCCGATCGTGCCCTGTCCGGCCACCACCTGAGGCTGGTCGAAGGCGTGCACCACGGTGAGACCCTCCGACTCGCCCAGCCGCTTCGCCTCGGCCCCCGCCTCGTCGTATCCGCCGTCCACGAAGCGCACCTCGCCCCCGTACTG
The DNA here is from genome assembly GCA_963774755.1 of uncultured Thermoleophilaceae bacterium. GTDB lineage: Bacteria > Actinomycetota > Thermoleophilia > Solirubrobacterales > Thermoleophilaceae > JACVRW01. The sequence continues at coordinate 335,157 of CAVZGG010000012.1, read as the reverse complement.
GCGCACCGCCGCCACCTTCGCGAGCGGCGCCTGCGCCGGCATCACGAGTACCGCGTGCGCGCCGGCATCACGCGCGGCGAACGCCACCGCCTGCGCATGGTTTCCAGCACTGGCCGCCACGACGCCCGCGTCCAGCGCCTCGCGCGGGAGCCCGCGGATCATGTGCGTGGCCCCGCGCGCCTTGAACGAGCCGGTGAGCTGGAGGTTCTCGGCCTTCAGCAGCACGCGCGCGCCCAGGCGGCGCGACAGTTCTCCGGAGGAGAGCAGCGGCGTCTCGCGGACTCGGCCCGCGAGTGCGCCCGCGGCGTCCTCCACGTCGGCATAGGTCACGGCTTCTTCAGGGGCAACGGCCACTCAAGATGGGATTATGCGCCTCATGGCCACCGGGCAGGACACGGCACGCCTTCTCGCCAACACCGAGGTCTTCGGCGATCTCGAGGAGCGCGAGCTGAACGAGGTGGCTCAGGTGGCCGTGCCGCGCCACTGGGACAAGGGCGAGGTGATCTTCCGCGAGGGCGACGTGGGCGACACCTGCTACCTGCTGCGATCGGGCGCCGTGGTGCTCACGCGCGAGCACCAGGACGGACGCATGGTGGCCCTCGCGGAGCTGCGCGCGGGCATGCTGTTCGGCGAGCTGGCGATGTTCCGAGGCGAGACCCGCTCGGCCACCGCCGAGGCGATCGAGGCCACGACCGCCGTGGCGCTGCTGGCCACCGACGTCCAGCGGCTGATCGGCCGCAACCCGGACATCGCGCTGAAGCTGCTCGCCAGCCTCGCCGAGCGTGTGAGCCGCACGAACGAGCGGCTGCTCCAGCAGTCGTTCCAGACCGTGGCCGGCCGCGTGGCCAGCGCCCTGCTCGCGCAGACGGTCTCGCGCCAGGCCGACGGCGCGCCCCAGGAGGACGTGCTCATCAAGTCCACGCAGGCCGAGATCGCGAACCTCGCCGGGACCTCGCGCGAGAGCGCCAGTCGCTTCCTGGCCACGCTTGAACGCGCCGGAGTTGTCACCCTGGGTCGGGGAAAGGTCACCGTGCATGACCCCGGACGGCTCCGGAACTACATCCACTGAGCGCGACCGCATGGTCGCGCGTCAGCTGCGACGGCGCGGGATCCACGACGAACGCGTGCTGGCCGCCATGGCCACCGTCCCCCGCGAGCTCTTCCTTCCTCCCGATCAGCGCCGCCGCGCCTACCGCGACGGCGCCGTCCGGATCGGCGAGGGCCAGACCATGTCGCAGCCGTGGATAGTGGCGTGCATGGCGCAGCTGCTCGAGCTGGACGGCTCGGAGACCGTGTTCGAGGTGGGCACCGGATCGGGCTACGCGGCGGCCGTGCTGTCGCGGGTCGCGCGCGAGGTGATCACCATCGAGCGATACGAGAGCCTCGCCGTCCGAGCCGAGCAGACCCTGCACGAGCTCGGCTACGACAACGTCGTGGTGGGAGTGGGCGACGGGTCGCTCGGCGCTCCCGATCGCGCGCCGTTCGGAGGCATCTCGGTGACAGCCACCGCGCGCGACGAGCCGCCGCCGGCGCTCTTCGAGCAGCTTGCGCCGGGCGCCGCGCTCGTCTGCCCGGTGGAGCGCAACAGGCGAGAGCTCCTGATCTGCTTCCGCGACGGCGAGGAGGAGGTCGTGACCGGCGTGCGCTTCGTGCCGCTCGTGACCGGTGACCCGTGATCCGCGAGTTCTCGTCCGGCGGGCTCGTGATCCGCAACCTCAGCGGTCGCCCGCACGTGGCCGTGGTCCGCGTGCGCGACCAGATCCTGGCGCTGCCCAAGGGTCACCCCGAAGAGGGCGAGTCCGCGCAGGAGGCGGCGCTGCGCGAGGTGCGCGAGGAGACGGGCCTCGAGGCCACGCCGGTCGAGAAGCTCGGGGACATCCGCTACTGGTACGCACGCGACGGCGACCGCGTGCTCAAGATCGTCAGCTTCTTCCTGTTCCGCTACCGCTCGGGGCGGCTCGAGGACCACGATCACGAGGTCGAGGAGGCGCTCTGGATACCGCTCGAGGAGGCGCCCAGGAGGCTGGCCTACCGGGGCGAGAAGGACATGGCGAAGGCCGCGCTTTCGCGACTTGCGAAAGGCAAGTAGGCTGCCCCGCGTGTTCGTCCTCAACTTCTACTCGCCCGTCTTCGTCGATCAGCTGAAGCGCGGGCGCAAGACCGCCACGATCCGGCTCGGCGACAAGGGCAAGAAGTACCGCAAGGGCGAGGTCGTGATGATCACGGTCGGCTTCCAGCATTCGCCGCGTCAGAAGATCTTCGACGCGGTGATCGACAGCGTCGAGGTGAAGCAGGTCCAGGACCTCTCGCCGCGCGACATCGAGCACGACAATCCGGAGTTCCGCCGGCTCGACGAGATGGTCCATTTCCTCGAGCAGATCTACGGCCGCAAGGTCGAGATGGACGACACCGTCACGGTGGTGCGCTTCTCCCAGATCTCGGACCGCCCGTCGGAGATTCAGGAGCGTATGCGCCGGGACGCGCCAGCGCAGAACTGAAGCCAAAACACCTCCGCTTTTGGCACTCTCGCTGCTAGAGTGCCAGCTTCAAGAATTTCTACGGAGGTACTACGCATGAATCTCAAGCCTCTAGGTGATCGCCTCATTGTGAAGGCGCTCGAAGAGGAGGAGACCACCCCGAGCGGCATCGTTCTCCCTGATACGGCCAAGGAGAAGCCGCAGCGCGGCAAGGTCCTTGCAGTCGGTGAGGGTAAGTGGGACGAGGATGGCGACAAGCGCATCCCGCTCGACGTCGCAGAGGGCGACGAGGTCCTGTATTCGAAGTACGGCGGCACCGAGGTCGAGGTCGAGGGTGAGGATCTCCTGGTACTTCGGGAGTCCGACGTGCTCGCCAAGGTCGCGGGCTAGGAGGACACGCAAATGGCTCACAAGGAACTGAAGTACGACGTCGACGCCCGGAAGGCGCTCGAGGATGGCGTCAACGCCGTCGCGAACGCCGTGAAGGTCACGCTCGGCCCCAAGGGTCGCTACGTCGTGATCGACAAGAAGTTCGGCGCGCCGACGATCACCAACGACGGTGTTTCGATCGCTCGTGAGATCGAGATCGAGGACCCGTTCTCAAACCAGGGCGCCCAGCTCGTACGTGAGGTGGCCACGGCCACCAACGACGTGGCGGGCGACGGAACCACCACGGCCACCGTGCTCGCTCAGCAGATCGTGCGCGACGGCCTCAAGAACGTGGCCGCCGGAGCGAACCCGCTCGGGCTGAAGCGCGGCATCGAGAAGGCCGTCGACCAGGTCGTCGAGCGCATCCAGGAGGTCTCCACCGAGATCTCCGGCAAGGAGCAGATCGCTCGTGTGGCCGCCATCTCGGCTGGTGACGACGACATCGGCAACGTGATTGCCGAAGCGATCGAGAAGGTCGGCAAGGACGGCGTCGTGAACGTCGAAGAGGGCCAGACGTTCGGCATGGAGCTCGAGTTCACCGAGGGCATGCAGTTCGACAAGGGCTACATCTCGCCCTACATGGTCACCGACCAGGAGCGCATGGAGGCGGTCCTCGAGGATCCCTTCGTCCTCATCGCCAACCAGAAGATCGGCTCGGTGCGGGACATCCTCCCGGTGCTCGAGCAGGTCATCCAGGCCGGCAAGCCCATCCTGATCATCGCCGAGGACGTGGAGGGCGAGACGCTCGCCACGCTCGTGGTGAACAAGCTCCGCGGCACCTTCACCGGGGTCGCGGTCAAGGCACCGGGCTTCGGCGACCGCCGCAAGCGCATGCTCGAGGACATCGCGATCCTCACGGGCGGCGAGGTGATCACCGAGGATCTGGGTCTCAAGCTCGAGAACACTCAGCTCTCGCAGCTCGGCCATGCCCGGCGTGTCGTCGTGACGAAGGACAACACCACGATCGTCGACGGTGCCGGTGACAAGGAGGCCATCAAGGGCCGCATCAACCAGATCAAGGCCGAGATCGAGAACACCACCTCCGATTTCGACCGCGAGAAGCTGCAGGAGCGGCTGGCGAAGTTGGCCGGCGGCGTCGCAGTGGTCCAGGTCGGCGCTGCCACCGAGACCGAGATGAAGGAGAAGAAGCACCGCGTCGAGGACGCGCTGCAGGCCACCCGCGCCGCCCTCGAGGAGGGCATCGTGCCGGGCGGCGGAGTCGCACTCCTCCGCGCTCAGGACGCCATCCTGCTGGATGGCTTCGAGGGCGACGAGCGGACCGGCGCTCAGATCGTGCGTCGCGCGCTCGAGGAGCCGCTGCGCCAGATCGCTAACAACGCCGGGCTCGAGGGCTCCGTCGTGGTCAACGACGTGCGCAACGCCAAGGGCACCAACGACGGCCTCAACGCCGAAACCGGCGAGATCGTCGACCTGGTCAAGGGCGGCGTCATCGACCCCGCGATGGTCACCCGCTCCGCGCTGCAGAACGCGGCATCGATCGGCAAGAACATCCTCACCACCGAGGCGATCATTGCCGAGATGCCCGAGCAGAACGGTGCCGGCGGCGGAATGCCGGGCGGCATGGGCGGCATGGACGGAATGATGTAAGGACGGTCGCTTAAGACCGGCAGGGTCTGACCCCGGTACGGGGTCAGACCCCTAGGACGGCGGGCATCGAAAGCGGGGTCACTCCCAGCTTCTCGATGTCCGCCGTTCCTCGTTCTGAGACCATCGGCTCCTCCATCAGCTCCGCCTCCTCCCACGTGGCGAAGACCTTCGGTCCACCCACCCGGCGGAGCCCTCTGAGAGAAGCCCTCACCAGCGGAAGCGGCACGTGCAGCAGACGCCGGCGGCGCCCGCTCGCCCGCAGCGTCGTTCGCACGATGTCGTCGTAGGACAGGATCTCGGGACCGGCCAGGTCGTAGCTGCCCGACGCTCCATTCGAGAGCGCGTCCATCACCGCGTCCGCCACGTCCTCCGCCCAGATCGGCTCGTAGGTCGCCCTGCCGGAGCCCGATACGGGCACGGCGGGCAGGCGCGAGAGCCGGTCCAGCAGCGTCAGCCAGGGGTCGCCTGGGGTGTAGACGATCGAGGGCGCGAAGATCGTGGTGTCGAGCGGCGAGGCCTCCACGGCCTCCTGAGCGAGCGCCTTCGCGCGAAAGAAGCGCGTGCGCGAGTGGTGGCTGGCGCTCATCGCGGAGAAGAACAGGAAGCGCTGCGCTCCCGCGCGCTCGGCCGCCCGCACCAGGCGGAGCGTGGCGAGCGCGTTCAGCTCCTCGATCGAGGCGCGCGGCTGGTCGCGTATCGAGGCCGCCATGTGCACGACCGTGTGGACGCCGCGCAGCGCATTTCGAAACGAGGGAGGGTCCGCGAGGTCGCCGAGCGCGATCTGCACGCGCACGCGCTGGTCGCCGAGGCGGCGCGGGTCGCGCACGAGCGCACGCACCGGCTGGCCGTCCGCCGTGAGCCGGCGCAGCAGGGCGGATCCCACGGTGCCGGTGGCACCCGTGAGCAGGATCACCTCCCGACCACCACCACGCGCCAGGGCGAGCGATCGTTGCGGTGGGCCTCCACGTCGCTGAACCCGGCCTCCTCCATCCAGCCGCGGATCTCCGACGGCGTGAAGTTGCGGCTGTGGCTCCAGGCGTAGAAGAGAAGGCTCGAGATGGCGCCGTGCTCCGAGACCGGCTCGCCGGGCTCGGGCCGCGCCGAGTCGCCCATCACCATGCAGCCGCCCGGCCGCAGGGCCGCGCGCGCCATCCGGCAGAGCTCGCGGTTGCGCTCCTCGGGAAGATGGTGGACGAGGTTGAACACCGACGACCACGTCGAGGCTGTCGTCGTCGCCGAGGCCGAGCTCGAACACGTCGCCCTCGCGGAACGAGATGCGCTCGGCGTAGCCCTGCTCCGCCACGATCTGGCGGCCGACCTCAGCGCTCGGCGGGAGATCGAGGACGGTTACGGCAAGCGTCGGGTGGCGCTCGCACATCGCCATCGAGAAGCCGCCGTGGCCGCCGGCGACGTCCACCATGAGGCTTGGCTCCTCGACCGGCACGAGCGCCGCGTTGGCGTCGTGCTCGGGGCGCGAGATCTCGAATAGCCCGCGGATGTAGGCCTGCCAGCGCTCGCCATCGTCGCGGCGCTCCTCGTGCATCGCGTAGGGGCGCCCGGTTCGGAGCGCGTCCGGAAGCAGGTCGAGCACCTGCCAGTGGAGGTCGCCCTGGTCGCCCACGAACGTCGCGATCGACTCTGGGGAGTCGCGCACGAGCAGCCGCTCGCTCACCTCGGCATTCCGGAAGCGATCGCCGTCCGCCTCCACGTAGCCGAGGGTCAGGAGGGTGGTGAGGAGCGTGTCCGCACCGAGCGGGTCGAGACCGAGCCGGTCGGCCAGTTCGTCGGCGGACGCCGGCGCGTCCTGGAGCGCGTCGAACACCCCGAGCATCGTGGCGCTGGTGACGGCCCGGGCTGTCACCAGGCCCGTGAAGGTGTCGAGGAACGGATCGGGCTCGCGCGAATCCGGCATGCGCCGGAGACTACGTCCTGGCGAGGTTTCGGAAGGCAGGCGCCAGCGCGCCGGCCGCCTCCACGCGGTCGCGGCCGCCGCGCTTTGCCTCCATCAGGGCGTGGTCGGCGTCCCTGAAGAGCTGGGCGTAGCGGATCTCCTCGCCGGCCGCTGCGGACACCCCCGCCGAGATGGTCACGTCGAGATCCCCGGGACGGGCCTCCGCGACCGCGGTCCGCACGCGCTCGGCCACCTCGACGGCCTCGGGCAGCGCCACGCCCGGGAGCATGACCAGGAACTCCTCGCCCCCGATGCGGTAGACCAGCTCGAAGCGGCGCAGGGACTTGCGGATCTCATAGGCCACGTCGCGCAGCACGGTGTCCCCGCGCTCGTGTCCGTGCGTGTCGTTCACGCCCTTGAAGCGGTCCAGGTCGAGCAGCACGAGCGCGACCGGCGCGCCGCTGAGGCGCGCCTGCTGCTCGATCTCCACCGCGCGCGACTCGAGCGACGAGCGGTTCAGAAGGCCGGTGAGCGGGTCCAGCACGGCTCGGTCGCGATGCTCGATCTCGCCCTCCGTGAGCGCGCTGGCGATCGCCGTGAGCCCGACCAGCAGGGTCAGCGCCGAAATGAGCCGCGTCGGGTCGTCCACCAGCCCCTGGGCGTCCACTCCGACGCTGAGGCCGAACATCAGGGTGGCGGTGAGGGCCGCACCGACCACGAGCACCTGCGGCCTGAAACGAGCCGCCGCAATGGTCACGGGAAGGACCAGCCACGGAAGTGCCGGGCTGTCCGCTCCGCCGCTGAACGCCACACCCACGGAAATGAGCGCCAGGATGAAGAGCATGCTCTGTATGGCCACCAGCTCCGGGCGCCTGCTCCTCCGCAGTCGCATCTCGAAGGTGGCGAGAATTGCGGCCGTAACCGCGAGCAGGAGGAGGATCCACCAACCCTGGAACGGGACGACCGCGAAGAGGGCGACTCCGCATGCGGCGGCGGCCACCGTCCGGGCCGAGCGCACGCGCGCGCCCGCCTCGCGTGCACGGAGGCGGTGCTGCTCGGTTGGACACAGCCAGGCGCTGATCTTGTCCATCAACCCCCTTCATCGGCAGCACGGGCCCACCGATACAATCTGCGCCCTCGCGCCCAGGCGCTTTTGTGGACACGAGAAGGAGACCATGGCCTACGTCATCGCCGAACCCTGCATCGACACCAAGGACAACTCCTGCGTGGAGGTCTGTCCCGTCGATTGCATCCACCCGACGCCCGACGAGCCTGACTACGACCAGGTCACGCAGCTCTACATCGACCCGGAGGAGTGCATCGACTGCGACGCGTGCGTCGAGGCCTGCCCCGTGGACGCCTGCTTTGCGGAAGACCAGCTGCCGGACGAGTGGCAGCCGTACATCCAGATCAACTCCGACTACTTCAAGCAGAGCACCTAGCGCGCCGCAGCCGGTCGGCTAGCTGCTCGCCATCGGCAGGGCGGTGCCGGTGATCTCCGGCATCGGCGGGCCCGACGGCTCCTGAAGCACTCCGAGCTGCTGCGGCGTCGCGGCGATGATGCCGCGGGCGGCATGGTAGAGCGCCTGCGCGGCGGGGGCGTTGGGGTCCTCGAGAACGAGCGGCCGACCCTCGTCGGCGCTGATCCTGAGCTCCTCCTGGAGTGGGATCTTGCCGAGCAGCGGCACGTCGAGCTCGTCTGCGAGGAGCTGTCCGCCGCCCTCGCCGAAGATCGTGAAGCGCTCGCCCGTGGGCGTGGTGAAGCCCGACATGTTCTCGATCACTCCGGCGATCTCGAGGTCGAAGCGCAGGGCGGTCTCGGCGGCTCGCGCGGCCACCTTCTGGGCGGCCGGCTGCGGCGTCGTCACGATCACGAACTTCGCCTGCGGCAGCAGCTGTGCGAGCGTCATCGACACGTCGCCGGTGCCCGGCGGCAGGTCGATCAGGAGGTAGTCGAGCTCCCCCCAGTCCACGTCCTCGAGGAACTGGCGGATTGCCTTGTGGAGCATCGGCCCGCGCCACGTGATGGCCTGGTCGCGCTCGTTCAGGAAGAACTCGATCGAGATCGCCTTCACGCCGGCGGGGCCCTCGAGCGGCAGGATCTTGCGGTCGCCCGAGACCTTCGGGCGACCGTGCACGCCGAGCATGCGCGGGATCGAGTAGCCCCAGACGTCGGCGTCGAGACAGGCGGCGCGCTGGCCCTCGGCCTGCAGAGCGGCCGCAAGGTTGGTGGTCACGGTCGACTTGCCCACGCCACCCTTGCCCGAGCCGATGCAGATCACGTTCTTGACCGCGGCGAGCGCGCCCTGCGGAAGGCCGCCGCTGCGACCGAGGCGCTGAGCGAGCGTCTGCTTCTCGGAGTCGGACAGCACGTCGAAGCCCACGTTCACCTGCGCGACGCCGAGCCCCTGGACCTTCTCGACCACGGCCGTCTGGAAGTGGTTGCGGATCGGACAGCCCGCGGTGGTCAGCGAGACGACCACGTTGACCGTGCCCTCGTCCGGCTGCTCGATCGAGCGCACCATGCCCAGGGTCACGATGTCCTTGCGCAGCTCGGGGTCGATTACTCCCCGGAGCGCGTCCTCGATCTGTTCACGCGTAGGCATCCTGGTCCAGTTAAGCAAAGCGGGTGCAGAAAAAACCAACGCCGCCCCAAAAGGGACGGCGCTGGTGAGGGAGGAGAGATACTGCACACTGCCGGCGAATATTTGGCCGGCAGTCTCTCCCCGGCCGCTCTCTCCGGGCGACCGGGGGTAAGTCAGCCGCCGGGATTACGCAAGCGACGACACGCGCTGCACGATGCTGCTCGCCTGGCGCTCGACCTCGCGACGGGTCGACTTCACCTGGCGCTCGGCCTCGCGACGGTTCTGCTTCACCGTGCGCACGGCCTTGGTGCGGCGCTGGCGCAGCTCGCGCTCCACGCGGGTCCGGGTGCGCTTGACCTCACGCACTGCGCGGTTGCGGGCCGTCGAGCCACGGCGCTCGAACCTCTTCAGGTTGACCGACACGCGCTTGCCGACCTTCTCGAGCTCCTTCTCGGCACTCTCGCGACCAGCGATGTAGGGCTTCACCGCATCGACCACGGCGTCACGCGCGGTGAGCGCGGCACCGACCGGCACGAGCGCGGCACGCTCGGCCTGCAGCTGGACGACCTGAAGCGTGTTCAGCTCGGCCTGCGCGCGGGTCTCAGCGGCCTTCTTCGCCGACTGGCTGCGCTTGGCGGCGTTACGACGGCGCGTGGCAGCAGCCTTCTGGGCAGTGGCCTTGCGCTGGGTCTGCGTCTGGGTAGCCATTGTGTTGACTCTCCTTCCCGTCCTCGATCTGGACGGCTTCCTCGGGGGAACAGGGATCTTATTAGATTTAACTTCCATAGGAGTATACCTACGAACACATGTACGTAAACCTCCTAGGCGCGTCCGTTACAAGTTGCAGACGGCACTTGCGTCTACGACTACATCGAAGAGCGCCCGGGCGCCGCTGCCGCAGGAAAGGTCTGACTGTCAGACGAAAGCTGCGGCACCGCGCCGTCGAGGTTCAGGCGGCGCTGGCGGCAGGCGCTTCGGGGGACGACCACCTTCGGTTGGCCCTGGAGCGCGGTGCCGCACGAAATACATCACTGTGATGAAGAAAGTGCGGCACCGCCCTGCAGCAGCGCGCGCGGCGGCTTCAGGCGGCACTGGCGGCAGGCGCGGTGCGTTCGAGCCACTGCCTCGGATGCTGCAGTTCACCGGCGCTCGAGAGCGCTTCCGGGACGACCACACGCGGTTGAGCCTGGAGCGCGGTGCCGCCGGCACCGCCCTGCAGCAGCGCGCGCGGCGGCTTCAGGCGGCGCTGGCGGCGGGCTCGGTGCGTTCGAGCCACTGCCTTGGATGCTGCAGTTCGCCGGCGCTCGGGAGCGCCTCGGGGGAGGACCACACGCGGTTGAGCCCCTCGATGCCGGCCAGGTCCGTCACCGCGTCCGCGAACTGCTTGCCCTGCTCGTACTGACGCAGCTTCACGTCGAAGCCGAGCAGGCGCTCGATGATCCGCTGCGGGGCGGAGCGGCTGCGGCGGCGCCGGTCCATGGCCGCCCGCAGCTCTTCGTGTGAGGGGATCACCTCCGCGGCGATCACATCCATCACATGCTCGGAATACCCCTCGATCACCGACATGGCGGCCTGAACCTCATCCATCAATGCCCGCTGTTCAGGTGATTGCACCAGCGCAGCGAGCCCTCCCTCCCGGAAGGCCTCGACCAGCCGCGAAGGATCCGGCAACGACGGCAAGCCGCCCGCCGAGCCGCTCTGGATACGGACCTCCAACGTGGCGACGTAGCGCCGCAGCAGGCCGCTCATGTGCTCCCTCAGCCAGGGCACGCCCTGAAACTGGAAGACGTGCGTGAGCTCGTGCGCGCAGATCCAGCGGCCGAACGAGTCCGCGTCCACGTCGAGGTCGCGCACCGCGCCTGCGAGGTTGGGCCCGACGAAGAGGAGGCGCGGGTCGGTGTCGGCGCCGAGCAGCGAGACGTCGTACTGGCCGAGCACCCGTCGAGGACAGGTAGCCCATGACGAGGCCGGCCTCGGCGGCGATGGTGGCCGACGCCCCGATTCGCAAAGCGCCCGCCAGTGGCCCCGCGAACGCAAGGCGCTCGTCCAGGCGGGCCGCCACGGGATCGAGAATGTGAGACAGGGTGTCGAGGTTCCCGGCGGCCCACTCGGCGCGGCCCACCACCTCGACCGGCGGCGTGGGCGACGCGAGTGTCAGTCCCGTGTAGCGGGCCACCGGGCCCTCCATCTCGGCCGAAAGGACGGCGGCATCGAAAGGAGCTGCTTCCTCAGTGCCTCGTCCTGCCGCGAGGGCAGCGATCTGACGGGCTAGCCCCCAATCAACCATTCGTACCCGAACGGTACCCGCTCAGAGGTCCGGCAACCGCTGGGAAAGCTCTGCCACGGGCGCGAACAGGTCTCCGCGCTCCTCAACACGCTCGAGCAGGTCGCCCGCCTCGAACGACAGCGCGTCCGGGTCAGCCGCCTCCACCTCGTCCCAGTCGAGCGGGGTTGAGACGGTCGGCCGATCGCGCGCACGCAGCGAGTAGACCGACACCGTGGTCTTGTGCTCGTCGTTCTGGCTCCAGTCGATCAGGACCTTGCCCTTGCGGAGCTCCTTCCTCTGGCTCGAGACGATCAGCTTCGGATGCTCCGCCTCGAGGTGCCGAGCCAGCGCCTGCGAGAGCCGCTTGGTGCCGTCGTCGTAGTCCACGTCGTCCACGTTCAGCGGCACGTACACCTGGATCCCCTTCGACCCGGACGTCTTGGCGTACGACTCGAGCCCGATGCGACTGAGCGCGTCGCGCAGGATCAGCGCTACCTCGCAGCACTCGGAGATGCCCGCCGGCGGGCCGGGGTCCAGGTCGAACGCCATGATCGTCGGGCGCTCCACCTCGGGCACCTTCGAGAGCGAAGGGTGGAGCTCGAGGTCCGCCAGGTTGGCGAGCCAGACGAGCGTGGGCAGGTCGTCGCAGACACAGAACTGAATCGTCTTGCTGCTCAACTCGACCGGCTCGCTGCGGACCCAGTCGGGGCGGTGCGACGGGCACTGCTTCTCGTAGAAGTGGCCGCCCTCGACGCCGTTCGGGTAGCGCTTCAGGGTGAGCGGGCGATCACGGAGGTGCGGCAGCAGGACGGGGGCGACGCGCGTGTAGTAGTCGATCACCTGGCCCTTGGTGAACCCCGTCTGCGGGTACATGACCTTGTCGAGGTTGGAGAGCGAGAGGCGGCGCCCCTCGACCTCGACCTCGACGCGCGAGGACACCTACTTCTTCGCTGCGGTCTTTTTCCTTGGCTTCGACTTCGAGCCGCCGTTACCGGACGCCGCTTTCTTCTTCGGCGGACTCTTCGACGCCGAGATCGACGCCTCGAGCGCCGCCATGAGGTCGGGGACCTCCTTCTTCTCGGCGGCCGGCTCCTCGATGGTGATCGTCTCGCCCGCCGCCTTGCGCTCGATCAGGTCGAGCACGCGATCGCGGTACTCGTCGCGGTACCCGCTCGGGTCGAAGTCACCTGAGAGCGATTCGATCAGCTGCTTCGCCATGTCGAGCTCGCGCTTCGTCGTCTTCACTTCGCCGCTTACCGCCGCGAGCTCCTCGATCGACTCCGGCTGGGTCACCTCGTCGGGGAACAGCATCGTCTCCATCGTGATCGCGCCCCCGTACGGGCGCAGGGCCACGAGGTTCTCCTTCGACCGAATGACAACGCGCGCGATGGCGACCTTGTCGGCCTCCTCCATCGCGTCGAGCAGGAGCTTGTACGCCTTCGCCGCTCCCTTATCGGGGGCGAGGTAGTACGGGTGGTCGTAGTAGATCGGGTCGATCTGCTCGAGGTCCACGAACTCCTCGATGTCGATCGTGCGCGTCTTCTGCGGCTCGAGTGACTCGAGTTCCTCGGGAGTGATCGTCACGTAGCGGTCCGGGCTGATCTCATAGCCCTTGACGATCTGCTCGTACGGGACCTCCTCGCCGGAGCCCGGGTTCACCCGTTGCTGGCGGATGCGCTGACCCGACTCGGCGTCGATCTGATGGAACCTGACGGTCTTCTTCGAGACCGCGCTGTAGAGCTTGACGGGAATGTTGACCAGCCCGAAGCTGATCGCACCGCTCCAAATTGCGCGTGGCATGCTCCAAATCTACCCGCACAGCGGCACTTAACCTTCCTCGCGCACGCATTCCTGCGGCGATATGTCCGGTCGCAGGCCCTTGAACGACGGCGCGCGGAGCGTTCCGCTCTTGGTCCACTCGCGGAACTCGACGTGTGCGACCAGCCGCGGCTCCACGAAGATCGTGCCCTTCGGAGGCTGCCGGCCGCTGAACGGGCTGGTGTCGGTGCGCAGCGGCTCGAGCTCGCGCTTGACGAGCGCGAGCGACTGCTCGGTGAAGCCCGTTCCCACCTTCCCGGAGTAGACGAGCTTCTCCCCCTCCATCACGCCCACCGCCAGCGCGCCGATGCTGGCGCTGCGCCCTCCGTCGCCGGGGGTCCACCCGCCGACCACCACGTCCTGGGTGTGGACGTTCTTCACCTTGAGCCAGTGCGACGCGCGCACGCCCGGCTGGTACGGGCTGTCGAGCTTCTTCGCCACCACGCCCTCGATGCCGTGCTGCTTGGTGGCCTCGAGCAGGGCGCTCCCCTCGCCGGGGTGGTACGAGGGCGTGCGCCACGCTGGCCCCTCCAGCTCGAGCCGCTCGAGCAGGCTGCGCCGCTCCTCGTACGAGAGCGCCATCGTGGAGTGGCCGTCGAGATAGAGGAGGTCGAAGATCACGTAGGTGGCGGGGATGTCGTGCATGCGCCGCCGCACCGCTGAGTCGGAGGCCAGGTGCATGCGCGCCTGGAGGCGCTCGAAGCTCGGGCGCCCGTCGTCGTCGAAGGCCACGATCTCGCCGTCGAGCACCACCCGCCGCGCGCCGAGCGAGCGGGTCAGCTCGCGCACCTCGGGGTAGCGCGACGTGAAGTCGCTGAGGTTGCGGCCCTGGAGTTCGATGTGGCCGTGGTCGTAGAACGCGACAGTGCGGATCCCGTCCCACTTGACCTCGAAACCGAACTGCTCCTCTCGCGGCGGCAGGTTGGTGGCGCTGCGAGCCATCATCGGCTTGATGCGCTCGGGGAACGGCTCGTACGTCGGGTCCGCCGGGGGGTCCATGCGGTGGATCATCCAGTCCTTCTCGCGCGTCCTGAACAGTGCGTAGCGGCCGTTCAGGCGCTCGCCGTGGAAGGTCGCGATCACCTCGTCGTCGCGGAACTTCTCCGCCTCGTAGGTGCCGCCGTCCCAGACCAGCATCGTGCCGGCGCCGTACTCGCCCTTCGGGATCTCGCCCTCGAACTCCAGGTACTCGAGCGGGTGGTCCTCGGTCCGCACGGCGAGGCGGTTCTCGTCTGGGTGCTCGGGAACGCCGCGCGGCAGCGCCCACGACGCCAGGGTGCCCTCGTGCTCCAGCCGCAGGTCCCAGTGCAACCGACGCGCGTGGTGCTCCTGCACGACGAAGCGTCCCTCGCTCGCCTTCGCGCGCGAGCCACCCTTCGGCTCAGGCGACTTCCCGAAGTCGCGCTTCGACTTGTAGCTCCCGAGCCTGTCGGCCATGCCCCCTAGCTTGCCGCAAGCGGGGTCTCGTCGAGGGACTCGCGCAGGTCGCCGATCGAGACGTACACCCCCACTGCCCCGGCTTCGCGCAGCTCCGCCTCGGAGAAACCGCCGGTGAGCACGGCGACCGTGTCGAGCCCGGCCCGCTTGGCTGCCTCGCAATCCCAGGTCGAGTCGCCGACCATCACGGCCTCGCCGCCGCCCGCCTTCTCCACCGCGGCCACCACGAGGTCTGGCTCGGGCTTCGTGGCCTCCACGTCGTCGGAGGTCGTCCAGTCGTCCGCGAGATCGCGTGCGTCGAGCAGGTCGAGGTAGTGCTCGACCTCGTGCTTCTTCGCCGAGCTGGCGAGCACCACCGCGTGGCCCCTCCCCTTCAGATCCTCGATCAGCTCGCGGGCGTCCTTGAGCGGCTCGACCTCGCTCATCAGTTCGCCGTAGAGCACGCTCTCGGCCGCGCGGATGTCGTCGCCCTTCTCGTTCTCGAGCCGCTCGCCGCCGAGCGCCTTGACGAGCTGGTCGCCACCCATGCCGATGTGCCTGTGAATGCGCCAGATCGGCAGCACCACCTCGTTCTGACGGAACGCGCGGTACCAGGCGATCGTGTGGTGGTAGTTGGTGTCGACGAGCGTGCCGTCGACGTCGAGGATGGCTGCGGGTGGCATTCGTCGTCCCTACCCGTGGGTCTGTCCCCAAAACGGGTTCGAACAACCGTCCAGGGTCGATCTCCCACCCCCTAAAGGTCTCCCGCGGGAGGCCGACGCAAGTAAGGCATGAGCTTTACCAAGTCAGTTGGGCTGGTCGTTGCTGCCCTTGCCGTCCTTCTCTTCGCCGTGCCGAACGCCTCCGCAGCCGGAGCGTGCGCCGCTGCGAACTCCGCTGCCTCGAAGGCGAGCAAGCGCGCCCTGGTCCGCGCCACCCTGTGCGTGCTCAACGCCGAGCGGGCACGTCACCGCCTGCGCCCGCTGCGACTGAACCGCAGGCTCTCCTTGGCCGCCCAGCGGCATTCGCGTGCGATGGCGCGCAAGAGGTTCTTCTCGCACACCTCGCCGGGCGGCGCGAGCTTCGTTGACCGCATCCGCAGCACCGGCTACCTGTCGGGCGCCAGCAACTGGACCGTCGGCGAGAACATCGCCTACGGCTCGGGGAGCCGCTCGACTCCGCGTTCGATCGGATCCGCGTGGATGCGCAGCGCGCCGCACCGCGCGAACGTCCTCAGCGGCTCATACCGCTCGATCGGAATCGGGATCGCCGCCGGCACGCCGGTCGGCAGCCGTGGCGGCACCTACACGACGGACTTCGGCCGCCGCTCCTAGGCGACCGCGGCCAGCTCCACTCCCTCCTCGACGAGATCCGACTCGCGGTTGTCCGCGATCAAGCTCGAGCACGGCCTCCTCGACGGCACGCTGCACGTCGGGCCACTGCGCCGTGTCCTCCACCGAGCTCCGGAAACGCCCCGCCGATCGTGAGCCCGCCGTCGAAACGATCGAATATCCGCGGGTCGATGTACGACGCGCGGCAGACCGCCGGCGTGTTGCCGAGGTAGCGCGAGACCTCCTTCACGGCGCGGCTCTTCGCGCGGGTGCGTGACGACTTCGAGGTCGATGCCATCCCCGCCACTGCGAGCGCCACCGCGGCCAGCACCGTGCCGCTCCAGGTGCGGAAGTCCTTCGCGCTGAAGTCGCCGCCCGTGGCCTCCTTCAGGTACTCGTTGATGTCCGCGGACTTCACGTCCGTCCACCGCTGCCCGACCTTGTACGCGAGGAGCTCCTCGCCACCGCCGCGGCGCTTCTTCAGCACGCGCGCGATCTCAGCCACCTCCGGGTCGCCGATCGACTGGACGCGCCGCTGCCCGCCCTTCGCCTCGTAGTCGAACGTCACCCGGTCGCCCGAGATCTTCACGTGGCGCTTGCCCATGGTGGCGATGCCGTACGTGTCGTTCTCCTCGGCATAGTTCTCCGAGCCGATCCGGAAGAAGCCGCGATCGAGCAGCCGCATCGCAGCCGCCAACACCTTCTCGCGTGGCATGCCCCTGCGCCTGATGTCCTTGTCGACGCGCTCGCGCAGGCGCGGCAGCGCTCGCGCGAAGTCGATCATCTCCTCGAACTTCTCCGCGTCGCGCCGCTCGCGCCACCTGTCGTGGTAGCGGTACTGCTTGCGCCCCGCGGCATCCGTGCCCGTGGCCTGGATGTGGCCCATCGGATACGGACAGATCCAGACTTCCTCCCAGGCGGGCGGGATCGCGAGCTCACGAATCCGCTCGATCACGCTCGGCTCGGTCACGCGACGACCGTCGTCGTCGAGGTACTCGAAGCCCTTGCCGCGGCGGCGACGCCGGATGCCGGGGCCGGAGCAGTCGACTTTCTTGAGACGGGCCATGGAAGGAACCCAATGCCCGCTCCCCGGTGGCGTCAATCTCGGCAGTTTTCGGTCGACCGTCCTGCTCTAGGGACCGTATAGGTACCCCAGGCAGTACGGTCGACCTCTTCAATGCCCGCCGTTAGCCGGCGAAGGTCGAGCGCAACCGCTCCAGCAGCTCTGGATCGCGCGCCGCCAGCACGGGCGAGCGCATCTCCAGCGACAGCTCGTCGGCCGCTGGGAAGAGCACCGCTCCGCCGGCCTCCTTCACGAGCAGCTGGGCGGCTGCGGCGTCCACCGAGCGGATCGGACGCAGGCTGAGCATCGCGTCGAGCTGACCGGCCGCCACCAGGCAGAGGGTCATCGCCACCGAGCCGAGCGCGCGGATGCGGCGGGCGCCCACCGACTCGATCGCCGACGCTGCTGCCGCCACAAGCTCGGGCCGCGCGGTTTCGAGCCCGAGGACCTCGAGCGGCCCTGGGTGAAGCGGCGGAAGCGGCTCGCCGTCGCGGAAGGCGCCCTCTCCCTTCACCGCCCACCAGTCGCGCCCTGGCCGCGGCTTGTCGTCATCGGAGAGGCGCGGGTCGAGCTCCGCGACCCAGCCCAGCTCGACGTCGGCCATGCGCGGCCCGGAGGCGATCGCGATCGAGACGCACGCGAACGGCAGCCCGCGCTTGGCATTCAGGGAGCCGTCCACAGGATCGATGACCATGCGCAGCTCGCTGCCGCCGGCGATCTGAAGCTCACCGCGCTCTTCAGAGATGGCTGTGACAGGCACGCCCAGTGCCTCGATCTCCGCGAAGATCGCGTCCTCGGCGGCGCGGTCGATCACATAGGCCGTGTCGCCGCCCTCGCCACGGCCGGTTTCGACCCCTCGCTCCGCCGTGGTGGCGTAGGCGTGAACGGCGTCGCGGGCGGCACCGGCCGCGCGGCGGCAGAAGCCAAGCCAATCGGTGCTGTCCGGAAGGGGCACGCTGCGGCGTATCCTAGGCCGGATGCCTGTAGCCCTCGACGGCCTGAACCGCGCGCAGGAGGCGGCCGTCACCCATCCCGACGGCCCGCTTGTCGTTGCGGCCGGGGCCGGCACCGGAAAGACCCAGACCGTGGTGAGCCGCTTTGCGTGGCTTGTGGGCCAGGGAGTGCCCGCGGAGCGCATCCTCACGCTCACGTTCTCAGCGCCCGCCGCCGCCGACCTGCGCGAGCGTCTGGAGGTCGAGCTCGAGGCTCCCTACGAGGAGCTTCACGTGGAGACGTTCCGCTCCTTCTGCCTGCGCCTCCTCCAGGACGAGGCGCTCGAGGCCGGCGTGGATCCCTTCCTCTCGCCCGTGACTCCGGCGGACCGGCTCGCGCTGCTACTGGAGCGCCTCGACGACCTCTCCCTCCGCGAGCACGAGATCCGCGGCAACCCGGCTCCGCTGCTGGCCAGCTTCGTCGCCCGCATCGACCGGCTGAAGGACGAGATGATCTCGGCGGAGGACTACCGCGCCTACGCCGAGCGGACGATGGCGGCGGCGGAGAGCGACGCCGCCCGCACCGGTGCGGCCCGCGAGCTCGAGTTCGCCCGCCTGTACGCCGACCACGACCGCCTGCTGGCGGAACGCGGCGCGCTCGACTTCGGCGACCTCATCCTGCGCGCGTTCCAGCTCCTCCACGAGCGCCCGCACGTGCGCGAGCGCGTCGCCGGGCGCTTCCAGCACGTGCTCGTGGACGAGTACGACGACACCAACTTCGCGCAGGGAATGCTCCTGCGCCTGCTGATCGACGAGCACCGGCAGGTGACGCTCGTGGGCGCCGACGACCGCTTCCGCGAGGAGCTGCCGGAGGCCAAGGTGGTGAAGCTCGAGCGCAGCTGCCGCTCGGGCCGCCGCATTCTCGACGCAGCGGCCGCGGTGGCGCCGGGCAGGAAGCTCACGGGCGTGAGCGGCGGCCGCGTGCGCTTCTGGCGCTGCCGCTCGGAGCGGGCGCAGGCGCAGGCCGTGGCGGCGGAGGCGGAGCAGCTGATCGCCTCCGGCGTCCCGCCCGAGCAGATCTGCGTGCTCGTGCACTCCGTGAAGAGCGAGGGCACCGTGGTCGCGTCCGCGCTCGAGGAGCGTGCGCTGCCGGCGCGCGTGTGCGGCTCGGCCGCCTACTTCCAGCGCGCGGAGGTGCGCGACGTGCTGGCGTGGCTGCGCGCGCTCGCCGACCCGAACGACTCCGGCGCCGTCGTGCGGGCGCTGAGCAGGCCACCGGTGGAGCTGCGCTCGGTGGACGTGGCTCGCCTGACGCAGCTCGCCCGGCGGCGCAAGCTCGACATGCCCTCGGCGGTGGCCGCGGCGCTCGAGGGCCCGCAGCTGTCCGAGGAGGGCCGCGACCGGGCGCGCGCGTTCCTGCGCCTCTATCGCTCGGCCTCGAACGCCTTCGAGGACCGCAGGCCGGACGCGTTCGTGCTGAGGCTGATCGAGCGGATCGGGTTGCGCCGCCAGCAGGTGTTCGCCACGCACGCGGACACGGTCGAGCGGCTCCGCAACATCGCGAAGCTCTCCGAGCTGGCCACGGCCTACATGCGCCGCGAGCCGCACGCCACGGCGCGCGACTTCACCCGCTACCTCGCCGCGGTGGCGGAGTCGGGACTCCGCGAGGAGGAGGCCACCGGCGCGCCGACGGCACCGGCCGTGCAGGTGATGAGCATGAGCGCCGCGCGCGGCCTCGAGTTCGACCACGTCTTCGTGCTGGGCCTCTCGGCCGCCCGCATGCCGGGTCCGTTCCGCCCCGAGGCGGACGTCATCCCGGCCGAGCTCCTCAAGGGACGCCGGCCCGCGCGCCACGGCCGCGAGGCGCACGAGGCCGAGATGCGCCGTCTCCTGCACCTGGCCATGACGCGCGCCCGCAAGGGCCTCGTGCTCGCCTGGGCCGAATCCGGCGCACCGGGCACAACGCCCCGCCCCTCGCCGTTCTACGAGGAGGCGATGACGGCGACGGGCGTGGAGGAGGAGGTCTTCGAGGAGGAGCTGTTCGGGCCGGCCGAGGGCCTCCACTCGACCTTCCGGATCATGCGCGACGAACTGCTCGACACGGTCGCTCGCATGGGCGGCCGCCTCGGGGAGATGCGGCTCGACACCTACCTCGACGTGGACCAGGCGGTCTCCCGCTACCTCGAGCTGATCAAGGTGGCTGCGCTGATCGAGCGGGCGAAGGAGGGGCAGACGCTCGACGCCGCGCTCCCGGCCGTGAACGAGATCCTGCTCCAGTGCGCCACGCCTGAGCAGCGCGAGATGCTCGAGCAGTCGGCACTCGACGGCTGGCTGCGCGACACCGAGCGCGACCCCGCCGAGCGGCCCGCGAGCGACCAGAACGGCTCCGAGCCGTCGCTCGACCCGTTCATCCCGCGGCGCGGCCGCGGCCTGATGCTGTCGGCCTCCGACATCGACACGTACCGGATCTGCCCGCTCAAGTACAAGTTCGCGCGCGTCTTCCGGATCCCGCAGGAGCCCACCATCTACCAGCGCTTCGGGATCGTCGTGCACCAGGTGCTGGAGCGCTTCCATGGACAGGGCGGCGGCTCGCTCGCCCACCTGATGGAGCTGTTCGAGGCCTCCTGGCGCCGCTCGGGCTTCGGGGACTCGGACGACGAGCAGCAGTTCCGCAAGCGCGCCGTGGCCGCGCTCGAGAGCTACTGGCAACACGACCGCGACTCCGACTCGGAGGCGGTCTGGTTCGAGCGCTCGTTCGCGTTCCGGATCGGCCCGCACCTGCTGCGCGGCCGCGTGGACCGCGTGGACCGCCATCCGGACGGCACGTACGAGCTGATCGACTACAAGACCGGCCGCGCCAAGACCGAGGAGGAGCTGCGCGAGGACGTGCAGCTGTCCGTCTACCAGATGGGTGCCCGCGAGTCCTGGGGACTCGAGACCTCGGCGCAGAGCTACTTCTACGTCCTCACCGGCGAGCGGGTCCCCGTCGAGCACTCCGACGAGGAGCTCGAAAGGGTGCGCGCAACCGTCACCGAGATCGCCGACGGCATTCTCAAGCAGCGCTTCGAGCCGACCCCCTCGCCGGAGATCTGCTCCTTCTGCGACTACCGGATCATCTGTCCGGCAGCTGAGAAGTAGGGGGACGATTTCGGGGAAATCCCCGACGCGCACCTGCGCCCGCCAGGCGCACAATGCTGGCCATGAAAAAGACATGGTCGATGCTTGCGCTGACCGCCGTTCTGACCGTCGGAGCTGCCGACGTAACCAGCGCCTCGTCCATCGTCTTCACCAAGGGCGGCAACGTCTGGCGCTCCTCCCCTGACGGCCACAAGCGGCAGCTCACGCGCGATGGCGGCTACGAGTCGCCCTCCCAGGACGACAGCGGGCGCGTCTACGCGGTCCAGCGCGGACGCTTCGTGCGCCTATCGCGGACCGGCCGGCACATCGGCGCGCCCTTCAACGCCGCCGTCGGTCGCAGCGGCAACGTGACCGCATACGGGCCGTGGGATGCGCAGGTGTCGCCGGACGGGAGCCGAATCGCCTACTGGCGCGGCGTCCAGCGGCTTGACGCCCCGGTCGGCGGCTACACGCCCTACGACCTCGAGGACCAGGTGGTCGTGACCCGGAGCGACCGCTTCACCCCCGACTCGACCTTCGGCTACCAGCGCAGCTACCGCGACCCGTCCTGGGTCGACAACCGCGAGCTCCTGGTCTTCAACTACGGGCTCCTCGTCGAGCAGGCGGCCTTCTTCGCGCCGAAGCCCGTGGGCGAACCCAGCTTCGGCCAGTGGTTCAGTGACCCGGACGTCGCGCAGATCGGCGACGGCGAGCTCACACGCGACCACAGCCTGCTGGTGCTAGGCGCCGGCGGAGGCCTCGATCTCAACAACATCGCGATCTACAGGATGAGCGAGAACACTCCGCCGGAAGCACCCGAGCGCGTCTGCAGCTACCACTCGAAGGACGGATCGACTGCGTACGCCGACCCGACGTTCTCCCCGCGCGGCGACGCGATCGCCTTCGCGCAGGACGCGCCGGGCAAGCGTGCAGACGGCGTCTACGTCTGGAAGCCCCACAAGTGCTCAGGCACCGCGAAGCTGATCGCCCGCGGTGCCAAGGACCCCGATTGGGGCCCCGCCAACCTGCGCTAGCGGACGACCGGGCGGTCGTCGACCACCGGGCGGTCGTCGTACGCGACCGTGCTCCTGCGCGTCTGCGTGAGCAGGAAGAGCCCGATTACGAGGCCGACGACGCCGGCGATCATCAGGATCAGACCGATGGTCTGAATCTCGATCCCGGAGACCGTGACGTCGACTGCGTACCTGAGGATCGCGCCAACCGCGATCAGAAATATCGATCCACCAATTGTCATGGAGTGATGGTGCCCGCCCGAGGGGGGCGGCAAACTACGACCCTTGTCCAGGCCCCCCAGGCCTGCGCTGGCGCAAAAAGCGCTGGAAATCGCTTGCAATCGTGTCTGCAGAGGGGAGCTGGCCCTCGTCGGGCGGGTTCTCCGCGGTCTCCTCGTCCAGGGCGGTCTCGAGGCGCTCCACGAACGCCTTCACCTCCGGGTCGCTGGCCACCGCGGCGGTCACCTGGCGCTCGTAGTCCTCCGCCGCGCTCTCCAGCTCGGCGCCGTCCACGGCGAGACCCGCGGTGCCCTCGAACGCACGGACGAGCGCGAGCGCGACCTTCGGGTTGGGTGCGGCCGCCACGTAGTGCGGCACGGATGCCCACAGGCTCACCGCCGGAAGGCCGGCGTCCGCGCACGCCTGCTGAAGCAGGCCGACGATCCCGGTGGGCCCCTCGTAGCTCGGCGGCTCGAACCCGAGCCGCTTCACGAGCGCCTCGTCCGAGGTGATCCCGGTGATCGCCACGGGCCGGCTGTGCGGCACGTCCGCCAGCAGCGCGCCGAGCGTGATGACCATGCCCACGCCGAGGTCGCGCGCCGCCGTGACCACGTCCTCGGTGAAGCGCCGCCAGCGCAGCGACGGCTCCACGCCCTGAAGCATCACGAGGTCGCCCTCGGCACCGGGAACCGGTGCGACCGAGAACGAGTTCTCCGGCCACTCGATCTCGCGCGCGCTGCCCTCGACCAGCTTGACCGTGGGACGCACGGCAGTGAAGTCGTAGAACTCCTCGGGATCGATGCTCCCAACCTCGCGGGACTCGAACGAGCCGCGGATGTAGGCGAGCGCCGCGGACGCGGCCTCACCCGCGTCGTTCCAGCCCTTGAAGGCGCACACCATCACGGGTGCGCGCAGCTCGGGGCGCTCTCGCCAGATCACATCGGTCATCGACCTCACGGTACCCGACGTCCGAGCCTGCGATCACGATTGAAGCCGTGACCATCGCTGAGCTGAGAGCAGGCGGCGAGGTCGAGGGTGTGTTCGCCTGCACGCGCAAGGACCGCCTGACGGCCAAGAACGGATCGCCCTATCTGGCGGTCGAGCTGCGCGACCGCACGGGCGCCATCCCGGGCCGCGCATTTCGCGACGCGGACTTCCTCGCCGGCCAGTTCGACCGCGGCGACCTCGTGACGGTGAGCGGGCGCGTGGAGCGCTTCCGGGACGAGCTCCAGGTGGCGCTCAAGACGATCAGGCGCGCTCAGGAGGAGACGAGCGACCCCGCCGAGTTCCTGCCGGTGGCATATCGCGACATGGAGGAGCTGGACGGCTTCCTCGAGCACCTGTCGCGAGAGGTGTACGACGCGGACCTGCGGCGCCTGCTCGACTCGTTCCTCGGCGACGACGCCTTCCGCGCGGACTTCCGGCGCGCCCCCTGCACGCGGGCCGGGCACCACGCCTACCTCGGTGGGCTGATCGAGCACACCGTGGCGGTCGGGACGCTCGCCTACGAGACCTGCGCGCTCCACCCCCGCCTGAACTCCGACCTGCTCCTCTGCGCCGCGATCCTGCACGACGCCGGCAAGACGCTCGAGTTCGAGCTCGGCGGCGCCGAGATCGCGTTCAGCGAGGCGGGCTCGCTTGTGGGCCATCTGACGCTCGGCCAGCAGCTCGTGACCGAGCGCGCGCGGCGGCTCGAGGCCTTTCCGGACGCGAAGCTCCACGCGCTGTCGCACTGCATCCTCGCCCACCACGGTCCGGACCCGCTGCCGGGACGGCGCTTTCGCTCAGCCGAGGCGCTCGCGCTCTACCGCCTGAATGCCCTGGACGCGGGCGTAAAGGGCGTGCTGGAGCACGGATTTCGCCTGGACGAATAGCAACAGGTTTCTGTTCGGGGCTTGTGTAAGAGCGCCCCCGTGCCGACAGAGACTGAGAGGTGTCCGAGCCAGAGTCGAGTCCCGCGACCGCCCAGGCGGAGGCTGTTGAAGAGCTGCTGCGCCAGCTGGTGGATGCCCGCTTCGTTCTTACGGATCGAGATGGCGCGGTCACGCGCTGGAGCCGCCCCGCCGAGGAGCTGTTCGGATGGCCCGCCGCGCGCATGCTCGGACGCCCCCTGGTGGAGACGCTTGCGATCGCCGGCGAGCTCCCCGTACACGGAGGGGTCGTCACGACCGTCGCCCGGCGCAAGGATGGAACAGAGCTCGAGCTGACGCTCACGTTCGTCCCCGTCGGGATGAGCCAGAGCCTCGAGTTCAACGGCTTCCTCGAGGCACTCGAGATCGCCGCGCCGCGCGGCAACGCGCTGCGGCAGCTTCAGCGCAGCCACAAGACGGTCGTTGACTGGGTGAACGGCGCGATGCGCGGACAGGCGCAGCTCGAGGACGAGGATCTCGCGGCCGGCACGATCGTCGCCTTCCGCCCGCTGGTCGAGCCCCCTGCACCGATTTCCGAGGAGGAGGAAGAAGAGGAGGACGCGGACCGCTCCGCCACCGCCGCCGCCGCGGGCCAGATCGCGGATGCCGTCGAGGCCGCGATCGGCCGCTCGGACGACCTCGAGCGCGCGCTCAAGGGCACGACCGCCGAGCTCGAGGAGGCACGCGGAGAGGCCGAGGCCGCCCGCGGAGAGGTTGCAAAGGCATCGGAGCGGCTCGTCGAGCTCGGGGCGGAGCTGGCCGACACCCGGCGCGTGCTCGAAGAGATGCGCGCCCAGGCCGACGAGGCACGCGAGGAGCGCGAACGCACGCGCGGCACCGTCGACGAGACGCGCGAGCTGGTGGAGCGGCTGGAGCGCGAGCTGGCTGGCACGCCGCAGGCCCAGGAGCGCCTGAGCGCGCAGCTGGAGGAGACGCTCGCCACGGTGTCCGAGCTGCGGGCCACGCGCGAACGGGTCGAGGCGCTGGAGGTCGAGCTGGGCAAGGAGCGCGGCGCGGGGGACGAGCGCCGCCGGCTCGAATCCGACCTGCGCGACACGCGCGCCCGAGTGGAGCTGCTGGAGGCCGCGCTTGCCGACGCCGGCGAACGGACCGAAGAGGATGCCGCCCTGCGCACGGCCATCACCGACACGCGCGAGCGCGTCGAGGCACTTGCACGCGAGGTCGCGCGCGGCGCCGATGCCGGGCTGAAGGATGAGCTCGACGAGATGCGCGGCCGCGTGGCCGCGCTCGAGGGAGCCGAGGCCGGCGAGCCGCCGGCGGAGCTGCGCGAGCAGCTCGAGGGCACCCGTGCACGCCTGGACCAGCTCGAGCAGTCGCTGGCGGGAGCAGGCGGCACACCTGACCTGAGCGACGCGCTACAGCAGACGCAGGCGCGCGTCGAGGAGCTTGCGGCCGCGCTCTCCGAGGCCGCCGCCGAGCGCGACGAGAAGCTCCGCGAGGTCTCCGAGCGCGACGAGCGCCTGGCGGCCGAGTTGACCGAGGCCCGTGCCCAGGCCGAGCAGCACACGCGCCTGCGCACGGAGCTCGAGGGCGTGCGCACCAAGGTGGAGTCGCTCACCGGTGAGCGCATCGAGGAGCACCGCGTTCTCTCCGGCGACCTGGCGGACACGCACGCCAAGCTGGAGGCGCTCGAGCGCGCGGTCGAGGACGAACATCAGCGCACCGACGAGGCGCGCACGCTCGTGGGCGAGCTGCGCCAGGAGCTCGCCGAGCTGCGCTCCGCCGGAGGCGGCGCGACGGCCGCCGGGCCGACCGACGCCCCGCTCTCCCCCGATGCCATCGCGGCCATCGAGCGACTCACCGTCCGCGCCGAGCAGGCCGCCGACGCCGCTCGCTCCCATTCCACGCGCGCATCGGACGCATCGAGCGAGGCCGAGGCCCGGGCAAGCCGCGCGGAGGAGGCCGCCACCGCCGCCGCGGCCCAGGCGGTGCGCGCCGCCGAGGGCATCACCGACATCGAGCAGCGCGCCGCCCGGGCGGAGGAGTCGCTCGCCGGGATCGAGGGCGAGCTCTCGAGCGCACGCCAGACCGCCGAGGCGCTGAACGCCCGCGCCGAGCAGGCCGAGGGAACGCTCGCGGCCGTCGAGACCCACGCAAGCCACGCACGCGAGATCGTGGGAGCCGTGGAGGCCCACGCGAGCCGCGCCGGAGAGGCCGTGTCCGCCGCGCAGGCCCATGCGAGCCAGGCCCAGAGCGCTGTGAGCGCGGTCGAGGCCCATGCGGCTCGCGCCGAGCAGGTGGCCACGAGCGTCGGCGGCGACGTCGAGCGCGTCGTCCAGGCCGTGGCCGAGCAGAAGGCCGGCGCCGACCGCGCCGAGCAGGCCGCCGAGCGCGCCGAGCGGGCGATCGCGCGCGGCGACGAGCTGGCCAGCCGCATGGAACAGGACATCGCGCGCGCTGGAGAGGCCGCCACGGCCGTGGAGCGCAACATCGAGCGCGCCGAGGAGACCGCCGGGAACATGGAGCGCAATGCCGAGCGCGTGGAGGCCAGCGCCGGCACGTGCAGAGCGCACTCCAGCGCAGCGCCGAGGTGGCTGCCGAGGTCGAGGCGAAGCTTGCGCGCGCGGAGAACCGAGCGGGCGCCGTCGAGCAGCATGCCGACCGCGCGATCGCGGCCGTGACCGCGGCCGAGCGCCACGTGAGCCGTGCCAACGAGGCGGCCGGCGATGCCGACCGTCACGCGTCACGCGCAGGGGAGCAGGCGGGTGCCGTCGAGGAAGCAGGTCGCCGGCTGGCCGAGGCGGCCGCCGCCGCCGAGCGCGAGGCCGAGCGCGCCCGCGATGCCGCTGCCGCCGCCGAGAAGGCGGCCGGAGTGGCACGCCAGGCAGCCGACGAGGCCGGAGCCTCCAGGCTCGCGCATGCGGAGGAGCGCCGCGTCATCAGCCCCTATGAGCCCCACGCCAACCCGGCGGCGGCCGCCAACCCGGCGGCGGCAGCGCTGCCGCCGCTCGCGGCCGTCAGCTCGGAGGAGAACGGTCAGAGGGGCGGACCCGCGCCCGCCGCCGCAGCGGCCCCGCCCTCACCCGCTGGCGCCGACCCGCGCCGGCCGCTGTTCTCGAACCGCGAGGACGACGCTCCGAAGCGCGAGGACCGCCCGGGCTTCGACGATGTGAAGACGCCGATGGCCACGATCGGCGTGGACGGGCGCTTCCGGAACCTGAACCAGGCCTTCTCAGACCTCGTCGGCTACACCGAGCCGGAGTTCCAGCAGGCCGTCTGGCCTCCAGTGATGGACCGCGCCAACCTCGACAAGCACCGCCAGCAGATGAAGGACCTGCTGGAGGGTCGTGCCGAGTCAGCTGAGATCAACACCGGCTACGTGCACGCGCAGGGCCTGCTCGTGCCGATCGTGGGCAAGCTCTCGCTCGTTCGCGAGGACGGCGAGCCGGACCACTTCCTGCTCGAAACCAGCTGAGTAGTCTCACCCGACGTGATTCCGGATTCGGGCATGCTCCCCTGGCTCGATCGCCTGCGCGAAGAGGTGCCGGACATCGATCCGCTCGATGCCCACACCCACATCGGGTTCAACGACCCTGACGGCTACTCGTGCAGCTCCAAGGAGTTGACGGACTCGCTCGAGCGGATCGATGCTCGCGCGTTCGTCTTCCCGATGCACGAGCCGGACGGCTACGCCGCCGCCAACGACATGGTGATCGACGAAGCCCAGGCATCCGACGGCCGCCTGTTCCCGTTCGCCCGGCTGAATCCGCACGACGACGCGCTCGCGGAGGCGGAGCGCGCGCTCGCCCGCGGCGCGCGGGGAATCAAGCTCCATCCGCGCGCGGAGCAGTTCACGCTCGACCACGCCGGGTTGCAGCCGGTGTTCGCGCTCGCGAACGAGCGGCGCCTGCCGGTGCTCGTGCACGCGGGGCGCGGCATCCCGGCGCTCGGCCGGCATTCGGTCGATGCCACCGGTCGATACCCCGGGATGCGACTGATCCTGGCTCACGCGGGCATCTCCGACCTGGCCTGGATCTGGCGCGAGACGCCCGACCATCCCAACCTCTTCTTCGACACGTCCTGGTGGTCGCCCAGCGACGTGCAGGCGCTGTTCGCGCTCGTGGCGCCGGGCCAGATCCTGATGGCGAGCGACGCGCCCTATGGGTCGCCCACCTGGGCGACCGTGATGTCCGCCCGCAACGCGCTCCAGGTGGGGCTCGACGCGGAGCAGACGCGCGGCGTGCTGGGCGGCCAGGCGCTTCGGCTGGTGAACGGCGAGGAGCCGCTCGACCTCGGGCCTGCGCCGGGCGTCGACGGGCTCTCGCGGGACCCGCTCCTCGATCGCGTCTACTCGTTTCTCATGAGCGCGCTGGGGCAGATGTTCCAGGGCGTCGAGCCGTCGGAGACGCTGGCGCTCGTCCGGCTTGCCTGCGACGTGGGCGACGATGCCCCGCAGGCTCCCGTCTGCCGCTGGGTTCTGGAGCTGCTCGACCAGCGCGAGCGCTACTCACCCGAGGGCGACGGAAGGCCGGCTCGATTCGCGCCCGGGCTCCATTTCGCGGTGGCGGCGATCGGCATCGTTCGAACGTCTGATGTTCCGGTGCCAGAGTTTCGCCCGGCCCCGGACGGGTAGCGGCGTAGAAAGGGCTATCCGGAGTCGTGCAGCGGACCTCTGCGGGACGCTACGTGGAGACGGGTGGCCCCTTTGTTCTCTACGCCACCTCGCGCAGCGCCTCGAGCTCACGGCGCAGAGCCAGCCGCTTGAGGGCCCGTGACTCGATCTGGCGCACCCGTTCCGCCGACAGGCCGAGGCGCCGCCCCGTCTCCCTGAGCGGCTGTGGATCGTCGTCCACGAACCCGAAGCGGAGCCTGATCACGTCGCGCTCGGTCTCGGGGAGCTCCTCGATCGTCCGCCTCAGAAGCTCCTCGCTGAGGCTGACCTCGACCTCCTTGTCGACGGGCGGTGTGCCGCCCTCCAGCACGTCCCCCAAAGCGGTATCGCCCTCCTCGCCGATCGGCCGGTCGAGACTCGTGACCGTGCGGGCGGCGTCGCGCACCTCCTCGACCTGCTCGAGCGGTAGCTCGGCGGCCATCGGCGATCTCGTCGTCGGTCGGGTCGCGCCCGAGGCGGGTGGAGAGGTCGCGCTCTGCCCTGACGATCTTGCGCTCGCGCTGGCCGATGTGCACCGGGATCCGGATCGTGCGCGCCTTGTTGGCAAGGCCCCGCTGGATGGCCTGGCGGATCCAGAAGGTCGCGTAGGTGGAGAACTTGTAGCCCTTGCGCCAGTCGAACTTCTCGGATGCCCGGATCAGCCCGAAGATGCCCTCCTGGATCAGGTCGAGAAGCGAGAGCTCCTGGCCCTGGTACTTCTTGGCGATCGAGACGACGAGGCGCAGGTTCGAGTTGATCATGCGCTCCTTGGCGCCAAGGTCGCCCTGCTCGATCCGCTTCGAGAGATCGACCTCCTGGTTGGCCGTGAGCAGGGGATAGCGCCGGATCTCGTTCAGGAACAGCTGGAGAGCGTCGGTGGTGGCCGCGGCGAGCTCGCCGTTGCGGAATGTCGTCGGCTCGACGCCCGCGCGCCCGCAGTCGTCGCCGACGTCGATGCCCTGCGTCTCGAGAAAGGACTCGAGGGCCTCGACGTCGTCGTCCATCAGCTCGAGCGCCTGCACGAGCTCGTCGAACTCGGACAGGTTCACGCAGCCGCGCTCCTCGCCGCGTGCAAGCAGTGCGGCCACCTCCGGGCGTGAGGTGAGCTCCTGCGCCACTCGGCGCATGCTACGCCGCCGCCGCGCCTGCTGCCGAGAGCCGGTCCAGGGAGCGCCGCAGCAGTCGCGACACGTGCATCTGCGAGACGCCGACGTGCTCCGCGATCTCTGCCTGCGTCATGTCTTCCTCGAAGCGCAGGCGCAGGATCAGGCGCTCGCGCGCGGGCAGAGCCTCGAGCGTGCCGCGCAGCGTCTCTCCGATTTCGACGATCTCGTAGCCGCGCTCCTCGTCCGTGAGCGAGTCCGCCAGCGTCCAGCTCTCCTCGTCGCCGTTGCTCGGCCGCGGAGCGTCCAGCGACACGGCCTCGTATGCAGTGGCGGCCTCCATCGCCTCGAGCACGTCCTCGACAGGAGCGCCGACGGCGAGGGCCACGTCGCGTGGAGTGGGCGAGCGGCCGATCTTCGCCGGAAGCGCGCCGAGCGCCTCGCCGACCTTCAGCGCGAGCTCCTGAGTCGCGCGCGGCACGTGCACCGACCAGCCCTTGTCCCGGAAGTGTCGTTTGATCTCGCCAAGCATCGTGGGAACTGCGTATCGCGTGAAGCCGTTGCCGCGGTCCGGGTCGTAGCGGTCCACGGCCTTGATCAGGCCCACGCAGGCCACCTGGACGAGGTCCTCGAGCGGCTCGCCTGCATGGCGATAGCGCGCCGCAAGTTGGCGCGCCAAGGGCATGAAGCGGACCACGAGCTCATCGCGAGCGTCGAGGTTCCCCTCCCTGTGATAGCTCAAAAGGAGCCTGTCGTCCTCGAGCCTCCGCGCCTCCGGAGACTCAGCCGGCGGCTCCCCCAACAGCACGGCTGGTGTCACGTGTCACATATCACCCATTTGGGCAGATGTGAAACCCCCTAGGGGCAGTGACCCAATTGGTTCAGCTGACGGCGGATGCGTCGTCCACCATCTCGAGCCGCTCCTCGAGGCGCGTGATCGTGAAAACGCGCTGCACGGGCTCCGGCCCGCGTACGATGACCAGCCTCCGGCCGGCGTCCCGGGCGCGCTCGTCGGCGGTCACGAGACAGCGCAGCCCGGTGGAGTCGAGGAACGTGAGGCGCGACAGATCGAGCACGACGACAGCGGGCTCGTCGGCCTCCACTCGCCGCAACTCATCCTGAACCTTGGCCACCGTGGAGAGGTCCAGCTCTCCCTTCAAGGCCACGTGCACGAGTCCGTTGCGGTCCTCGGTCTCTACGTCGAGGATCTCCACCGGGGTGCAACCTAGCGCAGTCCTGCGTTTCCCGCGAGCCTCCAGGCGAACGCGAGCTGGACGCCGGCAAACGACAGCTCGAGCGCGCGCTCCGGAACCGCGTTCGCGAGAAGCACGCCGACGAGCACGCCGAGCGGCGACAGCACTCCGATCACGACGCCGTCGCGCAGGCGCATGTTTCCGTATTCGCGCTGCCGCCAGGCTCCGACGATGGCCATGAGCACCACCGCGACCAGCGAGGTCGCCACGGCATCGAGCTGCGACTCGTGCGCGAAGATCACCAGCGCAGGCACGAACAGGATCGCCGCCGCCCACGCCCAGGAGACCGCCCGCCATTCCCGCGGCGAATCCGAGCGCGAGCAGGCCGAGGAGGTCCATCAGAAGATCAGCGCCGCGGCCGATGCCACGAGCAGGACGACGAAGGCGCCGGCCACCGCACGCTCGGAGACCCTCTGCTGGATGGCGGTGCCGGCGAGGACGCCCACGATCGCCGGCGCTGCCACGAGCAGGCTGTCGCCGAGGATGACGTTGCCGTACGCCGCGTGGGCTGCGGCGGCCATCGCGCGATGATCGCGATGGCCGCGAGCGAGGTGCCGGTGGCCTCGCGCTGCTCGTAGCCGAGCCACAGAACGAGCAGCGGAACGATGATCGCTCCACCGCCCACTCCGAACAGCCCCGAGAACGCTCCCGCGGCGGTGGCGATGGCGGCGAGGCGCACCGGGGCATACTACGGCGCGTGCTGGAGGCCATTCGTCCCCTGACGACCGATCCCGACCGCGCAGCCATCTTCTGCGATGTGGACGGCACGCTCGCCCCGATCGTGGGGCGTCCCGAGGATGCCCACGTGCCCGGGGAGACCTCTCGCCTGCTCGGCAGGCTCGCGCGCCGCTACGGCCTCGTAGCGTGCGTCTCCGGACGGTCGGTAACCGACGTGCGGCGGCTCGTGGGCGTGGGCGGCGTGGCGTACGCCGGCTCTCACGGCGCCGAGCTGCTGGAGCCCGGTTCGACCACGCCGAGCGTGGCGCCGGCGTTTAAGAGCTGGGAGAAGCAGGTGAAGGGCTTCGTGGCCGCGCGCGACACGCCCGAGCTGCGGGCGATGCGCGTGCGGATCGAGGACAAGGGGCCGATCATGACCTTCCACTGGCGCGGCGCGCCGGACGAGGACAGGGCCCGCACTCACCTGGAGGGTCTCGCCCAGGAGGCTGAGACGGGCGGCCTCGCGATCCACTGGGGCCGCAAGGTGCTCGAGATCCGCCCGCCGGTGCCGGTGGACAAGGGACAGCCGGTGCGCGACCTCGTCCTGCGCTCCGGCGTGCGCGCAGCGCTGTTCGGTGGCGACGACGTGACCGACCTGGACGGCTTCGCGGCGCTCACGGCGCTCGCCGAGGAGGGCGAGCTCGACCACGCCGTCCGCGTCGGCGTGCGCTCGGACGAGGGCCCACGCGAGATCCTCGAGCAGGCCGATCTGGTGGTGGACGGGATCGAGGGCTTCCAGCAGGTGCTCGCGGCACTGGATGAGGCGTGAGGTTCCGCGAGTTCCTGCGCGTGTCGGTGCTGCTCTACGGCGGCGCGGCCACCGCGCTTGCGATCGTCTCTGTGGTGGGAGCCACGCGCGCCGACACCAATACGCTCGTCTACGTGGCGGCCGTCTGGTGGTGCGTCGCGGCGCTCGTGGGGCTCTGGCTCGGACGCCGGCCCGAAACCAGCGAGGGCATCGGCCGGCTGCTCGCGAACGCCCGCTCCACCAACTCGCTTCCGGAGCTCGAGCCGGGCGCGGTCATGTTCAACCGCCTGTGGCCGCTGGCGGTGAGCGCCGTCCTCGCGGGCGCGATCGGCTTCTTCTTCCCTCAGGTCCCGGTGGTTGCCACGGGCTTCTTCCTCCTGGTGGCCCTGATGTGGCGCAACCAGTCACGCGCGGTGGCCGCGATCGAGGGCCGCGACGGCGTGGAGTTCTGGTTCGACCGCACGTCGCCGATCGGGGCACCGAAGCTGCTGAGGCTGCCGGGGCTGCGGCGAATCGAGCAGACCGAGCCGGCGTAGGCTCGACCGTCCTGGATAGGGCCTGCCTACCAAGCCTTAGGCAGGACAGTCGACGTCTTCAGTGCGTCACGCCCCGCGTTTCCGGAGCGTGCGAAGCTCCTCCCAGGGCCGCGTATTGGCCACGTTCTCCGCCGTGAGCCACGCGCGCCGCGCCGTCGCCACGCCGTAGCGCATGTTCAGGAGCGTGCGCGGCCAGTGGGCGTCGCTGTCGATTACGAGCGTCACGCCCGCCTCGGCGGCCGCCTTGGCGTAGACGTCGTTCAGGTCGCGCCGGTCCGGGTTCGCGTTGATCTCGAGGAAGGTGCCCGTCTCGACGGCCTTCGCGATCACGCGGTCCAGGTCGAGCGCGTACGCCTCGCGGCTCTCGATCAGGCGCCCGGTGGGGTGGCCGATCGCGTCCACGAGCGGATGCTCCATAGCGCTCAGCATGCGCTTGGTCTGCTCCTTCTCCGAGAGCCGGAACGACGTGTGCAGGCTCGCGATCACCCAGTCGAGCTGCTCGAGCACGTCGTCGGCATAGTCGAGAGTCCCGTCCGGCAGCACGTTGCTCTCAGTGCCCGCGAGCACGGTGATCCCGAGGTCCGGCAGCGAGCGGATCTCCTCGGCGCGGCGCAGCAACGCGTCCGCCTGCACGTCGTTCCCGAAGCCGTGAGTGGCGGAGTGGTCGGTGATCGCCACGTAGTCGTAGCCGAGCTCGCGCGCGGCGCTCGCCATCTCCTCGACGCTCGCGTGGCCGTCCGACAGCGTGGTGTGCATGTGGAGGTCGCCGCGGATGTCGTCCAGCTCGATCAGCTTCGGGAGACGGCCCTCACGCGCGGCCTCGAGCTCGCCTCGGTTCTCGCGCAGCTCGGGCGGGATGTACTGCATCCCGAGGCGCTCGTAGACCTCCTCCTCGGTCGCGAAGGCCTCGGAGCCGCCGCTCTCGTCGTCGGCGATCCCGTACTCGCTCACGTGCAGGCCGCGCCGGACCGCCTCCGTGCGCATCGCCTCGTTGTGCTTCCCCGAGCCCGTGAAGTGCTGGAGCAGGTTCCCGAAGGCCTCCTCCGGCACGATCCTGAGGTCCACCGGCAGCCCGGAGTGCGTGAGCGCCTTCGCGCCGGCCTCGCCCGAGGTCGAGACGGAGTCGATCGAGTGAAGCTCCGCGAACGCCTCCACCAGCGCGAGCGGATCGCTCGAGGCCACGACGATGTCGAGATCCTTCACCGTGTCCGCGCGGCGCCGGGCGCTCCCCGCCAGCTCCACCCGCAGGGCGGACGGGTGGTCGCGCAGCGTAGCCACGAGCTCCTCGCCCACCGTGAGCGCCTTCGAGAGCAGCATGCGTGCCTTGGGGCGGCCGTCGGCACCCGCCGCAAGGGCGGCGAGGACGTTCTCCTCGGCCTTCTTGCCGAAGCCCTTCACGTCCTTCAGCTGGCCGCTCTCGGCGGCTCGCTTCAGGTCGTCGATCGAGTTCACGCCGATCTGGTCGTGGAGCAGCTTGGCGCGCTTGGGACCGAGCCCGGGGATGCGCGTGACCTCAACGAGACCCGACGGGATTCGCTGCTTGAGCTTGTCGGCGGACGGGATCGAACCGCCCTCGAGCAGAGCGTCGATCTTCTCGGCGATCGTCTTCCCGACGCCCGAGAGCTCGGCCGCCCGGCCCTGCTTCGCCAGCTCCTCCACGGACACGCCGGCCTCGCGGATCGCCTTCGCGGCGTTGCGGTAGGCGACCACCCGGTACACCACCGCGCCGTCGAGCTCGTACAGGCTCGCCAGCTCCTCGAAGGCCTCCGCTATCTCACCGTTGCGCATCCATGGCTAGCCTACGCGCCGCCTTGCCCGGACCCTGGCTCATCCTCCCGACCTACAACGAGGCCGAGAACATCGAGCCGCTCGTTCGGGCCGTGCTGCCGCAGCTGGCGAGCACCGGGCTCGAGCACACCGTCCTGATCGTCGACGACAACTCGCCCGACGGCACGGGTGAGATCGCCGATCGCCTGGCCGAGGAGATCGAGCACGTCCGCGTCCTTCACCGGCCGCACAAGCAGGGACTCGGGCGCGCATACCTCGCGGGCTTCGACGTGGCGCTCGCGGAGGGCGCAGACCTGATCCTCGAGATGGACTCCGACTTCTCGCACGACCCCGCCGACCTGCCGCGGCTGATCGCGGCCACCGGCGCGGCCGACGTCGTGCTCGGCTCGCGCTACGTGCCCGGCGGCGGCGTGCAGGACTGGGGAATCGTGCGCCGCGCCCTCTCGCGCGGCGGCTCCGCATACGCGCGGGTGCTGCTCGGCGTGCCGGTGCGCGACCTGACCGGCGGCTTCAAGTGCTTCCACAGGCGCGTGCTCGAGACGATCGACCTCAAGGGCGTTCACGCCGACGGCTACGGCTTCCAGATCGAGCTGACCTACAGGGCGGTGCAGGCCGGCTTCACGGTCGCCGAGGTGCCGATCACGTTCCGCGAGCGGCGCGTCGGGCGCTCCAAGATGACCGCGCGGATAGCGCTCGAGGCGGTCTGGAAGGTGCCTGCGCTGAGGCTGCGGCGTGGCGGCTGAGCCCGTCGCTATATTTTCTGAAGCGACCCTCGCTAATCACCAACAAGGAGCAACCGTGGCAGGCAATCTCGACGAGGTCACCGACAACAACTTCCAGGCCGAGGTGCTCGAGGCCGACAAGCCGGTCCTCGTCGATTTCTGGGCCCCCTGGTGCGGCCCCTGCCGCATCATCGCTCCCCATCTCGAGGAGCTCGCCGGTGAGCGCGAGGACCTGCGCATCGTGAAGCTGAACGTGGACGACAACCCGCAGACCGCGGCTCAGTTCAACGTGATGTCGATCCCGATGCTGCTGCTCTTCAAGCACGGACAGGTTGCGCACCAGATCATCGGCGCGCTGCCGAAGAACCGGCTCGTGCAGGAGCTCGAGCCGGCGCTCGAGCCGGCACCCGAGGCCTCCTAGCTCTTAGCGCACCGCGGCGCGCTCGTGGCGCCGTTCCTGGCGCTTTCTGTACTGCGCGCCCAGAGCGCCGAGGATCCCGCCGAACAGGGTGGTCGCGAACACGAGCCCGCTCTGAGGCTCCGGCAGGTGCGCCTTGGGCTCGTTGTTCGTGATCTCGTGCCCGATCAGGATGAAGCTGCCGAAGATCAGGCCGCCCATCAAGCCGCGCACGAATCCCTCGTCGGCGCTGCGGTGCTCGACGCCCGCGAGGAAGCCGCCCACGATCGCGATCGGCGCGCTCATCACGTAGTAGAGGATGTCGTTCCAGCCGAGCGCGAAGCCGGTGAGGAGGCCGAAGATGAGCGGAACCACGATGCCGCCCACGACCTGGAGCCAGAACGGGCGCTCGAAGAAGGGCGGCGGCAGCTTCATGCGGGCGCCAGCCTAACCGAGATCAGCAGCGGCCTGCCCTCGATCTCGGCTCGCTCGTCGCCCTGCGTGCCGTCGAACGCGAGGGAGGTGGCGAGCGTCTCGCCGGCCACGTAGTCCCGGTGCTCGCGCGCGGCGGCGAGCAGCTCCTCGTCGCCCGCGAGCGTGAGCGAGATGCGGTCCTCCACGTCCAGCCCGGCGTTCTTGCGCGCCGACTGGACGGCGTGCACGACCTCGCGGGCAAGGCCCTCGCGGCGCAGCTCTTCGTCGAGCTCGAGGTTGAGCGCCACGGCATGCGTGCCGGAGCGCTCCACCTGGTAGCCCTCGAGCGGCTGGAGCGCCATCGTCACGTCCTCGGGGCCGATCTCGTGGTCCTGGCCGTTGAAGTTGAGGCCCACCCGCTCGCCGGCCCGGAGCCTGGCGGGATCCAGCGCGGCGATCGCGGCCGCCACCTGCGGCATCTGCTTGCCGAAGCGCGGGCCGAGCGTGCGGTAGTTCGGCTTCAGCTCGAAGTGGCCCAGCTCATCCGCCTCGGAGACGTATCGAACCGCCTTCACGTTCAGCTCGTCCTTGAGCAGCTCCTCGAGCTGCCCGATCGCGGCGCGCTCGCGGTCCGCCGCCACAACCACTGCCTCGCGCAGCGGCTGGCGGACCTTCAGCTTGGCGTGCGCGCGCGCCGCGCGGCCGAGCTCCACGGCGTCGCGCACCACCTGCATGGTCCACTCGAGCTCCTGATCGCGCTCCCCGGGCTCGGGGAAGTCGCAGAGGTGGATCGACGGCTCGCCGCCGTCGAGGTTGTCGTAGATCTCGTCGGTCACGAACGGCGTGAGCGGCGCGAGCAGCTTGGAGGCTCCGAGCAGGCAGTGGCGCAGGGTCTCGAACGCCGCGGGATCGCCGTCCCAGAAGCGCCGCCGCGAGAGCCGGACGTACCAGTTGGAGAGGTCGTCCACGAACTCGGCGATCGCCCGGCCGGAGAAGGTGGTGTCGTAGTCCTCCATGCGCTCGACCACCCGCTCCGTCGTCGCCGCGAGCCGCGAGCGGATCCAGCGGTCCAGCTCGGTCTGCTCCGAGCTGCCACTGGGCTCGTTGACGTTCGCGTACAGGACGTAGAACGCGTACGTGTTCCAGAGCGGCTTCAGGAACTGGCGCACCGACTCGCCGACGGTCTCGAGCGAGAAGCGATAGCCGTCCCACGGCTGCTTCGAGGTGAAGTAGTACCAGCGCAGCGCGTCCGCGCCGTGGGCGTTCAGCACGTCCCAGGGCACCACCACGTTGCCCTTCGACTTCGACATCTTCTGGCCGTCCTCGTCGAGGATCAGGCCGAGGCAGAGGCACGTCTTGAAGGACGCCTCGCCGAACAGCATCACCGAGACCGCGAGCAGCGAGTAGAACCAGCCGCGCGTCTGGTCGAGTGCCTCGCAGATGTAGTCCGCCGGGAAGCGCTCGCGGAACCGCTCCTCGTTCTCGAACGGAGCGTGCCACTGGGCGAACGGCATGCAGCCCGAGTCCCACC
Source organism: uncultured Thermoleophilaceae bacterium (assembly GCA_963774755.1). Classification (GTDB taxonomy): domain Bacteria; phylum Actinomycetota; class Thermoleophilia; order Solirubrobacterales; family Thermoleophilaceae; genus JACVRW01. The sequence goes on along the minus strand of CAVZGG010000012.1, from coordinate 297,261 downwards.
ACACGTCGATCAGGTCCGGCACGCGGTGCATCTCGCCGCCGCACTCCTCGCAGGTGAGGACCACCTCGTCGATGTAGGGCCGGTGCACGTCCTCCGGACGCTCACCGCCGCGCTCCGTGATCTCCTCGAGCGAGCCGATGCAGACGTCGTGGCCGTCGTCGCAGCGCCAGACCGGCAGCGGCGTGCCCCAGTAGCGCTCACGCGAGAGCGCCCAGTCCACGTTGTTCTCGAGCCACTTGCCGAAGCGCCCGTGCTTGATGTGCTCCGGGTACCAGTTGATCTTCTCGTTGGCCGCCAGCAGCTCGTCCTTGACCGCGGTGGTGCGCACGTACCAGTTCTTCTTCGCGTAGTAGATGAGCGGCGTGTCGCAGCGCCAGCAGTGCGGGTACGAGTGCTCGTACTCGCCGTCGCGGAACAGGCGACCGGACTCGCGCAGCGCCACGACGATCGGCGCGTCGGCCGCGCGCACGTGCATCCCCGAGAACGGGCCGGTGCGCTCGTCGAACGTGCCATCCGGCCGGACCGGGTTGTGGATGGTCAGACCGTTCTCGGTGGCGAGCCGGAAGTCGTCCTCACCGAACGCCGCGCCGGTGTGGACCACGCCGGTGCCGTCCTCGATCGACACGAAGTCGCCGCTGAGCACGGTGTGGCCGCGCTCGCCGTAGTCGGTGATGTAGGGGAAGGGCGGCTCGTAGCGCAGCCCGAGCAGAGCTGAACCGGGCATGCGCTCCTCGATCTCCGCCTCCTCGCCGAGCACACGCTCCACGAGGGCCTCCGCCAGGATCAGCGTGCCTGCCCCCTGCCCCGCGGAAGCGGGGGATCGGGGGTCTTCCCCGAGACGGGCGCGGGCATAGGTGACCTCCGGATCCACGGCGATCGCCGCGTGCGGGACCAGCGTCCAGGGCATCGTCGTCCAGGCGAGCAGCGATACGTCCGGCTCGTCCACGAGCGGGAACTTCACGAACACCGACGGGTCGACCACGTCCTTGTAGCCGAGCGCCAGCTCGTGCGACGACAGCGCGGTGCCGCAGCGGGTGCAGTAGGGGACGACCCGGTTGCCCTCGACCAGCAGCCCCTTCTCCCAGACCTGCTTGAGCGACCACCACACGGACTCGACGTACTCGTTCGCGAGCGTGAAGTAGGCGTCGTCGGTGTCGATCCAGAAGCCGATCCGCTCGGTCAGCTCGTTCCACTCGTCGATGTAGCGCAGAACGGACTCGCGGCAGCGAGCGTTGAACTCGGCCACTCCGAAGCTCTCGATGTCGTGCTTGTTGTGGAAGCCGAGCTCCTTCTCGATCTCGAGCTCCACCGGCAGGCCGTGGCAGTCCCAGCCCGCCTTGCGCGGCACGTAGTGGCCCTGCATCGTCTTGTAGCGGGGGAACACGTCCTTGAACACGCGGCTCAGGACGTGGTGCGAGCCGGGCCGCCCGTTCGCGGTCGGCGGGCCCTCGTAGAAGATGAACGGCTCGGCGCCCTCGCGGCGCCGGATCGACTCGTGGAAGACGTCGCGCTCGCGCCAGCGCTCGAGCACCTTCTGCTCGAGCTCGGGGAACGACTGGGCGGTGTCGACTGGGCGGTAGCGGGCCACGAGGAATCGATTCTACGAGCGAGCGAGCACTCACCCCTGGGGGGATTACATTCCGCCCCGACGCCTGCTAAACCTCCCGGCGAATCGCCGAACCGCACCCGGTAGGTCCGGGAGCGGACGGGGGACCCAAATGCAGTACGGGGCGAACCGGCCCGTGGTGGCACCTGGCCGGAGCGCGAAATCTTTCCTGCGCTAGCCCGACAGCTAACCCCGTAGGCCGTTGGAAAGAGAGGCTCGCTTGCGAAGGATCGCAGCCCTGATGGCCGTGTCAGTGGCTGTCGGCGCCGCGCTACCTGCGGCACCGGCCACAGCAGCACCACCCGAGGCAGTGATGTTCAAGGAGATCAACCAGATCCGGCGTTCGCATGGGCTCAAGCGCATGCGTCCGTCGCTCGCACTGTTCTATTCGGCGAGGCGCTATGCCCGCCGGATGATGCGCTCGGACTATTTCGGGCACCAGGCGAGGATTCCGCTCACACGCCGCTTCCGCACGGCGGGCGAGACGCTCGCCTGGCACAGCGGCTGGCGGCTGTCGCCACGCCGGACGGTGGGGCAGTGGATGGGATCGCCGTCGCACCGGGCGGTTCTGCTGTCATCGCGCTTCACCCAGCTCGGCGTTGGCCGCGCGCGGGGGAAGTACGGAAGCATGCGGGCGACCATGTGGGTCGCCCACGTCGCTAAGCCATAACCGCGGGGCCCGGACGGTCGTTCGGCCGTCCGGGCCGCCGCTTACCATCGCGTGCGAATGTCGGCTCTCGAGCTAGGCGATCCGCTCGCTCACCGTGCGCTCCAGGCGCTGCTGCGCGCGGAGGCCACCGTCCGGAAGAGGCTGGCGATCGAACTGGAGCGAGAGGGTGTCACGGCGGCCGGCTTCTCGGTGCTCGTCGTGCTCACCACCGCGGGTGGCTCGCTCGAGCTGAAGACCCTGCGCCGCCGGCTCGGCTGGAGCAAGGCGAACGCCACGGAGGTCACCGGAACGCTCGCGGCTCGCGGCTTTGTGTCGCGGCGGCGCGCTCCGGAGGACCGTCGTGCGGTAGTGGTGGACCTGGAGCCGGTGGGCCGCTCGCTGGTCGAGCGCCTCTTCCCGGCGCACTCCGAGCGCGTCCATGCGGCGTTCGACGCACTCGACGAGAACGAGAAGCGCACCTTCTCCGAGCTCTGCCGGAAGCTCGCGGCGTAGGCATCCGTCGCGCCTGACGACACCGGCGAGCCGCGCGCCGCGGGCCAACTGCGGCATTGAGAGGAAGCCCGGGCGGCCATAGGTCCACAACTCGACTCTCGACGCAGTCGCGGCGGGGGGTAGTCGCCTTGGCGTTCTATGTGGACCACAACCGCGACAACCCCGGTCGGTGAGGCGTCGAGAGCAACCCTTGCGATCTGGGGCTCTACCCCTTCACCGCTGCTGAAGAGCCTTCTTGGCCCGTCAGCTAGGCGGAGGTCCGGGCCGCGAGGCTGATGCGCGCGCTCTGCGCGGCCTCGGGCTCCGGCACCACGACGACCTGCTCGATGCGGCCGCTGTCCACGTAGCCCTTCAGCCGCTCGGCCGCCTCGAGGGGCTGGGAGCCGAGCGACGGGATTCCGTGGTCGCCGGTCACCGGCATGGCCTCGCGGTACTCGAACACCGGGGCGGCCGAGCCGACCTGGCGGACGGTGTAGACGAGCCGGCCGACCACGTCGAGCGTCGCGTCGCCACCGCAGAAGACGAAGGCGGTGGGATCGAGCGCGCGGATGGCCCGAACGACACGCTCGGGCGGAAGGTCGAATGCGAGCAGCAGGGTGCGGAAGCCCGCGCGGCGCAGGCCGAGCTCGAGTGCCTGCACGTGCAGGGACTCCACGTCCAGGCGAGGGCTCGAGTCGAACAGCAGGACGCCCTGCGGGCGGCTCGCGGGAGCCACAACGCGGCGGGCGGCGTGCAGCCAGCCGGTGGCCCAGCGCATCGCAAGCTCACGCTCGGCCTCGCGGCTCTCGCGGTCGTCGGCCTGCTCGAGGGCCGGCAGCAGGACCTCCTCGACCGTGCGCTCGACGGAGCGGACGGCGAGGCTCTCCTCCATGATCCGGTCGGCGAGCTGCTCGTCGAAGTGGTCGAAGGCGTCGAGCAGCCGGGCCGGGGAGCTTGGGCCCTCGCCGCGCTGGCGGGCGAGCTCGATGGCAGACGAAATGTTGTGCGTTTCGAGCAGAGCGCGGCGCAGCGACTCCAGCTCGGCGAGGTCGTACTGGCGATGCCCGCCCTGGGTGCGACGCGGCTTCGGATAGCCGAAGCGGCGCTCCCAGGAACGCAGCGTGTTGGGGCTTACCCCCAAGAGCTCAGCTGCTGCGTTGGTCCGGATACCGCTCACGTCGCCTCCGTCTCGGGTGAATCGCAGAATTGTTCCGCCATTTCTTCCCATGTCAGGGCCACCTCATGGGGTGTGCGTGCGGCCTTGCAGAGGTTTTCGGTATCTGGGCGAGCAACTTGAGGGAAGTTTCTGCCCTCTAACGAGATCTTGCGCAAGCCGTGCAGTCGTTCTTGCACATAAATCTCGGCCCAAACCGAGGCGCTATCGGCGGCCGAACTCGCTCGGCTCGACCGTCAGGAGGGCGGCCCGCGGCGGTCCGCAGGTGGCGATCCGAGCCGCCATCGTGCCCACGCTGTCGGTGCTTGGGGCAAGCAGGCGCAGCGGCATCACCACGGGGTCGCACGGGCGCTGGGCCGCCACGGTCGCGTTGCGCGCGAGTTGGTCGTCGCCCAACGGACTTGTCACGAGGTCCAGCAGGCTCGAGCCGATGAGGCCCTTCTCCTTGCCGAAAAAGTGCTCGCCGGCCTCGCTGACCGCGGTCACCTTGAGCTCGTAGTCGAGGATCAGGAACGCGGCCGACACGCCTGGCAGCGCGTCGCGCGGGCAGGTCAGGATCATCCCCATGCCGCAGCGAGTGCAGACGCGCTTGCGAAGCTCGGGCCGGCCCGGCGGATCCTCCGCGGGATGGCCGCAGCGAGAGCAGAATCGGATCGGCTTGGGCCGACCCTCGCCAGCCGGAGTCCACGACCGGTCAATCCGAATAAGAGCCGTCACGCTGGGCGATTCCAACACGGAAGGCCTCGCGCCGCCTGACGCGCGCGGGGAATGCACTGGTTCGGGACCGAACTTTGTGCGAAACCCGCGCCGATACCCTTGCCACACCGCTACAAAGGAGACGGATGGCCGTTCAGCAGGAACTCTGGGGGTCGGAAACCACGAAGGCGATCGAGAACTTTCCCGTGTCAGGCGAGCCCGTTCCCGCACCCGTGGTGCGCTGGCTGGGACGCATCAAGGCCGAGGCGGCTCGCGTGAATGCCGAGCTCGGGTTGCTCGACGCGGACATCGCCGAGCGCGTGGCCCGTGCCGGCGACGAGGTGGCCGCCGGCCAGCACGACGACCAGTTCCCGATCGACGTCTTCCAGACCGGCTCAGGCACGTCCTCGAACATGAACGCCAACGAGGTGATCGCCAACCTCGCCGGCGAGGGCGTGCATCCCAACGACCACGTGAACATGGGGCAGTCGTCGAACGACGTCTTCCCGTCGGCGGTGCACCTCGCGGCGGTTGACAGCGTTCAGCGCGAACTGCTGCCGGCGCTCGACGGCCTCTCGAATTCGCTCTCGAGGAAGGCCGAGGAGTTCGCTGAACTGGTGAAGGCCGGCCGCACGCACATGATGGACGCGGTTCCGGTCACGCTCGGCCAGGAGTTCGGCGGCTACGCCGCGCAGATCCGGCTCGGCCACGACCGGGTGCGGGACGCGCTCACGCGCGCCGTCCAGATTCCGCTGGGCGGCACCGCCACCGGCACCGGCTTGAACACGCATCCGGAGTTCGCGGCAAAGGTGCGCGAGCGGCTCGGCCTCGGCGAGGCGCCCCTCGATGCGTTCGAGGCGCAGGGGAACCGGGACGGGCTGGTCGAGCTGCACGGAGCACTGAAGGGTGTGGCCGTGTCACTCACCAAGATCGCTCAGGACCTGGTGTTGATGGGCTCCGGTCCGCGCACCGGCTTCGCCGAGCTGCGCCTGCCCGAGCTCCAGAAGGGCTCCTCGATCATGCCTGGCAAGGTCAACCCGGTGATCCCGGAGGTGGTGCTCCAGGTCGCGGCTCAGGTGATCGGCAACGACACCGCGGTAACCGTGGCCGGCACGCAGGGCAACTTCGAGCTGAACGTGCGGGTGCCGATGATGGCGCGCAACGTGTTCGACTCGATCCGGCTGCTCACGTCCGCCAGCCGCCTGCTCGCGGAGAAGTGCGTGGACGGGCTCGAGCCGAACGAGGAGAGCCTGCGCCGCCACGCGGAGTCGACGCCGGCGATCGCCACCGCCCTGAACCCGTTCATCGGGTACGACCTCGGCACGGAGATCGTGAACGAGGCGGTCGCGTCGTCGCGCACGATCCGCGAGGTCGCGCTCGAGAAGGGCGTGGACGAGGAGACGCTCGACAAGGCCCTCGACCTGCACGCGATGGCACGCGGGTCGAAGCCGAGCAAGTAGCGCCGCGCAGCTAGCGCGCGCGGGTCAGGTTTTTCGCGCGGCAGGCGTCGAGCTCGGCGCGCCGGTACCGGACGAGCGGCTCGCGGATCGGACACGCCTGGGCGGCAACGCCCCCGCCAGTCCCGCTCGCCCGCGTCGCCACCGTCTGGAGCAGTGACGGCACCGGATCGATCGGGACTGCGTTCTTGCGCAGCTCGAAATGCAGGTGCGGCCCGGTCGCGTTGCCCGTGGAGCCGACGAAGCCTAGTCGCGTGCCTCCCGACACCCGCTCGCCCACATGCGTCGTGATCACTGATAGGTGCGCGTACCAGGTGGTGTAGCCGAGCCGGTGGCGGACCACCACCAGGTTGCCGTAGCCGCCCGAGTTCCTGCCGGCGAACTCCGTCACGCCGGCGGCCGCCGCGCCGATCTGCGTGCCCGCCTGGACGGGGAAGTCGATACCCGTGTGGGTGCGGCCACCCTTCCGGCGAGCGCCGAAGTGATCGCCGATCGAACCGGGCACAGGACGCAGGAGTCGCACCGGCCCGTTCACCACGGGCGTGGTCCCCCTCGTTGCTGAGCCGTGCCGCAGGCCCGCGATGGTGGCCGGGCCCGCCAGGCCATCGGGGGACAGGCCGAGGGCCCGCTGGAAGTTCCTCAGGGCCGCGTCGGTCATCGGCCCGAAGACGGCATCGATCGCCCCCGGCGGGTAGCCCCGCCGGGCGAGGATGTACTGCATCGCAGCCACGTCCCAGCCGCGGTCGCCGCGCTTCATGGTGCGGCTGCCGAAGGCGGGGCGGCCGCGCTTGCCGAACGCGCGGCGCGTCTGCGGGCCCACGACTCCGTCTACGGCGAGCCCGCGGCGGCGCTGGAAGCGCACGATCGCCACCTTCGTGAGCGGGCCGCGAACACCGTCCACGGTCGATTTGTAGAGACCGATTCGCTTCAGGGCGACCTGAACCGCCGCGACCTTGGGGCCGGCGGCGGCTGGGGCGGAAAAGAAGAGCGACACATCCACCTGCCAGCGCGATTCCACCGGATATGACCCGAATCCGGAGGGACAGCACACCCCCATGCTCGGTCGCTCGCCGGACGGACGCAACTGGTGCACAAGATCCTGCGCTGTTCTTACATCCTTTTCTGCAGGTTTACGGGAATGGTCAGTCCGTTATGTCGGCTCGCCTGGCGTCGAAGGTGGGCACCGGCTCGCCGTCCTCGTCCTGCCGCCACGCGGCAGGACGCTCGAGCTGTGCCCTGAGCGAAACGCTGTCAGCACCGGCCAACGCGGTCGTAGCGGCGTCGCCCGTCAGCTGCTGCCCTCCGGCGTCGAACACCTTCGTCGCGGAGCTGATGAGCGCGACGCCGTCGCCGCCGATCAGCTGGGCGCCCTCGCTCTCGAGCGAATTGGGGACGTCACACACCTCCTCGATCGAGATCGGGAGCTCATCGCCGTTCACCCCATCGACCGAGGCGTTGAGGGTAATCGTGATCGCATAGAACGGATCGCTGAACGTCGGCGGCGGGTCCTGTGCGGCGTCCGGCGGGGGGGTTACGCAGACCGCGGGACCCGGACCCGGACCGGGACCTGGACCGCCGCGCTTCACGACCTTCACCGTCTCGCAGCTCTTCATCCTGGCCCGATCGGCCGGATCGACCCTGCAGACGTCCTTGCCCGGTCCGCCACTCACGAGACGGTCCCGCCGGCCGTCGACGGCGTTCAAGCGATCGGCGCCGCGTCCGCCCAGGAGCCGATCGGCGCCGCGCCCTCCTACGAGCCGATCCCTGCCACCGCGGCCCCGGACTCGGTCGTTGCCGCGAAGAGCCTTGATCACGTCGGCCCTCCCGGTGCCCACGATCCTTTCGGGTCCCTTGGTGCCGCGTATCCGCTTCGCCTCCGCGGGAGCCGCCAAGGCCATCATCAGCGACGCAAGGACCGCGACCACCACGAATGCCATGGGTCGCACGATCCCTCCCCTGCAGCGCGCTCGCGCCCGGCAACTCCCGGGTCAAGTCCCTGGTCTGGACCCGGGACCGGCGGATATACGGGCTACAGGTTCAGGGCGACGTACTTCGTCTCGAGGAACTCCTCGAGCCCCTCGTGGCCACCCTCGCGGCCGATGCCGGACTGCTTCACGCCTCCGAAGGGCGCGCCGGCGTTCGAGACCATTCCCTGGTTCAGGCCCACCATCCCGGTTTCGAGCCCCTCGCAGACGCGGATCGCCCGCTTGATGTCGCGCGTGAACACGTACGCGACCAGGCCGTACTCGGTGTCGTTCGCGCGCTCGATCGCCTCCTCCTCGGAGTCGAAGCCGGCGATCGGAGCCACCGGGCCGAAGATCTCCTCGTGGAAGACGCGGGCGTCCTCGGGCACGTCGCCCAGCACCGTCGGCTCTACGAAGTACCCACGGCCGTCCGGAATCTCGCCCCCCACGACCTTTGTGGCGCCCTTCGAGAGCGCGTCCTCCACCAGCTCCATGACCTTCTCGCGCGACGGCTGGTCGATCAGCGGGCCCACCTTCACGTCCTCCTCGGTGCCGCGGCCGATCTTCAGCGAGCCCATCTTGTCCGCCAGCCGCGTGGTGAACTCCTCGCGCACCGATTCAGCCACGTGGAAGCGATTCGCCGACGTGCAGGCCTCGCCGATGTTCCGCATCTTCGCCAGCAGCGCGCCATCGACCGCCTCGTCGAGATTCGCGTCGTCGAACACCAGGAAGGGCGCGTTCCCGCCCAGCTCCATCGAGACGTTGAGCACGTTCTTGGCCGACGCCTCGATCAGCGAGCGCCCCACCTCGGTCGATCCCGTGAAGGACAGCTTGCGCAGCCTCCCGTCCTCGATCAGCGGCCCGGTGGTCTTGCCCGAGGACGAGGTGGTGAAGATGTTCACCACGCCGCCCGGAAGGCCGGCTTCCTCGAGGATCTGCGCGAGCGCGAGCATGCACAGCGGTGTCTGGGAGGCGGGCTTCACCACACTCGTGCACCCGGCGGCGATGGCCGGGCCGAGCTTGCGGGTGCCCATCGCCATGGGGAAGTTCCAGGGCGTGATCATCAGCGTCGGGCCCACCGGCTGCTTCATCACCAGCGCCCGGCTGGTGCCGTTGGCGAACTGCTTCCAGTTCCCCTCCATCCGCAGCGCCTCGCCCGAGTACCAGCGGAAGAAGTCGGCCGCATAGACGATCTCGGCCTTCGACTCGGCCACCGGCTTGCCCATCTCGAGGGTCATCAGCGTGGCGAGTTCGTCGGCGCGCTCCATCATCAGCTCGAAGGCCTTCCAGAGGATCCCGGCGCGATCGTTCGGGGCCGAAACACCCCATTCCTTCTGGGTTTCCACCGCGGCGTCGAGCGCAGCCATGGCGTCCTCGGTGGTCGCGTCCGCCACCTCGCAGATCGGCTCCTCGGTGGCCGGGTCGATCACCTCGAGCGTGCCGCCGCCCGTCGCGTCGCGCCACTCGCCTCCGATGTACAGCTTGTTCTGGACCTTCTCGACGACCGTGCGTTCCTCGGTGGCGATGCTCATCGTTCTCCTCCGTACCCGTTCAGGCGGAGGGTACCCGGCTCAGCGCCGCGGCCGCGGGGCGCGCAGCGTGACCCTGCGGGAGGCCGTGCGGGTCCCGAGCGTGACCTTCACGGACACCGGGAGCCGCCGGACTCGCTTCAGCACCCGCAGGCCCTTCCTGTTTAGCCGGACCTTCAGTCGGGCGCGCCCGCTGGCGGGAACCGTGAACGGCTTCCGGGCCACCACCAGTTTCCGCTTGCGCGCGGCCGCCACGGCCTTGACGGTCGTGATCTTGAGTGAACCAGTCTGGCCGGGCGTGGCGACGAACCTGAGCACGAAGATGCCCCGCGGGCTGACACGGATCGAGCGCGGCAGTCCCGACAGATCCAGCGTGAGGGTCTCGGACGGGGATCCGCCGGGAGGCCCTGGCGGCCCGGCCGGCAGCGGCGGAGTGGCGCAGCGCTCCTCCGAGAACGGACCGGGGCTCGCGTCGTTCAGCGCGCCGACCTTGTAGCAGTATTCCTGCCCCGGAGTGCGGCCTGGGTCGGCGAAGGCGCTCGACGTGGTCGTCGCGGTTGGGTTTGTGGGATAGGCGCCGCCCGGGCCGCGCCGGTAGATCTCGTAATCCGTGGCGGTCGCGGTGTCGTTCCAGTCGAGCGCGACCGAGTCCGCACCCGCCGTGGCCACCAGGCCAGTCGGTTGCCCGGGCGCGGGCGGCGGATCGAAGTCGCACGTCCCAGCCGCGAGGTCGAGACCCCACGCGTTGAGGCTTCCCGTGTCCGCCATGGGCCAGGTCCGAGACCTTCAGCGACCACGTGCCCTGCTGGGTCTCGCCGTCGAAGCGCGAGAGCTGGTCGGCCTGTGGTTTGAAGGATCCGGTGTATGGGGCGGCCGTACCCCCCGCGCCAATCGCGACGCTCGCCTCGTCGTCGAACACCGTTCCCGTGAAGTTGTTGGCACTGTTGGCGGTGCCCCCGGGCCGGTTTGCGAGGACGACGATCGTGCCTGCGGGCGAGATCAGCTCGAGCTTCAGGTCACCGACCCAGGTGTGCGTCAGGTTGCCGATGCGCACGTTCGCGTCCAGGATCGTCCCTGGATCGGCGACCGCGAGCGTTGATGTCGTGCCCGCCGCGTCGTTGTCCGGGATCGCCTTCGGCACGTCGGTGCTGTCCCGCGCCGTTGGCGGTCCGGAGCCGAGCACAACGGTCACGGGCACGGTGGTGGAGGCGCCCTCGGTGCTGGTTATCGCGAGCGTGAGCGACAGGGGCGCCCCACAGGTGGCGCCCGGATCCACTCGGCCCGCAAGCGCGATCCGAGTTGAACGCGGACTGCCCCGGGGTCAGGTCCGGCCACGCCGCCGAGCCATCCGTGATGGTCAGCGGGGGCGACCCGTCCAGTGCTCCCAGGATGCCGGTGCCGGCCGCGGTGCCGGTGTTCTTGATCCCCTGAGAGACGGTGAAGCGCTCGCCGGGCTCGATCGCCGTGTCCTCGTCACCGCCCACGGGGGCAACCGTGGTGCCCTCGCGAGCAAAGACCGGCGTGATGACCTCGACGGCGTTCGAGACCACCAGCGCGAAGTCCTGGTCCGTCCCGTCCCCGTTGTTCGGCACTCCGTCTCCCGCGATGTTCGCGGCGGTGACCGCGACGCTGAAGGTCCCGCTGGCCCCATCCGGGAGGTAGACGCTCTCCAGGTTGTTGCGCGGATCCGCCGTGCCGCCGGGAGCGGACACTCCGGCGGCGAAGACGTTGCCCTTGAACGGCCCGGCCCCGGCGCCCACCGTGAGGTCGAGGTTGTTGACGAAGCTGTTGCCGACCGTGGACCCGGGCGGGTCGGTCCAGGCGAGCGTGACGCGCACGGGCTTGGAGGGGTCGTCCACCCGGAAGGTCCGGATCTGCTCCTCGCCCGAGGCGCCGAACGTGGTCTCTTGGTCCAGGAAGAAGCGCGGGCCGTTGTCGAGCGCCCGCGCCAGGTTGCCGAGGCCCCAGCCCTGGTTGCTGTTGGGAACGGTCCCTCCCGTTCCGTCGCCGCCGTCCAGGTCGGTTGCCGCGTTGGCCAGCGCGGCCTTCGTCAGCGCCGGCGACGGCACCACCGTGCCGCCGCCCCTGTTCTGGCGGAACCACTCGCGGAAGAGGGCAGCCATGCCGGTGACGACGGGCGTGGAGTGCGACGTGCCGGAGGAAGGCTGTAGAGCGTGCTGCCGGCCGGGAAGGCCGGCGTGCAGACGCCGTTCCCGTTGTAGCCGACGGCGTCGGATTGCGTGCCGGTGACGTGCGTGCCCGGCCCCACGACGTCCGGCTTGGTCCGGCCGTCGTCCGTGGGCCCGCGGGCCGAGAAGTTGATGAGATCGTGCGCGTCGTCCGCGCCCGTATTCGTGATGCCGCAGCCGTCGGTGCCCGGAGGGCTGGGACTGGGCCCTGTCCTCACGCTCTCGGCAGCGCCGACGGTGATCACGTTCTTGGCGGCCCCGAGCGACGCGGTGGTATTCGCCCCAGTGCCCGGTAGTTACCGGCCGCCACGACCTCCACCATCTCCTGGTTGCCGGGGGTCGTGGGCCCGGGCTGCGCGTCGCGAACGAGCGCGTCGAACTCCTGGGCGATCGCCCCGTAGGCGCCACCGGTGTTTGCGCCCCAGGAGTGGTTGGCGATACGGGCGCCCCTGCCGTAGGAGTCGCTGGTGAGCGTCGTGATCGTGCCCCCGAGGCTGAAGTTTCCACTGGCGCACAGAAAGATCTTCGAGGCGCCGAGCTGTGCACGCGGCGCCACGCCCAGGCCGTAGTTGAAGCCGCTCGCGTCCTCCACCGCCGCGCCGGTGCCGTTGTTGAACCCCCCGATGATCGACGCGTTGATCGTGCCGTGGCCGCCGCAGTCCCTGGCATCGGGATCCGAGGTGAAGTCCTCCGCATAGGCGATCCTGCTGGGGTCGGCGAGGTTGCCGTTCTCGTGGAAGTCGGCCTGCCCGGTGGCGGTTGTGCCCACGTCGATGCCCTCGTCGGTCACGTCGATGACGAACGGGAACGTGCCGGTCCCGAGCCCGAGAGCGTCGTAGAAGGCGAGGTAGCCGGGGCCGGTGGGAACGAGCGGGTTGGGGCCGGAGAGCGCACCGGCCACGATCTGATCTGCCACCTCGTCGCTGAGCTGCGGCTCGGGGGCGGGCTGGATCGAGATCACGCCCGGGTCGCGCGCGAGCGCGGCCGCGTCAGCCGCGTCGAGCTCGACGTACTGCGTCCGGAACGGCCCGACCGCCGACGTGCCGTGAAGCTTCCGGCCGATGTCGTCCACACGGCCGCGCGCAGGCGAGCCGTCGTCGCCCGAGAGCGACTGCACGGCGAGCCGCTGGCGACCCTCGCTCCTCACCCCCGCGCCAAGCTTGTCGGCTGCGGTGAACGGCACCACCGCGCGAACCGCGGCGTCGGCGCCGACCAGAGCCCCGACGGCCGCCAGCTCCTCGGCGGAGCCACGCACCAGGTAGCCGTTCTCGGCCATGTACGTGACCACCCGCACGCCCGTGCTCCGAAGCCGATCGAGCCAGGCGTCCTTGATCGGACCCACGAACTGGACGACCGCGAGCCCGGGGCCCTGCGGGGCACGCCGCTTCGTGGCGAGCGGCGCACGCTCGCGGAGCGGGTCGAGGACCTGGCCGCCGAGTCTGACCTCGCGCATGTCGTCGCGCTGGTCCGCTCCGGCCCGGCGCAGGCGAGTGGCGTCGTCGCCCTCAGCCTCGACGAGGGTGAATGCCGCGTAGCGAGCGACCACGCGGGCCTGCGTGCGTGGCAGGGCGGCAGCCGCGGGCCCGTCGGCCGGAACGCTGAACAGGTGCGGCGTCGCGGTCGGTGCCTTGCGCTGCGCGTCGGCGCTCACCGCAACGAGCACCAGAACGAGCAGCGCGAGCGCGGGAGCGCAGCGGGAAAGACGGCGAGTCCACATGGCCACCAGTCACCCTATGCCTGGCGCCAGCGATATGCCAGCGGTCTCAGGTCGCGACCGTCTCGACGCCCAGTTCCTCGGAGATCGCCACGTCGATCGAGTAGTCGATCGGCAGCACGATCAGTGACGGCACGTCGAGCGTCAGCGCGTGCCGGAGCCGCTCGCCGAAGTCGTCGGTCGACTCGCAGCGCCACGCCGGCATGCCGAAGGCCTCGGCGAGCTTCACGAAGTCCGGGTTCGTGAAGTCGGTGCCGAAGTGGCGGCCGAACTTCTTGTCCTGCTTCCAGACGATCGAGCCGTACTGGCTGTTCTCCCAGATCACGTTCACGAACGGCGTGCCGATCCGGACGGCGGTCTCGAGCTCCTGGCAATTCATCAGGAAGCCGCCGTCGCCGTTCACGGTCACGACCTTGCGGTCGGGGTGGACGAGCTTGGCCGCCACGGCCGCCGGCACGGCGAAGCCCATCCCCGCGAGCCCATTGGCGATCAGCACCGTGTTGGGCTCGTAGGCCGGGAACATCCGCCCGATCCAAAGCTTGTGCAGGCCGACGTCCGAGATCAGGATGTCGTCGCGGCCGAGCGCCTGGCGGATCTCCCACAGGGCGCGCGGCGGCTGGACCGGGAAGGAGTCGTCGTCCTTCGCCTGCTCGAAGCGCCCCAGGACCACGTCGCGCAGCTTGGTCGAGCCTCCCTGGTGAGGCACGTGGCGGCACTCCTCGCCCAGGCGGGTGAGCACGCTGTAGATGTCCCCCACCAGCTCCACCTCGGGGATGAAGTTGGCGTCCGTCTCCGCGGGGACCGAGTCGATGCAGATGATCTTCTTGTCGCGCTTCGGGTTCCAGTGCTCGGGTGAGTGCTCCACAAGGTCGTAGCCGATCGCGAGCACCACGTCGGCGTCCCCGAAGCCGGCCATCTCGTAGTCACCCGACTGAAGGCCGACGGAGCCGAGCGCCTTGTCGTCGTCGGCCGGCAGCAGCCCCTTCCCCATGAACGTCTCCGCCACCGGGATCCCCGTGGCGCGCACGAACTCGCGCAGCGCCGGGGCGGCCTTGGCGCGAATCACGCCATTGCCCGCAAGCGCGACCGGGCGCACTGCCCCGCGCACGAGGTCGGCCGCTCGCAGCAGCTCGCGGGCGGGTGGCTCCGGGAGAACCGCGCGCTTGCGCGGCAGCGGCCCGCCCTCCATCTCGGTGGCCATCACGTCCTCGGGGAGCTCGATATGCGTGGCGCCGGGCTTCTCGCCCTCGGCCATCTTGAACGCCTTGCGGACCACCTCGGGGATGATCTCCGCGTCCTGCACGCGCGCGTTCCACTTGGTGATCGGGCGCATCACCCGCGGCAGGTCGATGTACTGGTGCGACTCCTTGTGCATGCGCTCGAGGTCGCCCTGCCCGGTGAGCGCCACCAGCGGAGCGCGGTCGAGGTAGGCATCCGCCACGGCGGTCACGAGGTTGAGGGCGCCCGGGCCGAGCGTGCCGAGGCACACGCCGGCGCGGCCGGTGAGACGGCCCCAGACGTCGGCCATGTAGGCGCCGCCCTGCTCGTGGCGGACCGGGATGAACTCGATCGACGAGCGCGACAGTGACTCGTTCAGGTCAAGCGTCTCCTCGCCCGGAATCCCGAACACGTGCTTCACGCCCTCGGCTTCCAGGCACTCCACGAAGACGTCGCTGGCTTTGCGCTTCGACACGGGCTCCTGACTGTAACGTCACGGTCGTGGCTCCCGTGGCGCGCTACGCGAAGAGCGGTGACCTGCACATCGCCTACACCGTCCAGGGCGACGGGCCGATGGATTTGGTCTGGATTCCGCCCTGGATCTCGCAGGTGGAGTACCTGTGGTCGGAACCCTCCCTCGAGCGCGTGATGGCGCGCCTCACCGAGTTCGCGCGAGTGATCACATTCGACCGGCGCGGCTCGGGCCTCTCCGATCCGCTCTTCGGAGCGCCCACCCTGGAGGACCAGATGGACGACGTGCTGGCCGTGATGGACGCGGCCGAGTCGAAGAGCGCGGCGATCTGCGGCACGCTCGAGGGAGGCCCGATGGCCTCGCTGTTCGCCGCGACCTTCCCCGAGCGCACCAACGCGCTGGTCCTCTACGCCACCTTCGCCCGCGCCACGTGGGCGCCCGGCTACGAGTGGGCGTGGCCCGCCGAGATGCGCGACGCCCACATGGACGACGTGCTCTCGCACTGGGGCGAGGGCTGGATCGCCAGCTCGGTGGCGCCGAGCCAGCAGAGCGACCCATCCTTCATGGAGTGGGCCGGGCCGCATGGAGCGTCTGGCCGCGAGCCCCGGAACGATCCGCCGCATCTTCGAACTGATCGGCGGCTTCGACGTGCGCGACGTGCTGCCCTCGATCCGCGTGCCGACGCTCGTGATGCACCGGACCGAGGACACGCTTCCTGAAGGTCGAGCACTCGCGCTACATCGCGTCGCAGATCCCTGGCGCCCGCTACGTGGAGCTCGAGGGCGGCGACAACATGTTCTCGACGGGCGACACCGAAGCCCTGCTCGGGGAGGTCGAGGAGTTTCTGACCGGCACCCGGCACGACCGCGAACCCGATCGGATGCTCGCGACCGTGATGTTCACCGACATCGTGGACTCCACGCGCCGCGCGGCGGAGATGGGCGACCGCGGGTGGCGCTTCCTGCTCGAGCGGCACGACGCGCTGTTCCGCCAGGCGCTCGAGCGCCACCGGGGCAGGGAGGTCAAGCGCACGGGTGACGGCTTCATGGCCACCTTCGACGGCCCCGCGCGCGCCATCCGCTGCGCCGCCTCGGTGGCCGAGGCGATGGGAACGCTCGGGCTGGAGGTGCGCGCAGGCCTTCACACGGGCGAGCTCGAGGTGATGGACGGCGACCTCGGCGGCCTCGCCGTGCACATCGCGTCGCGCGTAATGGGCTGCGCCGCGCCAAACGAGGTGCTCGTGTCCGGAACGGTGAAGGACCTCGTGGTGGGCTCCGGAATCGACTTCGAGGACCGAGGAGAGCGGGAGCTGCGCGGGGTGCCGGGCGAGTGGCGCCTGTACGCCGTGGGTTAGCGGGAAGCGCGACCGCTACCTTGAATCCCTCAAGGGGTTACAGGACCCGTCGATACGTACATGTGGGGTCGCGTCCCGTGCGGCCCCACCCTTTCCATGCGCCGAACCGCTCTCTTGACAGCCCTACTCGCGTCGCTGGCCGTGCCGGCCGCTGCCGACGCCGCCGTGCGCCACGTGATCCGCGGTGCCGGATTCGGCCACGGCATCGGCATGAGCCAGTACGGGGCCTACGGCTATTCGCTCGAGGGCGCCAAGTATCCCGGCATCCTCGCCCACTACTACAAGGGCACTCGCCTATCCAGCGCCCCCGAGCGGCCGGTGCGTGTGCTGCTCCAGCCGGTGGATCCGTACATCCGCGTGCGCGGCGCCACCTCGGTCGGCGGCCGCGAGCTGAAGCCGAGCAGGATCTACGTGGCGAAGCGCGGTGCCGGCGGCATCGTCGTCACGACCGCGAGCGGCAAGCGCGTGGCGCGGTTCGGGTCGATCGTGAGCTTCCGGTCGGAGGACCCGATGCGGCTCATGGGCCCCGCGCTCAACTTCGTGACTAGCGGCCTCTACCGCGGGGACATCGAGGTGCGCGTGGACGGCAGCGGCGTGACCGCCATCAACGAGCTCGACATGGACAGCTACCTGCGCGGAGTGGTGGCGGGCGAGATGCCGAGCACGTGGCCACTCGAGGCGCTCAAGGTGCAGGCCGTGGCCGCGCGCACGTACGCGCTCGCCACGCGCAAGACCGACGGCGCCTTCGACCAGTACCCCGACACGCGCTCGCAGGTCTATCGCGGCGTGACCGGGGAGAGCGTGCGCAGCGACGCCGCCGTGAGCGACACCGCCGGGCGCATCGTGACCTACGACGGTGTGCCGGCCGTGACCTACTACTTCTCCACCTCCGGCGGCCACACCGAGAACGTGGAGTTCTCGTTCGTCGGGTCGCTCTCGAAGCCGTGGCTCGTGGGAGTGCCGGACCCGTATGACACGCAGTCGCCCTACCACCGCTGGCAGCTGACCTTCTCGGCCTCGCGGCTCGACCGCGCGCTCGGCGCCCCCGGCGCCTTCAGGCGCCTGAAGGTGCTCCAGCGCGGCGTCTCCCCGCGCGTCGTGCGAGCGCGGGTGATCGGCAGCGCCGGCTCGCGCACCGTGACCGGGCCGCAGGTGCGCTCGGCCCTCGGGCTGAGGGACACTTGGTTCACGCACTACCGCGTGGCCAGCTCGGCGAGCCGGGCGCGCTCGGCCCGCCCCGTCGAGCTGGGGTCCGAGGCCGGCACGTCGAACCCTCGCGGGCATGATGCAGCCGGCGCCGCGGAAGCGGATGCTGCGCATCGAGCGTCGGCTGGGCGGCCGCTTCCGCGCGGTCACGCGGGTGCGGACGTCGCGCTCCGGTCGCTATCGCGTGGCGCTCTCACGCCCGGGTGTGTACCGGGTCCGTTACGGCGCGGTCACCGGCCCGCCCGTCCGCGTGCGGTGAGGCCCGCAGCCCGCGCGGCGC
Source organism: uncultured Thermoleophilaceae bacterium (assembly GCA_963774755.1). GTDB lineage: Bacteria > Actinomycetota > Thermoleophilia > Solirubrobacterales > Thermoleophilaceae > JACVRW01. Next base: position 279,261 of record CAVZGG010000012.1, on the reverse strand, counting down.
TCGTCCTGGCGGTCGGCGTTGCGGGGACCTCGGTTGCGCCAGCGGCCGCGGAACACCGGCTGCAGCTCTTCGCCGGAACGGGCGACACGGGCTGGATCGGGCTGAGGGTGCACGGCGAGGCCGGCATGCCCGTCACGATTCGGGAGCAGGGCGGCGGGCTGGTTGGCGAACTCACGCCCGAGGCGGCCGACACGCCCCTGCGCCGCGTGGCCCGCTGGCGCTGCGAGCGCCGCACCCGCCGGTTCATCGCCACCGCCGAGGATGGCCAGACAGCCGTGGCACGTGTGCGCACGCCGTCGTGCGCGAAGCGACTGGCCGTCGTGATGCCGCGGCACGCGAGCGTCGGAAGCACCCTGCGGGCCCGCGTGCTCGACCGCTGGGGTACTGGCGGAATCAGGGTGCGCGTGTGCGTCGAACCACCGGGCGGTCCTGCCCAGTGCCGCCGCAGCCGCCTGCCGGCAGACACGAATCGCCTGCGCGTGCCGTTCGAAGCGCTGCGACCCGGCGGCTGGCGGGTGAGCGCGCACACCGGCTACGGGCACGCCCTGGGCGGCGTGCGTGCCTCTCATCCAGGCGGCGGGCTCAGCGTCCTCGTGACGGGTGACTCGATGATGCAGCGGCTCGACACAGTTCTCCTGCGAAAGCTCGTGGCGCTCGGCGTGCGCGCACGCAGCGACGCCCACGAGGCCACCGGCATCTCGAAGTCATTCCTGCTCGACTGGCAGAGCTACGCGCACCGCCAGGCCGCTTCGAACCCTGACGTCGTCGTGATGTTCATCGGTGCGAACGACTACTTCACGATGGGGAACGCCCGCTGCTGCGGCGAAGCGTGGGAGACGGAGTACGCCCGCCGTGTGCACGGGATGATGAAGGCGTATGCCCGCGGGGGACGCACTCGCGTGCTCTGGCTCACCCTGCCCACGCCCCGCGACGGCTTCGTCCGCAGGAGCTTCCCTGCGGTCAACCGCGCACTGCGGAGGGCGGCCGCGCCGCTGCGGCGCGACGTGGGCATCGTCGACCTCGTGAAGCGCTTCTCGCCCGGCGGGAAGTACCGCACATGGATCCGTGTCAGGGGCGAGGAGGTCGGGGTGCGCCAATCAGACGGCATCCACCTCTCTGACCACGGTGCCGCCATCGCCGCGTCGATCGTCGTCCGCACGCTGCGCCGGGAGCGGATCATCCGCTGAGCAGCTCCAGCGGCGCGTAGGATCGCGCCCCCGCCGTGGTCTTCCCCTCGATCGAGTTCGCACTGTTCTTCCCCGTGGTGCTTGCGCTCTCGTGGGCGCTGATGCCGCGGCCGCGAGCTCTGGAAGCCGTTCATCCTCGTCGCCAGCTACCTGTTCTACGCGGCGGCCAGCCCGCGCTACTGCCTGCTGCTTGCGGCCGTGACGGTGGCCAACCAGCTCGGTGCCGTGGCTCGTTCACCGCGCTACCACCGAGCGCCGCGCAGGCGGTTCATCGCCGCCACGGTGGCATTCGACCTCGGCGTGCTCGGGGTCTTCAAGTACTACGGGTTCTTCGCCAACGAGATCGGCGCGTTCCTGGACGACATCGGGCTGCCCATGCCGCTGCCGCTGCTCACGCTGGCGCTGCCGATCGGCGCTGAGCTTCATCACCTTCCAGGCCATCTCGTACTCCGTTGACGTCAAGCGCGGCCTGCTCGACGCCGGCCGCGCACGCTCGACTTCGCCATCTACCTGAGCTTCTTCCCCCACGTGGTGGCCGGGCCCGATCGTGCGGGCGCGCGAGTTCATCCCGCAGCTCGCGACGCCACGCGACCCGCGCAAGGTCGCGGTGGGCGCCGGCGTGGTGCCTGATCATGCTCGGGCTGGTGAAGAAGGTGGCGCTCGCCGACCTCCTGGCCCGCGAGGTGGTCGACCCGGTCTTCGCCGTGCCGCAGGCCTACGCGGCGCCCGACGTGATCCTGGCCGCCTACGCGTACGCGGCGCAGATCTACTGCGACTTCTCCGGCTACACGGACATCGCCATCGGCGTGGCGCTGCTGATGGGCTTCGTGTTCCCGCAGAACTTCAACAGCCCGTACCGGTCGCTCAGCTTCCGCGAGTTCTGGCAGCGCTGGCACATCACGCTCTCGCGCTTCCTGCGCGACTTCCTGTACATCCCGCTCGGCGGGAACCGCGGCGGGCAGCTGGAAGACCGCACCGCAACCTGATGATCACGATGGCTGCTCGGCGGGCTCTGGCACGGCGCCGCGTGGGGATTCGTCCTCTGGGGCAGCGCTGCACGGCTCCGCCCTGGTGGCCGAGCACCAGCTGCGGGGCGGGTGAGCGCGCCCGTCGTGGCTGCGCTGGGCCATCGTGTTCCACGTCGTGGTGCTCGGCTGGATCCTGTTCCGGGCGCGAGAGCCTCGACCTGGCCGGCACGTTCTTCTCGCGCCTGGTCGGACCCCGGGCCGGCCACGCTCTACACACCCGCCGTGGTGGCGGCCGTGGTGGCGGTGATCGGCTTCCAGCTGCTGCCCGACGCGACCCGCTCGAGCGCCTGCGGGAGCCGGATGGCCGGGCTCCCGGCCCGCGGCGCTGGCGCCAGCTCTCGCGTCCGTGGTGGCGTCGTGGGCGCCGACCGTGCCCAGCCAGGGCGTGCCCCCGTTCATCTACTTTCAGTTCTGAGTCGGCCTGAGCGAGCCCCACTACCCACATTCTCCGAGCCCCCGGTGCCCCCCACCCGCTGGGCGGCGGCTGCCGGCGCGCGACGCCGTGCTCGTGGTGTTCCTGGCGGTAGCACTCCTGATCCTGCTCGCGGGCTCGTCGATCCGCGACGCCGGCGAGGAGATGGACCCCGGCTTCGGCGCGCGAGGTGGTGCTGGCCGTGGGCGAGCCGACCGGCTGGCTGGCGGACCGGCTGCCGCTCGACGAGTGGGCCGCCGACGCGCTGGCCGTGCTCTCGCCGGACGACGACGTGGGCGGCGGGGCGCGTTTGCGAGCACCGCGCGGCGCGCGCGGGCGCGGCGCACGGTGCCCGCCGGTCCGCCGGAGTCGTTCGATCCCGTCGAGCTGGGCGCGGACACGGCCGACGCCGGCAGCTGCGACACCGCTGCTGGTGACCGGCGACTCGCTGCCCATGCCGCTGGACGTCGAGATGGCGCGCCGACTGGCGGCGAAGAGATCGAAGGTGCGCGATCCGCACGTCGGCACCGGGATCTCGAAGAGCGACCTCCTGGACTGGGGCAAGCTCTCGGTCCAGCAGGTGCGCGAGCGCGAGCCGGACGCCGTGGTGGTCTTCATCGGCGCCAACGAGGGCTTCCCGATGCCCGGCGCCGGCGGCCGAGAGCGTCCAGTGCTGCGGCCCGGCGTGGGCGGCGGCCTACGCCTACCGCGTCCGGCGCATGATGCGCACCTACCGCCAGGACGGCCGGCCCGCGTCTACTGGCTGACGCTGCCGTTCCCGCGCGACGCGGACCGTCAGGAGATCGCTCGCGCGGTGAACGCCGCCATCGAGGTGGCGGCCCAGCCGTACCGAGCCCATGTCCGGCTGCTCGACATGGCGGCGATCTTCACGCCCGGACGGCGACTACCGCGACGCCATGGAGATCGACGGGCGCCGCGCAGATCGTGCGCGAGCCCGATGGCATCCACCTGAATGGGCGCGGGGCGAGATCGCCGCGGAAGCGGTGCTCGAGCGGTCAGGCGCGACTTCGCGCCGGAGCCCTAGAGGAACTGCTGTAGGTGTGCTTCACAACCTTCTAGCCCCTCTGCATCACGCGCGTCGAGGAGCCGCGACCGAAGCGGCTCTCGCTGCAGCCATCAGCCGAGCGCGACAGCGCCCGCCCCAGCGGCAGGCGTGGAACGCCCGCGCCACGCCCTTGCGGCACCGACGTCCACGCTCATCGAGAGCACTAGTCGTGCCTACCCTCCCACCCCCCCCCCTCCCCCACACACCCACACAACCGAGCAACCATCATCACACTAACGCTGCCGCCAGCCCGCGGACCAGCTCGACGATCTCGGCGGGCGCCTTGTCGACGGAGCCGGCGTCGAACGGCGGCTGAGGGTCGTACTCGATGCCGAGCTGGATCGCCTGCGCGACCTCGGCGCCGGCGATCTTCGCGGCGAGCGCCAGGCCCATGTCGATCCCCGACGACACGCCGGCGGCGGTGATCACCTTGCCCTGCTCGACCACGCGCCGGCTGGTCGGGCGGGCGCCGTAGCGCTCGAGCTCCTCGAGGTCGAGCCAGTGGCGTGGTGGCCTCGAGCCCCTCGAGCACGCCGGCCGCGCCGAGGAGCAGCGACCCGGTGCACACCGAGGTCGTCCACTTCGAGGTCTCGTGGGCGTGCGCGGATCCAGCCGACGAGGCGCTCGTCGTCGAGCAGCGCGTCCGTGCCGGTGCCGCCGGGCACCATCACGATCTCCGGGTCGGGCAGGTCCTCGAACGCGGCGTCGGCCTCATGCCGAGCATCGCCGTTGTCGGTGCGTACGACGCCCGGCTCGTCGGCCAGCGAAGTGCACGCTCGCGCCGGGCAGGCGCGACAGCACCTCGTAGGGGCCGACGGCGTCGAGCGCGGTGAAGCGGTCGTAGAGCGGGATGGCGATCTTCATGCGGCCTGCCTCCTGAGTCATGCGAGTCCGGGCGGAAGCGGCGGCGGTAGTCGGTCGGGCTGACGCCGAGGCGGCGGCGGAACGCGCGGCGCATGGTCTCGACGGTGCCGAAGCCCGGCCGGCGGGCGACCTCCTCGACCGGCGGTCGCGCCGACTCGAGCGCGATGCCGGGCGCGCTCGACGCGCACCGCCTCGACGTACGCGGCCGGCGTCATGCCGACCTCGCGCGCGGAAGGCGCGCGCGAAGTTGCGCGGGCTCATGCGCGGCGCGCTCGCGCCAGCGCCGGCACCGAGAGGTCGGCGTCGAGGTTCTCGGCGATCCAGGCCTGCAGCTCGCGCAGCGGCTCGCGCTCGGCGGTCTGCGCCGGCGAGCTGCGCGCTGAACTGCGCCTGCCCGCCGGGGCGCCGCAGGAAGAGCACGAGCCAGCGCGCCACCTCGAGCGCCACCTCGCGGCCGAGGTCCTCCTCGACGAGCGCGAGCGCCAGGTCCATGCCGGCGGTGACGCCGGCGGACGTGTACGACGTTGCCGTCGCGCACGAAGATCGGCTCCGGCTCCACCGTCGACCGCCGGGTAGCGCTCGGCGAGCTCGGCGCACGAGGCCCAGTGCGTGGTGGCGCGCCGGCCGTCGAGCAGGCCGGCCTCGGCGAGCAGGAAGGCGCCGGTGCAGACCGAGGCGACGCGGCGCGAGCGCTTCGCGGCCGCCGCGCATCCAGCCGATCAGCGCGTCGTCCTCCTCGGCCCGGCGCGCGCCGGTCCGCCGGCCACGATCAGCGTGTCGATCGCGGCCCCGCATGCGCCGAGCGGGTCGTCGGCACGAGCGCACGCTCGAGGTCGGAGCGGCCCGGCGCTCGGGCGACGACTCCACGTCGTAGCCACCGGGCCAGCGCGCCGCCGTGGCGAACACCTCGCCGGCCCGGCACGTCCAGGGTCTGCACGCCGGGAAAGCCATCACCCCTGCATCATCGCCCGTGCGCAAGACCACACTCAGACATTTCTGCCACACCCCGGCCCCGCCTACGGCGTGAACCTGATCGTGATCACGTCGCCGTCCGCCATCACGTAGTCGCGGCCCTCGAGCCGCAGCGCGCCCTCGCGCGCGGCCGCGTAGCCGCCGGCCTCGACCAGCACGTCCCACGGGTCACCTCGGCGCGCACGAAGCCGCGCTGGATGTCCGTGTGGATCTTGCCCGCCGCGGCCACGCGCGGCGTGCCGCGCGGGATCGCGTGGGCGCGCGCCTCCTTGCCCTCGCCGGCGGTGAAGAACGAGATCAGGTCGAGCAGCTCGAAGGCCCCGCTGATGATCCGCTCGAGCCCCGACTCGCGCGACGCCGAGGTCGTCGCGCATCGCGGCGGCCTCCTCGTCGTCGAGCTCCGCCAGCTCCGACTCGATCCGCGCGCTCACGGCCACGCGCGGCGCCGCGCTCGCTCGGCGTGCGCCACCAGCTCCGGCGGCGGCACGAGCGGCTCGCCCTCGCCGACGTTCGCCACGTACAGCACCGGCTTCGCGGTGAGCGGCTGCAGGCTGCGCAGCGCGTCGGGCGCGTCGGCGGGCGGCGGGACGTCGCGCGCCGGCGCGCCCCTCCTGCAGCGCCGCGACCACCTCGCGCAGCCAGCGCCTCCTCGGCCACCAGCGGCCTTGTCGAGCGACTTCGCCTGCTTCGCGACGCGCTCGAGCCGGCGCTCGGCCTGCTCGAGGTCGGCGTAGAGCAGCTCCGTCTCGATCGTCTCGGCGTCGCGCCAGCGGGTCGACGCGGCCCTCCGGGTGCACGACCTGCGCGTCCTCGTGCGCGCGCACGACGTGCAGGATCGCGTCGGTCTCGCGGATGTTCGCCAGGAACTTGTTGCCGAGCCCCTCGCCCGAGTGCGCGCCGCGCACGAGCCCGGCGATGTCGTGGAACGCGATCGTCTCGTGCACGACCGGCCGTGGCGCCGATGGTCTCGGCCACCCGGTCGAGCCGCTCGTCCGGCACGCGGCACGATCGCGACGTTCGGCTCGACGGTCGTGAACGGGTAGTTCCCGGCCTCGGCGCCCGCCCTGCGTCAGCGCGTTGAAGAGCGACGACTTGCCCGCGTTCGGCAGCCCGACGATGCCGACCTTCATCGCGTCAGCTCGCGCCATCGCGCCGCCGAGTGCCGCGCCGGCGACGTGTCGGACGGGTAGTGGACGCCCGAGGTAGAGGCGCGACAGCGCCATCGCGCGCGGCCAGCGAGCAGAGCGGCGGCGCCGGCAGCGTCTGCCGACAGCCCCGGCGCGCCGGCGACGGACGTCGCGCGTGCGCGGAGGGATACGAGAGCTCGGACAGCGTCGGCGTGAGCGCCGGCAGCTCCTCGAGCGCCGGGCGAGTGCGGCGCACGATCCTTGACGAGCTGTTCGCGCGAGCGTGGCGAGCACGATCGCATCGCGCGCAGGTACGATCGCGGCGCCGGCGCCGTCGAGCGCCGCGCCGCAGCGCGATGGCGAACCAGAGCAGCCCGTGCTCGCCGAGCGCGAGAAGCCGAGCAACGCCGCTCGACGCGCGGCGAGTGGCCGCGCGTCCGCAGCAGGCGCAGCAGCCTGAGGTCCAGCGCGGCGAGCGCTCGCGGGCTAGAAGCCGACGCGGTGATCCTCGGTCTCGAGCCGCACGTAGACCACCTGCGACAGGTCGAGCGTCACGTCGGAGTCCCGGCGTCGAGCTCGAGCCAGCGTCCGGCCGTCGTCCTCGACCGCCTTGCGCAGCTCGTCGAAGGCCGCCTTGTCCAGCCGCAGGGCGAGCACCTGGCCGCCGTCGAAGCCGATGTCGACCGTTGCGCGTTTCTCGGCCATCAGTGCCTCCGCGGGCTCCACGAGCTCGGTCAGCACGCCGCCGGTCGCCTTCGGGTGCAGGAACGCCACGCGGCTGCCGCGGATGCCGATGCGCGGCTCCTCGTCGATCAGCCGCAGGCCGGCCGCGCGCACCTTCTCGAGCGCGGCGTCGATGTCGTCGGTCTGGTAGGCCACGTGGTGCATGCCCTCGCCGTTGCGCTCGATGAACTTCGCCGACCGCCGGACTCCGGCGACGAGCGGCTCGATCAGCTCGACGTGGCCCTCGCCGACCTCGAGCAGCACGGCCTTCACGCCCTGCTCCTCGACGGTCTCGCGGTGCTGCTCGGCCATGCCGAACGGGTCGCTGTAGAGCCCGATCGGCCTCGTCGAGGTCCTCGACGGCGACGCCTATGTGGTCGATGCGCCCGAACACGGAGCGCGGAGTATAGCTCAGGCGTGGTGCTACGGCGCGGTCGGCTCCGGCGCGTCGAGGCGCTCGGCCGCGGCGATCGTGGCCGGGCCGGGCTCGGCGAGCGGCTCGAGCGGCACCGCCGGCGCGCCGGGCTGCTCGTGCTCGGCCACGATGCGCTCGATGTCCTCGCGCTCCAGCACCTCCTGCTCGAGCAGGGTCTGGCGAAGCTCCTCGAGCAGCGTCGCGGTGCTCGGCGATCAGCGCGTGCGCGCGGCGGTAGGCGACGTCGGTGATGTCCTGCTGCTCCTCGTCGACCAGGCGGCGCGTGTTGTCGGAGATCGAGTAGTCGTCGGCGGGCAGCTGCTGCGAGCTCAGCTCGGTGCCCATGCCGTACTCGGCGACCATCGCGCGGCTGATCTCGTGGACCTTCTGCAGGTCGTCCGAGGCGCCCGTCGTGATCGGGCCGAAGACGACCTGCTCGGCCACGCGGCCGCCGAGCAGCACGACCAGGTAGTCGATGCAGCTCCTCCTTCGACTTCAGGTAGCGGTCCTCCTCGGGCAGGTTGAGCGTGTAGCCGAGCGCGCGGCCGCGCGGGACGATCGAGATCTTGTGCACCTTCTCCACCGACGGCAGCAGCTCCGAGCAGAGCGCGTGGCCGGCCTCGTGGTAGGCGACGACGCGCTTCTCGTGGTCGGTGATCACGCGGCGCGACTGCATGCCGGCGACCACGCGCTCGAGCGCGGCCTGGAAGTCGCTCGGTGCAGGATCGCGTCGCGGTGCTCGCGGCCGGCGAAGATCGCCGCCTCGTTGCAGATGTTGGCCAGGTCGGCGCCGGTCAGCCCGCTGGTCTGGCGCGCGACCAGCTCGAGGTCGACGTCCTCGGCCAGCGGCTTGTTCGCGCGAGTGCACGCTCGAGGATCTGCGTCGCGGCCCTTGAGGTCGGGCGGCGCGACGAAGATCTGGCGGTCGAAGCGGCCCGGCCGCAGCAGCGCGGGGTCGAGCTTCTCGAGCAGGTTGGAGGCGGCGATCACGACGAGGTCGTCGCGGCCGCCGAAGCCGTCGATCTCGACCAGCAGCTGGTTGAGCGTCTGGTCCTTCTCGCCGGAGATGTCGTTGCCGCGCGTGGCGCCGACGGCGTCGAGCTCGTCGATGAAGATGATCGCCGGGCGCCGCCTTGCGCGCCTGGCGGAACAGCCGCCGGATGCGCGCGGCGCCGAGGCCGGCGAACATCTCGACGAACGAGGAGGCCGACTGCGCGAAGAACTGCGCGTTCGACTCGTTGCGCCACCGCCTTGGCGAGCAGCGTCTTGCCGGTGCCCGGCGGGCCGTGCAGCAGGATGCCCTTCGGCACCTTGCGCCGAGCTTGCGGAAGCGCTTCGGGTCGCGCAGGAACTCGACGACCTCGCGCAGCTCGTCCTTGGCCTCCTCGACGCCGGCGACGTCGTCCCACCTGCATCGAGTCCGCGAGGCCGGGCTTGATCTCCTGCGGCTTCGTGCGCGGCATGAACTCGACATCCAGACGAGACGACCGCGATCAGGCCCATGAAGATCAGCGGCAGCCAGGTGAGCATCCACTCTGGATGTCGTCCCACATGGAGGTGCCGGCGCCGCCGGCGGCAGCTGCCGCGTCCGGCTCGAAGCGGATTGCGTCGCGTCCCGTCCGACCGCGAGAGGGTGCTCGTGGCCGCGTCCAGCTTCCAGCCGTCGGGCAGCGAGGCCCCTGGCTCCTTCAGCACGGTCGCGGAACGCGTCGTTGCGCCTCGTCGCAGTTCATCTGCGAGGTGTCGAGCACGGTGAGCTTGTAGGGGCCCGGGCTCGAGCACCAGGCCCTCGATCGGCTGGCTGCGCGCGATCTCGAAGGGGACGGTGCATGCCGCCGAGCCGCCGTCCGCGCTCGCCGGGGTGGCGAAAACGGCCAGGAAAGCAGCAGGGCGAGCAGGGGCAGCGTTCGGAGGGTCCTCCTCATCCAGTACCCCAATCGGCCATAGCCGGCCTCGGCATGAGTCCTACACCACCCTCTCTAGCCGCGGGTTGGGCCTGAAGCGCCGCCCGGCCTTGGCGCAGGTCCCGTCCGTCCACCTGCACGACGTCGGCGGTGAAGTCGTTCTGCGCCCCGGACCAGCGACGATCCCACGCCGTAGGCGTCCACCGGCGCGCCGACGCTCTCGAACTCGCGGATCTTCTCGGCGTCGAAGCCGCCGGACACCACGATGTGCACGCCGCTCGTGGCCGGCGGCGTCGAGCGCCTCGCGCACCTTCTCCACCAGACCGGGTTCACGCCGGTGGGCTCGAACTCGCCCATCTCGTCCAGCAGCGCTCGGTCCACCAGCCGCTCGGAGGTGTCCAGGCGCACGCCCCAGAGGCGGTCGCCCAGCGCGTCGGCCACCTCGAGCGCCGTGCGCACCGAGTCGTTCTCGAAGTCCACCAGCACCGTCACGTTCATCTCGTCGGCGAAGCGGTCGGCGAAGGCGCGCGGCGGCCGCGACCGTGTCGCCGCCGTACGCCGCGATCAGCCCGTGCGGCACGGTGCCCACGCCGCGCCCGCCCCACCACGACGCCTGGGCGTCGGTGGAGACGCCGATCGCGCCGGCCACGTGCGCGGCCCAGCCGTCGCCGGTCTGCACGAGCCAGTGGTCGTGGCGAGCGGGGAAGAACAGGATCGGCTTGCCGCGCGCCGCCTCCACCACCTCGCGCACGTTGCGCATGACCGCGTGCGGCGCGCGAGCCAGCCCAGGTAGACGGTCTCCAGGTGGGCGAACAGCGCGTAGTCGCCCTCGATCGGCAGGACGGTCTCCAACGGCGCGATCTCGTCGCCCTCGTGCAGCGCGTGCACCTCCAGGTCGCTCCAGTCGTCCGAGCAGAGCTTGAGCATGGCGATCGCCTCGTCGATCCCGCCGAGGACCGAGTGGTGCTTCTGGAACACCTGCATGGTCACCGCGGGCGGTGTCCGGTCTCGAGAGCAGCTGCCGGGTGAGGTTGAAGTACGCGTCCGTGTAATAGCCCTCGCGGATCCTCTCGACCGGAAGCCGGAAGACTCCGGATCAGCCGCGTCCGGCTTCCGGCCTCGGTGGCCATGCCTAGGCCGAGCCTCCGCGCCCTCCACGCGCAGGATCTCTGCCAGCGCCGCCCTGCCGACCTCGAGCTGCTCGGGCGTGGGTTCGCGCGTGCCGATCACGCGCTGAATCTCGTAGCCGGGCCGGCGCATCATCCGCGTGAAGCCCGAGTCCGGGTGGCGCTCGCCCCAGGCGAAGACCTCGACGGCCACGGCCGCGCTGCCGAGCCCCACCGCGGCCTCGGCCGCGGTCCGCGCAGTCCCGCCCGGCGCATCGCCACGTTGCCCACGCGGCCGCCGTGAGCATCGGCGCCACCAGGTGGGAGCCGCAGCGGTCGTGCTCCTTGTTGGCGTCGGCAGCGTCCTCGCCGTCCTCGTATGCGGCGATCGACTTGTGCTCGACGCCGTGGTACGCGGCGAGGTCCCCGCTGCGCAGCGCCAGCAGCGCCGGCGCGAGGCTCACGAGCGCCACCGCGGCCTCGCGGCCCACGGTGCGCGTGCCCGGCTCGACGTGCGATCGCCTGCCCGCCGAGGGCCGCGCCGCCCATCGCGCCGAGGGTCCTCACGTCCTGCATCGGCAGCCGCGCCTCCGGCAGCGCCCGCTTGACCAGCGGGATCACCGCCATCGCCTCGGCCAGCTTCGCGACGCCGCGGATACCGGGCAGCCGCTCCGCGGCCTTGCCTCCCAGTTCGGGCTTGGGACCCGATGCGACCTTCAGCTCGCCGTCGTCGTGCGCACCGCGCCGCCCAGTGCGTCGGCCCGTGGACGAGCAGGCCGTTGCGAAGCGCGATGCCACCGAGGCGCAGCTTGTCCTCAGAACAGGAGAGTCATACTCCAAGGTTAGATGGTGGCCGCCGGACTCTCCTACCGCGAAAGCGGTCCTGTGGACGCGCCCGTGGTCCTCATGCTGCACGGCTCGCCGGAGTCGTCGTTCATGTGGAACGACGCGATGCCCGCCGTGGCGGAAGCGGGCTGGCGTGGGGTGGCGCCCGACTTCGCCGGCTACGGCGACTCCGAGCCGGATCCGCCCGGCACCTGGGAGCGCCACATCGAGTCGGTGGACGCTTCCGCTCGGAGCTCGGGATCGAGGCCCTGCGTGTACGTGGTCCACGACTGGGGCGGACTTGTCGGACTGCGCTGGGCGTGCGAGCACCCCGACGCCGTGCGGGCGCCCGTGATCAGCTCGACGGGCTTCTTCCCGAACGGTAAATGGCACGGCTTTGCCAAGGCGCTGCGCGAGCCGGGCCGGGCGAGCAGCTGATGGCCGGCTTCGAGCGCGATGGATTCGAAGCGTTGATGCGTGGATCGAGCAGCGGCATGTCCGTCGAGGAGATCGACGAGTACCGGAAGGCCACGCCGACGCCAGGCGCCGGCGCGGCGAACTCGAACTGACCGCGCCGGCGACTTCGCGAAGCTCGAGACTACGACCTTGTCGCGCTGCGCCGTGCACGACGCCGCTCCTGTGGGGTGAGCACGACGAGTACTCGCCCGTGGCCGGCGCGCACCGCTTCCAGCGCGAGCTGCCCGACACGGAGCTGGTAGTCGTGGACGGCACGCGCCACTTCGTGTGGGAGGACGCGCCGGCCGCGTGCGCGGAGGCGCTCACGGGCTTTCTGGGCGGCTGCAGCCCTCGGGGTGGGGGGGTGCGGTCTTGGGGGAGGCCGGCACGGCGGTCTGTTGTGGGTCGGGTTGAGTGGTGGGCGAGCCTGTGCTGCTGATTTGGGGGGGGTGGCTTCGGTCGCTGGTCGGGGAAGAGCACAGAGGAGCGGTAGACCCTTCCGCTGCGAGAATCGCGGGGTGGAAGAGCAGCTGTTCGAGGCCGAGGACGCGGCGACGGGCCCGACGCGGGCGACGTGGCCGGCCAGCCGCTCGCCGCGCGCATGCGCCCGGCGACGCTCGACGAGTTCGTCGGGCAGGAGCACCTGCTCGGCGAGGGCTCCGCGCTGCGCACGGCGATCGAGGAGGGCCGGCCGCACTCGATGGTCCTCTACGGGCCGCCGGGCACCGGGAAGACGACGCTCGCGCGCCTGCTCGCGGTCAACGCGCGCGCCGCGTTCGAGGAGGTGTCGGCCGTGAACGCCGGCCGCGCCGAGGTGCGCGACGTGATCGAGCGCGCCGAGCACCGCCGCAGGACGAGCGGCGAGCGCACGATCTTCTTCCTCGACGAGATCCACCGCTTCAACAAGGCGCAGCAGGACGCGCTGCTGCCGGCGGTGGAGGAGGGCCCGTGATCGCTCGTCGGCGCCACCACCGAGAACCCCTACTTCGAGGTGAACTCGGCGCTGCTCTCGCGCGCCGGGTGTACGAGCTGCGCCGCTCGAGGACGAGCACGTGCTCGAGCTGCTGCGCCGCGCGCTCGGCGACGAGCGCGGCATCCCGGACGCGCCGGCGGTCGAGGACGACGTGCTCGAGTTCCTCGCCGCGCGCTCGGCGGGCGACGCGCGCACCGCGCTCGCCGCGCTCGAGCTGGCCGCGGAGACCGCGCGCAGAGCGGCGCCGTGACGATCGCGTAGCCGAGGACGCGCTGCAGCGCAAGGCGTGCTCTACGACAAGGGCGGCGACCAGCACTACGACACGATCTCGGCCTGGATCAAGTCCACGCGCGGCTCCGACCCCGACGCCTCGCTCCTCTACCTGGCGGCGATGCTCGAGGGCGGCGAGGACCCGCGCTTCATCGCGCGCCGGATGGTGGTCCTCGCCAGCGAGGACATCGGCAACGCCGACCCGCGCGCGCTCCAGGTGGCGGTGGCCGCCGCCCACGCCGTCGAGCACGTGGGCCTGCCCGAGTGCGCGCTCAACCTCGCCCAGGCCGCGGTGTACCTCTCGCTCGCGCCGAAGTCGAACGCGTCCTACGAGGCGATCAAGCGCGCCCGCGCGTGGGTGCGCGAGCACGGCGCGCCGAGCCGCCCGCGCACCTGCGCAGCGCCGGCTACCCGGGCGCCGAGAGCTCGGCCGCGGCCAGGACTACGACTACCCGCACTGCACCCGGAGGGCGTCGCCGAGCAGGAGCTGATGCCCGAGGAGGCGGTGGGCGAGCGCTTCCTCGAGCTCACCGAGCACGGCGAGGAGGCGGAGCTGCGCGAGCGGCTCGAGCGCATCCGCCGCGCACGCGGCCGCGACTGACAGATCCCCGCCATGGAAGCTGCACTGCGGCCCGCCGAGGCCACCGAGCTCGAGTCCTTCAACCCGCTCGACGGCCGGCGGCTCGGCGCCGTGCCGACGATCACGCCCGACCAGGTCCAGGCCGTCGTCGACGACGTCGCCGAGGTGCAGCCCTTCTGGGCGCAGCTGCCGCTCGAGGACCGCGCGCGCTACATGCGCCGCGCCGCGCAGGTGCTGATCGACCAGCTCGACGAGCTCACCGAGCTGCTCACGCGCGAGCAGGGCAAGCCGCGCAACGAGTCCTACGTGATGGAGCTGCTGCCGACGATCGACGCGCTCCACTGGATCGCCGACGACGGGCCCGGGATCCTCGCGCGACGAGCGGATCCCACTGCCGATCTTCCTCAAGCAGAAGCGCGCACGCTTCACCTACGAGCCGCTCGGCGTCGTCGGCGTGATCGCGCCCTGGAACTACCCGTGGTCGATCCCGTTCGGCGAGGTGGCGATCGCGCTGATGGCGGGCAACGGCGTGGTGCTCAAGCCGGCCTCGCTCACGCCGCTGATCGGCCAGAGGATCCAGGAGGTGTTCGAGCGTGCCGGGCTGCCCGAGGGCCTCGTGCGCACCGTGCACGGCGGCGGCGCGGTGGGCCAGGCGCTGGTCGAGTCGAGCGCGGCGAAGATCTTCTTCACCGGCTCCGTCGAGGTCGGCCGCGGCGTCGGCGTGGCGTGCGCCGAGCGGATGAAGGGCTGCGTGCTGGAGCTCGGCGGCAAGGACCCGATGATCGTGCTGCGCCGACGCCAACCTCCCGAACGCGATCTCGGGCGCCTCTGGGGCGGCTTCGCGAACGCCGGGCAGACCTGCTCGGGCATCGAGCGCGTCTACGTGGTGCGCGACGTGGCCGACCGCTTCATCGAGGGCGTGGTGGAGGGCGCGAAGGCGCTGCGCGTCGGCGACCCGATGGAGTGGGACACCGAGATCGGGCCGATGGTCTCCCAGGAGCAGTTCGAGCTCGTGCAAGGAGCTCGTGGACGACGCCGTGGCGAACGGCGCGACCCTGCACTGCGGCGGCCGCGTCGAGCCGGCCCTTCTTCCGCCCCGCCGTGCTCACCGGCGTGACGCACGACATGCGCATCATGCGCGAGGAGATCTTCGGCCCGGTGGTCCCGATCATGACCGTGGAGGCCGAGGACGAGGCGATCGCGCTCGCCAACGACTCGGAGTTCGGCCTCGGCGCGTCCGTCTGGACGCACGACCGCGCGAAGGGCGAGCGCATCGCCCGGCGGATCGAGTCCGGCATGGTCTGGATCAACGACCACATGTTCAGCCACGGCGCCTGCTCGTGCTCGTGGGGCGGCGTGAAGAACTCGGGCCTCGGCCGCTCGCACTCGAAGTTCGGCTTCTACGAGTGCGTGAACATCAAGCTCGTGGCCTGGGAGCCCTCGCGCACGCGCAACTTCTGGTGGCACCCCTACGACGAGGCGCTCGGCAAGGCGATCCACGCCTCGGCGCGGCTGCTCTACGGCCGCGACGCCGACAAGCTGGACGCGCTGCGCCGCGGCGCGCTGCCGCTCGCCCGCGTGGGCCGCAAGACGCTGCGCGACGTGTTCAAGCGCTGACCTCCCGGCAGCCCACGGCTTCGAGGGCCTCGCTTTCCGTTCGGAAGAAGGCCCACCAGCTCAGCTTGCCGTCTCGCAGCCTGGCGGCCTGCCACATGTCTGCGCGCCGGGACACCGGCCAGCGTGCCTGTCGGTGGAACTTCGCGACCGCGCGCTCGCCGGACCCCTGGACGTCGAGCACGTCCATCGCGGCTCCCGAACGCGCCGCGGCCGTCTCCCACCAGGCACGCGCTCCGCATGTCCGCGGAAGGTCGTTCCTTCAGCCTCCGCGACCAGCGAGGTGAACTCGACGTCCTGGCGATCAGCGCCAGAGCCGTCCAGATCTCCCGAGTTGAGTCCGCCGTACACGGCTTCTGCCATCGCGCGCACCTCGCGCTCGCCTGCGACAGGGATCGCCGACCAGTATCCCGCCGACGAGGAGTGGGGCGAAGCCGTCTTTGAAATGCTGTGGTAGCCAGCGTGAATCGTGAGGACGGGGTTTGACTACAGGCAGGTCGGCGACCGGCTGTGGCCGGTCCTCAGGCAAGTGATGAAGGGACACACCGTCGTCTACCGCGCGACGCATGGCCTCGTCGGCCACCGCTTCCCCGGTGCGCCGCCGACCCTGCTGCTGGACCATGTGGGCGCCAAGAGCGGCAAGACGCGCACAACTCCGCTCACCTACATGCGCGACGCGCAAACCTCGTCCTCGTCGCGTCGAAGGGCGGATACCCACAGAACCCCTCCTGGTACCACAACCTACGCGCGCACCCCGACACACGGTTCAGGTCGGGTCCCAGCGGAGAGCCGTGCATGCTCGCGTGGCGACCCACGAGGAGCGCGACGCGCCTGTGGCCGAGGGTGGTCGAGCTCTACGGCGGCTACCAGGACTACCAGGAACGCACCGAGCGCGAGTTCCCGCTCGTCATCCTCGAGCCGGCGGTCGCCTAGCCGACCCGCTTCTAGACTCTCTCGATGCCAGCACAGGCCTACGCCGGCAAGGAATGCGTCTGCCAGCTCAAGAAGGGGATCTGCGACCAGAGCTGCGTTCAGGGGATGCTCGACATCCCCTTCTACATCGCCTGCCTGAAGCTGAGCGGGCGCCGCTGCCTCGTGGTCGGCGGCGGCGACATCGGCCTCGAGAAGGTCGAGGGGCTGCTCGCGTGCGAGGGCGATGTGATGCTGATCGCGCCCGACGCGATCGAGCCGCTCCGCGAGCTGGCGGCCGAGGGCTCGATCCGCTGGGCGCGGCGCGAGTACGCGGGCCCGAGGACCTCGACGGCGTGTTCATGGTCATCGCCGCCACCGACGACACCGACGTGAACATCCAGATCTACGACGACGCCGAGCGGCGCGCGATGCTCGTGAACGTGGTGGACGTGCCACCGCTCTGCAACTTCATCCTCCCGGCCATCATCCGCACCGGGCCGCTGGCGATCGCGATCTCGACCGCGGGGGCGTCGCCCGGCGCTCGCGAAGCGGATCCGCAACGAGATCGCCGAGGAGTACGGCGAGCCCTATGCCCGCCTCGCGATCCTGCTGAACGAGGCACGCGGCTGGGCCAAGGGCACGCTGCCCACCTATCAGGACCGCAAGGTCTTCTTCGAGTCGATCGTGAACGGCGACCCCGATCCGATCGAGCTGCTCCGGCGCGGCGACGAGCATGCCGTGCGCGACCTGATCGCGGCGGCGCAGCGGACCCACCAGCCTGCCTGACGAGCTCACACACCTCGACGAGGCCGGGAGCGCCCGGATGGTCGACGTGGGCGACAAGGAGGCCACCGACCGCCGCGCGCTGGCGCGGGCCGTGGTGCGCATGTCGGCCGAGACCGCGGCGGCGGTCGCCCGCGGCGACGCGCCCAAGGGCGACGTGGTCTCGACCGCGCGCATCGCCGGCATCCAGGCCGCCAAGCGCACCGCCGAGCTGATCCCGCTGTGCCACCCGCTGGCGCTGTCGTTCGTGGACGTGCGGATCGAGGTGCGCGACGACCGGGTCGAGATCGAGACCGAGGCGCGCACCACCGGGCCGACCGGCGTGGAGATGGAGGCGCTCACGGCGGCCTCGGTCGCGGCGCTCACCGTCTACGACATGGTCAAGGGGATCGAGCGCGGAGTCGAGATCGCGGAGGTCGTGCTGCTCGAGAAGTCGGGCGGGCGCCACGACTGGCGCCGCGAGTCGTGAGCGCCCGCGCGGCGGTGGTCACGGTGTCGAGCTCGCTCGCTCGCGGCGAGGGCGAGGACGTGTCCGGGCCGGCGCTCGTGCGGCTCTGCGAGGCCGCCGGCCTCGAGGTGCAGCACGAGGTCGTCTCCGACGACCGCGAGACGATCCTCGCCGCGCTGAAGCGACTGGCCGACCACGACGGCGTGCGCTTCATCTTCACGACGGGCGGCACCGGGCTGACCGTCGACGACGTGACCCCCGAGGCCACACGGGCCGCGATCGACCGCGAGGCGCCCGGCTACGCCGAGGCGATCCGGGCCGACTCGCGCGAGCACACGCCGCTCGGGCTGCTCACGCGCGGCGTGTCGGGCGTGCGCGGCCGCACGCTGATCGTGAACCTGCCGGGCAATCCGAAGGCCATCGAGCAGTCGTGGCCGATCGTGGAGCCGACGCTGGAGCACGCCGCGCAGCTGCTGGAGCGCGGGCGCCTAGGGCCCGAGGCCCTTGTCGCGCAGCTCCTGCTGCGCCGACTCCGACTTCCCGAGCTTCTCAAGGCCCATCCCGGCGAGCACCGGTGGCGCCTTGGTGAACTGGACCTCCGAGTACTGGACGACCTCCACGCGATTTCCCCACGGGTCGCTGAAGTGCAGTCCGTGCCCCGGCTCGACCTCCACGCCAGCGTCCTGGAGCGCCCGGCGCACACGAGCGCGGTCGTCCACCACCAGCCCGAAGTGGCGGTCCCGGTCCGGCGTGCCGGGCTTGCTGTGCGCGAGGGCGAGGAACTGATCGCCCATGTCGAGGAAGGCCATGCCCGGTCACGCGTCCGCGCAGCTCGAGCTCGAAGATGCGGCCGTAGAACTCGACCGCTTCGTCCACGTCGCCGACGATCAGCGCGACGTGGTTGATGCCGACCATCCGCGCCATGGCCGAAGCATAGGCTTCCGCGCGTGGCTGCGATCGAGCTCGAGCGCCTCGAGCGCCGGTACGGCGAGCGGGTCGCGCTCGCCGGCGTGACCGTGCGCGTGGAGGAGGGGCAGACGCTCGCCGTCCTCGGCGGCAACGGCGCGGGCAAGACGACGCTGCTGCGCGTGCTCGCCGGCCTCCTGCGGCCGAACGGCGGCGGCGCGCGGGTGCTCGGCGCGGACCTGCCGGGCGAGCGCTGGAAGCTGCCCTCGCAGGTGGGCTACCTCGGGCACGAGCCGCTTCTCTACCGCGAGCTGAGCGGGCGCGAGAACCTCCGCTACCACGCGCGGCTGCACGGCGTGCCCCCGGCCCGGGTCGAGGAGCTTCTTGCGCGCGGTCGGCATGGAGGGCCGCGCCGACGACCCCGTGCGGGATCTCTCCAAGGGCCTCATCCAGCGCCTCGCCGCCGCGCGAGCCGTGCTGCACGAGCCGGCGCTGCTGCTTCTCGACGAGCCGCGCGCCAACCTCGACCCCGCCGCGGTCGAGCTGCTCGAGCCGCTGATCGGCAGGGCCTCGGGGCGCACGCGCGTGCTGGTGAGCCACGACGTGGAGGGCGCGCTGGCCGAGAGCGACCTCAGCCTCGGGCTGCGGGACGGCCGCCCGGCGCCGGTGGGCGCGGAGCTGTACCGGTGATCCGCACCGCTCGCGCGATCCTGCGCAAGGACCTGCTGATCGAGCTGCGCACCAAGGAGTCGGTCCCGGCGATGGTGCTCTTCTCGATCACGGTCTACGTGCTCTTCCACTTCGGGCTCGACCGCGACTCGCTCGACGGCGAGCTCGCCTCCGGAGTGCTCTGGGTAACGATGCTGCTGGCCGCGGTGATCGGCGTCACCCGGCTGTTCGCGGCGGAGCGCGAGCAGGGCGGGATCGACGGCCTGCTGCTCGCCCCGGTGGACCGCACCTCGCTGTTCGTGGCGAAGGCCGCCGCGCTGTTCCTCTTCCTCACCGCGGTCGAGCTGGTGGCCGTGCCCGCGTTCGCGCTGCTGCTGCTGGGCCCGGGCCTCGGCGGCGCGTTTCCCGAGCTGCTGGCGATACTCGCCCTGGCCAACCTGGGCATGGCCGCGGTGGGCGCGCTCGTGGCCGCTCTCGCCGCGGAAACTCGCGCGCGAGAGCTGATCGTGCCGCTCCTCCTGCTGCCGCTCCTCGTGCCGCTCCTGATCGCCTGCGCCCAGGCCACGGAGCCGCTGATGCGCCAGGACGCCGGTCCGGAGGACCTCGGCCGCTGGCTTTCGGTCCTCACTCTTTACGATGTGGTGTTCGTGCTTCTCTCCGTAGCGGTCTTCGACTTCCTCCTCGAGGACTGATGTATTCCAAGGGCCTCGCGCCGATCGCCGCAGCCGCCGCCGTGACCATGACGACGGCGCTGGCGCTCGTGTTCTTCTACGCGCCCAACGACGCCGACCAGGGCTTCATCCAGAAGATCTTCTACATCCACGTGCCGATGGCGATCGTGGCGCTCTGCGGGTTCGTGGCCGGCGGCATCTTCGCGATCCGCCACCTGCGCAGCGGCGACCGCTCGTGGGACATGCGCTCCTACGTGGCCATCCACCTCTCGATCATCCTCGGGCTCGCGGTGCTGATCACGGGGTCGATCTGGGCGAAGGCGTCGTGGGGCCACTGGTGGCTGTGGGACGAGCCGGTTCTGGTCTCGTTCCTGGTGGTGTTCCTCCTGTACTGCGTCTACTACCCGCTGCGCTTCTCGATCGAGGACCCGGATCGCCAGGCGCGCTACTCGTCGGTCTTCGCCATCACGGCCGGCGCGTTCGTGCCGCTGAACTTCATCGCGGTGAGGCTCGCCGAGCAGATCACGCATCCGCGCGTGCTCTCCCAGACCGGCGGCAGCATGCCGGGCGAGATGCGGCTGACGTTCCTTGTGTCGCTCCTCGGGATGGCCCTGCTGTTCGTGGCGCTGTGGAAGCTCGAGCTGACCGCCAAGCACGCGTCGATGCAGCTGAAGAGATTGAGGAACCGTGCCCGCGTTGCCGCTTGACGAGGCCGGGAAGTACGTCGCGGCGGCCTACGTCGTCTTTGTGGCCCTGATCCTGATCTACGTGGCGATCATCGGAGCCAAGATCGCGCGCATCGAGCGTCAGATCACGGAGCTCGTGGAGGACGACAAGTGACGGGCGAGCTGCTCACGCTCGGCGCCAACCACAAGACCGCGCCGCTTCCGCTGCGCGAGCGGCTCGCGCTGCCGGACGGACGCGCGGCGCGCGTGCTCGCCGAGCTGGTGGAGCACGAGGCAGTGCACGAGGCCGTGGCGATCTCCACCTGCAACCGGACCGAGCTGTACCTCGTCACGGCCGACCCGGTCGAGGCCGAGAACGCGGCCCTCGGCGTGCTCTCGAGGCAGGCCGGCCTGCGCCCGACCGAGCTGCTCGGCGCGATCTACGCGCTGCGCGGCAGCGCCGCCGTCGAGCACCTCTTCGCGGTCACGAGCGGGCTCGACTCGATGATCGTGGGCGAGGCCGAGGTCCAGGGGCAGGTGAAGCGCTCCTACGAGATGGCGCTCGTGGAGGGCGTGACCGGGCCGGTCACGAACAGGCTGTTCCGCGACGCCCTCGCCACCGGCAAGCGCGTGCGCACCGAGACCGGCGTGTCGCGCTCGAGCGTGTCCGTGTCCTCGGTGGCGGTGAAGCTGGCGGCCGACTTCCTCGGCGACCTGACCGAGCGGCGCGTGCTCGTGATCGGTGCCGGCGAGAACGCCGAGCTCACGGCGCGCGCCCTGCGCGACCGCGGCGTGGAGGCGCTGTTCGTGGCCAACCGCCGCTACGACCGTGCGCTCGGCCTCGCCCAGCGCTACGGCGGCCGTGCGATCGCGTTCGACGCCCTGCCGGGCGAGCTCGAGCGTGCCGACATCGTGGTGAGCTCCACCGGCGCGCCCCACCAGATCCTGGGCCGCGAGGAGCTCGAGTTCGTGGCCGCCTCGCGCATGGGTCGGCCGCTCGTGATGATCGACCTCGCGGTGCCACGCGACATCGAGCCGAGCGTGCGCGACTGCCCGGGGATCGCCCTCTACGACATGGATGACCTCCAGACGGAGGTGGCGCGCAACCTGAGCGGCCGCCAGTCGGAGGCCGACGAGGCGCTCGTGCTGGTGCGCGAGGAGGTGGGCCGCTTCGAGACGTGGCTCGACAGCCTCGACGTGGTGCCGACCATCTCGGCACTGCGACGCCGCGGCGACGAGATCGTCGAGCAGGTGCTGCGCGAGAACGAGTCGCGCTGGGAGTCGCTCTCCGAGGCGGACCGCGAGCGGCTCGCGACCATGGCGAGCGCCGTGGTGAGCCGGCTGCTGCACGAGCCGACCCGGCGCCTGCGCGGCGCCGCCGGCGAGGGCACGTCGTACCGCTACGTGCACGCCCTGCATGAGCTGTTCGGGCTCGAGGCCGCCCTGGCCCCGCACGAGGAGGCGCCCGCCGAGGTCGCCCGGCTCGACGCACGCCGCCAGCGCCGCGCCCGGTGATCCGACTGGGCACGCGCGGAAGCGCGCTGGCGCTCGCCCAGGCGCGCTGGGTGGCCGAGCGACTGAAGGGCGAGGTGGAGCTGGTACCGATCACGACCTCCGGCGACGAGCCCCAACCCTCAAGGGGGTCTGACCCCCTTGAGGGTTTGACCGACAAGTCGCGCTTCGTCAAGGAGATCGAGGAGGCGTTGCTTGCCGGGGATGTCGATCTCGCCGTGCACTCGGCCAAGGACGTGCCGTCGGAGTTGCCCGAGGGACTCGCGATCGTGGGCGTGCCCGAGCGGGCGGACCCCCGCGACGCGCTCTGCGGGGCCGGCTCGCTCGACGAGCTCCCGGAGGGCGCCGCTGTCGGGACGGCCAGCCTGCGGCGCCGCGCGGCGCTACTCGCGCTACGACCGGACCTTGAGGTCCGCGAGCTGCGGGGCAACGTCGATACCCGCCTGACGCGGCTCGCCGAGGGTCACTTCGACGCGATCGTGCTGGCGTGCGCTGGCCTGGTGCGGCTTGGCCGCGATAACGAGGGCACGCCGATCGATGCTGACCGCGTGGTGCCCGCGCCGGGGCAAGGTTGCCTCGTGCTGGAGGCCCGCGCTGCCGACGGGAACGTGGCCGAGGCGGCCTCGGCGCTCACCGATCCCGACGCCCTCACCTGCCTCACGGCCGAGCGCGCTCTCGTTCACGCGCTGGATGCCAGCTGCCACACGCCGATCGGCGTGCACGCCGTGACAACCGACGGGGCGCTTCGGTTGAGCGCCTTCGTCGGGCTGCCCGACGGCTCGCAGTGGATTCGCGACGAGCTCGAAGGCTTCGACCGCGGAGCCCGCGGCGCTCGGATCCGCCGTGGGCGATCGCATGCTCGCTGCCGGAGCCGCCGAGTTGCTTGCGGAGGCTGAGCGCGTAGCGTTCGCTCCGTGAGCGGCATCGTCTACCTCGTGGGCGCGGGGCCCGGCGACCCCGGCCTGATGACCCGCCGGTCGCTCGAGCTGATCGCCAGTGCCGACGCGATCCTCTACGACCGCCTGATCCCGCCGGGTGCGCTCGACGGTGCGCGGCCGGACGCCGAGCTGCGCTACGTGGGCAAGGAGCCCGGCGCCGCCGCGCTCAGCCAGGAGGAGACCAACGACCTGCTCGTGGAATTGGGCAGGGCGGGCAAGAGTGTGGTGCGCCTCAAGGGCGGGGACCCCTTCGTGTTCGGACGCGGCGGCGAGGAGGCGGAGGCGCTCGCCGCGGCGGGCGTGCCGTTCGAGGTCGTGCCCGGCGTGACGGCCGGCGTGGCGGCTCCGGCGTACGCGGGGATCCCGGTCACGCACCGCGACGCCGCCTCGGCCGTTGCGTTCGTGACCGGGCACGAGGACCCGGAGAAAACTGAGTCGGCGCTCGACTGGGACGCGCTCGCCCGCTTTCCCGGCACGCTCGTGCTCTACATGGGCATCAAGAACCTGCCCCTGATCGCCGAGCGGCTCACGGCGGCGGGGCGCGACCCTCAGGAGCCGGTGGCGGTCGTGGAGCGCGGAACCCACCCGGGGCAGCGCACGCTGGTCGACACGCTGGCGGGAATCGGTGCACGCGTGGAGGCGGAGGGCGTGCGTCCCCCGGCGATCACGCTCATCGGCCCGGTGGCCACGCTGCGCGAGACGATCGCGTGGCTCGAGCGACGGCCGCTCCACGGCGAGGTGGTGGCGGTCACGCGCGCCCGCGCGCAGGCGAGCGCCCTCGCCGCGCGGCTGCGCGAGCTGGGCGCCGAGGTCGTGGAGACGCCGGCGATCAGGATCGAGCCGCGCCCGCTCGAGGGTGAGCTGCTCGCCGCGGTGCGCGGCATCGGCGACTACGCGCTCATCTGCCTGACGAGCCCGAACGGGGTGCGCCTGCTCTTCGACGCGCTCCGCGAGACCGGCCAGGACGCCCGCGCCCTCGCCGGCGCCACCGTGGCCGCGATCGGTCCGGGGACCGCCGTCGAGCTCGAGCGGAGGGGCGTGCGCGCCGACGTGCTGCCCGAGCAGTTCGTGGCCGAGGCGCTGGTGGAGGCGCTCGCGCCGATCGAGGTGGAGGGCCGGCGCGTGCTCGTGGCCCGAGCCGCGGAGGCGCGCAGCCTCCTGCCCGATGCCCTGCGCGAGCGCGGGGCCGAGCTGGACGAGCTTGCGCTGTACGAGACCGTGGCCGAGCCGCTCGGCGACGCCGAGCGCGCGGCGCTCGAGCGCGCCACCTACGTCACGTTCACCTCCAGCTCCACCGTGCGCTTCCTGCTCGACTCCGGAGCGCGGCCGCCCGAGGGCGCGCGCGTGGTGTCGATCGGGCCCATCACGAGCGCGACGGCCCAGGAGCTCGGCCTGACCGTGGACGTCGAAGCGGAGCGCCACGACGTGGACGGCCTGGTGGATGCGCTGACGGCCGACGCCGCAGCGCGCAGGGTCCCCGCATGATCGTGACCCTCCTCACCGACTACGGACGCGACGACGACTTCGTCGGGGTCTGCCACGGCGTGATCCGCACGATTCACCCGGAGGCCGACATCGTGGACATCACGCACGGCATCGAGCGATACGCGGTGCGCCAGGGCGCGCTCGTGCTCCGCAACACGCTCCCGTACATGCCCGTGGGCGTGCACGTGGCCGTCGTGGACCCCCAGGTGGGCACCGAGCGCCGGGCGATCGCGCTCCGTACCGGCGACGGGCGCATCCTCGTCGGGCCGGACAACGGCCTGCTGAGCCTCGCCTGGGAGCGCTGCGAGGGCGTGGACCTGGTGGTGGACATCACGCGCTCCCCGCACCGGCTCGAGCCGGTCTCGGCCACCTTTCACGGCCGCGACATCTTCGCCCCGGTGGGCGCCTGGCTCGCCCGCGGCGCCGAGCTGGCCGACGCCGGTGACCCGCTCGACCCCGAGACGCTCGCGCGCGTGGAGATCCCGCGCCCGCGTGACGAGAACGGCGCGGTGGTGGCCCACGCGCTCGTGATCGACCACTTCGGGAACGTCGGGTTGAACGTGGACCACGAGCACCTCGCCGGCACCGGCATCACGCTCGGCGGAAGGGTGGAGGTGGAGGCCCACGGCGAGAGCTACGTGGCCACCCACGCCCAGACCTTCGCCGATGTGAGCGCGGGCGAGCTGCTCGTGTACCAGGACGCCTACCGCACGCTCGCGCTGGCGATCAACCGCGGCGACGCCGCCGGCACGCTCGCGCTGAAGCCGGACGACGAGCTGCGGCTGCGGCCGCAATGATCGGCTCCCCGCGCGTCCACCACCGGGTCACGGACTCCACGAACGAGCGCGCCAAGGAGCTTGCCGCAGCCGGAGCTCCGCACGGCACGCTCGTGACGGCGGACGAGCAGACCGCCGGCCGCGGGCGCCAGGGCCGCGAATGGACGGCGCCACCGAGATCCGCGGTGCTGATGTCGCTGGTGCTGCGCGAGCTGGACGAGCTGTTGCCGCTCGCAGCCGCGATCGCGGTGGCGGATGCGGTTCAGGCCGGGGCCACGATCAAGTGGCCCAACGACGTCTGGATCGACGGGCGGAAGGTGGCCGGGATCCTCGTCGAGGGACGGCCGCAGGAGGGCTGGGCGGTGCTGGGCGTTGGGCTGAACGTGAGCACTGAACGCTTCCCGGACGAGCTGGCCGAGTCGGCGACGTCTCTGCGACTGGCCGGCGTAGACGGCTAGCACCGAGGCCGTGCTCGGCGCGGTGCTTTCGTCCCTCGACGAATGGCTCGGCGCTCCGCCCGCGCGTGTGCTGGACGCGTGGCGTGAGCGGGATGCATTGAAGGGTGAGCGGGTCCGGTGGGCCGACGGCGAGGGTGTCGCCGGCGGCATCGATGACTCGGGCGCGCTCGTGGTCGAGACCTCGGCCGGAGCGGTCACCCTCGACGCCGGCGAGGTTCACCTGCTCCGCTAGCGGAGGCTCAACACGTTGCGTCACCATAGTGGGACGCTTCGTAAAGAGCTAGGCAGCGTCGCGCTCGTCGGTGTCGGATGCGGTGTCGGAACCGCGATCGGCGTCGCCGTTGCCACCGTCGGTGCTGTCAGTGCTGTCGTCCGGGTCGCGGCCACCGTTCGCGCGCTCCGCGTTCGGGCGCCGGCGGCGTGAGCGCTTTCGGCGCGGCTTCGGAGTCTTGGTCTCCCTCGCCGCCGCCCTCGTCGTCGGTATCCAACGCCTCGTTCTGCGTCACGCTGACGTCCGTCGTGCCCTCCGCCTCGCCCGCGCCCTTCTTCTTGCGGCGGCGGCCGCCGCGGCGGCGCTTGCCCTTGGGGAAGTTGCGCAGCAGCTCGCGTGCCAGCGCGCTCGGCTTGCGCGCCATGCGCATGCGGGCGCCGTCCAGCACCTGCTGGGCCTCGGGCGTGTGCGCGAGGGCGGCGGCGAGCAGCGCGGCCGACAGGCGCCGATCCTGCTTGCGCGCGGCCTGCACGAGCCGGCGAGCGTTGCGTGCGTGCGCCGCGCCGGCCGAGTTCACGAGCAGCCCGAGCAGGCGCTTCGTCTCGGGCCAGCGCTGCACGGCGTACTCCTCGTGGACCTCGCGCGAGTACTCGGCGAGATGCCAGAGCCAGCGGGCCGCCTGCTCGCGGCGGCCGATCTGGCGCTCGGTGAGCGCCTGGAGCAGCACCTTCACGCCCTCGCGGCGCTCGTCGCGTGACCATCCGCCCACGATCTCCACCGCGTCGTCGAAGGCCTCCGCGTCGCGCAGGTTGCCGACCTCGCCGAGCGCCCGCAGCCGCAGCTGCGTGTTGCGGTTGCGGCGCAGGCAGGTGATCAGGAAGATGCGACGCAGCTCGCCGGTCTGATCGAAGTGCAGCATCGCCTTCGCCCGGCGCCAGTTGTTCGACGCCACGCGCGCGCCCGCGAGCATCGCCCACGCCTGCTGCTCGCCCCAGCTCAGGTGCTCCACGGCTATGCGCCAGAGCTCGCGCTCGAACACCTGCGCGCGGCGCTCCTGGTCGGCCGTGACCGGCACCACCCGGCGCTCCACACGCAGCCGGCGGCCGCGGCCGCGGCGCACCGGGCCGACCACGATGGCGCCGCCGCGGTACACGTCGCGGTCGAGCAGCGAGTGCAGCGTGACCACCGGGTCGTCGTTCGGCGTGGCCGGATGGACGAAGTCCACGACGATGCCGGACTCCTTGCCCGGGTTCCGGCGCGTGACGCGCCCCACGCGCTGCTGGTAGATGCGCTTCGAGGCCGTCGGCGCCAGGTGCATGCAGACGGTCGCGCGCGGAGAGTTCCAGCCCTCGGCCAGCAGCTGCGCGTTCACGAGCACGTCGATCTCACCGCGCTCGTAGGCGGCGAGGATGCGGGTGAGCTCCCGCTTCGGCGTCTCGCCGGAGACGGCCTTCGCCTTCATGCCGGCCTCCTGGAACGCCTTCGCCACGTTGTGCGCGTGCTTCACGCCGGCCGAGTACACGACGCCGGGCACGTCCTTGAAGCGGGTCTTGTAGAGGTCGGCCACCGCCAGGTTGAACGGGGTCTGGTCGAGCAGCTCGGCCAGCTGCTCCTGATCGAAGTCCTGGTCGACCTCGCCGCGCCGGAGTGGCACGTTCGCGATCGAGCGGACGCCGACGCCCGGCGGGATCCGCACCGAGCGCAGCGGCGCGATCACTCCGCGCCGCGCGGCCTGGGCGAGGTCGAAGCGCGAGGTCTGCGTCGGGAACAGGTCGGTCACGTGGCGCGCGATCAGCGCGCCGGTGGCGGTCATGCCCACGAACACCGGGCCGAGCCACTGGCGGATCGAGCCGCTCGTCTTCTCGCCGAGAGCCGTGTGGGCCTCGTCGCAGATCACGACCGTGTACGCGTCGGAGACCTTGCCCGCGTTGCGCACGAACCACTGGTAGGTCTCCACGGTGACCGGGCCGCCGGCCGGCGGCTCGCCGTTGCTGTCCTTCAGCAGCGGGCCCGAGATGCGCTTCTTGTAGCCGCGGTCGCGCAGCTCTCCGAGGAACTGGTCGACGAGGTTGCGCCGGTGGGTGAGGATCAGGATGCCGCCGGTGCGCGATGCCTCCACGAAGCCGAGTGCAGCGACCGTCTTACCGGCACCGGTGGCGTGCTCGAACCAGAAGCGGCGGGCCGCGCCCGCGTCCTCCTCCTGGGCGTCGGCGGCGGCCTCCTCCTCGGCCTCCTCGGCCGGGTCCCAGTCGAGCGGCTCCTCGTCGGGCAGCTCGTCGCCCTCGATCTCGACCTCGCCGGAGTGCAGCTCCTCGTTGGCGGACTTGCCGTTGCCGTTCCCGGGGCGTCCGATCAAGAGCTCGGACTCGAGCGCGATCAGCGTGCCGGAGAGGGCATCGACCTGGTGGGCGGACAGCGTGGTGCCGTCCACGAGGTGCGGCTCGTCCTCCGCAAGCAGTCGCTCGAGGCCGAGGATCAGCGAGTAGTCGCGCCGCCACTCGACCGAGGGCTCGCTTCGACCCGCCTCGATCTCCTTCAGCGCCGCGTTGAGCGCGACACGGCGCGCCCCGTCCTCCGCAAGCGCGGTCGCGGGGTCCTCTCCTTCGAGTACGAACGGTTCGCGCGCGAATTCCTCGGCGCGCTTCAGGTCATCGCCGGACACCGGCGAGGCTTCGGCCACGGAGCTTCTTTCAGCCACGGTAGGGCGGTTCTCGGTAAGGGGAAGAGGCGTGCCGAGCTGCTCGTTCCGGAGTCAGCGGGGTACGCCCGTAGTGCGCCGTTGCCGCTCTAGTGAGTCCCGCGCGACAACGGGCCAGGTCCTTGAGGGGACGCTTGGCGTAAACCTATTGAAGCACACGGACGCCCAAAATGGGGCCACCCGCCCGCCACTCGCCCTCTGCCATCCTTCGCGGCGTGCGCCGGTTCGCTCCGCTACTCGTGCTCATAGCGCTCGCCGGATGCAACTCCGACAGCGGCCCCGCGACCGCGAACTTCTACAAGGGCGGGCGTGATGCGTTCGAGGCGCGCCTCCAGAAGGAGCGCGGCACCCCCGTCGTGGTGAACAAGTGGGCGTCGTGGTGCGGCCCGTGCCGTCTCGAGTTTCCGTTCTTCAGGGATCAGGCAAACAAGCGCAAGGGCGAGATCTCCTTCATCGGCGTCAACTCCAACGACAGCCGCTCCGACGCGGAGGAGTTCCTGGAGGAGGAGCCGGTTCCCTATCGCCATTTCGACGACCCCAAGCTCGAGATCGCGGCGGTGTTCAACGCGGTCCAGGCGTTCCCCAGCACCGCGTTCTACGACTCGAAGGGCGAGCTCGCCTTCGTGCACCAGGGCGGGTATCCCAACGAGGACGAGCTGGCGAAGGACATCGAGCGTTACGCCCGCTGACAGTGGAGGTCCGCGAGGCACGCACGGAGTCCGAGCTGACCGCGGCGCTCGCGCTGCGGGAGCGCATCTTCTGCGGGGAGCAGGGCGTGTCGTTCGAGGCTGACCAGGATGGACGCGATCCCGAGGCCACGCACATCGTGGCCGTGGAGGACGGGGTTGTGATCGGCACCTGCCGGCTGCTGTTCCGAGGCCCGGTTGCCCGGCTCGGCCGCCTCGCGGTTGAGCGGGACCGCCGCGGCGACGGGATCGGAGCCGAGATCCTCGGCGAGGCCGACCGGATCGCCTCGGAGGCGGGATCGGATTCGATCGCGCTGCACGCGCAGACGTACGCGCTGCCGCTGTACGAGCGCGCCGGGTACGAGCCGTACGGACCGACCTTCGTGGAGGAGGGCATCGAGCACGTGGCCATGGAGAAGCGCCTTGCCTGAGCTCCGCATCGACCCCTTACCGGCCTGCGCGTGATCGTCGCGGGCGAGCGTGGCTCGCGGCCCGGGGCGTTCCTCGACGTGGCGCCTCGCGAGCCGATCGATCCCGAGAGCGATCCGTTCGCGGCCGGACATGAGGACCGGACTCCGCCCGAGCTGTACGCGCTGCGTGAGAACGGTGACTGGAAGGTGAGGGTCGTGCCGAACCTGTATCCCGCCCTCTCGGGAGACGGCGACGGCGCGGGCACGGATCCGCTCGCCTCGGGGCGCGGCGAGCCCGACCTGTTCGCCAGCCGCCCCGCCACCGGTGCGCACGAGGTCGTGATCAACGCGCCCGACCCCGTGACCTCGCTCGCCGAGCTCGATCCCGATCAGGTGGATACGGCGATGTCGGTGTGGCGCGAGCGCATGCGCACACACGACCGGCGCCGCCTACGTCCACGTGATCGTGAACGAGGGCAAGGAGGCCGGCGCGTCGCTTCCGCACACGCACGCGCAGCTGTACGCGCTGCCGTTCGTGCCCGCCGCCGTGGCCCGAGAGCGCGAGCGCTTCACCGCGTACTCGGACCGCACACAGGGCCGCAACCTGCTCGAGGACCTCGTCCAGGAGGAGGTGCGCCGCCGCGAGCGCATCGTGGCGATCGACGACGAGGCCGTAGCGATCGCACCGTTCGCCGCACGCGTGCCGTTCCACCTGCTGCTCGCGCCACGCACCCCTGTGGCCCGCTTCTCGGACGACGGGCCGCTCGGCGGCCGCCTGCTCCACGAGGTGCTGAACCGCCTGCGCGCCACGCTGGGCACGCTGCCGCCGCTGAACATGTGGGTGCGCACGGCGCCCCGCGACGCGGCGAGCTTCTGCTGGCGCATCGAGATCATGCCGCGGCTGGCCCAGCTCGCCGGGCTCGAGATCGGCACCGGCGTGCACCTCAATGTCCTCACGCCCGAGGACGCGGCCCAGCGGCTACGCGACGCGAACGTGTAGCTTCCCCGCGCCCGTGCCGCCAGTTCCGAGACAAATCCCGATGTTCGCCGCAGAGGCCCCGCAGGAGCCGCTGCCCTACGGCCGCTGGGCCGAGGCGCTCACCGAGCAGTTCGCCGCAGTGGCCGAGACCGCCATCGGCGACATCAGCTGGTTCCCGGACCGCACCTGGGCCGGCCGCACCTACGTGCCGGCCACGGCGCCGGCCGAGGGCGGCGGAGAGGTCTTCGGCTACGTCTCATACACGCGCGAGCACGAGGGAGCCCAGGCCACCAACTTCGACGCGGCGGCCGACTTCACCGAGGAGACCGCCGACGAGAACCCGGACTGGACGCTCGACCTCTCCGACAACGAGATCGGGCACTGGCGCGGAACCGAGGGCCGACGCGGGGTGATCACGCTCGTCTGGGGCGTGGCGCTCGTCGCGAATGGGGTGGCGGCCACCACCGAGCTCGGGCCAACCACCACGGACCAGTGCACGCTTGTGGACGACCGCTTCACGCTCGTATCGCTCGATGCCTACACGGGCGACTACATCGAGGTTGCGCTGTTCGGCGCACGCGGCGCCGAGCTGGCGCGCGAATCCCTGTACGAGGACGAGTAACTTCTCCTGCAATGGAGACGGTTCGCGGAGAGCGCTGCGTGCTGCTCAAGTTCGGTGAGCTGGCGCTCAAGGGGCGCAACCGGCCCCTGTTCGTGAACGTGCTCGAGCGCAACCTGCGCCGGCTCACATCCGACCTCGGCCCGCTTGAGGTGCGCCATCGAGGCGGGGTGCTGATCGTGACCGGCGACGTGCCCGAGGACGCTCTCGTGGAGCGCTGCCTCGCCCTTCCGGGTGTGAGCGTGGTCCAGCCGGCCCTGCGCTGCGCACGCGATGTGGCGGCGGGGGCCGACGCCGCGGTGGCGCTCCTCCAGGGCCGCCCCGGCCGCACCTTCGCGATCCGCTCGACGCGGCGCGACAAGCGCTTTCCGCTGCGTTCGATGGATCTCTCGCGGGTGATCGGCGATGCCGTCCGCGTCCGGCTCGGCCTGGATGTGGACCTCTCGAATCCGGACCTCGTGGTGCACGTGGAGGTCGACTCGAAGGAGCTGCTGGTGTCCGCCGACCGTCTCCGCGGCGCCGGCGGGCTCCCGGTGGGCTCGAGCGGGCGGGCGCTCGTGCTGCTCTCGGGCGGCCTCGACTCGCCGGTGGCGGCCTACCGGATGATGAAGCGCGGGCTGCGCTGCGATTTCGTCCACTTCAGCGGGCGGCCATTCACCGGTCCCGAGTCCGTCTACAAGGCCTACGCGCTCGCCGGCCGCCTCGACCGCTTCCAGGGCGACTCGCGCCTGTTCGTGGTCTCGTTCGGACCTGCGCAGCGGCGCCTCGCGAGCGCCGGCGCCGGCCGGCTCCAGGTGCTGTCGCAGCGCCGGCTGATGGTGAAGGTCGCCTCCGAGCTCGGGCGTCGCGAGGGCGCCGAGGCGCTCGTCACCGGCGACTCGCTCGGACAGGTGGCCTCGCAGACGCTGCCGAACCTCGCCCTCGTGGAGGACGCGGCGGAGCTGCCGCTGCTGCGCCCGCTGGTCGACCGCGACAAGTCGGAGATCGTCGAGATCGCGAAGCAGCTCGGCACCTACGAGATCTCGATCCTTCCCGACGAGGACTGCTGCCAGCTCTTCTCGTCCAAGCTGGCCGTGACCCGCGGCCAGACCGACGACCTCCGCCGCATCGAACGCACCGCGGACATCGAGGAGATGGTGGACGGCCTCGTGGAGTCCGCCGAGCTCCACCACCCCCGCCTGGAGCGAGAGCAGGCGCTCGCACCCGCCTGAACGCGGCACTATCGTCTGGCGAGCGAGCCCCGATAGCTCAGCCGGATAGAGCGACTCCCTCCTAAGGAGTAGGCCGCAGGTTCGAATCCTGCTCGGGGCGCTTCGACTCAGAGCGTCCACTCGCGACCTGGGCTCGCGGCACTACCCGGTCTTGAACGAGCCGGAAGAGAGCGTCTGGTTGCCGCTGCGCTCGATCGCCAGCACCTCCCAGTTGTAGGCCGTGCCAGGCTCGAGGAGCCCGTCCGGAACATCGATGCTGGTCACCGCCGGTGGCAGGTACATGCTCAGCCCGAACTTCCCGATCATGTGCCGGTGAGGCTCGACGTCCTTCTCGATGATGAGCTGGTACGCGATGATCCGCACCGACTTGCCGGTAATCGTCCTGGACACGGGCTCCCAATCGGCGACAACGCCCCGAGTCGGCACGGTCGCACCCTCCACGGGCGAGACAAGCCGCGGTCCCTTTGGGATGTCGTGCGTGAGCCACGCCTTCCCCGCAGTCCGGCCGACGCGCTTGCCGTTCTCCTGGGCCGGACCGGCGATCCGGTACCTCCCCTCCGGCAGCTTCGCGAGCATCTTCCTGATCGGAGTGTCCGCATTCTCGGGCTCGACGGTCTCGAAGAACAGCTCGGTCAGCCCAAGCTTCCCGAGCGCGCCGCGCCCCCTGAAGGTCAGGACCGTGCCGGCGGGTCCGCGTATGTCGAGGCGCCTCCAGCCCTCGCTGTCGACGAACCCCTGGAAGCCGGTGTCCCGGTCGGTCGCATTGTGCTCGATGTTGAGCTTCGCGTCCTTGAGCGGCACGCGGGCAGCCGAGTCGGTAGCAGGGCGCGCCGGGGCCACCTCGACCGAGCGCGAGCCGGCGTACACCGATACCGCAGCGAGAAGGGTTAGGGATGCGGTTCCGAGGAGCTTCATGGATACCTCCGGTTCGGGAGTCTGTGGCGAGGCCACGCTAGGACGCCGCGATGAGGCCGGGATGAGAGGCCGGGGGCGCAAGCAGCGACGCCGGCGCGGAGCAGCGGGCGACAAGCATCAGCGGCTACCCCGCTCAGCGCAGCTCATCGCGCCCGCGCGCGGCGGAAGGCTGCGCTTGCAGCGATCTCTTGGTCGCGGGCACCCGCGCTTGCCCTTCCGTTCCGTCCATTCGCCGTCCTCCTAAGGAGTAGGCCGCAGGTTCGAATCCTGCTCGGGGCGCTACTCCCGCAGCCCCACGGCTTCGAGGGCCTCCGCATGAGTCAGAAAGTCGCGGATGCGAACGATCTTCCCCGCTCGAATGTCAAAGACCTCTCCGACTTCCTGACTGAACTCGATGCCCGTCGCCCGGGCGGTCAAGCCAAGTGACCGAGCGCGAGGACCGCTCACCCAGGTCGCGGAACTCATCGGGTCGATGGTGAGGCGTTCCCACGCCTCACCACGGTCCTGGCTCCAAATCCGCCGCGCGCCGTCATGACCTCGTGGTGGTTGCCTTTCCCTCGAGGCCCGCTGGATCGCAGGGTGCCACTCGACCTCGGAATCGAGCAGGCCAAGAAGGCATCCAGATCATCGGCCTTCCATGCCTCGACGGCGCGTTGGACTCTCCACGTTCTCCCGCGACATCGCCCGCGCAGTATGCCGCGCGTCGTCTTCGGGCGCGCATAGCGCCGCCTTTTTGCGCAGTTTGGGTGTTCGCTGATGCTCGCAGTCTTGAGCGACGGAACACCCGTTCCGAGGGAACTCAGAGGAACGACCACCGCGAGAGGAGTAGCTGTGCCTGTGTTGGAGACGTTTGCGGAGATCGACCGGCGCTTGCGCGCCGAGGGCTTCGAGCCTCGGTCTCCGTTTGGCGAGGTGGCTGCCCAGGACGAGGGCATCTGCGTCATGCTGGCGTGCCGAGGCTGCCGGCGAGCCGGCCTGGCGTATCGCCCGTATCTGACCGCTCGCTTCGAGCGCCGGCCTCGCGAGCGCTACCGCCCCGTGGCAGCCTGCGACGACTGCGGCCAGGCGCTCGAGTTCTAGGCGCGCGCAGGCCCACGCGTAGGCGCTAGCGAAGCTCGGGGCTCGATCGCAGCCGCGACACGGCTTGGATGATGAATACCGCGCTAACCCCGATCACGAGCCAATCCCAGAAGTCGAAGCCCTGGTCAATCCCCTCGCCGATATTGAGGACGATGATGACCGTGAAGGCGACAATGAACGCCCAGTTTCGACCGCGGTGGTCGGGCTCGGCCATGCGATCCCTCCTTGGTCGCTCCGGCTCTTATATCCAGGTGGCGGGGTGGGGTGCAACTACCAGGGTCGCTAGCGCCGTTCGGGAGTCGCAGCACTCCTAAGGAGTGGGCCGCAGGTTCGAATCCTGCTCGGGGCGCTGATGATCGATCGCACGGCCGTGCATTTGCTCAGTGCGCGGTGGTAACGGTGACCGCGCCGTTGTAGGGTCGGTGCGTAGCGCGCTCCTCGGTTTCGGCAAAGGAGCTACGTATGAAACGGTCCCGACTGGCCCTCCGGTGGCGCGTATTCGCGCCCGTCGTGGTGATGTGTCTTTTTGCATTGGCTCCGTGCCTGTCGCCGCCGCCGGCCCGGGCGGCCTCGGTCGATCCGAGCTTCTTCTGGGACACCCTGCTCGAGGGGGAGGTGAACAGCGTGACCGCGGTGCGGATCGGCGACAGCTTCGAGATCACGGACACGACCGCCACCCTGTTCCCGACGAGCTTTGAGTGCATGGTCGACGCGAGCGGCCACGTTGCGACATGCCCTGTACGCACCGATCCGAGCGCGCCGCCATTCGCCTTCAATCTCGGCCCTCACGACGACACGCTCACGAATCAGGCCGCGGACGTGGGGATCACCATCTCGGGACAGGCCGGCGACGACACCCTGATCGGCGGAGCAGGCGCGGAGGCCATCGATGGCGGCGTCGGCGACGACGATATCCACGCCGGCGACGGTGACGATTTCATCTTCGACGGTCCGGACGACGACCTCGTCGAGGGCGGAAGCGGCCGGGACAATCTCCAAGCAGGTGACG
Source organism: uncultured Thermoleophilaceae bacterium (assembly GCA_963774755.1). Taxonomy (GTDB): domain Bacteria; phylum Actinomycetota; class Thermoleophilia; order Solirubrobacterales; family Thermoleophilaceae; genus JACVRW01. Next base: position 243,698 of record CAVZGG010000012.1, on the reverse strand, counting down.
GAGCGGACGACCTGTTCGGCGGGCCTGGGCCGGACACGGCGTACTACGGCGGTCGCCTCGACCCGGTGGAGGTCACCCTCGACGGCCAGCCCAACGACGGCGAGGAGGAGGAGCTGGACAACGTCGCAGGCGACGTCGAGAGCGTCACCGGGGGAGTCGACGATGACCGACTGATCGGCAACGACGCAAACAACGATCTCCTTGCGGGCAACACAGGCAACGACGTGATCGCAGGGGCGGGTGGCGCGGACGGCCTCAACGGCGAAGAGGGAAACGACGTGCTCGACGGAGGCACTGGACCGGACACCGTCTCCGGCCGAGACGGAAACGACCAGATCACCGCCCGCGACGGCGAGCGCGACACCATCCGATGTGGCGTCGGCACCGACAGTGTCCTCGCCGACTACAACGACAGCGTGAGTGTCGATTGCGAGGTGGTCGACAGATCGCCAGGTCCGCCGCCGCCCCCTGAGCCTGACCTAACGGAGCCTGTCATTCGCGGGCTTGCGGTCAGCCCGCGCAGCTTCCTCGCCGCGCGGAGCGGAGACAGCATCGCTGCAGCCGCGGGCACCAGGGTCTCCTACCGGTTGAGCGAGCCGGCGGTGACAAGGTTCAGGGTGATGCGCGCCGCCCGCGGCCGTCGCGTGGCCAACAGGTGCGTCGCACCCACGCGCCGCAATCGTCGCGCCCGGCCCTGCACGCGCTACCTGGCACTGCGCGGCGCGTTCCGACACACCGGCCTGACCGGACCCAACAGCTTCAGGTTCACCGGCAGACTCGCGCGCAAGAAGCTACCTCCGGGCAGATACCGGCTGGAGGCGACCGCGACGGACACCGCCGGAAACCTCTCCGAGTCGATCGAATCGCCGTTTGGAATCCGACCCCCGCGAGGCTGAAGCCAGGCTGGGGCACGCGAAGTAGGGTTCAGCGATGCCCTTTGAACGACTCGAGACGAGGCTCGACGGCGTCTGCCTGATCCAGCCGACGGTGTTCGGCGACGAGCGGGGGTTCTTCGTCGAGACCTACCGCCGCAACGGGTTCGCCGAGCTCGGGATCACCGAGGAGATGGTCCAGGACAACCACTCGCGCTCGAAGCACGGCATCGTCCGCGGGATGCACTTCCAGATCGGCGACGGAGCGTCCAAGCTCGTGCGCTGCGGCCGCGGGAAGATCGTGGACGTGGTCGTGGACGTGCGCCGGGGATCGCCGACGTTCGGCGAGTGGGAGGCCTTTGAGCTGAGCGACGAGAACGGCCGCATCGTCTACTGCCCGATCGGCTTTGCGCACGGGTTCTGCGTCGTCAGCGAGCTGGCCGACGTCTTCTACAAGCAGTCGAACTACTACGCGGACGAGCGTGAGCGCGGGTTCAAATACGACGACCCCGAGGTCGGGATCGAATGGCCTCTGCCGACGGAGGAACTGATCCCGTCTGAGCGAGACGCAACCGCCCCGACGCTTGCCGAGGTGGCGGACGGCCTGCCCTTCGAGTACCGCGTGTCCTAGCACCGTGATCTTTGCGGGCGCAGTCCTCGATCGCGCTCCGCTCGAGCGCAAGCGGCCCGAGTGGCTCGCCGAGCAGCGTGGGGATCCGCGAGGCACGGGCGATCCTGATGTCGGAGCGCGGGATCTGGATCGACGGCTCGCACCTGCTGCTCGCGCCACCCACGGACGACGCGCTCTTCCTCGGACTCGCTGGCGGAAGGCCGCTGTTCGCGGACGACGTGAGCGACCATGAGCCGGCCCAGGGGCGGCCCGCAGGGCTGCGCGAGGCCGCCACCGAGCTGCCCGCCGAGGAGGCGGCGCTCGCCGGGTACGCGGGCTCGCTGCTCGCCTGGCACCGCCGCCATCGCTTCTGCGCCAACTGCGGAACGCCGACCGAGCAGCGCGACGGCGGCCACGAGCGCCACTGCCCCGCCTGCGACGCGCATCACTTCCCGCGCACCGACCCGGTGGTGATCGTCCGCGTGACGGACGCCGAGGACCGGCTCCTGCTCGGGCGCCAGGAACGCTGGGCGGATGGGCGCTTTTCGCTCCTGGCCGGCTACGTGGAGCCCGGCGAGACGCTCGAGGAGGCCGTTCGCCGCGAGGTGCTGGAGGAGTCGGGGGTGCGGCTCGGCGAGGTGGCGTATCTCGCCTCGCAGCCGTGGCCCTTCCCGAGCTCGCTCATGCTCGGATTCAGCGCGCTCGCCACGGATGGTGAGCCGGCGCCCGGAGACGGCGAGCTCGAGGAGGTGCGCTGGTTCGAGCGCGAGGAGGTGGAGCGGGCGGCTCGCGGCGAGGGCGAGCTCGCGCTATCGCCTCCGTACTCGATCGCGCGCCGGCTGATCGACGCCTGGCTCGCGGGCTCCTAGCGGTCCGGGCGCTCGGGGTAGACGTCGTCGATCGTTGAGAGCGGCGTGTACGGCGCACCGTCGCTCGCGGCCGAGATCGCCTCCGCGCCCCCGGCGAGCCGGTCAAGCACGCTCACCACGCCGACCACCTCCAGTCCGTCCTCGCGCACCCGCTCGATGGCCTTGACCGTGGACCCACCCGTGGTGACCACGTCCTCCACCACGAGGCAGCGCTCGCCCGGGTCGAGCTCCGGTCCCTCGATCCAGCGCTGGAGGCCATGCTCCTTGCGGTCCTTGCGCACGAAGAACGCCTTCACGGGAGCGCCACCGGCCAGGGCGGCGCAGGCCACGGGGTCCGCTCCCATCGTCATGCCGCCGACGGCCGTGGCCCCCACGCGCTCCGCCTCCGCCGCCACGAGCTCGCCCAGCGCGCCGAATCCGTCCGGCAGCAGGATCGCGCGCTTCGCGTCCACGTAGTACTGCGCCTTCTGGCCGCTGGTGAGCGTGACCTCGCCAATCACCAGGGCGTGCTCGCGCAATTCGGCGACCAGCCTGTCGCGGGGAGTTTCACTCATGTGTGCAGATTCACGTTCGAAAAGTCAGGTTCCGCGGGCGGCGGCCGATAGTAGTGCGCGATGGGCTCCATAGTCCGCCTCGTGGCCATCCTCACTTCCGGCATCGTGCTGCTCGGCTTCGCGTTCTTCGCGGTAGACGAGCTCGAGCGCGGCTCGAAGACCCAGCAGAACCTGATCGACAGGGAGACCAAGGGCGCCCAGTACGACCCGGCGCCGATTGCGCCCACCCCCGGCCAGGAGGCCGAGCGCGAGCTGGTGAACGGCACCATCCACGAGCTCGTGGACGACGCCAACGACGTCCTCCTCGGCCCATTCACCGGTCTCGTCGACTCCAACGAGCGCTGGGTCACCCACGGGGTGCCCACGCTGCTGGCTCTGCTCCTGTACGGCTTTGGCCTCGGGATGCTCGCGAACATGCTGCCGAAGGAGCGCGAGACCCACGGCGATTGGCGTACCGCCTAGCGCATTCGCTAGGCTGCGCCGCACGCAACTTCTCCTGCCCGGAGTTGTTGCCTGAAATAGCAAGTCAAGCGCCGAGTCTGGACGTCCACCCGGGCGGCCAGAACGGGGGAACCAATTGGGTGGCCTGCCGTGCCATCCCGGGGCGAATCGCGGACCCGAGTTCCGCATAGCGCATCTTCCAGCGCGAGCCCGTCAGCTAACCCCGTAGGCCCGAAAGGAAGGGGACATGGATGACGAACGCCCACCGGGATCTGGCTACGCCTGAGCTCTGGAACCGCTCGCTCGACCGGTCACGCCGGAGGCGTGCACTGCTGCCGAAGGCTCGGCGCGAGAACAACCGCAGGAAGCACCTATCGGCTGCCCTTGCCACGGCCGTGGTGGCCGGGCCGGGCGCGCCCATCGCGGCTGCTCAGGTTTCAGGCGACGTGAGCGCGGCGGTTGCCGCGGAGTCACCCGCCAACAGGGCGATCGAGATCCGTGAGGGCGGGCTGCCGCTGCGCGTTGGCAGCCAGGGCGACCTGGTCGCTCACGTCCAGACCAAGCTCGGCGTGGCCTCCGACGGGGTCTTCGGACCGCAGACGGACGCGGCGGTGCGCAAGTACCAGCTCGCGGCCAACCTCGACGTGGACGGCATCGTCGGCCCCAACACGTGGTCCTCGCTGTTCGCGGAGGCGGGCGCGAGCGGGGCGTCCCTCGGCGGCTCGAATGTGCCGCCGCAGGTGCAGGAGAAGGTCGAGCAGACGCTCCAGCAGGCGGGCACCGAGCTGGCAGTTCAGGGCGACACCGGTGCCGGCACGACCGTCGGCGGCGACGTGAACGCCGCGCCGCCCTCGAGCACCACGCCGACCACAGCTGCCCACCACGCAGGCTCCGGCCGGCGGGTCGTGCAGCTCGGCGACGATCTCGACGCCCGTCAGGGGCACGGTCACCTCTCCGTACGGGCCGCGGGGCGGACGCAACCACGACGGCATGGACATCGCCGCGCCCACGGGCACGCCGGTTCATGCGGCCGCCTGCGGGACGGTCAGCCTGGCCGGGCAGCAGAGCGGCTACGGCAACATGGTGTGCGTCACGCACACCAGCCAGTTCTCGACGTGTTACGCGCATCTGTCGCGCTTCGGCGTGTCGAACGGGGCGCAGGTCCAGCAGGGCCAGGTGATCGGTTACGTGGGCTGCACCGGCAGCTGCACTGGACCGCACCTGCACTTCGAGACTCGCGTGAACGGGCAGGCGCAGAACCCGAGCACCTACCTGTCGGGTGGCTCGACGATCCCGGGCAAGCGGGCGAACGTGGCCGGCGCGAGCAGCGCCGGCACGCAGTCCAGCGCGACGGCCACAGCCGCCGCGACGCAGCCGGCCAGCGCCGAGAGCGTGCAGGCGGCGCCGACGGCGGAGGGCGAGGCCCAGGCGGCGTACCCACCGAGGTCGCACCCACCGAGGTCGCGGGACGACGGAGGCCACCACGACCGAGACCGCGACGACCGAGACGGCTCCGGTGCCGGCCGAGGTCGCGCCGACCGGCACGGTCGAGGCCGAGGTCGCCGCGCCGGCCGAGGTCGCGCCCGAGCCCGTCGCGGTGGAGACGCAGGTTGCCGCCCCGGCCGAGGTCGCGCCCGAGCCCGTCGCCGTGGAGGCGCAGGTTGCCGCCCCGGCCGAGGTCGCGCCCGAGCCCGTCGCCGTGGATGCCGCCGCCGACGAGGCTCAGGTCGACGTGGCCGCCACTGCCGCCGTGCAGTAGGGCGCGCCTGCGCAAAAGTGGCCGCCGGCCCGGTGGGTCGGCGGAGCCAAGGGGGAACCGTGGAGGCCCCGCTCGCTCAGAGCGGGGTCTTCGCGTTCTGGCCGCGTGGCGCTACTCGTAGGTCTGGATGGGGTCGCCGATGTCGATCCAGTTGAAGATCGACAGCGCACTCGGGATCGGCACGCGCAGACAGCCGTGGCTCGCGGGGTAGTTCGGCACCGACGGGTAGCCGTGAATCGCGTACCCCCCGATGAAGTACGACGAGTGCACCATGCCCTTCGCGTTCGTGCCGTAGTCCTGCCGGTAGAAGCGGTAGCTCCCGAACACCGTCGGCGTGACCGGCGAGCCCGACGACGTGTGGTAGACGCGGTACGGCCGTCCTCTGTCCGCCAGCACGAGCACCTGCCGCGACCAGTCGAACTCCACGTGCTTGCCGTGCGTCCCCGAGGTCGGGTAGCGCAGCTTGTAGGCGCCGTCGCCGCGCATCACCATCGCGTAGACGGAACCGATCGCGTAACCGTCGCGTCCGAGCCCGTTCGTCTTGCGGAAGGCGTTGACCGCGTTCGCGGTGAGCGAGTCGAAGTAGCCGGTGACGGGCGTGGCGAAGCCGAGCTTCAGCAGGCCGCGCTGGAGCAGCGTGACCTTTGTGCCGCGCGCTCCCTGGCCCGCGTTCCAGCTGACCACCTGGATCGTCTGGTCGCGTGTTCGAAAGGCCTTCTGCCGATCGCTCGCCCTGTGCTTCACCACCAGCCGCACCGGACCCGCATTCCCGACCTTGAAGCGGAACTCGTAGCGTCCGCGGCGCCCCACGGCCCGCCGCACCTGCTTGCTCGCCTTCTTGCCACGGATCGCGTACAGCGTGAGCACCTCGCCGCGCACGTACGGCCTCACGACCCCGCGCACCACGACCTCCTGCGACGGCGCGTAGTAGCGCGTCTTCTTGGTGGCGAGGCCGCCCTCGACCGAGAACGTGGCCTTTCCGTCTGCCCGCTCGGGCGGGGGCGTGACCGGAGTGGTGGGCGTCGTGGGCGTCTGCGCGTGCGCCATCGGCGCCAGAGCCAGCATGACAAGCGGGATCGGGAGGAGGTGACGGATGCTCATATGGTGCTCACTATGCCATGGCCGTCCGCTGTGCTCGCGGCACAACCGTGCACGCGAGCAGCATCAGCGGGCCGAGCACAAGCGACACGCTGGCGTCCTCGATCGTGACCCCGAAGGCGATCGCATTGTTCAGCGCGTGGAGGGCGATCACCGGGTATAGCGAGCCGGTTCGCTCGTAGACGAGGCAGAACATGAAGCCGAGCGCCGCCAGCGGGGGCACGATCAGGAGCGCCTCGGCGCTCGTGAAGTCCCAGTGGATCACGCCGAACAGGAGGCCGTCGATCAGCGCCGCCACGAGGATCGAATAGCGGCTGCGCAGGGCGCGGTAGAAGAATCCGCGGAAGAAGAACTCCTCGGCGACCGGGGCGACGCAGATCACCATGAAGCCGGCGGCGATCAGCCCCAGTGTGCCCTCGTCGGCGCCCAGGTCCTGCGCCACGGTCTGCTCGGCGTCGGGCTGGACGATCGCCGTGTAGAGCGCCGCCAGGATGTAGAAGGAGAACAGACCCAGGGCCGCCCAGCCGACGGTCGGCCAGAAGCGCGACGGACGCAGGCCGAACTGCCGTGCCCGCGGTTTCCCGGCGAAGGACGCGAACAGCACGGCGGTGCCGATGAAGATCACGCCCTGGAGGAAGGTGGCCACCACGGTGAAGGTCGGGTTCTCGTCGGTGGTGCTGGCGCCGGTGGCCGCCGCGACGATGCCCACCACGATGAGCGTCGCGATCAGCGCCACCAGGAATCCCACCCCCGCGTACCAAGGGGGCCAGCGCGGCCCGGCCCCGTCCGGCAGCTCCGGGTGCTCGGGCGGGGGCGGCGTGGGATCGATCCAGGCTTGCTCCACGGCCAGTCAGAGTAGGGCGGGGAGCTCCCGAAGCGAGGAGATGGCCTCCACGTCCGCCGGCGGCTCGCCCTCGCGCTGCAGGAGAATCCCGCGGACCCCGGCCGCGCGGGCGCCCTCCACGTCGTTGTCGACCTTGTCTCCCACGTGGAGCGCCTCGGCGGGCTCCACGCCCGCGATCGCGAGCGCGCGCTCGAACACGCGCGGGTTCGGCTTCGGCGCGCCGACCTCGGCTGAGGTGACCACGCCGTCCACCAGCTCCATGATCCCCGCCGGGCCCAGCCATTCCGGCAGCGAGCAGTCCCAGTTGCTCGCGATCACGACGGTGAGGCCGCGCTCGCGCAGCTCGCCGAGCGCGGGCAGCACGTCCGGATAGGGCCGGAACTCGAGCGCGCCGAGCATCGCGCGCCGCGCGGTCGCGTGGTCGAGGTCGGGCAGCTCGAGCGCACGCCGCATCTCGTCCGCACAGCGGTCGCGCAGGCGCTCCAGGCGCTCGCGGTCGGACCCCTCCAGGTGGTGGTCGAGGTAGTACGCGATCTCGGCCATGAAGCCAGCCGCCGCGCGCTCCTCGCTCACCTCGAGGCCGGACTCACGCAGCAGCCGCTGAAGGCGTGGAGCCGGCGGCTGGAGCTCGACCAGCGTGCCGAGCGCGTCGAGCAGAACGGCTCTCAGCGGCGACGCTCATGAGATCCAGTGCCAGCTCGCGTACTGCGCCGTGAAGAGCCCGAGGCCGACCGCGAAGCCGGCGGCGACCAGGTCGGTGTTGCGGCGCTCGTCGCAGACGATCGCCAGCCACATGAAGAGCGGGAACAGGACGGCCACGAAGCGAGGCAGGGACATGAGCGGCTGGGGCGTGACGGGAAACGTGAGTGGCAGGACGAGCGACGCGCCCACCCACGCTCCGTATGCCCGCGGGAGGCGCCGCCACACGCCCACGCAGGCCACGACCGCGAAGACGAGCGTGGCGAACAGCATCACGTTGATTGCCGCGATCCGGAACGGGTCCCCCGCTGCCAGCTCGAAATAGACGGGCGTGCGCGAGCCCGACGCGAGCTGGCGAACGCCGTCCACCGCTGCCACGAGGCCGTCCCAGGCGCCGACGAGCGGCACCTTGAGCTCACGCGACCAGGCGTCCTGAACGTCGAGGAAGCGCAGGGCGTCCCCCTCCACGAGCCCGAGCCAGGCCGCGTAGGCCGCGATCCCGAGCGGCCCGAGCAAGAGCCAGGCGGCGTCCCGCGGCCGTCGCGGTCGCGAGCTCCACCAGAGCATCGCCAGCGGTATCAGCAGCAGCAGGCCGGCGCTGCGCGTGGCCGAAGCGAGCCCGGCGCATGCTCCAGCCCACGCCCAGCTCCCGCTGCGTGCCGCGTAGAACGCCCCCACGGCCAGCAGCAGGAAGAGGCTCTCCGAGTACGGCGCGCCGAAGTACACCGCCGCCGGGAAGACCGCGAGCAGGAGCAGCGTCGGGCGCGCGAGCCGCCGCCCCAGCTCGAGCTCGGTGAGCCGGTAGAGCAGGACCAGCGCGCCGAGGAATGCCGCGAGCGACACGGCATAGGCCGCCAGGAGCAGAGCGCCCTCGGACCCTCCCAGCGGAGTCGCGACGGCCCGCACCAGAAGCGGATACAGCGGGAAGAAGGCGGCGCGGGGCGCGCTGTCGCCATACCCGGAGTCTGCGATCCGCAGGTACCAGACGGAGTCCCAGCGGGCGAGCGGCGCGAGCAGCGGCTCCGCCAGAGTGTGCGTGAGCGAGGGATCGTCGAACTTGGCGGCGTTCTCGCGCGCGAGCCCGCCGCTCGCAGGACCGAAGGAGAGTGCGGCGAAGATCGCCACGAGGAGCACCGCGGCGCGGGTGGAGACAAGCACGCGCAGGGCGGCGCGAAACGCCTCGGAGTCGCGCGCGGCCGCGATTGCGCGTGCGCGCGCGGGGGTAGCCTCATACGCCATGCCGGACGCCCATTTCTACACGGCCACAACGACCAGAGAGTGGATCATCGCGGGAGCGTCGATCGCGGTGGCCTTCGTGATCGCGCAGATCGTCGATCGCATCATCTCGAAGCGTGGCGAACGGATGGGCGAGTTCGTGGCGAGGGGCCAGCTGTCTCCCGCGATGCAGACCCGGCTGCGCCTGATCCGCCGGCTCGTGTACGCGCTGATCCTGGTGATCGGCCTGGCCGTCGCGGCGTCACAGATCGACGGCGTATCGGGCATCGCGAAGGGCATACTCGCCTCGTCGGCGCTGCTCGGCCTCGTGCTCGGCTTCGCCGCGCGCCAGACGCTCGCCAACGGCATCGCGGGGATCCTGCTCGCGGTCACGCAGCCGATCCGGATCGGCGATCTCGTGACGTTCGAGGAGGAGAGCGGAGTCGTCGAGGACATGAAGCTCACCTACACGTACATCCGCCTCGACGACGGCCGCCGCCTGATCGTGCCCAACGAGCGCCTCGCGCAGAGTTCGGTCGTGAACCACACGATCCTCGACCCGCGCGTGCAGGTTGAGGTGTCCGTCTGGCTGCCGCTCGACGCCGATCTCGACAAGGCCATGGAACTGATCCGAAACGAGGACGACAGGCGTAGACGTATCGGTGGTGGAGGTGGACAAGGAGGGCGTGCGGCTGAGCGCCACGACCTGGGCGTCGGGCCCCTCCGAGCGCGGAAAGACCGCCGCGGAACTGCGGCTCCGCTGGCTTCGCCGCCTGCGGGAGCACGCACTATCCTCAACCGAGGCCTGAGCGTGGTTCGCCGCCGAACGTAATGACCCATCGTCAGCGAAAGTTGAAGAGGCGAAGGCGCCACACGGGGCGCAGTTCCGTGCTGCTCGGACTCGCCGTCCTCGCCACGGTGAGCATCATCGCCGTGCTGTCCGCCGTCGGCTACGTGCTCGCGATCGCCGCGACCGCTCCCGACCTCGCCGAGCTCAAGCCCGCCGACAAGGGCCAGCTGTCCGCGGTCTACGCCGTCGACGGCTCGCGTCTGGGCTTCATCCAGTCCGACGTGCTGCGCCGCGTAGTGCCCTGGCGCGACATCCCCGTGAACCTGCGCCGCGCCACGGTCGCCATCGAGGACGAGCGCTTCTACAAGCACGGCGGCGTGGACCTCAACGCGATCGTGCGCGCCGGCATCAAGAACCTCGAGTCCGGCAAGACCGTGCAGGGCGGTTCGACCATCACACAGCAGCTCGTCCGCGCGCTCTACATCAAGGATCCGAAGCGGGACTTCGCCCGCAAGATCCGCGAGGCCAAGCTGGCCTCCGAGCTCGAGGACGAGCACTCGAAGACCTGGATCCTCCACAACTACCTGAACTCGGTCCCGTACGGCACGGTCGGCGGGCGCACCGCGATCGGCGTGGAGGCCGCCGCGGTCACGTTCTTCGACAAGCACGCGAAGAATCTCGACCTCGCCGAGTCGGCGATGATCGCCGGCCTGCCGCAGGCGCCTTCGCAGTACAACCCATTCCGCAACGAGCAGGCGGCGATCCAGCGGCGCAACGAGGTCATCAGGCAGATGGCCTCGAACCGTTTCATCACGCAGGAGGAGGCGGCCGAGGCCATACGGCAGCCCGTGAGGCTGAAGCGCGGCACGCGTTACGTCACGCGCCGCGAGCCCTACATGTTCGACTTCGTGCAGGAGCAGCTGATCGAGCGCTACGGCTTCGGAGTGGTCCGCCGCGGCGGCCTGCGGATCCACACCACGATCAACCCCAAGGTGCAGGACGTCGCGCGGCAGGCGATCGTGGGGCAGCTCTACGACCCGGCCGACCCCTCGGCCGCCATCGTCACGATCGACCCGTCGAACGGCTACATCCGCGCCATGGCGTCCAGCACGAAGTACCAGGACCGCACCTTCAACCTCGCGGCCCAGGGCCACCGCCAGCCCGGCTCGGCGTTCAAGACGATGGTGCTCACGGCGGCAATCCGCGCGGGCATCGACCCGAATCGCACCACGTACGTCTCGAAGCCCCTGACGATCGACGACCCGGAGCTCGGGATCTACGACTGGGAGGTTCAGACCTACAGCCACTCGTACAACGGCACGATGACCCTCAAGAGCGCCACGCTCGCCTCGGACAACACGGTCTACGCGCAGCTGATTCTCGACGTCGGCCCGAAGAAGGTCTGCGAGACGGCGCACCTCCTGGGCGTGACCAGTCACCTCGACTGCTACGCGGCCGAGGGGCTGGGTGGACTCACGCGGGGAGTGACGCCGCTCGAGATGGCGAATGCATACGCCACGCTCGCGGCGGGCGGCATCCGCAACAAGCCGATCGCGATCAAGCGCGTGGTGTTCCCGGACGGGAAGTCCGAGGACCTCGGCAAGCCGAAGCGCAAGCGCGTGCTCACCGACGGCCAGGCCTACGCGGTCACCGAGATCCTCGAGGCGAACGTGCTCGGGGGCACGGGCACCGCCGCGCAGATCGGCTGCCCCACGGCCGGCAAGACCGGCACCACCGACTCCTTCAACGACGCCTGGTTCGTGGGCTACACGCCGCACCTCTCGACCGCGGTGTGGGTGGGCTATCCCGACGCGCAGGTGTCCATGGAGGCCACGCGCATCGGCTCCGTGGCCGGCGGCACCTGGCCGGCGATGATCTGGCACGACTTCATGTCGACCGCGCACGGCGACAACTGCGACGACTTCCCCGTGCCCAGCGAGCCCGCCGAGTTCTCCCCGTTCTTCGGCAAGTACGCGAACACGGGCTCGGCAGGCACCGGTGAGTACTACGGCCCCGGCGACGACACCACCACGCCCGATCAGAAGTACGACCCGCGCTTCTACGAGGACGCGCCGCTCGACGCGCCGCAGACCGAGACCCCTCCCGAGGAGCCCGCGCCCGAGGCACCCGCTCCTGACCCCGGCAATGGGAACGGGAATGGGAACGGCAACGGGAATGGCGGCGACGGCACGGCCGCACCCGGCTGATCCCGCCCCGTGGGCGAGCTCGATCTGATCGCGGCTATCGAGGCCACCCTCACCGACCGCAGCGGAAGGCTCGTCCGCTGGACGGGTGACGACGCGGCCGTCACGCGAACGCGTCCCTTCGCGGTGACCTCGATCGACACGCTGGTGGACGGCGTGCACTTCGAGCGCGGCACGCATCGAGCGCGCGACATCGGCTGGAAGGCGCTCGCCACGGCGCTGTCGGACCTCGCCGCCATGGGAGCCGAGGCCGGCGAGGCGTACGTGTCGGTGGTGCTGCCCGAGGGCTTCGTCGATGCGCTCGAGCTGATCGAGGGCATGGAGGAGCTGGCCGCGGCCTGCGGCGCCACGATCGCCGGCGGCGACGTGGTGCGTGGACCTGTGCTCGTGCTGACCGTGGCGGTGGTGGGCTGGGCGGATCGCGAGGACGACCTCGTTGGCCGCGACGGCGCGAGCGTCGGCGACCTCGTGGGGGTCACCGGGGACCTCGGCGGCTCCGAGGCGGGCCGCCGCCTGCTGGCCGCCGGCGCCACCGCGCCTGAGGATCTGGTGGCGCGTCACCTGCGGCCCCAACCGCGCCTCGAGAGCGGGATGGCGCTCGCCCGTGCCGGCGCCAGCGCCATGATCGATCTGAGCGACGGGCTCGCCACGGACGCCCGCCACGTGGCGGAGCGGAGCGGCGTGGCGATCAGTGGTGCGGCTGGCCGACCTGCCGCTCGCCCCGGGCGTGAGCGCGGAGGAGGCCGTGACGGGCGGTGACGACTACGAGCTGCTCGTGACCGTTCCGGAGGAACGTCGTGAGGCCGCCGAGGCCGCCGCGCCGCTCACCTGGATCGGCGAGGTGTCAGCCGGTAACGGTCTTGTCCTTCTGGGCCCGGGACGGCCCGGTCTCTGGGTTGAGCGGCTACGAGCACTCCTGAGCGCAGGATCGCCTCGGCGACCGCGCGCGGATCGACCACGTATCCACTTCGTTGAACAGTGCGCCTGAGCGCCTGATCCCGTCCCCTGCCAACCATCACGTACCTCCCCTATCCAAGACCCGTATCGGCACGCCGGCCCGTTCTCGCGCCGCGCACGGCGCGAAAGCCGGACATCCGGCTAGTCAGCGCCGGAGCGCCGATTGAGTCCCGCCGAGCGAACCCGGTCCCGCGTACGAGCCGGGGCCGTAGACGGCGGGCCCCTGCGGCCCCGGCTCGTCCTCGTCCTCGTCGGGTAGCCGCCACGCGATCTCTGCCGTACCGCAGGCGGCGGCAAGCATCAGGCAGCCGATCAGGGACAGCACGATCCCGACGCTGTCCCCAGTGACCAGCATGAGCAGATACCAGGCGCCGTGAAGTGGGTCCAACTCCAGCGCGAACAGGTAGTAGATCGCCACCAGGACGGCCGGCGCCATCCCCACGCCGATCAGGACCGCCCGCAGGCGGCGCGGCGGCGCCGGACGCGTGACGACGGTGAGCATCCACAGATGAGCCGCGGGAACGGCGAGCAGTCCGGCGAACGGATTCACGAGCCAGAGCAGCAGCGATCCGGCCGCTATCGCCAGAGCCAGCGCCACGCCCGCCCCGGGCTCGACCGGCTCGCGCAGCTCGGCGTCCGGCCTGACCGCGAGCCAGCGGGCGAGGAAGAGCGCAAGCACCATGCCCGCGAGCACTCCCGCGAGCACAGCGAGGGCTGCACCATCCAGGGGCAGCACGCTTGGCGGCACGGGCGCCGGAGGCGGCGCGGGCGTGGCCCCCACGAGCGCGAGGAACTGAGCGAGCGCGAGCGCCGCGAGGAACGGCGCCACCCAGGCGGCGACCCAGCGCAGCCAGCGCAGCACGTCCACCTGCCGCCGGCGCGCGCGAGCGAAGGCGTCAACCGAGGCCACGAGCACCGGGAGCAGCAGCGTCCCCGCGAGCAGCGAGATCACCCATCCGGGAAGCACCTGGCTCACGGCCAGGACGTAGCTCTCGGGGCCGTGCTCCGGGCGCCGGCCCTGGTCCACCGCGGTGAGCGTCCGCAGGGTCGCCCGCCCGAGCATTCCCAGGCGGTCCGCGTCGATCGCCTCGACCGGTCCGTCGCCGTCCGGCGGCAGCTCGCCGCTGCCGGAGATCCGAACGGCGTCGTAGCCCTCCTCGAGCAGCACCCCCTGCGCCCCGATGCCGATCGGGAACGACAGCCTGGCGAACTGGCCGAGCACTCCGCTCCCTCCGGCCGAGCCGCCGACCTCCTCGCGGATGGAGTTGGCCACGGTCCGCTGCAGTCCGATCCCGGCGCGGCGCGTGTTGTTCGACCACGCCTGGAGCAGGGGGCCGCTGCTCGAATGCGCGCCGAGGTCGGAGATCACGAGCACGGCGTCCACGAACTCCGGCGTGCGGGAGGTCCGAGATCAGCTCCGTGGCGCCCACCTCGCCGAGATCCGACCCGTCCACCGACGCAAGCACCAGCGTCTTCTGCGACGGCCGCCCCTGGTAGACGCGCGCCAGCTGCATCAGTGCGGCGGTGTCGGCCGCGCTGCCCGGCGCGTCCGGGACGCTGCCCGCGTCGCGAGCGGCCACGATCACGATCTGGCGGCGCGAGCGCCCCGCGCGCAGCCCGATCACGTTCACGAGCTCGTGCCCCGCGTGCGTGAATCGCTGCAGAAGCGGCCGGCCCCCCGGGCCGCCGCTGAAGCCGCGCGCGGCGAAGGCGTCGGCCACCAGCTCGGCGGTCGCGAGATCCCCGCGCGTGCCGGCGCGGCGGTCCGGGGACTCGGTCGCGATGCGGGTCGCGAGGTCGGCCGCCTGGTCGCCGTCGAAGAGCACGTCCGCGGCCAGTCCCTGCGGCAATGCCCTCGGTCTGCTCTCGAACGAGAACATGGCCAGAACGATCGCCAGCAGGGCCGGAACGAACGCCGCCCTGTATACACGCGGCTCTATCACTGCGCCTCAACCTACAATTCTCAAGGTTGAGCACCACTGCCCCTCGCATCCTGCTCGTCGACGACGAGCTTTCGGTCCAGAAGCTGCTGGCCTATCCCCTCCGCAAGGAGGGCTACGACGTCATTCCGGCGCTCGACGGACGCGAGGCTCTCGAGCGCCTGCGTGAAGACAACTTCGACCTCGTGGTGCTCGACGTGATGCTGCCGCGGATGGACGGCTTCGACGTCTGCCGCGCGATCCGCTCCCGCAGCACGGTGCCGATCATCATGCTCACAGCGAAGACCGAGGAGACCGACAAGGTTCTCGGCCTGGAGCTGGGCGCCGACGACTACATCACGAAGCCCTTCTCGGTGCGCGAGTTCCGCAGCCGCGTGAAGGCGGTCCTGCGGCGCGCCGCGCTCGCGCAACCCGAGGCTCAGTTCGAGGAGCCGATCGAGGCGGGCGAGCTCACGATCGACTTCGAGAAGCGCTCGGTTGTGGTGCGCGGGGAGTCGGTGCGGCTGACCTACGTGGAGTTCGAGATCCTCGCGGCGCTGGCGCGCGCGCCCGGGCGCGTGTTCAGCCGGACGATGCTGCTCGAGCGCGTGTGGGGCGACGCCTCCTACCGCGACCCGCGCACGATCGACGTCCACATCCGCCACCTGCGCGAGAAGCTCGAGGAGGAGTCGAAGACACCGGAGCTGATCCTCACCGTGCGCGGCGTCGGCTACCGATTCAGGGACTCATGAGCCGGCTGCGCTCGCTTCGCCAGAAGATCGCGTTCATGTTCTTCGCGATCACGGCGGCGGCGTTCTGCGCGATCTGGTTCGTCGTGGTGCCGCAGCTCGAGGAGAACCTCAAGGAGAGGCGGCTCACGAGCCTTCAGAACGAAGCCAGGGACGCGCGGGCGGCGCTGCAGGCGCCGCTCCAGGGCGGCACGTCGCCGACCCGCAGGAACTTCACGGTGCGCATCCGCCAGGCGGCGGACGCGACCGATGCGCAGGTGACGGTGATGGACTGGCAGCGCCACTGGAGCCCCGAGCGCAATCCGGGCTTCTATCCCGTGGACGACAGCAAGACATCGGCGCTGGTCCCGTTCGACGAGAAGCTCGCGGAGCGCTCGCTGATTCGGCGCCGGCTGCAGGTCGGGTACGGCACCTCGCGCGACGGGGATGAGATCGGGATGGTGGCCCAACCCCTGACCACGACCAGCAAGCTGCCGCGGGTGGCGTTCTACTCGCGCGACTTCGACGACGTGCGCGAGACCGTGGCCTTCGTTCGCGACCGCGTGCTCCTGGCCACCAGCGCGGCGCTGCTGATCGCGCTCTTCGGTGGCTACCTCGTGGCGGCGCGGCTGGCCCGTCGCGTGGGCGGACTCGAGCGAGCGGCCCGCCATGTGGCTCGCGGGCGCTTCATGGAGCCCCTTCCCGTCACCTCGAGGGACGAGCTGGGCCAGCTCACGGAGACCTTCAACGAGATGCAGCAGCAGCTGCGCAGGGTCGACGTGGCGCGCAAGGAGTTCATCGCGACCGCCTCGCACGAGCTGCGCACACCGATCTTCTCGCTCGGCGGGTTCGTGGAGCTGCTCCAGGACGAGGATCTCGACGAGGACACCCGCCGCGAGTTCCTCGACACCATGAGCGAGCAGGTGGAGCGCCTCCAGAAGCTGTCCGTAAACCTGCTCGACCTGTCGCGCCTCGACTCCGGCTCGGTGGAGCTCCACACCGAGCCCGTCGACCTCGCCGAGCTCACGCGCTCGATAGCGGGCGAGTTCCACCCGCGGCTCGCGGAGCACCGGACGGAGCTGCTTCTGCAGGTCCCGGAGGAGGGCCCGAACGCCTCCTGCGACCGCGAACGGGTGGCTCAGATCATGCGTATCCTGCTCGACAATGCCCTCCGCCACACGCCTGAGGGCACGAACGTGACCGTGAGCGCCCACCGCGAGAACGGCGCGGCCGAGCTCACGGTGGCCGACTCGGGCCCCGGGCTCCCCGCGGGAGCGCGCTCCAAGGTGTTCGAGCGCTTCTACACGGGCGACGCTGGCCGCGGCGCCGGCCTCGGGCTCGCCATCGCACGCGAGCTGGCCGAGCACATGGACGGGCGACTGCTGCTCCGCACCGACGGCGGCACGGCGTTCACGCTCGAACTGCCGTCGGACGGGCCCACCGCGTGAGGACGACATCGCGGCGAGCGGCGGCGCTCGCCGCCGCGGCACTGCTCCTCGCTGCGGGCTGCGATTCCAGTGACGACGACGGGGGCACCCAGTCCGCCGGCAGGAGCGAGGTGACCACCACGCGGGTGCAGGTCGTCCAGGGCCTCGGCCGCGAGGGTGGATTCGACCCGGCTCAGATCTACGACCGGCTCTCGCCGGGCGTGGTGACCATCCTGTCGATCTTCAACGGAGGCTCCAGCCTGCTCGAGGATGGCGGCGAGGGCGGGCAGGGTTCGGGCTTCGTGCTCGACGGCGACGGCTACATCGCCACGAACGCGCACGTGGTCACCACCGAGGGGGCCGACGGCACCGACCAGGCCGACCAGGTCTACATCGAGTTCCTCGACGGCAACCGCGTGCCGGCGGAGATCGTGGGCCACGACCCGAACGCGGACGTGGCGCTCCTCAAGGTCGATCCCGACGGCCTCTCGCTCACGCCGCTTCGACCTGGGCGAGTCGCACACGATCTCGGTCGGCGAGCCCGTGGCCGCCATCGGCAGCCCGTTCGGGGAGCGCCAGTCGCTCTCGATCGGCGTGATCTCGGCGCTCGACCGCACGATCCAGTCGCTCACGACGTTCGAGATCGGCGACGCCATCCAGACCGACGCGGCGATCAACCCCGGCAACTCCGGCGGGCCGCTGCTCGACGCGCAGGGACGAGTGATCGGCATCAACGCGCAGATCAAGTCGCAGTCGGGCGGAGGCGAGGGCGTGGGCTTCGCCATTCCGGTGGACGCCGTGCGCCGCTCGCTGCGCGAGCTGCGCGACAAGGGGCGCGTCGACTACGGCTACCTGGGCGTTGAGACGCTCACCATCTGGCCGCAGCTCGCCGACCGCATCGACGTGGACGTGGACACGGGAGCGCTCGTGCAGAACATCGTCGACGACAGCCCGGCCGAGGACGCCGGCCTCGAGGCGGGTAACGAGGACATCACGTTCCAGGGCCAGGACAACATCGCAGTGGGCGGCGACCTGATCGTGGCCGTGGACGGCAAGGAGCTCACCCGCGAGCACGATCTCGCCGACGAGATCAGCGGCCGCAGCGTGGGTGAGAAGGTGGAGCTATCGGTGCTGCGCGACGGCGATCGGCGCACGATCGAGCGTGGAGCTCGGCCGCCGCCCGGCGGGCTCGGGCCCCTAGTGCGGGGTTTCGCGCGTTTCCGGGTAACCTGCCGAAAGTGGTGGACGTCCCCCAGGTGAGTGACAGCAGAGATGTCTCGCTGACCATCCCCGCGAGGCCGGATTACCTCGTCCTCGCCCGGCTGGCGCTCTCGGCCGTCTGCCGCCTGACGCCGCTGTCCCCCGAGGAGGTCGCCGATCTGAAGCTCGCGATCACGGAGGCGGCCAACGATTACGTCGACGAATCCCGCGGACTCGAGGACGAAAGCCGGCTCAGCTTCTCGTTCCACCTGGGCGACGACGCCCTGATGATGGATCTCGACGGCGCGGCCGGTCCGGTCGCGGCCTCGGAGCAGGAACTGAGCCGCGCGATCATCGAGGCAACCGTCGACAAGGCCGAGTTCGGGGACGGTCGCACGCGCCTTGTGAAGTACCTCAGCGAGACTGGATAGTCTGCCGCGCGTGCTGACGCCGGTTCCGGTAGGCCACAAGAGCCTCGCCGACTACACCCACCTGGTCGGAAGACCCCTCGTCGAGGAGATTCGCGAGCTCGCGAAGGGCCTCGAGGGCCTTCGCGTGCTCCACCTGTCCGCGACCGCGTTCGGCGGCGGCGTCTCCGAGATCCTCTACACGCTGATCCCGCTGATGAACGACGTGGGGATCGAGGCCGACTGGCAGGTGATGCTCGGGCGCGAGGAGTTCTACAACGCGACCAAGCGCCTCCACAACGCGCTCCAGGGCAACCCGGACTCGCTCTCGGACGAGGAATGGGAGATCTTCGAGCGCTACAACGAGATGAACGCGAAGGAGATCGAGGGCGGTTGGGACGTGATCATCGTCCACGACCCGCAGCCGGCCGCGATCCGGGGGCACGTGCCGGAGAAGTCGAAGACGTGGGTCTGGCGCTGCCACATCGACCTCTCCACGCCGAACCCCGACGCGATCGAGCACCTGGTGCCGTACGTGCGCGACTACGACGCGTCGGTCTGGCACCTCCCGCAGTACGTGCCGGCCGCGCTGAACGGCGCCTCCGGCCGCGGAGTCGTGATCTGCCCGCCGGCCATCGACCCGCTGTCGCCGAAGAACATGGCGCTCTCGCCCGAGGACGCCGCCTTCGTCTGCGACCAGTTCGGCATCGACGTGGACCGGCCGCTGATGTGCCAGGTCTCGCGCTTCGATCCCTGGAAGGATCCGATGGGCGTGATCGATGCGTACCGCGAGGTCACGAAGGAGATACCCGAGGTGCAGCTCGCGCTCGTGGGCTCGATGGCCACTGACGACCCGGAGGGCTGGGAGTTCTTCAACTCCACGATGGCCTACGCGGACGGCGACCCGGACATCCACATCCTCAACAACCTGAACCAGGTCGGCGCCATCGAGGTGAACGCCTTCCAATCGCAGGCCGACATCGTGATCCAGAAGTCCACGCGCGAGGGCTTCGGCCTGACCGTGTCGGAGGCACTCTGGAAGGGCCGGCCGTTCATCGGCGGCGACGTGGGCGGCATCCCGCTCCAGGTGGAGGACGGCGAGACCGGCTTCCTCGTGTCCTCGCCCGAGGAGTGCGCCGACCGCGCGCTGCGCATCCTGCGCGAGCCCGACCTCGGCAAGCGGCTGGGGCGGGCGGGCAAGGAACACGTCCGCACGCACTTCCTGACACCGCGCCTGCTCCGCGACTGGCTGAGGCTCTTCCGGGACCACAGATGAAGCCTGAGACCCCCCTCGTCCTCGTCTCGAACCGCGGCCCCGCCACGTTCGAGGGAGGCGAGGCGAAGCGCGGCGGCGGCGGGCTCGTCACCGCGCTGAAGGGTCTCGTTCACCATCGGGATGCCGTCTGGGTGGCGTCCGCCATGACAGACGAGGACGTCGAGGTGGCCGAGCAGCACGGCGACCGCTCGTTCCCGGTCGAGCTGGACGGCGACACCTACCGGGTCCGGCTGGTCGCGAGCGACCCCGAGGCCTACGACCGCTTCTACAACGTGGTGGCGAACCCGATGCTGTGGTTCATCCAGCACTACCTCTGGGACCTCTCGAACGCTCCGGACGTCCGCCGCCACGAGGTCGAGGCCTACGAGCAGGGCTACTGCACGGTGAACGCGGACCTGGCGCGCGCGGTCCTCGACGAGGTCGAGGGCGAGGACGAAGCCGTGGTGATGCTCCACGACTACCACCTCTACGTCGCACCGAAGTTCATCCGGCGCGAGCGCCCGGACCTGTTCCTCCACCACTTCGTCCACATCCCCTGGACCCAGCCCGACGCGTGGCGGGTGCTGCCCGCGGACATGCGCGAGGACATCTACGAGGGCATCCTCTCCAACGACATCATCGCCTTCCACACGCGCTCCTACCAGCGCAACTTCCTGCTCTGTTGCCGCGAGCTGTTCGACCTGGAGGTGGACGAGGAGGAGGGCATCGTGCGGTTCGACGGCCGCGACGTGTGGGTGCGCGCGTACCCCCTGCCCATCTCCGCCGAGACCTTCCAGAAGACCGCCCAGCGGCCGGCGGTGCACGAGTACGAGCGCGAGATCCTGCGGCGGCGGCGCGAGCACCTGATCCTGCGCGTGGACCGGGCGGACCTGTCGAAGAACGTCCTGCGCGGATTCACGGCGTTCGACCTGTTCCTCGAACAGCACCCGGAGTTCAAGGAACAGGTCACGTTCATCGCGCACCTGATCCCGTCGCGCCAGGACGTGCCCGAGTACGCGGAGTACCTGGAGCGGATCGAGGCGCTCGTGGCTGTCGTGAACCACCGGCACGGCACGACCGACTGGATGCCGATCGAGCTGCGGCTGCGCGAGAACCTCGAGGAGGCCATCGCGGCGTACAAGCACTACGACCTCCTGATGGTGAACGCGATGTTCGACGGGATGAACCTGATCGCCAAGGAGGGACCGCTCGTGAACGAGCGCAACGGCGTCTCGCTCCTGAGCGAGAACACGGGCGCGCACGAGGAGCTGGCTGAGTTCGCGCTCTCGGTGAACCCGTTCGACGTCCAGGACCAGGCCGACGCGATCCACCGCGCGCTGACGATGTCCGCCGAGGAGCGCTCCTGGCGAGCGCAGGGCCAGAAGCGGATAGTCACCGCGCGCGACCCGGGCGACTGGGTCGACGACCAGCTCGCCGACATCGAGCGCAAGCGGCAGGCTAGGACCCCGGGTCCGGCGTGAACTCGCCGGTGGTGGGGGCGGGAGTGGCGCTCCGCTCGGGCGCGCGCTGGCTGACCCGACCGGGTCCGATTGCGGTGAAAGGGGCCGAGTGCCGGCCCGTTCGTGGGGTGCTCTCGGACTTTGTCCGGCCCAGCCGGATCAATCGCGATCGGACCCTGTTTCAATGCCCGCCGTTCACGCGGCCGAGGCAGAACCAGGCGCGGGATGTCACGCAGGCGCGGGAGCGGTTGCCCCTCGCGTGCCGGCGCTCGCATCGGAGGCGCCGGCGGTGCCTCGCGCTCGTGCGTCGCAATCAGCGCCCCCGCGGCCGCCAGCGCCGCCAGCACGCCCACGTTCCCCCATCGCACCCTTCGTCGGCCCATGCCCGTGAAGGCGCTTCCCCGCTGCGGTTCGCCCCGCTTTCCGAACAGCAACGATGCGCGCCCGGCCGAGCCGGGCGCTTTCGCTATCGTGGCCCGTCGCATGTCCGGCTTCTACGACCTCATGCTGCTGCTCGACCCGACCGCTCCCGAGGAGCGGCGCACGGCCGCGATCTCCGAGGCGGAGTCGATGATCAATTCCGGCGGCGAGCTCGTCTCCAGCTACGACTGGGGCCAGCGGCGGATGGCGTATGAGATCGACCACCGGCCCGAGGCGGATTACCGGCTCTACCAGTTCAACGGGGACAACGCGCTCCTCGAGCGGCTGAACCAGCGGCTCCGGATCACGGACGCCGTGCTGCGCTTCCGCATCATCAAGGTGAAGCCCGGCCAGCCCACACCGCCGCCGCCGGACCAGCAGGCCCCGCGACGTCGCGACGACCGCGAGCCCCAGGACACGAAGGTGGCCGCCCGTGCGGCCGCTGACGCGCCCGCCGTGGACGAGGCTATGGCCGACGCTCCGCCGGCGGACGCGGGTGCGGTCGCCGTGGCCGAGGCGCCGCCGGTCGAGGCGGCCGAGGCACCTCCGGTCGAGACACCGCCTGTTGAGGCGCCGCCCGGTGAGGCTCCTCCGGCCGAGTCGCCGGTCGAAGATCCGCCGCCCGCTGAGGCGCCGCCGGCCGACGCGCCGCCCGCCGAAGACGCGTAGCGCTCAGGCGCGCGTAACGCTTCCGTCAAATAACCCGCACTTTTGGCGAACTTCCTGGGAATCGGCGCCCGACGCCTCCGAACGCGTATGTACTCTCGATCGACCGCACACGGCGTAGGAGGAAGTTCAGCTTCATGGCAAGCACCAACATCAACAGGGTCGTGCTCACGGGGAACCTGACCCGCGATCCCGAGCTCCGGAACCTTCCGAGCGGCATGGCTGTCTGCAGCCTGCGGATCGCGAGCAACACGCGCCGCAAGGACCAGTCAAGCGGCGAGTGGGTCGACAAGCCCAACTACTTCGACGTCACCGTCTGGGGCGCTCAGGGCGAGAACTGCGCCCAGTACCTCGCGAAGGGACGCCCGGTTGCGATCGATGGGCGGCTCGAGTGGCGCGAGTGGCAGGACAAGGAAACCGGCAAGAATCGGCAGTCGATAGATATCATTGCCGATTCCGTCCAGTTCCTCGGCTCCCGTGAGGGTGGCGAGAACGGCGGTCGCTTCACGCCTCAGAGCGATGTTCCCGCGGACACAGCGGACTTCGCCCAGGCGCCGGTGGCCGCCGGGGGATCGGACGACGACATTCCCTTCTGACCCCGGAGTAGCGAGTACGCAGGAGTACAAGTGGCGAAGCAGCGTGGTGGAACACCAACGAGGGACCGCAAGCGCGGCCCCCGAGGCAAGGCCGGCCCCGGAAGCGGGCGCTTCAAGCCATGCCCGTTCTGCCGAGAGAAGATCGACATCGTCGATTACAAGGACCTCTCCGCGCTGCGCCGGGCGATCAGTGACAAGGGCAAGATTCGCTCCTCGCGCGTGACCGGCGCATGCCGCCGTCACCAGTCCCAGCTCGCAATCGCGGTCAAGCGTGCGCGTGAGTTGGGGCTCCTGCCGTACGTCGCAGACAGGTAAGCGACGGACCATGGCTCAGGCAATCCTCCTGAAGGATGTGGACAAGCTCGGAGAGAGCGGCGACGTGATCGACGTCTCGCCGGGCTACCTGCGCAACTTCCTCGTGCCCCGCAAGCTGGCCCAGCCGGCCACACCGGCCGCCATTGCGGACTCCCAGCGGCGCCGTGACGCCGCAGAGAGGGCTGTCGCGGACGCGGCGGCCAAGGCCGAGGAGACGGCGGCGCTGCTGCGCAAGACCGTGCTGACGATCTCGCACCAGGCGGGTGACGACGGGCGGCTGTTCGGCTCGGTCACCTCGCAGGAGATCGTCGACGCGATCCGCCAGGCGCGCGGTGTGCGGCTAGACAAGCGCCGCGTCCAGCTGGAGGAGCCGATTAGGACAACGGGCACGCACATGGTCTCCGTCGAGGTCTCCGACGGTGTGACGGCCGACATCAAGACGATCGTCACCCCAATCGCCTAAGAGGCCCGGCCCAGTGGCCGTAGCCGTCCCGCCGGAGGCAGCGGCCGGCGTCCCGCCCCATAACGAGGAGGCCGAGGCCTCCGTCCTCGGTGCGATCCTGCTCACCGAGCAGGCGCTCGACGGCGTGCTGCTGGAGGTGGGGCTGCGCGCGCACGACTTCTACCGCCCGCGGCACCAGGTGATCTTCCAGGCGATGATCCGCCTGAAGGAGAAGGCGGCGCCGGAGGCGGTCGACGCCCTGACGGTCTCAGAGGACCTGCGCCGCTCCGGGGACCTCGAGAAGGCGGGCGGCGAGGGCTACCTGCACTCGCTGCCAACGGTCGTGCCGGCGGTGGGCGCGGTGCTCGACTACGCGCGCATCGTCAAGGAGCACTCGCTCCTGCGAAGCATCCTGTCCGCCACGCGCGAGATCCAGGACGACGTTGCCTCCCACAACGGCGAGGCACGCGAGCTGATCGAGCGCGCCGAGGCGGTGCTGTTCAAGATCGGCCACGACGGCGGCACCTCGGAGATGCGGTCGCTCGAGGCGATCCTGCACGACGAGATCGACAAGCTCGAGGAGCTGTCGAAGACCGACGTCGGGCTCACCGGCACTCCTTCCGGCTTTGCCGACCTCGACGCGCTCACGGGCGGATTCCAGCCCGGCAACCTGATCGTGCTCGCCGCTCGCCCCTCGATGGGAAAGAGCGCGGCCGCCACGAACATCGCCGAGTACGCGGCGGTGGAGGCGGGCGTCCCGGTGGCGCTGTTCTCGCTCGAGATGTCCGAGACCGAGCTCGCGCACCGCTTCCTGGCGTCCCAGGCGCGCGTGTCGAGCGATGACCTGCGCAAGGGCCGCGTTCGAGCGGAGAAGTGGCCGAAGGTCCTGAAGGCGGTCGAGAAGCTCGCCCGCGCGCCGATCTACGTGGACGACTCGAGCGACATGAGCGTGCTCGAGCTGCGCGCGAAGTCGCGCCGGCTGGCCGCCCGCCACGGCCTCGGCCTGGTCGTCGTGGACTACCTCCAGCTGATGCGGCCCGAGGGCCGGCCGGACAGCAGCCGCGTCGAGCAGATCGGCCAGATCAGCCGCGGACTCAAGATCCTCGCGCGCGAGCTCGAGGTGCCGGTGATCGCCGTCTCGCAGCTCTCCCGCGCGGTCGAGTCCCGCAACCCGCCCGTTCCGATGCTGTCGGACCTTCGCGAATCGGGTTGCCTGACCGGAGAGTCACGCATCTACCTCCCGAGCACGGGCGAGTATCGACCGATCGCGGAGCTGGTCGGGACGTCTGGCTTCGAGGTGCTTGCGGTCAACCGCGAGACCTGGAAGCTCGAGCGCCGAAAGGTCACACGAGCCTTCTCAACCGGCCGCAAGCCTGTCTACAGACTCACGACGCAGCTCGGGCGCACGATCCGCGCGACCGGCAACCACAAGTTCCGCGCATTCGACGGGTGGAAACGCCTCGACGAGGTCGAGGTGGGAGAACACTTGGCCCTGCCCCGAACGCTGCCGGGCCCCGGACCGTCCAGTGCGACGTTGTCGCGGGATGAGCTGGCCCTGCTGGGTCACCTAATAGGCGACGGGTGCACCCTTCCGAGACATGCCATTCAGTACACGACTCGTGAGCCTTTCCTCGCCTCCCGCGTGGCCGCGCTCGCCACAGCCGTGTTCGGGTCCGGCATTCGGCCTCGGATTCGACAGGAGCGCCGCTGGTACCAGGTGTATCTCGCGTCCGCCCGGCGCCTGACGCACGGACGCCGGAATCCCATCTCGGCTTGGCTCGACAAGCTTGGAGCGTTTGGCCTGCGCTCCTATGAGAAGCGTGTTCCCCGGCAGGTGTTCCAGCAGCCCTCGCAAGCGATCGCCACGTTCCTGCGCCACCTCTGGTCCACGGACGGCTGCGTCTATCTGGCGCGTGGGAAGCGCGCTACGCCGATCGTGTACTACGCCACCAGCAGTCCCGGGCTGGCGGCCGATGTTCAGTCGCTGCTTCTCCGGCTTGGTGTCAACGCGATCCGAAGCCGGATCGGCAACACCCGCGGCCGGCCGCAGTACCACGTGAAGCTCACGGGAGCTTCAGATGTCGCCCGCTTCCTCGAGGTCGTCGGCTGTCTCGGCGAATCCCGGGCGGAGACGGGGCTACGAATCGCGCTCAAGCTCGGAGAGACCCGGGCGAACCCCAACCGGGATGTGATCCCGGCGGCGGCATGGCGCGACGTCGTCGAGCCGGCACGCGTAGGCGCTGACCTGACCACCCGTGAGTTCCAAGATGCACTCGGCAATGCGTACTGCGGCTCCGCGCTCTACAAGTCGAACCTCTCTCGTGAGCGAGCGGCTCGGGCAGCAGCGATCGCTGGGTCAGATGAACTCGCTCGCCTGGCGGAGAGCGACGTTTACTGGGACCGCGTCGTGGCGGTCGAACCCGACGGCGTGGAGGAGGTCTACGACCTCACCGTCGAGGGTCTTCACAACTTCGTCGCGGAGGACATCATCGTCCACAACTCCATCGAGCAGGACGCCGACGTCGTCATGTTCATCTACCGCGACGAGTACTACAACAAGGAATCCGAGCGTCTCGGCGAGGCCGACATGATCGTGGCGAAGCACCGCAACGGGCCGATCGGCGAGGTGGCGCTGACGTTCCTGCCGAAGTATCCGAAGTTCGCGAACCTCTATCGAGACCGCGGCGCCGAGCCCATGCCCCCGCAGGACGCCGTCGTCTAGCGGCGTCCCGGCCTACACTCGATCTCGCCATGCCAGGAGTGGTAATCGTCGGCGCCCAGTGGGGCGACGAAGGGAAGGGAAAGGTCGTGGACCTGCTCGCCGAGCAGGCCGACCTCGTGATCCGCTTTCAGGGCGGCAACAACGCCGGTCACACGATCGTCCGTGACGGCGAGACCTTCAAGTTCCACCTGATCCCGTCCGGGATCCTCTACCCCGGCAAGCTCTGCGCGATCGGCAACGGCGTCGTGGTGGACCCGGTGGTGCTGAGCGCGGAGATCGACGAGCTGCGCCGCCGCCGGATCGACCTGAACGGCCTGCGCGTCTCTGCCAACGCGCACCTGATCATGCCGTACCACAAGCTGCTCGACCAGGAGGGCGAGGCGAAGCTCGGCAAGCTTCAGATCGGGACCACACGGCGCGGCATCGGCCCCTGTTACGCCGACAAGGCAGCTCGGCTCGGCATCCGCATGCAGGACCTGCTGGACGAGAACATCCTGCGCAAGAAGATCTACGCGGCGATGGAGCCCAAGCGGCTGATGCTGAGGCCGTACGCGAAGTCACCCGAGCTCGACCTGCACACGATGACCGAGGAGTACCGCACGCACGGACACCGGCTCGAGCCCTTCATCGCGGACACGCCGCCGATCGCGTGGCGGGTGCTCGACGACGGTGGTCTCGTGGTGTTCGAGGGCGCTCAGGGCGCCCTGCTCGACATCGACCACGGCACGTATCCGTTCGTTACCTCGTCGAACACGGTCGCCGGCGCGGCGGGACCGGGCGCGGGCGTGGGACCCGGGTCGCTCGACGACGTCTGGGGCATCGCCAAGGCGTACACCACCCGCGTGGGCGCGGGACCATTTCCCACCGAGCTCGACGACCCCCTGGGCGCGCAGCTGCGCGAGGCCGGCGGCGAGTTCGGCACCACCACCGGCCGCGCGCGCCGTACCGGCTGGCTCGACCTCGTTGCCCTGCGCTACGCGAAGCGCATAAACGGGCTCACGGGGCTCGTGGTCACCAAGCTCGACGTGCTCACCGGCATCGATCCGCTCCACGTGGGCGTGCGCTACCTCGGCCCCGAGGGAGCGAGCTTCGACGACTTCCCCTACCACCAGTCGATCGTGCACAGGGTCCACGGCGACTACGTGGAGCTGCCCGGCTGGCACGAGGACATTCGCGGGTGCCGCTCGATCGACGAGCTGCCTGCCAACGCGCAGTCCTACCTCGAGTACATCTCCGACTTCCTCGAGGTGCCGATCGTGATGGTTGGCGTGGGACCGGGTCGCGAGGAGATGATCTGGACCGGAGCCGCCGAGCACGTGCGCCGAGCGGCCGCCTAGACACCTCGTCGTTTGGCGGTCAGGCGCGCACCACGTGCGTCGAGCAGACGATGTCGTGCAAAGCCCGGTTCTGGTCGTCCCAGAGCGGCCACAGGTAGTTCAGGAGCCAGGGAATGAGCGGGATGATCGATGACGCGATCCCCACCAGAAGTCCCTTGACCGCTATCTCGCGAAGTGCCGACCAGCCGAAGCTCATCGGCTCGCCGGTGTCATGGACAACGCGGATGCCGAGCATCTGCTTACCCCAGGTCTGGCCGTTGTTCTGACCCTCGCGTGCCATCAGGGTCGGGGCGTAGGCGAACACCACGACCAGGTAGGCGAGCACACCGAGAATGCCGGTGACGAGCGCGCCGGTGTCGCTGCCCGCGGCGATCGCCACCACGATGATCGTGAGGATGACAACCGGAACGAGCAGGATCAGCCAATCGATGAGGATCGCGCCGGCGCGAATCCCCCAGCTCGCCAGCGGCTGCCCGCTCCAGCCGGAGTGCTGTGGGATCGGCTGCTGCCAGCCGCCGGGCGGAACGGGGCCGCCGTAGGACGGCATGCCCTCGGGGCCGGGCGGGGGCGGCGGAACGGCCGGCGCCTGCGGGGCGCCTGGATAGCCCCCTGGCGCCTGCGGCGCGACGGGTGCCTGCGGCCCTACGGGCGCCTGCGGCCCTGCGGGTGGCGGCGGAGGTGGTTCCGCGCCACCCGGTTGGTCGTGCGGCGGCTGATCGGGTGGCTGGGAGCTCTCCATGGCGCGAATCAAACCATGTCAGTCCGATGACATGCCGCCGAACAGCACAAGCAGCCCGAACAGGATCAGCCACAGGACGGACAGGACCCAGAAGGAGGCGCCCACCGCGATGACCGCCTTCTCGGCGCCCGGCATCGGGGCCTCGGTGGCAAGGCCCTGTGTGCGCACGTCCCAGAACTCGTTCACCTTGCCGAGCGCGATGCTGTAGAGGATCGGCTGCAGAAAGACGCCGCCCACCACGTACGCCGGTACCGGAAGCTCCACCAGCCCGACCCGGCGGCGCAGCTCGCTGAGATCCCGGATACAGCCAGTAGAGGATGAACACGTTCAGCACGGGCACGTAGAGCCCGAGCGTGTGAAGGACCGCGTCGTCGCGGCCTCGCGCCGTCTCCCCGTCGAACAGCCTTCTGTTCACGTAGAACCAGTAGGCGGTCCAGAGCCCGACGCTGAGCATGCTGTAGACCCACGCCCGCCCCAGGCTGTACTTCACCGCGTACGGGTTCACGGGGAGGGCGGCTCCAGCACGGCCTGCTCGCCGCGCCAGAGAAAGCGCAGGCCGAGCGCCAGCGCCCCGAGCATCGCCATCACCGCCAGCGTGATCTGCACGCTGAGCAACCCCTCGCGAGTCCAGTAGACGTCGTCGAGCTCCAGCAGCAGCGCCGACTCGTCAAGCGTGAGACCCATCCCGACCCCGAAGGGCACCGCCAGCCAGGGCTCGAGCGCCTCGTCCCTGGTGAGGATCGCCGCGGCGCCCGCGGCGAACGCGATCACGATGCCGGGCACGAAGTGGTGGATGTGCCTGCGTCCCACCCGAAGGTTGCGGAAGGGACCGACCGACGGTCGCTCCCGGAGCGTGTACGTGACCGAACGGACCAGGATGAACGTCGCGGCGAACGAGGTGAGCAGGTTGAACATCGAGTTCTCCCGCGTCGAGACCTCGCTATAGCCCACACGCGCAACGCGTGCCGCCTCCGCAACCGCCTCCTCGGCGGCGAGGAGCGGATGGTCGGTATCCCTCAGCGCCGGCGCGGAGCCACGCCTCCATGCCCTTCTCACCTCGATGACGATCACCGCGGCCACCGCGCCGGTGGCGAGCGCCCCGAGCGCCAGCGTGCCGCGACCGGGTGCGAGGGGGCGGCTCGGCGCCGCCTCACGAGACCACGCGGGCGGGCACGCCCATCACGAGAGCGCCCGCCGGCACGTCGCGCGTGACCACCGCACCCGCGGCCACGAACGCGTCCTCGCCTACCTCGACCCCTGGCAGCAGCACCGCCGCGGCACCGACGCGGCAGGCTCGCCTCAGGGTCGCGCCCCGCAGCTCCATGTCCGTCGGGCGCCGCCCTGCGGTCGGGTCGTTGGTGAGCATCACACCGGGAGCGAGGAACACGTCGTCCTCCACCACCGACCACGCCGTCACGTACGCCCCGGTCTGCATGCGCACGCGGGCTCCGATCCGCACGTCGTTCTCAACGGAGGCGCCGCGGCCCACCACCGACTCGTCGCCGATCGTCGTGCGCTCGCGCACGTGGGCCTGGTCGGCCACCACGCAGCGCTCGCCTATCGAGGCGCCCGCCACCACCACCGCGCCCGCGCCGACCGTCGTGCCGGCGCCGAGGATCGTGGCAGCGGAGGCGTCCGGCGCGGCAGCGCTCGAGCGTGCGCCGAGCACCACCGGCTTGCCGATCACGCAGCCGTCCTGAAGCCGCGCGCCCTCGCCGACCCGGACGCCCGCGTGCACCACCACGTTCCCGCCGAGCTCCACGCTGTCGGGCAGCTCCACGCCCTGCCCGAGCAGGAGGCCGGGGGCGCGGTCCGATGGCGTCAGCTCAGCGGCGGGCAAAGTGCGAGCTCTCCGCGAGCGACGTTTGGAGCTGCTCCAGCACGCGCACCACGCGAAGACCGGACTCGGCGCCAGAGCGCGGCTCCTTGCCTTCCCGGATGCACTCGATGAAGTGGGCGCACTCGATCCGCAGCGGCTCCTCGTTCGAGATCCGCGGCGAGGAGACGTCGCCGGAGCGGGCTATGTACTCGCCGTACGAGGAGTAGTCCTCGTCGAAGCCCTTGTCGTAGACGGTCAGCTTGCGCTCCAGCTCCATGTCGTCGAACGTGGCCATCCGCTTCGAGCCGACCACCGTGAAGCGGCGCTCCTTGTGCGGGTCGAGCCACGACAGGTGCATGTGCGCCACGAGCCCGGAGTCGAACCGCATCACCGCGAAGACCACATCCTCCACACCCGGCTTCACGTAGCTCTCGCCAACCGCATCGCACTGGAACGGCTCCTCGCCCGCGAGCCGCAGGATCACCGACACGTCGTGGGCCCCGAGGGACCACAGCGCGTTCTCGTCCTGGCGGTGCTTGCCCAGGTTCAGCCGGTTCGAGTAGACGTAGTGCACGTCGCCGAGCTCGCCGGAGCTCACCAGCTCGCTGAGCTTCTCGACACCCGGGTGGTACTCGAGCAGGTGGCCGACCATCAGGATGCGGTCGCTGGCGCGCGCAGCCTCCACCACCGCCTCGGCCTCGTCGGCCGAGCGGCCCATCGGCTTCTCCACAAAGCAGTGCTTGCCGGCCGCGAGCACGCGGGTGGCGAGCTCGGCGTGAGTGGGCACCGGAGTCGCGATCACCACCGCGTCGAGCGAATCGTCGGAGAGCAGGTCGTCGAGCGAGGTTGTGGTGCGCGCCGAGGGGAAGGCCGCGCCCCAGCGCTCGAGCGCCTCCTTCGAGGCGTCGCAGAGCCAGGTGAGCTCGGTGTCGGGAAGCCTGTCGAAGTTGCGTGCGAGGTTCGGGCCCCAGTAGCCGAGGCCGACGACCCCGACGCTCGTCACAGCCGCACGAGGTTCGATGCCTCGATGCCTCGCGTGACGCCGCGGAAGTCGACCACGAGCGGCGCCTCGCGGACCACGCGCTCGAGGTCGACCCCGGGGTGGGCGGTCACGATCACGGCGCAGTCCAGGTCCTCGGGCCATTCGGAGCGCAGGCCGTGCTCGCTCAGCTCCGGGACGAAGTCGTCGTGGTAGGTGAGCTCCGCGCCCTGCGCGCGCAGCAGGCGCATGATGCGCAGCGCAGGCGACTCGCGCAGGTCCCCCACTCCGGGCTTGTAGGACACGCCGAAGATCCCGATGCGGGACCCGCGCACCGACTTCGCGTGATCGTTCAGCGCCCGCGCGATCCGCTCGACGCAGAAATACGGCATGCGCTGGTTGACCTCACCGGCGAGCTCGATGAACTCGGTCTGCATGTCGAACTCACGCGCCCTCCATGCGAGGTAGAAGGGGTCCACGGGCAGGCAGTGACCGCCCATGCCCGGGCCCGGCTTGAACGACATGAACCCGTAGGGCTTCGTGGCCGCGGCGTCGGTGACCTCCCAGATGTCGATGCCCATGCGGTCGCACAGGATCGCCAGCTCGTTCACGAGCGCGATGTTCACCGAGCGGAAGACGTTCTCGAGCAGCTTGGTGAGCTCCGCGGCCTCCGGTGTCGAGACCTCCACGATCTCGTCGCACACCTCGCTGTAGAGCTCCACCGCGCGCCGGAGGCACTCGTCGGTGAGGCCGCCAACCACCTTGGGGGTGGTGCGCATCGTGTAGTCGGTGCGGCCGGGATCGATGCGCTCGGGCGAGTAGGCGGCGAAGAACTCGCGCCCGGCGGCGAGGCCGGACTCCTCGAGCAGTGGCACGAACTGGTCGCGCGTCGTGCCCGGATAGGTGGTGGACTCGAGCACCACGAGCTGCCCCGCCTGGAGCACGCCGGCGAGGGCGGTGCCGGTGGCGATCAGCGGCTGGAGGTCAGGCTCGCGGTTGCGGGTGAGCGGGGTGGGAACCGCGACGATGATCGCGTCGACCTTGGCCAGGTCGGCGTAGCGCGAGGTGGGTTGGAAGCGCTCCGAGATCCCGGCGAGCGCCTCGTCCGGCACGTCCTCCACGTGCGAGTGGCCGGCCGCGAGCGCCTCGGCCACGCGCGTGTCCGTGTCCACGCCGACCACGTCGTGGCCCGCCTCGCAGAACGAAATCGCGAGCGGAAGGCCGACGTAGCCGAGACCAATTATTCCGATCTTCATAGGCGCTGAGTGTAGGCGGCGAGCACCTCGCAAACGCGCTCGGCGGCGTGCCCGCCACCGTACAGCTCGGGCCGGTCCTCAGGCGGGCGGCGCCGAAGCGCCGCAAGCGTCGCGGCGGGATCCAGGTCCACCAGCGTGTTCCAGCCCGCCTCGACGGTCTCGACCCATTCCGTGGTGTCGCGGAGCGTCACGCACGGCACGCCGAGCAGGTAGGCCTCCTTCTGGACGCCGCCCGAGTCCGTCAGGACCGCACGGGCGTGCCGCGCGAGCTTCATGAAGTCGAGGTAGCCGAGCGGCGGCACGACCTTGATCCCGTCGAGGCGGTCCATCAGCCCAGCGGCCGTGAGCCGCTCGCGCGTGCGCGGATGCAGCGGAAGCACCACCGGGGCGGGCAGCTGCCTCGAGCAGCGCCACCAGCGCCTCCAGCCGCTCCGGGCGGTCCACGTTGCCGGCCCGGTGCGCGGTCACCACGAGGTAGGAGCCCGGCTCGAGCCCGAGCCGGTCCAGAATCTGCGAGCGCTCCTCCGCGATGTCGCGGAAGGCAAGCGACACGTCCGCCATCACGTCGCCCACCAGGTGGGACTCGCCACGGACGCCCTCGCGCTCCAGGTTGCGCATCGCCGTCTCGGTCGAGCACAGCAGCAGCTCGCTGGCGTGGTCTGTCAGGACCCGGTTCAGCTCCTCGGGCATGGACGCGGTCGAACGAGCGCATCCCGGCCTCCACGTGCCCCGTCGGGATCCCCGCCTGCGACGCCGCCAGCGCGCCCGCCAGCGTGGAGTTGGTGTCGCCATAGACGAGCACCAGCGACGGGTTCGAGCTCCTCCAGCACCGGCTCGAGCGCCCCCAGGATGCGGGCAGTCTGCGCGGTGTTCGTGCCGCCGCCCGCGTCGAGCTCGCGATCGGGCGCCGGGACGCTCAGCTCCTCGAAGAACACGCGCGAGAGCTCGTCGTCGTAGTGCTGGCCCGTGTGCACTATCAGCTCGTCCGCCTGCTGCCTGAGCAGGCGCGACACCGCCGCCGCCTTGACGAACTGCGGGCGGTTGCCGACTACAGTGACAATGCGCATGGCAGGGAAGCTAATCGCAGGCGCAGTCGGCGCCGTGAAGATCGTGGCCGGTGCGGCGAAGCACGTGGCCTGGTACGTCTCGCACCAGATCGACCGTCGCTCGCGCTAGCCCGCGGCCAGCTCCTCCCGGATACGCGCGCGGAGCGCCTCGCGCGTCTCGCGCGTGCGGTCACCCTCCGGCAGCTCGATGTCCTCGACCGTGGCTATCGACTGCGCCTCCCGAAGGGTCGACGCCAGGAACGCCTCGCGCGCCTCGCGCACGTCGTCCATCGTGCAGGGCCGCTCGGTCACCTCGGCGACCTTCAGCACGCGATCGCGGGTGATCGAGGCGAGGATGTGCTCGCTGAGGGGCGGCGTGTTGAGCGTGCCGGCAGGGTCGACCCAGAAGAACGTGGAGGTCGGAGCCTCGAGCACGCGTCCGTGCGGGGTCACGAGCAGTGCCTCGTCGAAGCCGCGCTCGCGCGCCAGCCGGCTGCAGAGCATGTTGGCTCCGTACGAGAGCGACTTGATGCCGTCGAGGACCCGCGTGGGCGCGTATTCGACCACCCCCAGGCGCACCCGCTCCGGCGTGGGCGGCAGCGGCTCCGTGAGCAGCAGGCGGTGGCCGCCGCGCGTGAGGACGATGCGCAGGGAACCGTCGAACTCGCTTCCGCCGCGCTCCTCCAGCAACTCGCGGATCTCGCTCTCCAGCTCGCTTCGCGGCACATCGTCGAGGCGAAGGTTCGCCGCCGAACGCTCGAGCCGGTCGAGGTGCTCGGGCACGGCGAACGGCCGCCCGTCGTAGACGCGGATCACCTCGAAGGCGCCGTCACCGCGGAGCAGCCCCTCGTCGGTGGCGGGGATCGTGGCCTCGAGCGACGGCATGGTCTCGCCGTCGACGCAGGCGAGCTCAGCTGTGGTCGTGGGCGTCAATGGGCCGTGAAGGAATCGAACCTTCAACCTTGAGATTAAGAGTCTCCTGCTCTGCCAATTGAGCTAACGGCCCGAACAGGTGATCTTAGTCAGTGGCTCCCGAGCTGACTGCCTCCAGCGCCTCTTCGCGCGAGGAGTGGATCGGAAAGACGCGGTCGAGTCCCGTGATCTCGAAGATCTTCGTGATGTTCTCGTCGGTGCACACGAGGGCAAGCGAGCCACCGGCCGGCCGCAGGCGCTTCACGCCACCCACCAGCACGCCAAGCGTGGTGGAATCGATGAACGTCGCCTTGGACAGGTCGACCACGATTTGCTTCTTGCCGGACTCGATCAGCTCGACCATCCGCTCCTTGAACTCGGGGGCGGTGTAGAGGTCGACCTCGCCGCCGAGCTCGATCACGTGGGTCGTGTCGTCTACGGCTTCGTCTTCGATGTGAAAGTTCATGGGTGCGTAGCGTACGTTAGCCGCTCGGCTGCTGTTGTTCTGGCGGCTTCTTCAGTGCCTCGGCCTGCTGCTTGACCTGCTTACGCTGGGACTTCGGAGCGAGGTCCACAGCCTTCTTTGCCGCCAGGTCCGCGGTCCGCGTGTCGCCCGCGAGAGCCGCGTAGGAGACGAGCCGCAGGTACGAGGCCACGTCGTTCGAGTCCTGCGCCAGGATCGCCGCCGCCTTCTGGGCCTCCTTCGGCCTGTTGAGGGCGGACACGTCGTAGACCTGGAGCGCGTAGCGCGCGGCCTCGGGGCTCGGCTCCCCCTTCACGGTCGTCAGGTAGCGCTGCCAGTACGCCGCCCGCCTTGCGCAGCTCGTCCTTGGCGTCGTCCGGGAATCCGATCGTGCCGCTCTCGCGCTGGCTCGTGGCGAGCGAGTAGTAGTCGCGGACCAGGTTCTGGAGCACCGCCGCGTTCTGCGGGCTCTTGGCGAGCCGATCCTCCTGCTTGTCGACCTGGTCCTGGAGGGCGCTGTCCCCGCTCGACCCTCCGCCGCTGCCCTTGAAGGCGTCGATCAGGCCACCGGACACGCTGCCGCCGATTCCGAACAGCACGAGTCCGCCGCCCATCAGCAGGGCGAGCATGAGATACGTGACTTGCACCGCGCGCCGGCGGCGCCCTCTCAGGTCGAACAGCATGCGCGGCGTAGGCTAGCTACAGGCCCTCTGTTGCGGGCTCATCACCGATCTGGTGCACGGGACGGCCGAATCGCGCCGCCAGCAGAATGCTCAGCTCATAGAGCGCGTAGAGCGGAATCGCCTCGAGGATCAGGGTGAGCGGGTCGAGCGTGGGAAGCAGCGACGCGAGGACCACGATGGCCACGATTGCGTAGCGGCGGCTGCGGCGCAGCTTCTCAGCGCTGGTGAGGCCGAGCTTGCACGCCGCCAACACACCGACGGGGATCTGGAAGCCGAGCCCCATCGCGACCATCAGCAGGGTCACGAACGAGTAGTAGTCGCGCGCGCGGACCTGGGTGTTGAACTCGTCGGCGTTGAAGTTGAGCAGGAACTGGAGCGCCGGCGTGAGGACCACGAAGTAGCAGAAGACAACCCCGATGATGAACAGGACCGGCACCATCAGGAGCAGCGGGGTGGCCACCCGGCGCTCCTCGGGGCTGAACGCCGGCAGGACGAACGCGTAGAGCTGGTAGAGGATCACCGGCAGAGCGATCAGGAAGGCGAAGTACGCGGCGGTCGTGAGCGTCGTGTAGAAGGCCTCGGCCGGGCCGAGGGTGATCGGCTCGATCTGCTTGCCGCCGGGCCCGTCCGGCAGCGGCGCGTTCACGATCTCGAGCACCAGGTCGTTCTGCCAGGCCGTCAGCGCCCAGGCGACGACGAAGGCGAGCGCGCTGATGATCAGCCTGCTGCGCAGCTCGTCGAGATGGTCGACGACCGAGAGC
Source organism: uncultured Thermoleophilaceae bacterium (assembly GCA_963774755.1). Taxonomy (GTDB): domain Bacteria; phylum Actinomycetota; class Thermoleophilia; order Solirubrobacterales; family Thermoleophilaceae; genus JACVRW01. Next base: position 207,234 of record CAVZGG010000012.1, on the reverse strand, counting down.
CGGTCCTCGTGGGAGATCGGCCGAATCCGCCGCACGCGCTACGCGGCTCCTGCGGCTAGGACTTCTGCTCGCTGGCCGGCGTTACCGTCGTGGGCTCGGGCGTGACGGTCGTCGGCTCGGGCTTCTCCACGTGAGTAGCCTCGGGCAGCTCGTCCTTGTCCTTGCCGGTCACCGAGTCCTTGAACTCGCGCATGCCACGTCCCAGCGAACGGCCGAGGTCCGGCAGCCGCTTCGGGCCGAAAACGATCAGCACGATGACGAGGATGACGATGATCTCTAGAGGCCCTGGAGTCCACATGGGTACACCCAATGGTAGCTGGGGTGCCTCCTTCCGGCAGGATGAATTGCGAGGATGCCCGCAGTGATCAGCTCCGTTCTGTCAGACGGCACGATCCGCCGCCTCGTGGAGGAGGAGCGGATCAAGATTCGTCCCTGGGATCCCTCGATGGTCCAGCCGGCCAGCGTGGACCTCCGGCTCGGCACCTCGTTCCGGGTCTTCCACAACCACCGGCTGCCCGCGATCGACCTCGCCGAGCCGCCCACCGGGGTCACCGAGCACGTGCAGATCGAGGACAACGCCTCGTTCGTGATCCACCCGGGGGAGTTCGTGCTGGGGAGCACCGTGGAGTGGGTGGAGCTGCCCGATGACATCGTGGCCCGAATCGAAGGCAAATCGAGCCTCGGCCGCCTGGGCCTGATCGTGCACGCCACGGCGGGGTTCGTGGACCCCGGCTTCAGCGGCACCCTGACGCTCGAGATCACCAACCTCACACGCGTGCCGATCGTGCTCTGGCCCGGCAAGCCGATCGCCCAGCTGTCCTTCATGGCACTCGATCGGCCGGCCGAGCGACCCTATGGCCATCCGGAGCTCGGAAGCCACTACCACGGCCAGGTGGAGGCAACGGAATCCCGCTACGAAGGCGGCCCAGCGGAACCCTCGGGCACGAAGCCGGAAACAGCGTGAATTTCTTTTCAAGTTCGTCCTCGCACTTCCGATACAGGGAGCAGAGGATGAGAGAGATGGAAAGCAACGGGGAACAGACCCACTTCACCAAGCGCGTAACGCTCCCGAGCGGGAAGACGATCGAGGTCGTCTACTTCGCCGAGGAGGCCCGCGTCGGTGAGCCCCATGCGCCCGCGCCTCCCCCTGCTGAGCCGGTTCAGGATCTCCACGTCTGCGTCGAATGCGACTCGGAGCTGGTCTATCCCGTCCAGTGGGAAGAGGCCGGACCGGAGAACTGGAGCGTCCTGCTCCACTGCCCGAACTGCGACGTGTTCCGCGAGGGTGTCTTCACCCAGGACAACGTGGAGCTGTTCGACGAGGAGCTCGACCGCGGTGCCGACGCACTGGCCCGCGACTACAAGCGCCTCATGCGCGCCAACATGGCTGACGAGATCGAGCGCTTCACAGGCGCCCTCGCGGTCGGCGCGATCCTGCCTGAAGACTTCTAGGCCTCTGCCAGGCATCCCGCCGTCGGTGGCTGACCGGCCTCCCTTGGGGGTTATCGGAGTTGATCCGGATAGACCGGCAAATCCGATAGGCCCTCGGGGTTCCTCCCCTCAATGCCCGCCGGCGCGCCCTACGCGTAGCGCTCTACGACGCCGTCCGCCACCAGCTGGAGCGCGTGTGTGCGCTGCTCCGATAGCTGGAGGCCGTCCAGCGCCTGCTTTGCCGCGGTCACGTGGGCGAGCGCCTGTCCGCGGGCGTCGTCGAGGGCGCCGGTGGCCGCGATCCGGTCGCACACCGCCTCCGCCTGCTGCGGGGTCGTGACCTCGCCCGGGAGCGTCGGGTCCTGGCGACGCGCGAGGATCAGAGGGAGCGTCACGGTGCCGTCCAGAAGGTCCGCGCCGCGTGGCTTCCCTGTGCGCTCGGCGGGCCCGGACACGTCGAGCACGTCGTCAAGCATCTGGAACGCCACTCCGAGCCGCTCGCCGAACTGCCCGAGCGCCGGGGCCAGATCCGGGCGGCCGCCGAACAGCGCTCCCAGCCGGCACGAGGCCTCGAACAGGCTGGCGGTCTTCAGGCGACAGCGCTCCAGGTAGCGCTCCGGCGCCACGTTCTCGTCCCAGGCGTCTGCCCGCTGCATCAGCTCCCCTCGGGCGAGCGCGGAGGAGGCGGTCGAGAGCGCGCGGACCGCGTCCTCGCTGCCGGTGGCCGCGAGCTCGGCGAAGGCGCGCGAGAACAGGAGGTCGCCGGTGGCCGTGGCCGCGGAGCGGCCCGCCGTGGCGAACACTGTGGGGCGCCCTCGGCGCAGCTCGGCCGCGTCGAGCACGTCGTCGTGCACGAGCGTGGCCATGTGGAGCAGCTCCACGGCCGCGCCGGCGGCCACGAGCCGCTCGTCCTCGCCGTCGCCGCAGAGGAACACGAGGACGGGTCGCAGGCGCTTGCCACCGGCGGCGAGCGTGCCGGCCGCGTGCGCCCCCAGCGCGGCGCCGTGAGTCTCAGACACCTCCGCCAGGCGGGCCTCGGTGCGCTCGAGCAGCCGAGCCAGCGTCGGGCCGCCGGCCGAGAGCACCGCTCCGAGCTGCGCCTGCGCGGTGTTCATCGCCGCGTCCCCACGTGAATGGCGATGATCCCTCCGGCCGTCAGCACCCAGCGCACGTCCGTCAGGCCCGCGGCCGCCATGCGCGCTGCCAGCTCCTCCGGACCCGGAAAGCGCCGCACGCTGCTCGGGAGGTAGGTGTAGGCGTCCGGGTCGCCCGCGAAGCGCCCCAGCGCCGGGACCACGGTGTCGAACCACGCCCGAAAGAACCACGACAGCGGCGGCTTCTGCGGCGTCGTGATCTCGAGCACCACCACGCGGCCGCCGGGCTTGGCCACACGCGCCATCTCGGCGAGCCCGCGGTCGAGATCGCCGAAGTTGCGCGCGCCGAAGCCGACCGTGACCGCGTCGAACGCGCCATCGGGGTGGTCGAGCGCGAGCGCGTCACCCTCCTCGAAGGTCAGGCCCGGCGCCTTCTCGCGTGCGATCTCGAGCATCGCCGGCGCGAAGTCGAGCCCGGTGACCTCCGCGCCCCGGCGCGCGAGCTCGACCGCGAGATCGCCCGTGCCGGTGGCCACGTCGAGCGCGCGCGAGCCCGGCCCCACCTGCGCGAGGTCGACGGCCCGCTCGCGCCAGCGGTGGTGCATCCCCGCCGTCATGACCGAGTTCATCCGGTCGTAGACGCGGGCGATCCTGTCGAACATCGCCTTGACCTGGGTGTCGGGCAGCGTGCCCGACTCGGGGGTGCCCCCGCTCATGCGTGCCCGGTCACTCGCCCCGGAGCGAGGCGACGTACTCGACGAGCTGGTTGAACTGCTCGGGTTGCTCCTGCTGCAGCTGCCGGTAGGACGGCATCGGAGAGGTGGGGTTCACGAGCGTCCGCGCGATCGCGTCCTTACCGAGCCGCGCGCCGACCTCGGTGAGGTTGGGCCCGAGCGTGTTGCCGTTCTCACCGATCTTGTGGCAGCCGAGGCAGCCCGACGAGGCCGTGATCTCCTGTCCCTTCTCGAGGCCCGGCGGCGCGGGCTGGTCGATCTCGGTCGGGGAACCGGCGAGCGCGCCGAGGATGGTGAGGTAGGCCATCGCGGCGATCGTGGCGATCCCGGCCGTCGTGGCGATCGGCCGCCGCAGCGGGTGGCGCTCCGGGTTGCGGTCGATGAACGGCAGCAGGAGCAGGAGCACGAGGCAGATCGTGGGGATGCCGATCGTGGCAAGGAACACCAGCTCCGGCGGCTTCACCACACGCAGCAGCTCGAACAGGAAGAAGAAGTACCACTCCGGGCGCGGCGTGTAGGTGGTGGTGGTCGGATCCGCCTTCGGGCCCAGTTCGGCCCCGAACAGGATCGACATCACGATGATCACCGCGAGGACGAGGCAGGCCATCAGCGAGTCCTTGGCGACCGCGTAGGGGAAGAACGGCTTCCCCTGGCCCTTCAGGATCGAGTACTCGCGGAGGTACTGCTCCTTCTCGCGCGCGTCCACGGCTAGATCTCTTCCTTGAGGAGGTCCTTCTTCTCAGCCTTGAGCCAGGGCGGCGCGGTCGTGCCGAGCTTGGCCACCAGGTAGAGGTGCGCGCCGATCAGCGCCGCGATCAGGATGGGCACGGCGAGCATGTGGAGGGCGTAGAAGCGCGAGATGGTGGTCGGCCCGAACTCGGAGCCCACGCGCAGGAAGTCGGCCAGGTAGGGGCCGACGATCGGGCCCGACGAGTTCAGGTTCACGGCCACGACCGTCGCCCAGAAGGAGCGCTGGTCGAACGGGAGCAGGTAGCCCGTGAGCCCCATCAGGAGGGTGAGGACGACCAGCACGACGCCGATCACCCAGTTCAGCTCGCGCGGGTACTTGTACGCGCCGAAGAAGAACGTCCGCCCCATGTGGAGGAAGATCAGGATGATCATCACGGTGGAGCCCCAGCGGTGCATGCCGCGGACGAACTCCCCGAGGAAGACCTCGTTCGTGATGCGCGACGCCGACTCGTAGGCGCGCGTGGGATCCGGCTCGTAGTACATGGCCAGGAAGACGCCGGTGACCGCCTGCGAGAGGAAGGCGAACATCGTGGCCGAGCCGAGCGTGTAGTACCAGTTGGTGCCCTTCGGGACCTTTCGGTAGAGGAAGCCGCGCAGGAACGGGCTGGCGCCCGTGCGCTCGTCGAGCCAGCCGACGACGCTCGCGGTGCCCTCGACGGCATGCTCCTTCGGCGTCGGCTTCGTGGCCGGCCCGCCGTTGCGGCCGTTCTTGCCGTTGCGGTCTTGGCCGGGCTTCGCGGGGCTGCGCCGCAGCGACTTCGGCAGGGGCGGCGTCATGTGGTCGGCCTCGACGGGTAGAGGTACTGCCAGAGGCCGTCGAGGTGGTTCGACGGGTCGCGCGGCGCGAAGCGCTCGAGCTCCGAGTTCAGCGAGAAGCGGTCACCGACCTCCACGCGCCCCGCTGGGCTCACGCGGGTGTAGAAGCGGTCGAGCGGGCGCACCGGCGGGCCGCCCTCGACCTGGCCCTGGAAGCCGTACACGCCGCCGTGGCACGGGCAGACGAACTTCTGCGATGCCTGGATGTAGCGCACCGGGCAGCCCAGGTGCGCGCAGCGGGTGGAGATCGCGACGTATGGCTGCGGATCCTGGCCCTCGATGACCTTGTCCCTGCCGTCGTTGAACGTGCGGACGTAGATCGTCGTCTTGCCGGCGTCCCCGATCTCGGGGTCGATGCTTATGACGCGCGGGACGTAGCTCTCGTCGTTGAAGTCGCCCTCGGGGCCCACGTCCTGCCAGACGGTGGGATTCGTGTCCTCGAAGATCGGGCCGAGCGCGAACCCGAGGCTGGGCAACAGGAAGGCCATCGTGGCGACGCCGCCTGCCGCGAGCGCGGTGCCCTCCATGAGCCGACGCCGGGTGATCGTCTCGCCCTCGAATGCGCCAGCGATCCCACGACCCTCGGTGTAGCGGGATTCCTTGTCGAACTTCTTAGGTGAGTCGGCCACGGTTGAGCTAGGGATTCTTTCGCCCAGCGAACGGTAGTGCCAACATGGTTACGGAGCGCACGAGCGGGTTCCGGACCGGGCGGACGCGGGAGCCTATCGTGGCGGGCCTGGCGGCGACAGCCCCACGAGGGTGTCCGAACTCGACTCCCAGAGCGCCTCGGCGTCCGCCGGACGGCCCTCAGCCTGTGCCTGAGCCGACGCGGAGATCAGGTCCGACAGGACGGCCACCGCCTCGAGATCGCCACTTTCCGCGAGGCGCGCCAGTCCGAGCGCGTACAGGGCATCGCCGGCGAGCAGCCGCAGGTCGTCGTCCATGCCGGTGAACGCGCGCGGCTCGCCGTAGTGCATGAGGTAGCCCTCGTAGACGGCCTCGAGGACGAAACCGCGTTCGCCGTGCCCGTCCTCGAAGCGCCCGGGTCCGGGCTCGGCCACCGCGTAGGCCGCGAGCGCGGGGTCGGCCGCCTCGATCAGCTCGGCGAGCGTGCTCATAGCTGCGCGAGCACCTCACGGGCGGCGGCGAGCGTGCGCTCCACGTGCTCGTCTCCGTGCACGAGCGACGGGAACCAGGCCTCGAACTGCGAGGGCGGCAGGTAGATGCCGTGGTCCAGCATCCCGCGGCAGAACGCTGCGTGCGCCTCGAGGTCGCACTCCCTGGCCTCGTCGTAGTTGCGTGGCGCGCGCTCCGAGAAGAAGAGCGTGAGCAGGCCCGTGGTCGAGACAACGCTCGCCGCGACCCCGGCCTCCCGAGCCAGCCTCGTCGATGCCCTCCGCAAGTGCCCGAGTGAGACGATCGAGCTGTGCATACGCGGCGCCGTCGAGCAGCCGCAACGTCGCCAAACCGGCCGCAGTCGCGAGCGGATTGCCCGACAGCGTTCCGGCCTGGTACACGTCCCCGGCGGGCGCGATCCGCTCCATCAACTCGCGCCGTCCGGCGTACGCCGCCGCCGGCAGGCCGCCGCCGATGATCTTCCCGAGCACGGTCAGGTCCGGCTCGACGCCCTCCCGCTCCTGTGCTCCACCGCGCGCGACGCGGAAGCCCGTGATCACCTCGTCGAAGATCAGCAGGGCTCCTGTCCTGTCCGCGTGGTCGCGCAACTCGCGAAGAAAGCCCGCGTCCGGCGGAACCAGGCCCATGTTGGCCGGGTAGGGCTCGCAGATGACCGCCGCCGCCTCCAGGTCCGGGAGCGGCGCATTCCATGGCGCCACCACGGTGTCCGCCGCCTGTGCGGCCGTCACGCCCGGGCTCGCCGGAATGCCCTGGGTGGCGAGACCCGAGCCCGCGTCGGCCAGGAGCCCGTCCACGTGGCCGTGGTAGGCGCCGGCGAACTTCACGATCGTGTCGCGTCCCGTGACCGCTCGTGCGAGCCGAATCGCGCTCATCGACGCCTCGGTGCCGGACGAGGTCATGCGCACCATCTCGGCCGACGGCACCCGCTCGACCACCGCGGCGGCCAGCTCGACCTCGGCCTCGGTGGGCGCCCCGAAGCTGGTACCCGCCGCCGCGGCCGTGATGACCGCCTCCACCACCTCCGGATGGGCGTGGCCGGCGATCAGCGGCCCCCAGGACATGACCCAGTCCACGTAGCGGTTGCCGTCCACGTCGATCAGCTCGGGCCCCTCGCCGCGCGCGACGAAGATCGGGTCGCGGCCGATCGAGCGCATCGCCCGAACGGGGGAGTTCACACCACCCGGCAGTAGCTGGACGGCCCGGGCGTAGGCCGCGGCCGACCTGTCAGCCGCTACGCGTGCTCCGCTTCCCACCGCTTGTGCTCGTCCGTGAAGTAGCGCAGGCGGACCTTCTTGAACTCGGTCGAGGAGTAGAGCGTGCGCCGCTCGTCGATGCCGGTGTCCTCGGCGATCGAGTCGAGAATCGCGTCGCACTCCTCCTTGGAGCGCCCGTGAGCCATCGTGAAGACCGAGTAGGGCCAGTCGGCGTAGGTGGGCCGCTGGTAGCAATGCGAGATGCCGCGGAAGGAGGCCATCCGCGGGCCCAGCTCGACGATGCGCTCCTCCGGCACCTTCCACACGCCCATCCCGTTGGCGGAGAAGCCGGCGCGGCGGTGGAACAGGATCGCCGCCACCCGCCGCAGCGCACGCCGCTCGCGCATCGACTCGAGCTGCTCGAAGAGCTCAGCCTGTGACACGCCGAGCTTCGCTGCCGGCGCCGCGAACGGCTCTGAGACCACCTCCATCGGTCCCTGCGTCGCGCGGATCACGGCGTAGTCGAGGTCCGAGAGCTCGATCGCCTCGGGCTCCCGGTAGTCCACCGCGTCGGCGGCAGCCGCCAGCACCTCGGTGCCCTGCTCCATCTCGAGATCCATCCGGATCTTGAACAGCCGCAGCGTCGGGAGCTGGCGCACGGACTCCGCGCCTGTGAGCCGCTCGAGCAGCTGGAGAGTGCCGTCGAGGCCCAGCGGCGAGTCCGGCTCGGTCGCGATCGTGAACCAGAGGTTGAAGTCGTGGTCGCGCAGGTAGTTGTGCGAGACGCCGGGGTGCGAGTTGATGATCTTCGCGGCCCGCCACGGGTTCTCCGGATCGACCTTCGCGGCGACCAGCATCGAGCTGTAGCCGAGCACGCGCGTGTCGAAGATCGGCGTGATCTCGCGGATGATGCGCTCATCGAGCAGGCGCTTGGTTCGGGTCAGAACCTCCTGCTCGGGAAGCCCGGCCAGCTCCGCCACGTGCGCGTAGGGGTGGGAGGCGATCGGGAAGCTGCCCTGGAGCAGGTTGAGGAGCTTGCGGTCGAGCTCGTCGAGCGGGACCGCCGACCCATCCTTTCGGCTCCGAACCTTCGCTATTGGCTGAGCCATCGGGCCACATCCTTCGCGTGGTAGGTGATCACGACATCGGCGCCGGCTCGGCGGATCGCGGTGAGCGTCTCGAGCACGGTCGCCTTCTCGTCCAGGTACCCGGCGGCAGCGGCGGCCTTCACCATCGCGTACTCGCCACTCACGTTGTATGCCGCAACCGGTACGCGCGTGGCGTCCTTCACGCGCCGGATCACGTCGAGATAGGGCAGCGCAGGCTTGACCATCACCATGTCGGCGCCCTCCTCGACGTCGAGCAGCGCCTCGCGAACCGCCTCGTCCGCGTTGGCCGGATCCATCTGGTAGCTGCGGCGATCGCCGAACGACGGTGCCGAGCCCGCGGCCTCGCGGAACGGCCCGTAGAACGCTGAGGCGAACTTCGCCGAGTAGGCCACGATCGGCAGGTCCTTGTGGCCCTCCGCGTCGAGCTGCGAGCGGAGCGCACCGACGCGGCCGTCCATCATGTCGCTGGGCGCCACGGCGTCGGCGCCCGCGCGGGCGTGCGAGATCGCCGTCTTCGCCAGCAGCTCGAGGCTCAGGTCGTTGTCCACCGTGCCGTCCTCGAGCACGACGCCGCAGTGGCCGTGCGAGGTGTAGCCGCACAGGCACACGTCGGTGATCACGACGAGCTCGGGGTGGGCCTCCTTCAGTGCGCGCACCGCGAGCTGCACGACGCCCTCGTCGTCGTAGGCGCCAGAGCCCTGCTCGTCCTTCTCGGCGGGCACGCCGAACAGGAGGACGGCCGGGATCCCGAGTGCGTGCGCCTCGCCGGCCTCCTCGACCGCATGCGAGATCGACATCCGCTCGATCCCGGGCATGGCCTCCACGGGAGTGCGGCCCTCGCCGAGCTGCACGAACATCGGATAGACGAGGTCGGCGGGCGAGAGACGCGTCTCGCGCACGAGATCGCGCAGCACGCCGGTCTTGCGCAGACGCCGCAGTCGTGTCGCCGGGAAGGCCATTCGACCAGTCAGTCTAGGTGGCCTCGAGCGCCCGCATCGCGGACTCACGGTCGCTGAAGCCCTCGATGCGCAACACGAGCCCGTCGCGCACGGTGGTGAGGTGGAAGATCTCCGCCTCGAACGGCGCGCCGCTGGCGCGTCCCCGGCCGCGCAGCCCGACCGGGTACAGGAGCCGGTCGCCGCGCTCCACGACCTCGCCGATGCTCGTGTCGAAGCTCTCCCACTCGCCCCACAGGTCGCGCGTCCATTGCCGGACGCCCTCGTGCCCGCGGTAGACGTCGGCCGCCAGGTTCGCGCCCAGCACGGGATGGACCTCGCAGTCCTCGTGCGTGCCGGCGAGAATGGCGTCCATATCGCGCGCGTTGGCGGCGGCGTAGACCCTCCGCACGAGGGCTTCGTTCGCGCTTGCCATCAGGCGAAGCGTTGCAGGGCGAGCCTCGCGAGTGCACCGAACCCGAGCGTGAGTCCCGCCAGGTGCAGCAGCGGCCCGCCGATGCCACCGGCGTCGTTGAGCGCGGCGTCGAGGGCGTCCAGAGCCGGCTGGAACGGGAACACGGCGGACACCGCGCGGATCACGTCGTAGAGCGCCGGCGCAACGGCGCCCGACGGCACCAGTGCGAGGAACGCCAGCGGCAGGCAGAGCATGAAGGCGAGCAGCGACGCCGCCCGGACGTCGCGCGTGAGCGCCCCGATCGCAAGCCCGAGCGCGGCGAACGCGAGCGCACCCACCGCCAGGGCCGCGAGCCAGAGTGGGAAGCGCCCCCAGTCGAGCTCCACGAACAGCCCCAGGCCCGCCATCATCAAGAGGCAGACGGAGACGGAGCAGACGGCCGCCAGACCCGCCTTCTCGGCGAGCAGGCCCGTCTTCGACACCAGGCCCCTGACCAGTCGCGAGAAGGCGTTCTCCTCGCGCTCGAGCGCCAGCGTTCCGGCCGCCAGCAGCAGCGTGATGAACATCAGCGAGACCGCTACGGCCAGCGCGACCGCGAACGAGGTGAGCGAGGTGGTGCCACCGTTGAGCGCCGTGGCCTTCACGCGGATCGGCTCGCCCACGACCGCGAGTACCTCGTCGGAGAACGAGAGGTTCTCGCGCGCGAGCTTGCCGAACGCGATCACGCGGTCCAGCTCGGCGCGCTCGGGAGAGCCGGCCGGAAGCTCCGCCCTCGCCTTCGCCAGGATCTGCTCGGCGCGCTCGAGACCGAGCACGTCGAAGGACTGCCCGAGGAAGGAGTACTCGCCGCCCGTGCTGATCAGGTCGAGCAGCTTCAGCGCCTCCTTGGCCACGCGCTTCGTGAGCGCAGCGTTCGCCGACTGCACCTGCGCCTTGATCGTGTTCTCGACGAACTGGCGCTTGGCCGGGTCCTCGGCGTTGAAGTAGACCTCGACGGTGCCGGGCTCGAGAGAGGACTGGATGTTCGTCGCGAGGTCGCTCGGGATGATCAGCGCGCCCAGGACCTCGCCGTCCTCGACCTTCTGGATCGCCTCCTCCCTGCTGTCCACCCGAACCGGGTCGATGGCATCGAACAGGCGCTGGCCCTCTGACGCGAGGTCTATCCGCTCGCCGCCGAGCTCCACCACGGCGGACTGGCCCTCCAGGCCGTTGTAGAAGGCCACCTCCGGCTTGTCGGGCCCGCGCGACAGTGCAAAGCCGATCAGCACCGCGATCACGATCGGATACAGGACGAGCAGCGCCACGAGCAGCGGCGAGCGGCGCAGGATGCGGAGGTCCTTGAGGAGCAGCCAGCGCATCAGTGGCCGCGCCCGTGGAGGAACTCCACGAACGCCTCCTCGAAATCGAGGCCGGTCGTGCCCACCTCGCGCTCAAGGGCCTGCGGCGGCCCGTCGAACAGCAGCTCGCCGTCCGCGAGCACGATCAGCTGGTTGGCGTAGCGGTCGGCCTCCTGGATGTTGTGCGTGGCGTAGATGACGGTCGTACCCTCGCCCGCGAGCCGCAGGATGAATTCCCAGAGCCGGGCGCGCTGGCGCGGGTCGAGCGCGGCGCTCGGCTCGTCCAGCAGCAGCACGTCTGGCTCGGCCAGCAGGCCGATGGCGATGTTCACGCGCTGCTTGTTGCCGCCGGACAGCGTCCCGACCTGGTCCCTGGCACGCTCGCGCAGATCGCTGAGCTCCAGCATGCGCTCGACGGTCGCGCCGGGATCCGGGCAGCGCTCCAGCCGGGCGAACAGCGAGAGGTTCTCCTCGACCGTGAGCTTGTTGTAGACGGCGGCCTGCTGCGGCACCCAGCCAATGCCCGCCGGGGCGACGGTGATCGAGCCCTCGTCGGAGCGCTGGATGCCAGCGAGAATCGACAACAACGTGGTCTTGCCGGCGCCGTTCGGGCCGATAATCGCCACGAGCTCGCCCGGTCTCGCCGACAGCGAGACGCCTCGCAGCGCGACCCGATCGCCGTAGCGCTTGACCAGGCCCTCGGCCGCGAGGGTGACGGTCGATGTCTCCACCGCGGGCAGATTGGCAGAATCGCTTCCGGTGAAGCTCTTATTCGTCGGCGACGTGGTGGGCGGCATCGGCCGGCGGACGCTCGCTGGGCTGCTGCCGGGAATCCGCGACGCCCACCAACCCGACTTCGTGATCGTGAACGGCGAGAACTCTGCGGGGGGTGTGGGCATCACCGAGAAGACGGCGCGCGAGCTGCTCGAGATGGGCGCTGACGCGATCACGCTCGGCAACCACGCGTACCGCCACCGCGAGGTCTACGAGTACCTCGACCGCGAGGAGCGCGTCGTGCGCCCCGCGAACTACCCGAAGGGCAGCCCTGGTCGCGGCTTCACGGTCGTCGAGCGCGACGGCATGCGCCTCGGGGTGGTGAACCTGTCTGGCCTCATATTCCTTCAGGCGGTCCGCTCGCCGTTCGCGGAGGTTGACGCGGCGCTCGGCGAACTTCGCGGCCGCGCGGATGCCGTGCTTGTGGACATGCACGCGGAGGCCACCAGTGAGAAGGTGGCGATGGGCTGGCACGTCGACGGGCGCGTGACCGCCTGCGTTGGCACCCATACCCACGTGCCCACCGCCGACGGGCGCGTGCTGCCCGGCGGAACCGCCTACATCACGGATGTGGGCATGACAGGCGCGCGCAACGGAGTGATCGGAGTGAAGCGCGAGCAGGCGCTCGAGCGCTTCATCAAGCTCACCAACGTGCGCTTCGAGACCGCCGAGGAGGAACCCTGGCTGAATGCCGTGCTAGTCGAGGCGGACGGCGAGGGGCGCGCCACGGCGATCGAACAGCTGCTCCTGCCGGCGCGGCTGTAGCTCGCGCATCGCGAGCACCAGGGCGGCGAGCAGCACCGCGTTGCGGATCGCAACGAGCGCCAGCGCGAGCGGCTCGCGCTCGACCACGTCGAAGTAGTGCGCGGGGAACTCGATCTGGGTCAGAAGCGCGGCGGCGGCGATCACCGCCGCGAGGGCGTAGCTTCGCCATGCGAACGCAAGCGCTCCCAGCGGCAGCGCCCAGATCACGAACTGTGGCGAGAGCACCTTGCCGAACAGCGCGAAGGCGATCACGCCGGCCAGGCTCGCCAGCACGAGCTCCCGTGGCGTTCGGCCCGTTCGGGCTGCGAGCAGCGCAACGAGCCCGACGAGCATGCCGGCGAACAGCGCCGACACCGCATCGGCCGCATCGTGCAGAAGCCCGTCCGACCGATGGCTCGACACGCTCACCGCATCCCCTGCGCCGACCGCGTCCAGCGCGAGCACGACCATCGCCGGCGAGCTCTCGATCTGCACCGGTCGGTCGAGGTGGTAGCGGACGGCGTCCGCGGCGCCGTCCGGCGACGCGGCGACGGCGCCCAGTGTCACGACCGCGATCGTCGCCGCGCATGCGAGCGCCCCCTGCCACGCCTCGCGACGGCGGCCGCGCGCCACCAACCAGGCCAGCGCCACGGGCACGGCCACGAGCGGGAACAGCTTGGTCATGGCGCCGAGGCCGAGCACGGCCAGACCCGCACGCGGACGGTCGCGGCATAGGAGCAGCAGCCCGCCGAGCAGGATGGCGACTGGGAAGACGTCGAAGTGGGTGCGCACGAGCGCGCCGCAGAGGAGCGGCATCAGGGCCGCGGCGAACATGGCGCGGCGCGGCTCCCCGCCGGTCGCACGCGCGAGCGCGCCGCAGAGCAGCACCACGGCCCCTGCGCCGATCAGCGTCCAGATCGCGAACGCCCAGCGGAAGCTGTCCTCGCCCGTTCCGAACACGCCTGGCAGAGCGATCAGCGGCGCCGCCAGGGGCGGGTACTCGAACGCGAAGTCGCGGTACGGCAGCGCGCCGTCGAGCAGCGGCTCGACGAAGCCGCGGTACACGAGCAGATCGTTCACGCGCTCGTCCGACCATGGCGCGACCCACAGCGTGAGCGCCCAGCCGGCCACGAGCAGGGCGAGCGCGGCGCACCTCACGCCAGCACCGCCTCGCGCTCCGCCGCGCGGTCGGTGGCCGGCTCGCGCAGGGTCCGCGCGTGCGCGGCGAACAGCGCCACGAGGACGAACGGGACGAACCAGACCACGTAGAGGTAGAACCAGTGCGTGGCGGCGAGCTGGATCGCGATCAGGACGCCCGCGCCGAGTGCCGCGGTCTGGCGCAGGTCGACCCGCCTGGGCACGAAAGCCACGAGCAACGCAAGGGCCGCGGCGGCCGCCTTCACGACGGTCTGAAGCCAGCCGAGCGAATCCACCTGTCCCCAGATGCTGAACGGCGACGGTCGGCTGGCCTGGTATCCGATCGTCCGGTCGTAGAGCTCACGCAGCCCGCCGTCCGGCACGAATGGTGCCACCGTCGCCACGAGTGTCAGGAGCAGCGCGGCGGCGAACACCACCGGCTCCCGCCGGGCGAACAGCGGGGCCAGGGCGATGGTCACGAACTTCGCCGCGGACGCCAGCCCGAGCGCGATCCCCGTCCAGAGCCCGGCCGCGTAGTCGCGCGCGACGGTGGCGGCCAGCAGGGCCGCCACGCAGCCGACCGCCACGAGCGAGTCATTCGAGTTCGACTCGAGCGCAAAGGCGGTGTACGGGTACGCCACCCACCCGTAGGCGAGCGCCACGCCAAGGGCGCTGCCCTCGGCGCCCCGCCGCAGCCGTCGCCCGAGCAAGAGCAGGCCGGCGATCACGAGCAGGTCGAAGCTGATGGCGGCACCGTGAGCCGCGGGGAGCTCGTCCCAGCGGCCACTCCAGGGCAGCGCCTGCTCGAACGGCACGTAGAGCAGGTAGTTGACCGGCCCGTAGGTGTCGCCACGCTCGACGTCGGTGGAGAAGCCCTGCCCGTAGAGCTGGTCGCCGTCCACGATGCGGTCCGCTCCCACCACTCCGGCGTAGCCCACGTCGATCACGTTCGAGTCCGCCACGTTCAGCCCGACCCGGAAGGCGGTCAGGAACACGAGCCCCACCACCAGCAGGGTCAGCGGCGCGTGCGGCACGAGTGGCCCCGCGGCCCGGCGCGGACGGAAGCCGGCGAGGAGGACGCGCGCGAGCAGGTACAGGAGCACGGGGTACACGAGCGGCGTCGACACTCCGATCTCGCCGCGGTTGAAGAACACGTGCGAGACCCCGAAGGCGAGCAGCACGAGCAGGTCCAGGTGGAGCAGCCGCAGCGGCCGGCGCACATCTATGAACGGTGCAAGGAAGAGCACGCACAGCGGGATCCACACGTAGGGCGCGTTCAGCTTGCGACCGAAGGCGCCGGGATAGCCGCGGGCCATCGTCCAGGCCACCTGGTCGCCCGACCACTGCTCGATCACGGCTCCGCTGCGGTCGTCCAGCTGCACCTGCACCACCTCGCGGCCGTCGCGAAAGAAGCTCACCTGCCAGCGGCCGATCCCCTTCGTGTAAGCGGTCGGGTCAAGCGGACCATCCTGGCGAGCCTCGCGCACCTTCTCGGCGCGAGACGCGATCCGCTCGACCTCACGTGCGCTGTGCTGGAAGAAGCGCGGCGGCGTGGTCTCCGACGCCGGGCGCTCCGGATCGACCGCGTGGGCGCTGGGGCGGCCGCAGCGGCCAGCAGAGCCGCGACGACCAGCAGCGCCGCGCCGAGGCTCAGTCGCGGGCGAGCTCGATGCGGAAGCTCCACATCTTGTTCCCGATGAAGTTGAGCGGTGTCGCGACGATGATCGATATCGCCTGAGCGGGCAGCTCGGCCACGCCAACGACGCTCACGAGCAGCTCGAGCACGGCTGCCGCGAAGATGAACGCCGCCACGCTGACGGTGAAGAAGCGGGCCGCCTGGAAGCGGGCGCGGCCGCTTCCTGCCTGGAAGGTCCAGTGGCGGTTCCACCAGAAGTTGTTGAGCACCGCGACGGCGAACGCGGCCGTTGCGGCGACGAGGTGGTGGGCGTCGAGCAGCTCCACGAACGCGGCGAATACGCACAGGTTCACCACGTAGCCGGACGCGCCGACCGCGCAGAACTTCATCAGCTGAAGCCAGTTGTGCGGCCTCCGCAGTCCCGCGCGTACGCGCAGATGTGCTGCGTGTGGGCGCTCCGCCACGGCGCTGCTCGCCTCCTCGGTCACGCGGCCAACGGTACACCGAAGTGTTCGAGCACCAGCGGAGTCACGTCGCCCAGGGACCAGTGCTGGCGCTCGGGCGCATCGAGCCCGCAGAGGAGCAGGACTCCCTCGGAGTCGTCCCGATGGAGGGAGCCATGGCTGCCGCCGCCCACGTGGTCGGCCCCTCCCCAGTCCACGAACTCGAAGCCAAGCTCCGCGGACACCAGCACGTCGCCCGAGTGCGGGCACTGGAGCGCCGACCAGAGCCGGCCCAGAGCGTCCGGATAGGTGCCGCTGTTGACCTCCCCCGCACCCAGGCTCAGCTCGAGCGCGGCCTCCTCGCCCTGCAGGCTCCAGCGCCGGCCGCGGGCGATCGGACACCTCGCCGCCGGGGCGGAAGCGCAGCTCCCCGCGTCCGGAGCGCACGATCGCCTGACCGTCCTCGCGCGTGACGACGAGATCCACTCCGTCCACCTCCGACAGGGTGTCGACCGCTCGGCGAACGAGCTGCTCGCGGCGCGCCTCGTCGAGTGCGTAGACCATCGCCGACCGCGCGGAGGGACAGGCGGCCAGCTCGGCCTCGGTCGGGGCCACGTCGCCGGGCGTGAGCACACGAGCGTCCTCGAACACCTCCGCGAGGTTGATCGCCTGCTCGACCGTGGTCTGCGAGTGGTCCGACATCACGATCACGGCGTGCTCCTCGAGGAACGCCTCGACGCCGCCGGCCACGTGCATGATCCGCTCGAGAGCGCGGTCCGCCTCGGCGATCGAACGCACCTGCCCGTCGGGACCGACCTTGTGCGAGTAGGTGTCGTTGTCGGGCAGCGAGAACAGCAGGAAGTCGAAGAGGCCGTGTTCCACCAGGTAGGCGCCCACGCAACCGGTGTGGCGATCGCGCTGGCCCGGCATGCCGAGGGCCGAGGTGCAGCCCGTGTCGCGCGAGTCGAACAGGTCCGCGTAGAAGAGCTCGCGCGCCCCATAGACCGGGTGGCGGAACTGCGCCGCCTCGGCGATCCGCCTGTAGACGCTGCCGCCGGACGGGTCGTGGCGCGTGCGACCGCGGTAGATGAGGTAGGTCGTGCAGGCCGTGCGGAGACCGGCGTCGTCGAGGTGCTCGAACACGGTCTTGTGTGCGCGGCTCAGATGCGCGAGGTTCATGTTGTAGACCGTGTCGTAGAGGGACCGCACGATCCCGAAGGCGCGCGTGGCGGCGAGCGACGACCCGTACTCCACGTAGCGCTCCTCGCCCCGGTGGAACCAGTTCATGGAGGGAATGTGGTGCTCACCCGGTCCCTGCCCGGTGGCGATTGCCGCGGATGCGACGGGCGTAACGGAGGGGAAGGTCGAGATGCAGTCGCGCACGTAGGTGCCGCAGTCGAGCAGCGCGGCGAGCGCGGGTGCCTGGCCCTCGGCCACCGCCTGGTCGAGCATGTCCGGCTTCAGCGAGTCGATGACCGCGAGGACGAGCTTCTTCGGCACTACCGAAGGATCCTCAGGCCCGCGTACTTCTCGCCCTCACGGCGCCGCCCGCCCAGCAGCAGCACCACGAAGCCGGGAATTGCGAGCAACGCCAGCGGCGGCACGAAGATCGCTATGGCGGCCAGGATCAGCGCGGCCCCATCCGCGTATGCCGTGACCAGCGCGGCCTGGGCCGGCTCGACCCGCGCTCGCACCCGTTCCACGAGGCCACCGATCGCGAGCCATGCGAGGGCGGCACAGAGGGGTCCGAACACGACCCCGATCCACGCCTCCTGGCCGTTGTCGACGAGTGCACCCGCGAACAGCAGCGCGCCGAGCGCCAGGCCGATCGACGCCCGCGAAGATCTCGGCCGGGCCCCGGCCCGCCCGGCCGCCGATGTCCGGAGAGGCGCGGTTCGCCTCCGAACGTTCGACAAGGAAGCCAACGACGCCGAGGGCGAGCACCCCCGCGAGGAATGCCGTGGACTCGAGCCACCAGAGATCCGTGCCGTCGAAGTCGATCCCGATGTCGCCCCGGGCGAGGCCGCCGGCGAGCAGCGGCGGCAGGTAGGGGCGCACGCCGGTGGCCGAGGCGAGGCCAGCGCCTGTGCCGATGTCGAGGAAGAGGCTCATGAGCGTACGAGAGGGTCGGTACCCTGCGCTGCGTGAGGTTACCCCCGCGCCCGCGGAGAGCGTGAGCACCTCCCGCGACATCGAGCGCTACGCCGCGCTGTTCGCGTCGCGCACCAAGGTCATGAAGTCCTCGGCCATGCGGGACCTGATGGCCGTGACTGCCCGCCCTGAGGTGATCTCGCTCGCGGGAGGCCTTCCCGACACCAGCACCTTCCCACCGGACACGTTCGCCGCGGTGGCTCAGCGGATCGCGACGGAGTCGTGCGCGAAGGCGCTCCAGTACGGGCCCACCGAGGGACTCGACGAGACGAAGGCCTGCATCGCGGAGGTGATGGCCGCCGAGGGCATGCGCGTCGATCACGAGGACCTGATCGTCACGACCGGCGGCCAGCAGGTGATCGACCTCGTCACGAAGACGTTGATCGACCCTGGCGACGTCGTGATCGCCGAGGGGCCCACCTACCCCGGCGCGGTGCCGGTCTTCTCGTCGTACCAGGCGGACGTGGTGCAGGTGGACATGGACTCCGACGGCATGCGCATCGACCTGCTCGAGGAGACGCTCGACAGGTTGGACCGCGACGGCCGGCGGCCGAAGTTCATCTACACCGTGCCGAGCTTCCAGAACCCGGCCGGCGTGACGATGTCGCAGGCACGCCGGAGGCGGCTCGTGGAGGTGGCGCACGAGCGGGAGCTGCTCGTGCTCGAGGACAATCCGTACGGCCTGCTCCGCTACGAGGGCGAAGCGCCCACCCCGCTGCTGTCACTCGACGGCGGCGTCTACGTGATGTACCTCGGCACCTTCTCGAAGATCCTGTCGCCGGGCATCCGGCTCGGCTGGGTGGTCGCCCCGCCGCCGGTGCTCGAGAAGATCAACCTCGGCAAGCAGGCCGCCGACCTCTGCACCTCGACGCTCTCGCAGCTGATGGTGCAGGCCTACTTCGAGGAGAGCTGCTGGCGCGACTACGTCGAGTCGCTCACGGAGGTGTACCGAGCGCGCAGGGACACGATGCTCGACGCGCTCGCCGAGCACTTCCCTCGCCAGGCGGAGTGGACGCGTCCCGCCGGCGGGCTGTTCATCTGGGCCACGCTTCCGGACTTCATCGACACCACCGACCTGCTCGCGCGCGCGTTGCGCGACAACGTGGCCTTCGTTCCGGGCGAGGCGGCGTTCCTCGACGGGCGCGGGCGCAACTCGATGCGGCTCAACTTCTCCGGCTCGGACGAGGACGCCATCCGCGAGGGCATCCGCCGGATCGGCGAGGTGGTCACCGAGCAGGTGGAGCTGTACGGCACGCTGACCGGGGAGCGGCCCGCGGTGCGCACCGACGAGCCGGCGCCCGCCGACGACAACGTGCTGCGCCTGCCCGAGCGCGCCGAGCGTGAGCGGAGGGCGAGGGGCTCATGAGCCGCGTGGCGGTCCTCAAGGGCGGGCGCTCGCTCGAGCGCCAAGTGTCGCTTCGCTCCGGCGCGCGCAGCGAGGACGCGCTCGCGCGGCTTGGGCACGAGGTCGTCTCGATCGACGTGGACGCCGACCTGATCCAGCGGCTTCGCGACGCCGCGCCCGACGTGGCCTTCATCGCGATGCACGGCCGCGACGGCGAGGACGGCACGGTCCAGGAGCTGCTCGAGATTCTCGACATCCCCTACACGGGGTCGCGCGTCATCGCGTGCGTCCGCGCAACCGACAAGGTGCTCGCCAAGCACCTGATGCTCGAGGCCGGAATCCCGACGCCGGACTTCTTTGCGTTCAGCGAGACGGCGTTCCGCGAGCTCGGTGCCGCCGACGCGCTGCCGGCGATCGAGGAGCGACTCGACTTCCCGATCGTCGTGAAGCCCTCGAGCGGAGGCTCCGCGCTCGGGATCAAGTTCGCGCGCAGCGCCGCCGACGTTCCGGCCGCTCTCGTGGCCGCCTTCTCGTACGACTCGCGCGTGCTGCTCGAGCGCTACGTCGACGGGCGCGACCTCGCGGTGTCGATCCTCGACGGCGAGCCACTGCCGGTGGTCGAGGCGGTGCCGCGCGACGAGGAGTTCTACGACTTCGAGGCCCGCTACGAGATCGGCCGCACCGACTTCATCTGCCCCGCGGAGCTGCCGGCGGACGTCACCGCGCGCGCCCACGACCTGGCGCTCCGGACCTACAACCTGCTCGGCTGCGAGGCCTTCGCCCGCGTGGACCTGATGCTCGACCGCGAGGGCGAGCTCACGGTGCTCGAGGTGAACCTGATCCCGGGCTCACCGAGACGAGCCTGCTGCCGCAGGCGGCCGAGGCGGCCGGGATCAGCTTCGACGAGCTGGTCAGCCGGATCGTGGAGCTGGCGGCGGCTCGAGCCGCCGCCTACTGATCCTCTTCGTCCTCGCCGTTCTCGCCGGCGGCGAAGTCCTCAGGCGTGACGTTGTCGAGGAAGTCCTTGAACTTCTCGACGACCTCCTCCGTGTCCTCCACCTCGTGCTCGAACTCGATGGCGGACTCGGTGATCACGTCCTCGGCGGCGAAGATCGGCGCGCCGGTGCGCACCGCGAGTGCGAGGGCGTCTGAGGGGCGCGAGTCGATCGGGATCTCGCGGCCGTTCAGCTGGAGGGTGACCTCCGCGTAGAAGGTGTTCTCGCGCAGCTCGGTCACGGCGACGCGGGTGCAATTCACCTCGAGCTCGGTGAGCATCTCGCTGATCAGGTCGTGCGTCATCGGGCGCGGCGTGTTGGCTCCCTGGAGCTTCATCAGAATCGCCGCCGCCTCCGGGTGGCCGATCCAGATCGGGAGGAACTTGTTGCCGTCGCGAGTCTTCAGAAGCACGATCGGCTGCTTGCCGACCATGTCGAAGCTGACGCCGTAGATGACCATCTCCTGCATCGCTGCTGACAGTCTAGAGCCGGAGGGAAGGGGCGCCGCCCGCGCTTTGGAACGACAAGAGCCCCCGAGGTCCGGGGGCTCTCAGCACTCGCCTGTTGAGGGCAAGCATATGGGCGATCCTGGACTCGAACCAGGGACCTCGTCCTTATCAGAGACGCGCTCTAACCGGCTGAGCTAATCGCCCGCGACGAGCGATTGTAGCGGCGCTCAGACGGCGCGCAGGTGCGCCCGCGACAGGATCCGCTCGGCGAGCTCGACGGCCTCGCCGGGGCTGTCGAAGTCGATCTCCACGCGGCAGCCATCGCCACGCGGGCGGACCCTCACCGGTCGCGCGAACGCCGCCGAGAGCGTGTCCTCGGCGGCGGCGAGCGCCTCGGCGAGATCCGGGTGGACCTCGCGGGTGAAACGCCTCGGCTCAGGTTCAGGCTGACCCTCAGCCTCGCGCGCGTGACGCTCCGTTTCGCGCACCGACCACCCGCCGTCGCGGGCGTCGAAGGCGAGCTGGCGCCGCGCGGCGTGGTCCTTGCAGAGCAGGATCGCGCGGCCGTGGCCCTCGGTCAGGTCCTCGCGCTCGATCAGCTCGAGCGCCTCCTCGGGAAGCTCGAGCAGCCGCACCAGGTTCGAGATCGCCACGCGGCTGCGTCCCACACGGCGACCGACCTCCTGCTTCGTCAACCCGAGATCGTCCACGAGCATCGCGCACGCCCGCGCCTCCTCGACCGGGTTGAGGTCGACGCGCGCCATGTTCTCGGCCAGCGCGAGGTCGAGCCGCTCCCAGTCGTCGGTGTCGCGCACGAGCGCGGGGATCGTCTCCAGCTCCACCATCTGCGCCGCGCGCAACCGGCGCTCGCCTGCGATGAGCTCGAAGCTGCCGCCGGCGAGGGGCCGCACGACGATCGGCTGGAGCACGCCGCGGGTCCTGATCGACTCGGCCAGCTCGGCGAGCCGCGCATGGTCGAACGTCCTGCGCGGCTGGCGCCCGTTCGGCTGGATCAGGTCCGGCGGAATCTCGCGCAGGCCGTCCTCGACCTTGCCGCCGCGCGGCAGGATCGCCGCGAGCCCCCGGCCCATTCCACGCTGCTGCGCCTCAGCCACGAGCTGCGACCTCCTTGGCCAGCTTCAGGTAGGCCGCGCTGCCGGCACTCTGGGGCGCGTGCCGCAGGACCGGGAGCCCGAAGCTCGGCGCCTCGCCGAGACGGACGTTGCGCGGGACGACCGTGTCGAACACGAGTGACGGGAAGTGCTCGCGAACCTCACGCTCGACGTCGCGCGCGAGCCGCGTGCGCCCGTCGTGCATCGTCAGGATCATTCCGAGGACCGTGAGCCGCGGGTTCAGCTCGCGCTGGATCAGCGAGAGCGTGTCCAGGAGCTGCGCGAGGCCCTCGAGCGCGAAGTACTCGGTCTGCACCGGCACGATCACGCGGTCGGCGGCCACGAGGGCGTTCACGGTGAGCGGCCCCAGCGAGGGCGGGCAGTCGAGGAGGGTGAACAGGTAGCGGTCGCGCACGCTGCCGAGCCGCTCGCGCAGGATCGTCTCCGAGCCGGCTATGCGCGGCAGCTCGACATTGGCACCGGCCAGGTCGGGCGTGGACGGCACGACGTCGAGCCCGTCGATGCCGCTTGGGAGCGCCGCGGCGGTGAGCGTGAGGTCTCCGCTGAGACAGTCGTAGACGCTGGGGCCGCCAACCTTCGGAAGCCCAAGCGCAACCGTTGCGTTGCACTGCGGGTCGAGATCGACCAGGAGCGTGGGGTAGCCGGCGTCCGCGATGCTGGCGCCGAGATTGACCGCGGTGGTGGTCTTGCCCACCCCGCCCTTCTGATTTGCGACTGCGAGAACGGTGCCCATCGAGGCTGAAAGTACGGTCCGGTCCGGTCGGAAAGGCGTTCGGGGGCGAACGGGTGGTTCCTTTGTGCGCGGGTTGCGCTCCGCTCACACGGTGCGGCGCTACGGGCGTGGACAGTTTGCGGTGAAGGGTGTGCTTGCCCGGTCGTCGAGCCCGCTGGCGCAAGCCAGGGCGCGGCGCGTTCAGCCCAGCGGTCGCTTGCGCGCCATTCCCGGCCGGCGGGGGAACCCTGCCGGCGTGGGCGAAATCTTGCGCATAACGTGCAGGTGGTGGTTCTCGGAGGACGGGAACGGCTTGACGGACAGGACCTCGTCCACCGCCATGCCCAGCTCAGCGGCCGCGGCGGCGCCGGCAGCCTCCTCGTCGGCATCCGGCGCGCCCTTCCACGCCACCAGCACCCCGCCCTGGCGCAGCAGCGGCGCCGCGTACTCCGCCAAGAGCGAAAGCGGCCCCACCGCCCGTGCCGTCACCGCGTCGTAGGCGTCCCGACCCCCGCCCAGCGCCGCGGGCACCCCGCCGAGCTCCTCCGCGCGCGTTGTTATGGAGCGCGCATTGGACACCTCGCCCGCCTGGATCAACCTGTCCACCACTGCCGTCTTGCGTCCCGCCGACTCCACGAGGTCGACCTGAGCTTGAGGTAGCGCGACCGCGAGCGGCAGCCCCGGAAAGCCTGCACCTGCACCTATATCCGCGATCCGCCGCGCGCGGACCAGCTCGGGAACCTCCAGCCCACTGAGGCTGTCCGCCACATGAACCTCCAGCGCGGCTTGAGGCTCGCTCACGCTGGTATGCGGATCCGGCTCTGCGGCCAGGGCGTCGAGAATGCGCTCGATCTGGATCCCCGCGCCCGCGCCCAGGCGGTGACGGGCGACTAACGCGTCGAGCGTTTCACGAGAAACGCTCAACCGGGCTCACGACCAGTCGCCGGTCGGGCTCGTCGCCCTCGCTGTGCGTCTCCACGTCGCCGCGCTCGCTCAGATAGGTGTGCACGACCTTGCGCTCCATTGCGCGCATCGGCTCGAGCTCCACGGGCCGGTCGTACTCCAGCGCCTCAGCGGCCGCCCGGTCGGCCATGCGGTGCAGGGCGGCCGCGCGGCGCTCGCGATAGCCCGCCGCGTCCACGATGACCTGCTTGCGGTCCCCGGAGCCCCGGAACGCTGCCCGGAACACCAGGTGCTGAATGGCGTCGATCGTCGACCCGTGCTTCCCGATCAAGAGGCCGAGGTCGTCGCCGTTCACGGTGGCGCGGATCTCGTCGTCGCTCTCGTCGATGTCCACGGTCGCCCGCAGGCCCAGGGCGTGGACCACGCGGCCCACGATCGCTCGAACCCGCTCGGCCGGCTCCTCCGGGATCTCGTCGGCCACGGCACGCCAGGCCTCGACGTCCACGGTCGCGCTCACCCGCACGGGCTGCTCCGGAGCCGCATCCTCGGGAACGTCGAAGCTGACGCAGTCCGCTGTCAGCCCGGGAAACCGGGCCTCGAGCGTCTTCATCGCGGCCCACTTCGCCTCGCCCAGGCTGTCGCCCTCCGCCTCGGCGACAAGCTCCTCGGGCTTCGGCTCCTCGCTCACGGACATCGTGGTTCGCGCCTCAGCGCCGGCGCCCCGAGCGCTTCTTCTTCTTCCGCGGCGAGCCGGGAGGCGCCTTGGTCGGTCCCCCATTCCCGTCGCCCGAGGCCTGCGCGTTTGTCTTCGCCTTGGCCTTGGACTTGGGGGCCGGCTTCGCCTTCGCGTCCGAGCCCCCGTCGGTGAGCGCCGCGGCCGTGGCCGGCTTCCCGCGCGCGGGCTTCTGCTCGGGAACCGCATCGCGCGGGTCGAGCGGCTCCGGCTTCGGATAGAGCTTCTTGACGAGCAACTGCTGCCCGATCGTCCACACGTTCGTGGTGATCCAGTAGACGATCAACCCGGCCGGGAAGTTGATGATGAAGATGACGAAGACGAACGGCAGCGCGAACATGATGCGGCGCTGCGTGGGATCGGCGCTGATGGCCGTGACGGCGCTCGCCGCGAGCTGCGTCCCGACATAGAGGACGATCACGACGCCGAGCAGCACCGGGTCCGTGATCTTCTCCGCGAGGTTGTCGATCGCGAGGAAGCTCGGGTTGTCGGCGATGTCGTCCTGGAACGAGTCCGACTGGAGCAGCGAGAACAGCGCGATGAAGAACGGAATCTGGAGGAGCAGTGGGAAACAGGAGCTCAGTGGGTTGACCTTCTCCCGCTGGTAGAAGGCCATGACCTCCTGGTTCATGCGCTGCTTGTCGTCCTTGTAGCGCTCCTGGATCTGCTTGATCGCCGGCTGCAGCGTCTGGAGCCGCTGCATCGACTTCACGCCCTTGAACGTGAGCGGCAGGATGATCAGCCGGACCGTGAAGGTCATCAGGATGATCGCGATGCCCCAGCTGCCGGTGAGCGTGTCGCTCGGGTCAATCAGGTCATGCCAGAACTCCAGGATCCACTGGCAGGCATCGACGAGCGGCTGTAGGACGTTTGCGATGTACATGGGCTAGCGCTGGGGCGGTGCGCGGAACAGCTTCTGGTCCTCCACGAAGTCGACGCCGCCGTGACTCCAGGGGTTGCAGCGAAGCAACCGCCAAGCGGCCAGCACGACACCTCGCAGCACACCGTAGCGGCGGACCGCCTGCACGGCGTACTCGGAACAGCTCGGATGGTACTTACAACGAGCGGGGATCGCGGGCGAAATCGCGCGCTGGTAGAAGCGCACAGGCGCCGTCGCGATCGTGCGGACGGCGTTCACGCGGGCGGCTCCTCGCCGGCCGCCAGGCCGGCCTCGGCCAGCACCGTTCGCAGGGCCTCCTCGATCGCCTGCTCGCCGCCGTCGCGTGCCAGCTCCCCGGCCGCTGGGCGGGCGACAATCACGAAGTCGTGCCCCTCCCGCAGGCCCTCGGAGTTCGACCAGAAGGCCTCCCTAAGCAGGCGCTTCATGCGGGTGCGCTCGACGGCGCCGCCGAGCTTGCGACCCACCGAAACGCCCAGGCGGGGCTCGGTGTCGTCGTCGGCCGAGCGCGGAAACGCGTAGACGACGAGGTGACGGCTCGCATGGGAGCGTCCCTCGCGGTACACGCGCTCGAACTCACCGCTCCGGGATAGCCGGCGGCGCTTTCGACGCGCACGGTCGGCCATCGGCTAGGGGGTGAGCCGCTTGCGGCCCTTGTCGCGACGGCGCTTCAGGAGAGCGCGGCCGGCGCGGGTGCTCATACGCGCACGGAAGCCGTGGGTGCGGGCGCGCTTGCGCTTCTTGGGCTGATAGGTGCGCTTCATGGGTGGCCAGCCAGAGTACAAGATCGACGCTCGAGCGCCTGTGCAGTTCCTGTGGACATCGCGTTCGACGGCCGCGCGACGCTTTTCTCGCGTTTTGCGGAGCCGCATCCGGAAGCCTGACTCGGAGCGATTGGGGCCGGTGTACACTCGCCTCGCCGAGGGCGGCGTGGCCGATGTATCGCCCGTCCCTTCCCCCCGCGAACAGTCCTTCTACCCAGACCCTTCAGGAGGGTCGCGACCGCCCGTGCCGCCACAGCCCGACGAGATCTGGGACCACATCCGCGACGAGCTCCGCAGGGAGACTCCCGATTTCAAGTTCCACATCTGGATCGACCCGCTGGAGCTGGCCGGCGTGCACGGTCTCACGGTGTACGTGCGCGCCCCCGAGCACATCCGGATGTCGGTCGCCGAGCGCTATCTGCCGCTGCTGCGCCGCGCCGCGGCCGCTCGGTTCGACGCTCAGGCGACCGTCGAGGTTGTCGGGTCCGACTGGAAGGCCCCGTCCGTTGAGGAGGGGAGTGGCGCACCGGTGGTGGCAAACGGAAACGGCGCGGGCCACCGGCGCGACCAGCTGAACCCGAAGTACACGTTCGACCAGTTCGTGATCGGTGAGGGCAACCGCTTCGCCCACGCCGCCGCGCTGTCCGTGGCAGAGCTGCCGGCCCACTCGTACAACCCGCTCTTCCTGCACGGATCGCCCGGAATCGGCAAGACGCACCTTCTACACGCGATCGGCAACTACGTCGAGCGGTTCGGCTCGGGCCTGAGGGTTCGCTACGCCACGATCGAGGAGTTCACGAGCGAGTTCGTGGAGGCGGTGCGCGTGAAGAGCACCGCCGACTTCAAGCAGCGCTTTCGCAGCTCGGACGTGGTCCTCATCGACGACGTTCAGTTCCTCACCGGGCGCGCACGTACGCGCGAGGAGTTCTTCCACACGTTCAATGCACTCCTGGACGCCGGCAGGCAGCTCGTTATGACCTCCGATTGCGCTCCCGAGGACATCCCGGGCCTTGAGGACCGTCTGACCGAGCGCTTCCGTTCGGGGCTCGTGGTCGAGCTCGACACCCCCGAGGTCGAGGTCCGGCGGGCGATTCTCGCCAAGCGGGCCCGGCTCGACGATCTCGACGTGGCGCCCGAGGTCATCGAGGAGATCGCCGGTCGTGTCTCCACCAGCGTGCGTGCGCTCGAGGGAGCGCTGATCCGCGTGGTGGCCTACGCGTCGCTCAAGGGTGAGCCCGCAACGCCGGCGCTCGTCCGCCACGTCCTGCGCCGGCTCGGCGAGGACAATGCCAGTGATGTCTGCGGTATCGGGGAGATCCTCGACGCCGCGGCACAGGAGTTCGGGGTCGAACGAGCGGCGCTGCTGGCCCGCGATCGTCGGCCGGCCGTCGCGTCCGCACGGCAGGTCGCGATGTACCTCGCCCGCGAGCTCACCGAGCACAGCCTTCCGGAGATAGGCCGCGGCATCGGCGGGCGCAATCACACCACCGTCCTGCACGCCGTGAACCGCGTGAGCGCCGCCATCCGCAGCGACGACTCGATGCGCGGAGCGGTTGACAACCTGCGCCGCCGGCTGGGTCGTCCCTCGTCCTGACCGGTGTGAATGGAAGAATCAACAGCTTCCTGCACAAGGGCGATCGCGCTCCCCAAGCCGCATCGCTCCGGATATCAACTTCTGAACACCCTCCAATCACCTCTATTTGAGATAGGCAGCATCTTTTGAAGCTCACCGTTTCCCGTGAAACGTTCCTCGCTCGACTCGGCGTCGCCGTCCGCGGCGCATCCACCCGTGGTCCCGTTCCCTCGCTCGCCGGCGTCCTCCTCCGCGTGGAGGACGGCAAGGCGGAGCTCCAGGCCACCGACATGGAGCTGGGCGTTCGCGTAGCGCTCGAGACCACCGACTCCTCCCCCGGCCAGGCCGTCGTCCCCGGTCGTCTTCTCCTCGACGTGGTTCGCTCATTGCCGAAGGACGACCTGACGCTCGAGTACCGAAGCGCGGAGCAGGACGTGGAGGTCATGTCGGGTCCGGCGAAGTTCCACCTGCGCACGCTGCCCACCGAGGACTTCCCGAAGCTGCCGGAGCCGCCGGCTGACGGGAGCATCACCGTTCCCGCGGCCGCCTTCGTCGACACGATCGCCCGAGTGGCCCGCGCCGCATCGAGGGACGAGACGCGTCCGCACCTCACCGGCGTTCTCGTGACCGCCAGCGGCAACGACCTGCGCATGGTCGCCACGGACTCGTATCGGCTCGGCGTGAAGGAGACCAAGCTCGACTCGGAGCTGAGCGGAGCGCTCGAGGCCAACGTGCCGGCCCGGACGCTCCAGGAGCTGGGCCGGATTGCGTCGGCCGGCGGAGCCGAGACGATCGGCGTGGCCGCCCTCGAGAACCAGGTCGTCTTCACGGTCGACGACATCGTGCTGTCCTCGCGGCTCGTCGAGGGCCGCTTCCCGAACTACCAGCAGCTGCTCCCCGAGGCGTACGAGCACGAGCTGCGGATCAGCCGCGACGAGCTGCTCGAGGTCGTGCGCCGCGTCGGTCTGCTCGCGCAGAAGAACGCGCCGCTGCGGCTGCGCTTCTCGGAGGGCACGCTCGACGTGTCGGCGCAGACCCCGGACGTGGGAGAGGCCAGCGAGTCGCTGCCGGTGCCCTTTGCGGGCGAGGCGCTCGAGATCGGCTTCAACCCGGAGTTCTTCCGCGAGGGCCTCGAGAGCGCCGAGTCGGAGGAGCTGCTCCTGAAGTTGATCAGCCCGCTGCGGCCGGGGCTGATCCAGTCCGGGGACGAGGACGCCGGGTTCAGGTACCTCGTCATGCCAATTCGACTGAACGTCTGATGCGCGATAGGCGTCGCATCCCGGCGTCCTCGGCTCTCGGCTTGCCCGCCCGCAAGCCTTCGAGCCTGCGTCCTTGGGCTGCTCGCCTCTCCCGCATCAGGGCGAACTAGGCGACCCCATGCGCGTCACGCGCATCGAGCTGCGCGACTTCCGCAACTACGAGTCCGCGGACGTTGAGCTGAGCGAGGGTCTCACCGTGGTGGCGGGCCCGAACGGCGCCGGCAAGACCAACCTGCTCGAGGCGCTCTACTTCGGCTGCACCGCGCGCTCGCCGCGCACCTCGAACGAGCGTGAGCTCGTGCGCCGCGGGGGCGAGGGGGTGGCGAGGGTCGTCCTCGACCTCGTCGGCGACGACGGGGAGCACCGCATCGAGGTCGGCTTCCAGCCCGGCGAGGCCAAGCACATGCGGGTTGACGACAGCCCTGTGGACAGCCTGTCCGCGGTGGCGGTCCGTCCGCTCGCCAGCGTCTTTCTCCCGGAGCGACTCGAGCTCGTCAAGGGTGCGCCGGCCGCGCGCCGGGCCCACCTCGACCAGGTCGTCGCCGCCCTCTGGCCGAGTCGCGCCGAGACGCGCAGCTCCTACTCGCGCGCGCTCGCGCAGCGAAATGCGCTCGTGGCCCGCATCCGCGCAGGAGCGGCCAGCCCGGCGGCGCTCGACGCCTGGGATGCCGAGCTGGCTCGCCACGGGATCCGGCTCATGCAGGATCGGGCGGAGGCGATCGACGGCCTGCGCCCGCTCTTCAGCGAGCTCGGTGCCAGCCTGGGCCTGCCCGGCGAGGCGGAGCTGCGCTACCGCCCGCGCTCGCCTGCCACCGACGCCGAGGGGCTCGCCGCCGAGCTGGCGGAGCGCCGCCAGGCCGACCTCGAGCGCGGCTTCACCGCGCACGGTCCGCACCGCGACGAGCTTCAGCTCCTCCTCGGCGACGCTCCGCTGCGTGCCTACGGCTCACAGGGACAGCAGCGAGCCGCGCTGCTCGCCCTGCTGTTCGCCGAGCGCTCGCTTCTGGCAGAGCGCCGAGCCCGCCTGCCGCTGATGCTGCTCGACGACGTCATGTCGGAGCTCGATGCGGAGCGCCGCGAGCTGCTGGCTGAGCTGCTGCGATCGGGAGGGCAGGCGGTGGTCACCACGACTGAGCCCGAGCATGTGCCCGGGGCGACGCTGGCGACAGGCGGGCTGATTCGCGTGGAGGACGGCGCCGTGAGCGCCGGAACGCGGGCGGTGGCCGCGTGAGGCGGCTCGCCCCGCGGGCCCTGTCGGTGGCCCTGGAGGGGGTCGTGCGCGGCGCTGAGCCCACCACCCTGCTCGCCCGTGTGCAGGCCGTCTGGGCCGATGTCGCGGGACCCAGCCTGGCCGGCTCGGCCACCCCGATATCGGAGCGCGACGGGGTGGTCACCGTGGCCTGCGAGTCGGCGGTCTGGGCGCAGGAGCTCGAGCTGCTTGGGCCCGATTTGCTCACCCGTTTCGGGGATGCGCTGGCCGGCGAGGAGGGCCGCCCGGCGGCGGGTTCGGTGAAGAAGTTGCGCTTCGTGGTCGGTTCGGCCCCGAACCAGTAGCTGGAAGGCACTAATTTGTTGCGATTTGCGGGGATTTTGTAACCCGCCGAACCGTCCGAGATCGGGGGTAGCCTGCTAGTATCTAGAGCGGTCTTATGTACCGCCCCGACCCGGCCTGAGAGGGGCCCGAGTCGGGGCTTTTCGTGGTAATCAGCGGGCGCCACTCGTGCCCGCAGAGGCGGGCGCCTAAGCGCCTGCGGAGTTGGGCGCCAGCCGCGCCCATGAGATTGGAAGGAACAACTTGGCGGAGCAGCCCGAGAAGAAGGACGGCCCGAAGAAGAAGAACGGGTCATACGACGCCCAGGACATCACCGTCCTCGAGGGCCTCGAGGCCGTCCGCAAGCGCCCGGGTATGTACATCGGCTCCACGGGTCAGCGCGGTCTTCACCACCTGATCTACGAGGTGATGGACAACTCGGTCGACGAGGCGCTCGCCGGCGAGGCCACCGAGGTGGAGATCGCCATCCACCCGGACAACAGCGTCACGGTCACCGACAACGGCCGCGGGATCCCCGTGGACGTCATGGCCAAGGAGAAGAAGCCGGCCGCCGAGGTCGTGCTCACGGTGCTCCACGCCGGCGGCAAGTTCGGCGACGGCGGCGGCTACAAGGTGTCGGGCGGCCTGCACGGCGTCGGCGTCTCGGTCGTCAACGCTCTCTCCGAGTGGCTCCACCTCACGATCTGGCGCGACGGTTTCGAGCACACGCAGTCCTACGAACGCGGGGCTCCGATGGGCCAGCTCGAGAAGGGCGCAAAGACCGACCGGCGCGGTACCAGCATCACCTTCCTTCCGGATCTCGAGATCTTCGAGACGATCGACTACGACCGCGGGACGCTCGAGCAGCGCTTCCGCGAGATGGCATTCCTCACGAAGGGCCTCAAGATCGGCTTCCGCGACGAGCGCGGCGCCGAGCGCTTCGAGACGACCTTCCAGTACGAGGGCGGCATCCGCGACTTCGTCAAGTACCTGCACAGCCAGGGCACCCGCGAGCCGCTGCACCAGAAGATCGTGTACCTCGAGGACTCGAGCGACATCGGCGAGGTCGAGGTCGCGATGCAGTGGAACAACTCCTACCAGGAGACGCTGCTCTCGTTCGCCAACAACATCAACACGCACGAGGGCGGCACGCACCTGTCCGGCTTCCGGTCGGCACTCACCCGCACGATCAATGCCTACGCGCGCCAGGTCGGCGAGCTCAAGGAGAAGGATCCGAACCTTCAGGGTGAGGACGTGCGCGAGGGTCTCACCGCGATCATCTCGGTGAAGATCGCCGACCCTCAGTTCGAGGGCCAGACCAAGACCAAGCTCGGCAACCCGCCCGTCGAGGGCTTCGTGCAGGCCGCCGTGAACAAGGGGCTGGCCGAGTTCCTCGAGGAGAACCCCACCGAGGCGCGCCAGGCGATCCGCAAGTCGGTCGAGGCCGCCCGCGCGCGTGACGCCGCCCGCAAGGCGCGTGACCTGACGCGGCGCAAGTCCGCGCTCGAGAACTCCACCCTGCCCGGCAAGCTCGCCGACTGCTCCGTCCGCGACCCCGCGCTGGCCGAGATCTTCATCGTCGAGGGTGACTCAGCCGGCGGTTCCGCCAAGCAGGGCCGCGACCGCAACACGCAGGCCATCCTGCCGCTGCGCGGGAAGATCATCAACGTCGAGAAGAACCGCATCGACAAGGTGCTCTCGAACAAGGAGATCCAGGCGCTGATCACCGCGATCGGCACCGGGATTCGCGAGGAGCTCGACATCACGAATGCGCGCTACCACAAGATCATCGTGATGACGGACGCCGACGTGGACGGCGCGCACATCCGCACGCTCGTCCTCACCTTCCTGTACCGCGAGATGGCCGAGCTGATCGACGCCGGCTACGTGTACATCGCGAAGCCGCCGCTCTACAAGATCAAGTCGGGCAAGCAGGACGTCTACATCGAGAAGGAGTCCGAGCTCGAGGAGGTCCTCCTGCGGGACAAGCTGGAGAAGATGGACGTCTCGGACCGTGACGGCAATGCCTTCAGCCTCACGCACGCGCGCTGGCAGAAGTACGGCCGCCTCCTCAAGCAGTACGAGGGCTGGGCCGCTGCCCTGCGCGCCGAGTGGGGGCACGACCCGATCACGTTCCTGGAGGAGTCGGCGCTGCTCGACGAGGGAGCGAGCGACCCGGACGCCGTGATCGAGTTGCTGAAGGGCGCCGATCCCGACGGCGAGGCCTACGAGACGTCGCTCATCGAGGAGACCGACACCGAGATCGTGGCGATGTTCATCGAGCGCAAGACCGGCACGGCGAAGACCTACCGGCTGGCGCGCGCCCTGTTCGAGACGGGCGAGTACCGCGGCTTCATCAAGATCCACAAGGAGCTTCAGGAGCTGGCCGGCGCGCCGCCCTTCCACGTGGCGCTCGGCAAGAAGGAGAACGACGCGCTCTCGTTCGAGGAGCTGCGCACGAGGGTGCTGGAGATCTGCCGCGACGGCGTGCCGCTCCAGCGCTTCAAGGGCCTCGGTGAGATGAACGCCGACCAGCTCTTCGACACAACGATGGATCCGGAGAACCGGACGCTTCAGCAGGTAACGATCGACGACGCCAGCGCGGCGGACCAGATCTTTTCGATGCTGATGGGAGACGCCGTCGAGCCAAGGCGTGAGTTCATCGAGAACCACGCACGCGAAGTCACCAACCTGGACGTGTAAGAGATGAGCATTGATCAGTTGACAGGCGGGAACATCGAGCCGCGCGGGCTCGAGGAGGAGATGCGCTCCTCGTACCTCGACTACGCCATGAGCGTGATCGTGGGCCGCGCGCTACCGGACGTGCGCGACGGGCTGAAGCCGGTCCACCGCCGCATCCTCTACTCGATGTACGACTCCGGGCTCCAGCCCGGGCGTCCACACCGCAAGTGCGCGAACGTCGTCGGCGGCGTGATGGGTAACTACCACCCGCACGGCGACTCGGCGATCTACGACGCGCTGGTCCGGCTCGGCCAGGACTTCGCGATGCGCTACCCGCTGATCGACCCGCAGGGCAACTTCGGGTCGATCGACAACGACTCACCGGCCGCCATGCGGTACACCGAGGCGCGCCTCTCGCGGCTCGCCACGGAGATGCTCCGCGACATCGACGCGGACACCGTCGAGTTCGGCCCGAACTACGACGAGTCGCGCCAGGAGCCGCTCGTCCTGCCGGCGCGCTTCCCGAACCTGCTCGTGAACGGCTCGTCCGGGATCGCGGTCGGGATGGCCACCAACATCCCGCCGCACAACCTGCGCGAGACGATCGACGCGGTGGTGGCGTTCATCGACGACACGTCGATCGACGTGTCTGGCCTGATGAAGCACATCAAGGGCCCGGACTTCCCCACCGGCGGCATCATCGTCGGGCACGGCGGGATCCGCGACGCCTACGAGACAGGGCGCGGCCGCGTCGTCGTTCGCGGCAGGGCCCACATCGAGCCGATGGAGCGCGGCAAGGAGCGCATCATCGTCACCGAGATGCCCTTCCAGGTCTACAAGGGCGACGGGCGCGGTGACGGCAGCGGCCTGATGCAGAAGATCGTCGAGCAGGTCCAGAACGGCCGGCTGAAGGAGATCTCGGATCTCCGCGACGAGTCCGACAAGTCAGGCATCCGGCTCGTGATCGAGCTGAAGCGCGACGCGATCCCCAAGGTCGTGCTCAACAAGCTCTACAAGCACACCCAGCTGCAGACGACCTTCGGGGTCAACATGGTCGCGCTCGTGGACGGCGTGCCGCGCACGCTCGGGCTGCTGCCGATCGTCAAGAACTACGTCGACCACCAGCGCGACATCATCGTGCGGCGGACGAAGCACGAGCTGCGCGAGAAGGAGGCGCGGCTCCACATCCTCGAGGGCCTCCTCGTCGCGATCGAGAACATCGACGAGGTCATCGAGTTGATCCGCGGCTCGAAGGACCCGGACACGGCCCGCGACGGCCTGATCGAGCGCTTCGAGCTCAGCCGCATCCAGGCCCAGGCGATCCTCGACCTGCGCCTCCAGCGCCTCACGGCTCTTCAGACGAACGAGATCAAGACCGAGCACGCCGACGTGCTCGAGCGCATCAAGTGGCTGCGCGACATCCTCGGTGACGAGGCGAAGGTCATGGCCCTGATCCGGGAGGAGCTGCTCGAGATCCGGGAGCGCTACGGCGACGAGCGCCGTACGCAGATCACGCACTCCGAGGACGAGATCGACATCGAGGACCTGATCGCCGACCAGCAGATGGTCATCGCGATCACGCGTTCCGGCTACATCAAGACGCTCCCGCTCGCCACCTACCGCCAGCAGAAGCGCGGCGGTATCGGCGTGACCGGAATGGACATGAAGGACGAGGACTACATCGAGCACCTCTTCGTGAGCTCGACGCACGACTACCTGCTGTTCTTCACGAACCGCGGCAAGGTCTATCGCCAGAAGGTCTACGAGCTGCCGGAGGCCTCGCGTACGGCAAAGGGCCGGGCGCTCGTGAACCTGCTGCCGATGCGCGAGGGCGAGCGCGTGCAGGCCGTCCAGGCCACGCGTGACTTCAAGGAGGGCAAGTTCCTCGTCTTCGCCACGCGCAAGGGTCAGATCAAGAAGACCGAGTTCCTCGCCTACAACACGCCGATCAAGGCCGACGGCATCATCGCGATCAACATCCGCGACGACGACGAGCTCGTGCAGGTGCGCCGGACGAGCGGGGACGACGACATCATCATGGTGTCGCGCTCCGGCCAGGCGGCGCGCTTCAACGAGGACCAGGTGCGGCCCATGGGCCGCGACACCGCCGGCGTGAAGGGCATGAACGTGTCGCGCGGCGACAACCGCGTGCTCGCGATGGACGTGGTGCGGCCGGACATGGAGCTGCTGGTCGTGACCGAGAACGGCTACGGCAAGCGCACCGCGATCGAGGAGTACCCGGTGAAGGGCCGCGGGTCCATGGGCGTCAAGACCATCGGGCTGACCGAGAAGAAGGGTGGCGTGGCCGGCGCGCTGATGGTGCGCGACCACCACGACCTGGTGTTCATCTCGCAGAGCGGCATGGTCCAGCGCACCTCCGTGAAGGGCATCTCGAAGCAGGGCCGTCCCGCCCAGGGCGTCCGCGTCATGAACCTGCGCGACGACGACACGGTGAGTGCCGTGGCCCTCGTCATGGAGAGCGCCGCCGACACCTCGGCGGAGGTGCAGGAGGAGCTCAACGAGCTGGAGACGGCCGACGTGCAGGTCGTCGAGGTGGTCGAGCCCGACGCCGACGACCTGGTCGAGCCGGACGTCCGACGAGCCGACGACGCAGACGACGAGTAGCTCTCGGCGCCCCTGCTTAAGGCCAGAACGCAAGAGGGGCGCCCCGCACATTGGGACGCCCCTCTCGATTTTCTGCTGGACGTGATCGGCGGCTCTACTGCGACCGGCGGGACCAACCCCGGCCAGATATCGCCGACAGTGTCACGGTTGGACTCCGCTTGACGGGGTCCAGCTCCGGTCGTCTAGCGGCCGGACACCTCCAGGGTCCCAAGAATTCTGTCAGTCAAGTTCGGACCACCTCCTTTCCCTGGTCCGGTTATTGAAGCAGACCGAGGAGTCGTCGTTAGGGAGTGGTCGTCGTCGTCCCCGAGTCCGATGACTCGAGCTCCTCGACCCTCGTCTCGAGCTCGTCCACGCGCCCCTCGAGATCGTCGACCCGGCCGCTGAGGCGATCCGCCGCCGTCTTGCTCTTGTCCGCGTCGTCCTCGACCGCCTTCAGTCGGTCGTCGAGCTTCGACAAGTCGTCTGATGTGGGCAGGTCGTCGACGCGCGATTCGAGGTCGTCGATCCGCGAGTTCAGCTGCTGTTGAACGCGGCCGAGCTCGCCCGCTGCCTTGGTCTGATCAGCGCTGTCGTCCTTGTTCGCCTCGAGCAGTGCGATGACGCCCAACGCGGTTGCCGCGACGGCCCAGATGCCCGCGACGGCGAGCCAGCGCCTGAGGCTGCGGATGTCCGCCAGCGTGGCGGGTCGCTCGTCCTCGACGTAGGGCGCCACGTCTCCCGCGCGCGGGGGCTGGGGAGCGCCCGGAGGCGTTTCGTGCACTAGGCGGCCACCACCAGGTATTGCTCCCACGCTGCGGGGATCGTCGGCGTGGCCACGTGGATGAAGATGGTCGGGTTCGGCGCCTTCGGGCGCCGGGCCGGGACCATGTTGGCCTGCCGCGGCAGCCGGTCGCCCTTGCGGCGGTTGCAGGGAGCGCAGCAGGTGACGATGTTCTCCCAGGTGGAGTCCCCGCCCTTGGAGCGCGGGATCACATGGTCGACCGTGAGGTTGCCGCGCTCATGTCCGCAGTACTGGCAGGTCCAGCGGTCACGCGCGAACACCGCGCGGCGGGTGATCTTGCGGCGATGCGCGTCGCGTGGGATGCGCACGTAGGTGAGCAGCCGGATCACCACCGGCCGCGGCAGCGTGAGGTTCTCGGCGTGCAGAGCCCAGTCGCCCTTCTCGAGCACCTCGGCGCGGTTCTTGAGTATGAGGACGGCCGCGCGTCGAACGGTGCACACGTTGATCGGCTCGTAGGACGCGTTCAGTACCAGCACTCGGCCGGGCGTCGAACTGCGCTGCTCAGGCCGGCCGGCCCTGGGCAGCGCGACGACAGGGCCTGGTTCGAAATCACCCGGCTCGGTCGTGTAGGACACGTGCGCCCGTACTGCCACGGTGCGGTCAGTCTAGCCAGAGGGGCCGCGCGTAAGAGCCGAGTACTCGCAGCTCGTCGACGTGCCCGGCAAGAGCGTCGAGGGCCTCGCTGACCGGCGACACGCCGGCGGCTCCCTCGAGATCCGCGAAGAACATGTAGTGCCCAAGACCCGTTCGTCGGGGCCGCGACTCGATGCGGGTGAGGTTCACGCCGCGGCTCGAGAGCTCCGAGAGCAGGTCCACGAGCCACCCCGGCGACTCGTCGCCGCCACCCCAGAAGACCACCGAGGTCTTGGCGCCGGCGCCGGGCTCGCCCACGGCATCGGCGCGCGTGAGCCACACGAAGCGCGTGACGTTGTCGGGGTGGTCCTCGACGTTCTCGGCCACGACGTGGCAGTCGTAGAGGTTGGCGGCGAGCCGCGAGCCGAGCGCGACCGTGAGGCTGTCAGCCGACTCGCAGACGGATTGCACGGCATCCGCCGTGGAGGGCGCGCTCACGTGCTCGGCGTGCGGGAGGTGCTCACGCAGGAAGCGCGCGCACTGCGCGGTGGCCTGCGGATGAGAGACGACTCGCTCCACCCGCGACAGCGTCAGCTCCGAGGCAGCGATCACGCAGTGATGGATCGGGTGGACCACCTCGGCGGCGATGCGCACGTCCTCGGCGTCGAGCACCAGCGTGTCGAGCGTCACGCCGACGCTGCCCTCGAGCGCGTTCTCGATCGGCACGATCGCCGTGTCCACGGTGCCGTCCTGGACGGCCATCACCGCGTCGTAGATCGTCGGGTAGGGGAGCTCCTGGCTGTTCGGCGGAGCGGACGCGCGCAGGGCCTCCTCGCTGTGGGTCCCAGCGGGACCGAGGTACGCGACGCGCATCAGGCGCCCGCGGGCGTGCCTGCCATCGCCTCGGAGACCGCCTGCTCCTCCTCCGGCGAGAGCTCGTACTCCGGGTTGCCCTCGCGCACCTGCTTCACGTAGAGGCGGGCCTGGTCGCGGTGCAGGATCGAGGAGATCACCACTCCGGTCCGGCGCTCGTCGAGCAGCGCCACGGTGCTGGACTGCTGGCCTGAGAGCTCGTTCATGGCGTCGTAGCGGACCACGGAGGTGTGTGTGATGGAGCCGTCCACGCGCCGCTCGGTGGCCGCCACACGGCCCTCGAGGCCCGCGGCCACCTCCTCCACCCAATCGCGCAACTGGACGAAGGCCTCCTGGAGCGAGGCGGCGTGCGCCGCCAGGTCGATGTCCTCGCCGCCGAGGATGGTGCGCTGCGCTGCGCGCACCCGGCGCAGCTTCACGGCGAGCACGATCACCCACAGAAGCGCAATCGCCGCAGCGCCCGCGGCCGCCAGCGCCACGATGCCCTGTGTGGAGTTCAGATCGTCCACGGCCGCCAGGGTACTGAGAGCAATCAGCGCGTGAAGATGACCGTGAAGTCGGCCTCGTTGTTGTCCGTGACCTCTTCGCCCGGCACCGGCTTCACCCTCACCGTGATCGGCACGTTCTGGCCGGTCGGAGGCTGCTCGGAGAGCGGGATCGGCACGTTCTTGGCCTCGCCGGCGGCGATCTCGGGAATCGAGTCCTCGAGCTTGATGGCGTCGCCCCCCTCGCCGACGGTCACCTGGACCTGCACGTCGGTCTCCGTGCTCTCGCCCTGGTTCACCACCTGGACGTCAAAGGCGATGTCCGATGTCAGCGGCACGGTGGCCCCGCCGCCCGGGGTGAGCGCCACGCCGCCCAGGGAAACGGTGCCGAGCCCATTCCCGTGCGCACCGGGCGTTGCGCTGCCACCGTCCGTCCCGCGGATGCCTGCGATCTGGTCCGCTACGAAGTCCGGGTTCACCCACTGGATGTCCTACACGAAGCGAAGCGCTCCCTCGACGTGATCATCGCGTCCATGTCCTCCTTCTTCAGAGCGCTGCTCGAGTGCGGCTCGAAGCGGGAGATGAGCAGAACGTCACTCGCGAGGAAGACCTGCATCATCTCCGCGATCACCTCAGTGCTGTTGCGCCGCTCCTCCTGTGCCAGGGCGCCGGGCAGCTGATCCGCCACTTGGCCAGCCCATCACGGCGGAGGTCGAGCGCCTCGACGAAGTAGTCATTCGCCTCCGACAGCTCGTCCGGCACGTCGAGGTCGCGCGCGCGGTCAGAAAGCGTCGCCGAGTCGCTGCGCAGCGCGTTGGCCTGGTTCTGGCGGTTGATGGTCTGGTCGGTGTCGGTGGGGGCGCTCAGGAGGTCGAAGAGCTGGGTGCTCTCCGCCTGGGAGAGCTTGGTGAGCTCGTTGGCGCCGCGGACGTAGTCCTCCATCGCCCGCTCCTTGCGCGCGTCCAGGCAGCCCCTGAAGGCGAATACGAACAGGATCAGCAGCAGCAGGCCACCGCCGATGGCTATGGTCCGCCGCACCATGAGCGTCTGGCGGTCCGTTGAAGGACCGCCCGGCGTCCGGCGGCGCGGGCGGCTTACTGGCTCGTCCGGTTCGTCGAGGAAGGACAGGAGAATCGCTCCTAGCGCTGGGGGCGCCAGCTGGCGCTTCGGTCGGTGAGAGTATGCACGGGGGGCAGGACGCGCTCTCCACAACCCGAACACGAAACTGGGATGAGACGTTCCGAGACAGGCTTCACGGATGAGCAGCGCACTCTGCCGCTAGGCGGCTCGGACCCTACACAACGGCTCACAGACGGGGCTGGGGCTCGGCTGATCCTTGGCCGATACCGGCTGGAGCGGCGTCTGGGGGCGGGTGGATTCGGGGTCGTCTGGCTCGCCTGGGACGAGAAGCTCGAGCGCGAGGTCGCTGTCAAGGCGATTCCGCGCGATGGCGGGGCCGGCGAGCGCGTGGAGAGGGAGGCGCGGGCCGCTGCCCGCCTGA
The DNA here is from genome assembly GCA_963774755.1 of uncultured Thermoleophilaceae bacterium. Classification (GTDB taxonomy): domain Bacteria; phylum Actinomycetota; class Thermoleophilia; order Solirubrobacterales; family Thermoleophilaceae; genus JACVRW01. The sequence continues at coordinate 167,580 of CAVZGG010000012.1, read as the reverse complement.
ATCACCCCGGCATCGTTGCGATCTACGAGCTGGCCTCCGACGAGCACGACGTCTACCTCGTCTCCGAGCTCGTTCGGGGGCGAACCCTCGCGGAGCTCACGCAGGCGGGCGCAATCGCCGACCGCGACGTGGCCCGCATCGGAATCGCGCTCTGTGAGGCCCTGGAGCACGCGCACGCGCGCGGGGTCATCCACCGCGACGTGAAGCCGCAGAACGTGATGGTGCTCGCCGAGCCCGCCGCTGGGGCGGGATTCGCCAAGCTCGCCGACTTCGGCGTGGCGCATGTGACGAGCGGCGACCCGCTCACGCGCACCGGCGACGTGGTGGGCACGCTTGCCTACATGGCGCCCGAGCAGGCCGAGGGCGCGCGCGTGACGCCGGCCTGCGACGTCTATTCGCTAGCGCTCACCCTCTACGAGGCATGGACGGGCACGAATCCCGTGCGAGCGGGTGGGCCGGCGGCCACGGCGCGGCGCCTCGGCCGCCCCCTGCCCTCGCTGGCCGCGCTACGCCGCGACCTTCCGCTCGAGCTCTGCGACGCCGTGGACGAGGCGCTCGACATCGACCCGGCCCGCCGGCCCGCGCCAGCGCGGCTGCGCGCCGAGCTCCAGGCGGCGGAATCCGAGCTGACCGACGAGGGCGGCCTCGTGGAGCCGGCCACGCTGAGGCGGGTCGGGCTTCGCGAGCGTGTCGCGCGGCCGCGGGTTCCCGTGGCGCCGCTCGCGTGCCGGGTCCCTTGATGCCCACCCCGGTGCAGCGGAGGGCGCCCGCGCGCCCGTCAGGTTGCTCGAGCGCGCCGCTGCGGGCCTCGCCGCCGGCGGGCTGGTGCTCGCGTGCCTGGAGGGCCTCGGTCCCGATCCATCCTTCTCGGCGTTCGCTGCTGCCGGAATCGCGGCCGCCGCGACCGCGGTGCTGCCCCGCATCGGCTGGTTGCTCGCGGTGATCGGACTGTGCGGCTGGCTCGTCTCGCCGGAGGCCGACCGGCAGGGCACCGCGCTGCTGCTGCTCGCCGCCGCGGCGCCGATCCCGCTGCTGCTCCCGCGCGCCGGGCTGCTCTGGTCGGTGCCGGTGCTGGCACCGCTGCTCGGGACGATCGCGCTCGGGCCGGCCTTCGTCGGCGTCGCGGCGCTCGCCTCCACGCCCGCGCGGCGCGCCGGTCTGGCCGCGGCTGGCTTCTGGTGGCTCGTGCTCGGCGAGGCGCTCACGGGCAGGGCCCTGCTGTTCGGCTCTCCCGACGGCACGCTGCCGCGCGGCGACTGGGAGGGCTCGATATCCGCCGCGGCGGCGGATGCGCTTCAGCCGCTCGCCACCACCCCCGCCCTCGCACCAGTGCTGGCCTGGGTGGCCGTGGCGATCGCGCTCCCTGTGGTGGTGCGCGGACGCTGGCTCGCGGTGGACCTCGTGGGCGCGGCGCTCTGTGCCGCGGCCCTGATCGCGGCACACCTGGCGCTCGGCGACGCGCTCGCCGCCGACGTGGCGCTCGACCACGCGCGCGGCGCTGTGGCGGGGAGCATCGCGGCGGCGTTGCTGGTGCTTGTGATCTCGCACACGACGTCCGCGCAGGAGCCGTGGCGTACTCCGCGCGTTACAACGGCTTAGGACTACTCTGCGAGGCGAGATGAGCATGTTGCGCAACCTGGAGGCGAAGCTCGGTGGGCTCGTGGAGGGCGCGTTCGGCCGCGCCTTCAAGACGAGCGTCCAGCCCGTTGAGCTGGCCCACAAGCTGGCCAAGGAGATGGAGGACAACCAGATGGTCTCCGTCTCGCGCGTGTACGTGCCGAACCACTACCGCGTGTTCCTGTCCGAGAAGGACCGGGAGCAGTTCGCGAGCTACGAGCCGGCGCTGCGCAAGGAGCTGTCCGATTACCTGCTCGAGCACGCCAGGCAGGAGTCCTTCGCGCTCTCGACGCGGCCCCAGGTGGAGTTCCACACGGACGAGCGCCTCGACCTGGGCGAGTTCGGGATCCAGGCCCAGCTGCTGGCCGCGCCGGATGACGAGGAGGCACCGGAATCGCCGGCCACGCCGCCTCCCTCGGCCGGGGACTTCGGGCACACGATGGTCTACTCACCCGACCGCGAGGTGCGCCGACTCGACCCGGCGCTCGACCGGCGCCAGGCGCTGCTGGTGGGCGAGGGCCGCCGCAACGTGCTGAGCGGCAGTCACGTGGTCGTGGGCCGCAGTCGCGAGGCGGACATAGTCCTCGCGGACCCGAACGTCTCGCGGCGCCACGCCGAGCTTCGCCGCGATGAGAGCGGGTGGCAGGTGATGGACCTCGGCTCGACCAACGGCATCAAGGTCAACGGCCAGCGCGTGAACCAGGCCGCCCTCGGCCCCGGGGACCGGATCACCATCGGTGTGACGGACCTGACCTTCGAGCTCGACTAGCAATGGACGAACCGCTCGCGGTCGCGCTCAAGTTCGGCTTCCTTGCCGTCCTCTATCTCTTCCTCCTGTGGGTGGTGCGCAGCGCCATGCGCGACCTGGCCCGCTACGAGGGCACGTCGGCCGCTGCCGAGCCGGTGGACCTGCCCGGTCCGAGGCGTCGCGAGCGCAGCACGCCCGATCTGCGGTCGGGCGTGAGCCCGCGGCTGCAGGTGGTGGCCGCGATGGGCCACGAGCCGGGCACGATCTTCGAGGTGGGCGAGGGCGCGACCTTCGGGCGCTCGGACAATGCGGACATCCGCGTGGACGACGCCTTCGCCTCGTCCGCCCACGCGAGGATCTTCCCGCGCTCCGAGTTCATGTACCTGGAGGACATGGGCTCCACGAACGGCACCTACCTGAACGGGCGCCAGGTCAAGACGGCGGAGCGGCTCAAGATGGCCGACACGATCCGCATAGGCGACAGCGAATACCGCTACGAGGAGTAGTGCGGTAGCCGTGGCCCTCCGCATCGTCGAGCAGGCTGGCCGCACGGACGTCGGCCGCCAGCGCAGCGCGAACGAGGATTCGCTCGTTGTCGATCCGCCGCTGTTCGCCGTGGCGGACGGGATGGGTGGGGCCAAGGCCGGTGAGGTGGCGTCGGCCGTGGCCGTGGAGGCCGTGGAGGGCGCGACCGAGTCTGGCGAGCCGGCGGAGGCGCAGCTGGCGAACATCGTGCGCCAGGCCAACCGGCGCATCTACGACCTCGCGGTGGCGGACGAGTCGCGCCGCGGAATGGGCACCACGCTCACGCTGGCCAAGGTCCACGGCGACGAGGTGAGCCTCGCGCACGTGGGCGACAGTCGCGCCTACCGCCTGCGCGATGGCAAGCTCGAGCAGCTCACGCGCGATCACTCGCTTGTGGCCGAGCTGGAGCGCAGCGGCCAGATCACGCCGGAGGCGGCCGAGCACCATCCGCAGCGGTCGATCATCACGCGCGCGCTTGGGCCGGAGCCGGACGTGGAGGTGGACACCTACACGCTCGCGGGACGTGAGGGCGACGTGTTCCTGATCTGCTCGGACGGGCTCACGTCGATGATCTCGGACGACGAGGTGGGCTCGATCCTGCGCTCGGCCGGCTCGCTCGACGAGGTCGCGGACGAGCTCGTGCGCGCGGCGAACCAGAGCGGCGGCAAGGACAACATCACGGTGATCCTGTTCCGCCTCGGCGAGGGCGAGGCTGCGGAGGCCACGGCTCCGGCGACGCCAGCGCCGGCCGACGAGGACACGATCGTCGGCGAGATCAGCGCCGCAGACGTCGCGGCCGCTGCGCCCGCGAGCTCCGGGGCCGAGCCTGCCGCCCGCGAGGAGGACGAGCCGCTCACCGCGTTCGGCGATGCACCCGCGGACGCGACGATCGTGCGCCCACCCGCCCCACGTAGCGCCACACCAGCCGCGGCTCCGCCGCGGCGGCGGCGCCGTAGCCGCCGTTTTGTCGGCGCGCTGGTGGCGCTGGTGCTCGTGGCCGCGGTGATCGCCGGGCTCTACGCGCTCAGCCGTCAGGTCTACTTCATCGGCACGAACGACGCGGGCCTCGTCACCGTCTACAGGGGCCTGCCGTACGAGCTGCCTCTCGGCATCAACCTGTACGAGGAGGAGTACGCGAGCGGGATGCCAGCGCGCGCCATCCCCGACGCGCGCCGCAAGCGGGTGCTCGACCACGAGTGGCGCAGTCGCGATGACGCGGTGGACCTCGTGCGCGACCTCGAGCGCGGCCGGCTCGATGCCGGAGCAGGCAACTGATGTCCGCGCGCACGCGCGAGCTGTTCGGGCTCCTGCCCGTGTCACTGCTGGTGGCGGCCGGGTTCGCGGCCATCCTGGCCACGCGGACCGAGAACGTCTCCGATGCGACGCTCACCTACGGCGCGTTCTTCCTCGGGCTGTGCGTGCTTGCGCACCTCTTCATCCGGGCGCGGCTCCCGGACGCAGACCCGTACATGTTCCCGCTGGCCGCCGCTCTGGCCGGAATCGGCCTGGTGCTGATCTACAGGATCGACGCCGAGCTCGCGCGCGAGCAGGCCCAGTGGTTCGTGGTCGGCCTCGCGTTCTTCTGCATCACCATCCTGGTGGTCAAGGACCACCATGTGCTCGAGCGCTACCGCTACACGATCGCGGCGGCGAGCATCGGCCTGCTCCTCATCCCGCGCCTGCCCGGCATCGGAGCGCAGGTGAACGGGGCCTACCTGGCGATCAAGGTCGGCTCGATTCAGTTCCAGCCGGCCGAGTTCGCGAAGCTCGGGATCATCATCTTCCTCGCGAGCTACCTTCGCGAGACGGGCGACATTCTGGTGCGCCCGCGCCTCAGGCCGCTGCCCTACCAGCGCCAGATCCTGCTGTGGGGGATTCCGGTGCTGCTCACCCTGCTCGGGATCGCGGTGTTCGGTCTCGGCCCTGCGGGCTCGGTGCTCCTGGCTGTTTTCATGCTCTCGTTCGCGGCGGTGCTGCGCGACCGGCCCTCGCCGAAGCACTTCGGTCCGCTGCTGCTCGTGTGGGGTCTCGCGATGCTGATGCTGATCCTGATCCGGGACCTCGGCAGCTCGCTGATGTTCTTCGGGGGCTTCCTTGCGCTGCTCTACGTCGCCACCGGGCGCCTGTCGCTGATCGGCGTGGGCTCGACGATGTTCTTCGGCGGGGCCTTCTTCCTCTCGCGGAACATCGCGCACGTGCAGGAGCGCGTGGACACCTGGCTCGACCCGTTCAAGCCCGGGGTCGTCGACAAGGAGGGCTACCAGCTCGCGCAATCGCTGTTCGCGCAGGCCGACGGCGGGCTGTTCGGCCAGGGGTTCGGCCAGGCGCTGCTCGAATTACCCGGGGGCGCGTCGATCCTGCCGGCGGCCCACACCGACCTGATCTACGCGGTGCTCGTGAACGAGGCGGGCCTGTTCGGGGCGGCCGGGCTGATCGGCGCGTACCTGCTGCTCGTCTATCGCGGCCTGCGGACCGCCCTCTCCGCGTCCGACGGGTTCTCGAAGCTGCTCGCCACCGGGCTCACCGGAGTCCTCGCGATCCAGGTGTTCGTGATCGTCGGCGGGGTCACGCGCGTGATCCCGCTCACCGGCGTGACGCTCCCATTCGTCTCCTACGGCGGCAGCTCGATCGTCGCGAACATGGTGCTGCTCGCGCTGCTCCTGATCGTCTCCGATCACGCGCGCTCTGAGGCCAGGCGGCGCGGAGGGATCGTGTGAACCGCCAGATCGTCCAGCTGTTCGGGCTGTTCACCCTGCTGTTCGCGGTGCTCGTGATCTTCACGTCGCGCTGGACGGTCTTCGAGGCCGACTCGCTGGCGGACAACCCCGCCAACCGGCGGCCGCTGATCGAGGAGCAGAAGGTTCCGCGCGGGTTGATCCTCGCCTCCAACGGCACCGTCCTGGCGCGCAGCCAGGGTGAGGGTCGCGGCGAGAATCGCATCTACACCCGTACGTATCCCACGGGCGGCACCTTCTCCCATCCCGTCGGCTTCTCGTTCATCACGAACGGCAGGCGCGGCATCGAGCTGTACCGGAACGACGAGCTGACCGGCGACGAGGACGAGTTCGCCTCGATCCTGTCGGGCCTCGAGAGCCGCGACCGCGAGGGCAACGACGTGGTCACGAACCTCGACGTGGCAGGCACGCAGGCGGCCGTGAACGGTCTGGCAGGGCGCAAGGGCGCCGTGGTGGCGCTCGAGCCGCAGACCGGCAAGGTGCGCGTGATGGTGTCGATCCCCGAGTACGACCCGAACCTGATCCCGACGCAGTTCGGCCGCATCAACAATGACCCCAACAAGTCGTTCCTCAACCGCACGACCCAGGAGCTGTACCAGCCGGGCTCGACCTTCAAGGTGGTCACCGCCACCGCAGCGCTCGACACCGGCAAGGTCACGCCGGACACCGTGATCGACGGCTCGTCGCCGAGGACGATCAGCGGCGCCCCGCTCGAGAACTCGGGCGGCGAGGACTTCGGCCCGATCTCGTTCACCGACGCGCTCACGAACTCCGTGAACACCGTCTTTGCTCAGGTCGGCGAGCGCGTGGGCGCCGGGACGCTCGTGGAGTACATGAAGCGCTTCGGCTTCTTCGAGGATCCGCAGCTCGACTATCCCGGGTTCCAGATGATCCCGAGCGGGATCCGCAGGAACGGAGTCGAGTACGTGGAGGACGGGTTCGACGTCGGCCGCGTGGCGATCGGGCAGGGCGGTAGCGAGGGTGCCCTCGACACGACCCCGATTCAGATGGCGCTCGTGGCGTCGGCCGTGGCCAACAAGGGCCGCCTGATGAAGCCGCGGCTCGTGGACCGGATCGTCCAGAAGGACGGGCGCGTGCAGGAGCGCATCGAGCCCGACCTGCAGGCGGAGGTCATGAAGCCCGAGACCGCCGAGCAGCTCACCGCGATGATGAGCCGTGTCGTCGAGGAGGGCACCGGCACGGCGGGCGCGCTGGCCGGAATCCGCGTGGCGGGCAAGACGGGTACCGCCGAGGTGGGCGCCAATCGCGAGTTCACGCAGCCCTGGTTCATCGCGTTCGCGCCCGTCGACGACCCGCGCATCGCGATTGCCGTGACGGTGGAGCGCACCACCGGTCAGGGCGGCACGGTGGCGGCGCCGATCGCCAAGTCCGTGCTCGAGGCGCTGCTCGGCGGAGGCGGCGGATGACGGAGGTCACCGGCAACACGCTCGTCGACGGCCGCTACCGGATCCTGCGCCGGATCGGCTCCGGCGGGATGGCGGACGTCTACTGCGCGGAGGACAGCCACCTCGGCCGGCAGGTCGCGATCAAGGTGCTTCACCGTCGCTTCGCGCAGGACCAGGAGTTCGTGGAGCGCTTCCGCCGCGAGGCGAAGTCGGCCGCCGGCCTCAACCACCCGAACGTGGTGGGCGTCTTCGACCGCGGCGAGCACGAGGGCACCTACTACATCGCGATGGAGTACCTCACGGGCCGCACGCTCAAGGACATCGTGACCGCCGAGGCTCCGCTGCCCCAGGAGCGCGTGATCGACCTCGGCACCCAGATCCTCCAGGCCGCGGGCTTCGCTCACCGCCACGGCGTGATCCACCGGGACTTCAAGCCCCACAACGTGATCGTCGACGAGCTCGGCCACGCCAAGGTCACCGACTTCGGGATCGCGCGCGCCGGCGCCTCGGAGATGACCGAGACGGGCTCGATCATGGGCACCGCGCAGTACCTGTCACCCGAGCAGGCGCAGGGACACGCGGTCACGGCCACGTCCGACATCTACTCGATCGGCGTGATGCTGTACGAGATGCTCGCCGGGCGGCTGCCGTTCGAGGGCGACAGCGCCGTGGCCGTGGCGCTCAAGCACCTCTCGGAGCAGCCGCCGCCGATCTCGCAGTGGCGCCCGGACGTTCACCCCGCGCTGGAGGCGGTGGTGATGGCCGCACTGGCGAAGGACCCTGCCCAGCGCTGGCAATCCGCAGAGGACCTGGCCGCGGCGCTCGAGGCGGCACGCGCGCAGATCGAGGCGGGCCACAACGGCGGCCAGGACACGGCTGCCTTCGCGCCGATTGCGATGCCCGCCGAGGACGCCACGGCCGCGACGCAGGTTGCAGGTGCGCCGGAGCCCGTGCTCGCGCCGGTCGCGGACCCGCGCCGGGAAGAGGAGCGGCGCTGGCCGTGGATTGCGATCGGGCTCCTGACGCTCGCACTGATCGGCGCCCTCCTGTACGTGATCCTGAGCGGAACGCTCACCGCGGAGAAGAAGGACGTCCCGCGAGTGACGGGCAAGCAGCTCGTGGAGGCGCGTGCGGTGCTCGAGCGGGCCGGCTTCGAGGTCCAGACGGAGCGCGTGCGAAGCGCCCAGCCCTTCGACCAGGTGGTCGATCAGGACCCGAATCCCGGCGAGCAGGCCGACGAGGGCTCGACCGTGACGCTCGAGGTGTCGCGCGGGCCCGGTGATGTGCTCGTTCCGGCGGTTGCGAACCTGCGTCAGGGCGTCGCGATCCAGGAGCTCGAGGACGCCGGGCTCAAGGTGACCGTCGATCAGGAGCCATCCGACAAGGTCAAGAAGGACTTCGCCATACGCACGCTGCCGCGGGAGGCCACGAAGGTCACCAGGGGCACCCGCGTGCGCCTGTTCGTGAGCTCCGGGACCCGAGCAGCTCACGGTGCCGGATGTCACGGGCCTGTCGCGCGACTCGGCGGAGTCGCGGCTGCGCGACGAGGGCTTCGGCGTGTCGGTGGCCGAGCAGGAGTCCGACGAGCCGGAGGGCGACGTGATCTCCCAGAGCCCGGCGGGCGGGACCGAGTTGGCCCGCGGCGAGACGGTCACGATCACCGTCTCGACCGGCCAGCCGCAGGTGGACGTGCCGGACGTGATCGGACTGAGCGAGCGCGACGCGAACTCCAAGCTCCGAGCAGCCGGCCTCGCGCCGGTCACGCAGGAGCGCACCGTCACCGACCCCTCCCAGGACGGCGTGGTGGTGGAGCAGCGACCCGGCTCGGGGACGGAGGTGGACAAGGGTCGCGAGGTCGTGATCGTGATCGGAGTGCTCGAGGTCGTCGAGCCGCCCCCGACGACCACGCCGGAGGTCCCATGAGGGTCGCCGTCCTGGCCGGCGGCCGCTCCAGCGAGCACGACGTGTCGCTCTCGTCCGCGGAGTCGGTGCGCGAGGGCCTTGTCGAGGGTGGGCACGAGCCGCTCGACATCCGCATCGACCGCGAGGGACGCTGGACCCACGACGGCGAGGCTGTTGCGCTCGTGCCCTCCGGCGGCTTGCTGGGCGCCGAGGTGGCGTTTCCCGTCCTGCACGGCCCCTTCGGCGAGGACGGCACCGTGCAGGGCCTCCTCGAGCTGCTCGATATCCCGTACGTGGGCGCCGGCGTGATGGCCTCCGCGGTGGCGATGGACAAGGCGGTCTTCAAGGAGCTGATGACGGCTCACGGCATCCCGCAGGTGGACTACGTGGCGATTCGCGAAGGCGGCGCGGTCACGCTCCCGCCGCCGGTGTTCGTGAAGCCCGCGCGCCTCGGCTCGTCGGTGGGCATCGGGAAGGCCTGGTCCGAGGCGGATCTCGACTGGCGCGCTCGCCGGCGCGTTCCAGCACGACCCACTCGTGCTGGTCGAGCGCTTCTCGGACGGGCTCGAGGTGGAGTGCTCCGTGCTCGGCCACCGCGACCCGATCGCGTCGCAGCCCGGGGAGATCGTGCTCACGGACAGCGACTGGTACGACTACGAGGCGAAGTACCAGCCGGGCGGCATGGACCTGGTGGTGCCGGCTCGCGTGCCTGAATCCGTGCGCGAGGAGGTCCGACGGCTCGCCGTCGAGGTGTTCAAGCTCATCGACTGCTCGGGCATGGCCAGGGTCGACTTCTTCGTGGAGGGCGACACGGTGCTCGTGAACGAGCTGAACACGATTCCCGGCTTCACCTCCACGAGTGTGTACGCGAAGCTCTTCGACGCGAGCGGGATCCCGTACGTCGAGCTGCTCGAGCGGCTGCTCGCGATCGCCCTGGAGCGCCACGAGGAGGACCGCCGCTACCGGCACTAGCCGGCGTCGTCCCTACTTGAGAAGGCTGAGTTCCTGGATCTCGGCCTTGTTCTGCTCGGGGAGCTCGGTGATCCAGAGCAGGTAGTTGCGGAACTTGCGTCCCTTGGTCTTCCAGCCGGAAGGTGTGGTCCTGCTCGACGTTCTCGACGGGGCTCACAGCGACCCATCCGTTGATCGACGCAGGCACGGTCTCCGAGGCGTAGACCCGGGCCTTGAAGCCCGGCGTGGCGGTGGTGAGCGCGAGCCCGCGTGCCGCGAGCTGCTTGCCGGCATCCACGTAGATGCCCACGCCCGGCTTGTTGTTGTTGCCCGCGAAGCCGCCCTCGTAGCGCTCGGTGTCCCATCTGGTGCCGCGGATGCCGTCGATGGCGTAGCGCGCGGCGTCCTCTGACTCGTGGCCGTCGCCCGCCGGGTCGTAGTCGTGCGCGGCGTCGCCATCGAGCCGCACCTCGCTGAGCTCCGCGGGTTTCTTCACGACCGTGCCGCCGGTGCCCTTCTCCGTCCGCTGCGCGAGGAAGATTGCCGGTCACCGCCAGGAGCGCTAGAACGAAGAGTGTCAGCGCGAGCGTCGCGCTTCGGCCGGCGCAGTCGGATCGGCGCGAAGTCGGCGGTATCGCCGGACAGCGACTGCAGCACGGTCGTGGCCTCGCCGGTGGTCTGGCCGCTGCGCGCCGCCTCGATGGCCAGCACCTCCTCGAGGTCGTGCACCATCTGGCCCACCGTCGGGTAGCGGTTCTGGGTCTCCTTCGCGGTCGAGCGCTCCACCACTGCCGCGAGCGCCGATGAGATCTCCGGCCGGCGGCGCTGGGCATCCGGAAGCGGTTCGCGCACGTGCTGCATAGCCACGGCCACCTGCGTGTCCGCCTGGAAGGGCGTCTCGCCGGTGAGCATCTCGTAGAGCACGATCCCGAGTGAGTAGATGTCGGACTGGCCGGTGACCTCGCGGCCGAGCGCCTGCTCGGGCGACACATAGTCCGTCGTGCCGAGCACGCGGCCGGTGGCGGTGAGGCCCTGGGCCTCCAGCGAGCGGGCGATGCCGAAGTCGGTGACCTTGGCGCGGCCGTCGCGGTCGATCAGGACGTTCTGCGGCTTCACGTCGCGATGGACGAGCTTGTTCTCGTGGGCGCACTCGAGTGCGCGGCCGATCTCGATCGCGTATGCCACCGCCTCGGACACCGGCAGGCGCCCGAGCCGGCGGATGCGCTCCTTCAGCGTCTCGCCCTCCACGTACTCGAAGACGATGTACGGATTCCCGTCGTCCTCGCCGGCGTCGATCACGGTCACCACGTGCGGGTGGTTCAGCTGGGCGACCGCCCGGGCCTCGCGGCGGAAGCGCTCGAGCTGGTCGGGATCGTTCGAGATGTCGCGGTGCATCAGCTTGATCGCGACCCAGCGCTCGAGCGTGGGATCGAACGCCCGATAGACGCTCGACATCCCTCCGGACCCGATCTTCTCCTCGAGCCGGTAGCGCTCACTGATCAGCGTGCCGATCACCGTCATCTATTTTCCGCTCTCCGGTGGCTGTACGCCTTCGCTACTACACAGATCCTGCCTGTTCCGCCTCCTGGGCGGCTGAGCCGCGCCTGCGCCGGCTCATGGTGGAGTTCGGCGCCGCCCTCGAGATCACCTACGTGATGGGCGGTCTCGCCCGCGAGTTCGAGGAGGACCTCTCGTCGCTCGTCATCGAGTGGCTGGATGTTGCCGCGGAGTCCGGGATGCCGTTCGACCCGCGCATCTGGCACACGGACGGCGTTCGCTCCACCTATCCGGCCTGCATCGCGTTCAGGGCCGCGGCCGAGCAGGGACCGGACGCCGCGAGCCGCTATCTCCGCGTCCTGCGTGAGGGCCTCATGTGCCACGGGCGCAAGCTCGACGGCCCCGAGGCGCTCGTGACCGAGGCGCGCCGCGCCGGTCTCGACTCGCAGCGGTTCCGCATCGACCTCGAGTCGAACGCGATTCTCGAGTCCTTCGCCGCCGATCTGGAGGAGACGCGCACGATCCCGGATGCCGCCCGCGAGGCCGGCCTTGCGACGGAGGGGAGCCATGGCTCGAACGTGGAGCGTCTCGCGTTCCCGGCGCTGCGGCTGATCCCGGACGAGGACGGCGCCGGGGAGCGCTGGGTGGGCGGCGACCACCCCTACGACGCCTGGCGGGAGGCTGCGATCGCAGTGGGCGCGACCGCCCTTGACGGCCCGCACCCCGACGTGGCGGCGGCGCTGCAGCGATTCGGAAGCATGGCCACCGTGGAGCTCGAGGCCGTGTGCGACCTGCCGGGCCCAAGGGCCGGGGCGGAGGTCTGGCGCCTGGCGAGCGAGTGGCGAGCGCGGCGGGTGCCGGTGCTGGGCTCCGAGCTGTGGGAGCCGGTGCGCTGACGTTGCGCCACCAACTGCAGCATCGAAGGAAGCGCCCACGGCCGCGTCGAGAACGCCGACGGCATAGGTCCACAACTCGTCTCTCGACACAGCCGCGGCGGGGGGGTAGCCGCCTTGGCGTTCCATGTGGACCACAACCTCGGCAACCCCGGTCGGTAAGGCGTCGAGATCAACCTTTTGGACCTAGCGCGGGTCGATCCATAGCCGGTCGAACGACGCTCGAGCGGCGCCGGGCCCGCTCACACGTAGTGCCACCCGCGGTCCGCTCGTCCAGCGCGGCGGCGGCTGCTTCGGCGCGATTCGGCGCCAGCCGTGCCGGCTGCGGACGGCGAGCTCGATGCTTCGGCCCATGGTCAGGCGCAGCTCCACGGCTCGCCGGCCGGCGACGCGCACGCCGCCGAGCCGCGTGACGCGCCCTTCATCGGCGCGCCAAGCGCGCGCACGCCCGCCACGCAGCTCCACGCCGATGGCGTTCTCCGCGGAGCCCATGACCGCGAGTCCGGGCCGCGCACCGCGGCGGGCACCGCTCACGACCGTGCGAGCACTGAACGTGCTCGTGCCGGCCTGCTGGGCGAGCACGCCCGGGCCGAGGCGGAGCTCACCGCGGAGTGTGCGTGTCGCCGGGCGTGGGCCCACCGGCCACTGCCAGCCCAGGCCGAGCCCGCCGCGGCCGAAGTCGAAATGCGCCGGGGCGGCGCTCGCGGCGCGGTTCGTGGCCGGACCGACGGCCGGCCAGCCCTCGCCATCGAAGTGGAGCGGCGCGATCAGGAACTGCCGGTTCGCCGGGTCGTCGCGTGCGTAGGCGTGGTAGGCGAGCAGCAGGCCGCCGCCGGGGGCACCCGCCACGCCAACGTGACCGGGACAGCGGAAGGCGGGGCCGTCCTCCAGGAACGGGCCCGGGCGCTTCACCCAGGGCCCGAGCAGCGAGCGTGAGCGCGCCACGCCGGTCACGTAGTTGCAGCGCGGGCCGCAGCAGTGACCGGCGGAGTAGACGAGGTAGAACATCCCGTCGTGCCGCAGGAGCGCCGGGCCCTCCACGAGGCCGCGCTCCCATGGGGCGTCGGCGCGAAACAGCTCACGGGGCACTCCGGCAAGGGTCAGTCCGCCCGGTGCGAGCGGAGCGGCGAGTATCGGCGTGGGCCGTCCGCGGCTGTTGCCGTCCTGCTTCCAGACGAGCCAGTCTGCCCCGTGCTCGTCGGTCACGGGCAGCGGGTCGATCTCCCCGATCCGGCTGCAGAGGAGCGGTCCCTCGTCGCGGTAGGGCCCGCGCAGCCGCATGGACGTGGCCACCGCCACGCAGCGCCTGCCGTCGCGGCCGAGCGCGGCGTAGTAGGCGAGCGCACGCCCGGAGCGCCGCGCGAGCTCCGGCGCCCAGAAGTCGTCGGCTGCCCAGCTCGGGACGGCGCTCCAGCACGGCACCCACCTGGCGCCAGTCCTGCGTGTCGCCCGAGCGCAGCACCGGGAATGCCGGCAGCCAGCTTCCCGACGTGGCCGTGGCGTACCAGCCGCTGCCGGCGCGCAGGATCGACGGGTCGGGATGGTCACCCGGGACTACGGGATTCGCGAGCGCTGGCGCCGAGTGCGCGCAGAGCGCAAGCAGGGCGGCGGCGCAGCCTGCGCTACGACGCTTGAGTGAAGCCCTCGCCGCGACGGCCGATCAGGCCCTGCTTCGGGAGCTCGACCACGCCGGTGGCGGTCGTGGCCTGGCCGATCAGAGCGGTGCCGGGGTGGTGGCGGCCGAGCAGCTCCAGCGCTCGCCTCGGCGTCGTCCGGCGGAACGACCACGCAGAAGCCGCAGCCCATGTTGAAGACCTCGTACAGCTCGGCGTCCTCGACGCCGCCGCGCTCCGCGATGTGCACGAAGACCGGCGGCACGGGCAGAGGAGCGTCGATCCGATAGCCGGCGTCAGCCTCGAGGCGGAGCAGGTTCAGGAAGCCATCCCCGGTGATATGCGCCAGGCCGCGCACGTCCACGTCCGAGGCGAGCAGCTCACGGATCGCCTTCACGTAGAGCACCGTCGGCTCGAGCAGCATGTCGCCCACGGTCGCGTCGCCGATCTCCTCGTCGAGGTCGGTGAGCACGCTGCGGGCGAGGCTCAGACCGTTCGAGTGGATCCCGCTCGACGGAATCCCGATCAGTGCGTCGCCCGGATTGATGCGGCCGCCGGTCACGATCTCATCCAGCTCCACCAGTCCGACGCAGAAGCCCACGAGGTCGAAGCCGCGCGGCGACGGATGGCCACGCACCACGTCGGGCAGCACGGCCAGCTCGCCGCCGGGGATCTCCACGCCGGCCTGCTCGGCTCCGGCACGAAGTCCGATGCCGATCTGCTCGAGCACCTCCGGGTTCGCCTCCTCGACCGCGATGTAGTCGAGCAGTGCGATCGGATCGGCGCCCACGCAGATCACGTCGTTCGCGTTCATCCCGAACAGGTCGATTCCGATCGTGTCGTAGCGCCCGAGCTGCTCGCACACGATCACCTTTGAGCCGACGCTGTCGCACGAGAGCGCGAGCCCGTGCTCGTCGTCGAGCCTCAGGACGTTCGCGTAGTGCCCGCTCGCCAGAGCGGCGCGGGACGGGCGTCCGGTCCGGATTCCGGACAGCACCTCCACGAGCGCCGCGACGGCGTTCCCCGACAGCAGCTGGTCAACGCCGGCGCGCGCGTATGCCCCTTCGGCCACGGCACCCATTCAAGCGGAACGGGCGGCGTCAGGCGTCGCAGGGCGCCGCGTCAGGCGGAGCGCCGCAGAGCGAGAGCCACGGCGTCGTCGGAGATCCCGTCCGCCCAGCCGGTCACGTCCTCGTGAACCCCGCGCACGAGCTCCTGCGCCGCGTGGGAGGCGGCCAGTCCCGACACGAGCTGGGACAGGCGCTCGGTTCCGTACATCTCACCCTTCCGGCGGGCCTCGATCAGGCCGTCTGTGTGGGCGAAGACCAGATCACCTCGTTCGAGAGGCAGCTCGCTCTCGGAGTAGCCGTGGCGCTCGAGCACCCCGAGCGGCAGCCCATGGCTATCGAGGGGGCACACCGTGCCGGCCCTCACATGCAGGGGCGGCAGGTGTCCAGCGTTGCAGTAGCGCAGCGACTCGCGCGAGAGGAGGCCGAGGAAGGCGGTCACGAACGTGTCGCGTGGCAGGCGGCCCAGCAGCATGGCGTTCGCCTGCTCGAGCACCTTCGCGGGCGACAGCGTGTCCCAGCTGCGGGCCTCCACGAAGAAGCGCACCATCGCGCTCAGGGCGGCCGTCTCCACGCCCTTCCCGGCAACGTCGCCCACGAGCACGGCCACGGCGTCTCCGCGCCCCACCGGCCACGCCCCGTACACGTCGCCGCCCGTCGGCTCGTTTGCCGCCGGTGCGTAGAGCAGGCCGGTCTCGTAGCCCGGCACCTCGGGGAGCGACTCGGGCACGAACCCGAGCGTCAGCGCGCGGGCGATGCGCCGCTCGCGCTCGTAGTCGATCGCGTTGGCGATCGCGCCAGCGGAGGTGCGGGCCAGCTTCACGAGCATGTCGAGCTCGTCCGGCCCGAAGCCCTCCGGGTCCTCGTGTCCGACCGTGATCACTCCGTACAGGCGCGGGCCGAGCTCGATGGGCACGTGCATCACGGAGCCGAGTGGCGCGGCCTCGGCGTCGCGGTGGAGCACGGGCTTCCGTGCGCGCGCGATCTCGGCGAAGTTGCCCCTGTCGAGCGACACGAGCTGTGAGGCGAGCTCGTCCGAGAAGTTCACCCGCGCGGCGGCGCGCAGCTCCCCAGCGCGAGCGTTGAGGCGGGTGAGCAGCGCATGCGTGCCGCCGGTGATGGCGGCCGCGTGCTCGACCACGCGTGTGTAGACCTCCTCGGGATCGAGCGAGCGCCGACACCGCCTCGGCGGCGCGCTTCAGGCGCAGCTCGTCGCGGGCGCGGCGGCCCTCAGTTTCGAGCAAGCTGGTCCGCTCGAGCGCCATTGCCGCGAGGTCGGCCAGCGCCTCGACCGTCGGCAGCTCCTCCCTTCCGAGCGGTCGCGTCTCGTCGAGCGAGGCCACCACGAGCGCGCCCAGCGGCCGGCCGATCTCGCCTCGCACCGGGCACACGACCACCGAGGCCGCGCGATAGCTCTCCCACACCCGCTGCGCCCGCTCCTCGCCAAGTTCCGCGCTGATCGCCTCCTTCAGGTCGGGTGCTGCCTGCCAGGCGTCCACGCGCGGGAGCACGAGCGAGCGCGTGCGCACCATCCGGCTGAGCGAGGCCTCGATCGCCACGCGCAGGTCCTCGTCGGCGAACCAGCCGATCGGCTGCTCGGCAGCCGGCTCGTCGGACCCGGCCGTGATGAACGCGACGGCGGACACCGGCAGCACCGCGCGCACATGCGTGACCAGGCGCGACAGCGTGCGCTCCCGCCACGGGGCGGGTGGTGTGGGGGCGGAGGGGCTTGGAAGACGTGCGGGGTGGATGGCCATTCGTGATGTCCCCCGCAGATCCACCATACGGGCGTTCCGGCGGTTTCGCCAGAGCGCTAGGCGGGCTCGGCGCTTTGGCGGCGGTTGCGCACGATCAGCCAGATCGCGCCGACCACGATCGCGGCGGCCACCGCGTAGTCGACGTAGTGGAGGCTGTCCTTCCACTGCTCCCAGTTGTCGCCCGCCTCCTTGCCGATGAAGGTGAGCATCAGGACCCAGGGAATGCAGCCGAGGATCGTGAGGACGCTGAAGCGCCAGAACGGCATGCGCGCAACGCCCGCCGGGAGGGAGATGAAGGTGCGGATGATCGGCAGCATCCGGGAGAAGAAGACGGTGGCGTCGCCGTGCTTCTCGAACCAGCGGTCCGCCCACTCGAGGTGCGACTTCTTGATGTGCAGCTTCTTGCCGTGCTTCTCCAGGATGTCCACGCGCCCGGCGCGGCCAATCCAGTAGGCAATCCAGGAACCGACGAGGTTCGCCGCCGAACCAACGGCCGTGGCGGCGACGAGGCTGTACTCGCCGTTGGAGACGTTGAACCCAGCGAACAGCATCGTGGCCTCGCTGGGC
Source organism: uncultured Thermoleophilaceae bacterium (assembly GCA_963774755.1). Classification (GTDB taxonomy): domain Bacteria; phylum Actinomycetota; class Thermoleophilia; order Solirubrobacterales; family Thermoleophilaceae; genus JACVRW01. The sequence goes on along the minus strand of CAVZGG010000012.1, from coordinate 150,302 downwards.
ACGGGGATGCAGGCGCTCTCGAGCAGCATGAGGACGAAGACGCCGGTAAGGCCCATCGCATCCACAACGTCGACGGCGACCTGCACGATCGGATCCGTGATGGAGGCGATCATGGGGCGAAGTAGGGTAGCGAGCCTTGATTCCCCTATTTGCCAGCAGTCTCGAGCCCTATCACGACCGTCTGAGCGAGGCCCTCGACCGCGTTGCTCGGAGTGGGCGCTACATCCTCGGCCCGGAGGTGGACGCCTTCGAGGAGGAGTTCGCGCGCTACCTCGGCGTGCGTCACTGCGTGGGCGTGGCCAACGGCACCGACGCCCTCACGATCGCGCTACGGGCGCTCGGCGTGGGCCCGGACGACGAGGTGGTGATGCCGTCCTTCACCTTCTACGCGACCGCCGAGGCGGCGCTCGTGCTCGGCGCACGGCCGGTGTTCTGCGACATCGACCTCGACACCTTCTGCGTCACCCCCGACACCGTCCGGGCGGTGCTCACCCCGCGCACCAAGGCGATCATCCCGGTGGACCTGTTCGGGAACGTCGCGCCGATCCCGGCGCTGCGCGAGCTCGGGGTGCCGGTGGTGGAGGACGCGGCGCAGGCCGCGGGCGCCGCGCTGGGCGGAACCCGCGCGGGCGCCCTCGGCGACATAGCCACGTTCTCCTTCTTCCCCTCGAAGAACCTGCCCTGCCTCGGCGACGGTGGAGCGATCGTCACGGACGACGACGAACTTGCCGAGCGCGCTCGGATCCTGCGCTTCCACGGTTCGAAGGACAAGATCACGTACACCGACGTGGGCTACAACTCGCGGCTCGACGAGCTGCAGGCGGCGGTCCTGCGTGTGCTGCTGCCGGAGCTGGACGGGTGGACCGAGCGCCGGCGGGCGGCGGCCTCCGCCTACGAGCGCCTCGGGCTGGGCGAGCACGCCGTGTTGCCGCAGCCGACCGAGGGCGCGGAGCACGCGTACCACCTCTACGTCGTGCGCTCTGAGCGCGAGCTGCCGCTCAGCCGCGCCTACTACCGCACGCCCGTGCACCGCCAGCCGGCGGTGGCGGCCGCTGTGGAGCTGCCCGCCACCGAGGAGGCCGCTCGCACGAACTTCGCCCTGCCGATGGGAACGGGCCTCAGCGAGGACCAGGTCCGCCAGGTCGTCGAAGCATGCGCATCTGGATCGACCTGACCAACAGCCCCCACGTGCTCGTGATGCGGCCGCTGATCGAGGCGATGCGCGCGGACGGGCACGAGGTGGAGGTGACCGCGCGCGACTTCGCGCAGACGCTCGAGCTGTGCGACCGCTTCGGCATCGATCACACGGCGATCGGGCGCCACCGCGGTGGGCGGCTCGCCTCCAAGGGACTGGGCCTCGTGTCGCGCAGCGCCGCGCTGGTGCGCTGGGCGCGCGGCCGCGGTTTCGACGTGGCGATCGGACACGGGTCGAACGACGTGAGCGTTGCGGCCTTGCTCCTGCGGATCCCCGCGGCCACGGCGTTCGACTACGAGTTCGCCTCGCAGCAACATCACGTGAACTGCCGGCTCTGCCGCGTGGTCATGGTGCCCGAGCTGATCCCGCCCGAGCGGCTCGCGCGCTACGGCGCGAAGCCGCGCAAGCTGCGTCGCTACGAGGGTCTGAAGGAGGAGTACTACCTGGCGGACTTCGAGCCGGACGAGGCCGTACTCGCGGAGCTCGGGCTCACGCGCGAGCGGCCGCTCGTGGTGGTGCGCACGCCGCCCGATGTCTCGCTCTACCACCGCTTCGAGAATCCCCTCTTTCGCACGGTGCTCGAGCGACTGGCGCAGGGCGACTCCCAGGTGGTCGTGCTGCCGCGCACCAGCGAGCAGCGTGAGGAGGTGCGCCGGCTGGGTCCGGTCGTCGTGCCCGAGCACGCCGTGGACGCCCAGAGCCTCGTCGCATACGCGGACCTGGTGATTTCGGCGGGAGGTACCATGAACCGCGAGGCCGTGGCACTCGGGACACCCGTGTACACGACCTTCGAGGGCCGACTAGGCGCTGTGGACGAGGCGCTGCTTCGGGATGGCCGCCTGAGAAGACTCACGAACGCAGACGATGTGCGCGTGGACAGGCGCACCGAGCACGGCGCGTTGCGCGTCCGCCGAGACCCGCGCGAACTCGTCACACTCCTGCTTTCCGCCGCAGACCGATGAGAGCGATTACCACCTCCGTGAACGCCCGCCGCCTGGGACAGGTCGGCGTCGACGCGTGCCTGCTCGCGCTCGCGTACTACCTCGCGTACGTCCTTCGCTTCGACTCGGGAATTCCGCAGCGGTACGAGAACCTGCTCGCGGACACGATCGCGCTCACGGTCGCGATGAAGCTCGTGATCTTCTCGATGTTCGGGCTCTATTCGAAGCTCTGGCGCTTCGTGGACCAGAAGGACTTCGAGTCGATCCTCAAGGCCGTGGTTGTCTCGACGGTCGGGCTGATCGTGGTGCTGTTCCTGTTCTCGATCGGCAAGCACGACCCGCCGCGCGGGGTCCTCGCTCTCGACTTCCTGCTCTCGCTCGTATTCGTGAGCGGCGCCCGCTTCGCGGTGCGCGCGATCGTGGAGCGCCCCACGCGCGGCGCGATCCTGGAGCGGGCGGCCCACGAGGTCCTGATCGTCGGTGCCGGTAACGGTGGCCAGCAGGTGGCATTCGAACTGAGGCGCAACCCCGGTCTGCGCAGCGCTCCGGTGGGCTTCGTGGACGACGACCCGCGCAAGCAGGGCATGCGCATCGCCGGGATCAAGGTGCTTGGCGGCACGCCGGACCTGACCCGCGTGCTCGACGGCGTGCAGCCCGACGAGGTCATCATCGCCATCCCGTCGGCGCCGGGCACTCTGCGCCAGCACGTGGTCACGGCGTGCCGCGAGCGCGGCATCCCGGTGCGCACTCTGCCCACGACCTTCGAGCTGCTCACCGGCAGCGTGAACCTGATGCGGCAGGTCCGCGAGGTGCGCGTGGAGGACGTGCTCGGCCGCGAGCCGGTCCGCGTCGAGATCGACCGGGTGGGCGCGTACCTGCGCGGCCGCACTGTGCTCGTGACCGGCGCGGGCGGGTCGATCGGCGCGGAGCTGTCTCGCCAGATCGCCCGCGTGGGCGCGAAGCAGCTGGTCCTGGTCGAGAACTCCGAGAACGCGCTGTTCGAGATTCGCCGCGAGCTCCAGGAGGAGCGTCACTTCGCGCGCGCCACATCGGTGCTCGCCGACTGCAAGGACGCGACGCGCATGCGCGAGGTGTTCGCTGAGTACGAGCCATCGGTCGTCTTCCACGCCGCCGCCTACAAGCACGTGCCGCTCATGGAGGAGAACCCGGTGGAGGCGGTGCGCAACAACGCCGTTGCCACGCGCATCGTGGCGGCCGCGGCGGGCGAGGCCGGCGCTGAGCGCTTCGTGCTGGTGTCGACCGACAAGGCGGTGAGCCCCGCCACCGTGATGGGCGCCTCGAAGGCGCTCGCCGAGTGGGCCGTGGAGGCCGCGCAGAACCGCTGGAAGGGCACGCGCTACTCCTCCGTCCGCTTCGGGAACGTGCTCGGCTCGTCCGGATCGGTGGTCCCGATCTTCCGCCGCCAGATCGCGCAGGGCGGACCGGTCACGGTCACCGACGAGAAGATGACGCGCTACTTCATGACGATTCCCGAGGCCGTCCAGCTGATCATCCGCTCCGGCGAGCTGTCCACCGGCGGCGAGGTCTTCGTGCTGGAGATGGGCGACCCCGTGAAGATCATCGACCTCGCGCACAACATGGTCCGCCTGGCGGGCCTCGAGCCCGAGGTAGACATCGGCATCGAGATCGTGGGACGGCGGCCCGGCGAGAAGATCCACGAGGAGCTCTTCAACCCGGGCGAGCGCCCGGAGGCCACTCCCGGCGGAGAGGATCGTCTGCGCCGTGCAGCCGCCCCTCGACCCCGACTGGGTGGAGGGCGCATTCAGCCGCATCGAGGAACTCGTGTACTCCGGGGATGCCGCCGTCCTGGCGGCCACGGTCGCCGAGCTGTCGGTTGAACGCGCGCTGACCGTCCAGGGTGGCTAAGGTCCGGCCAGTGCCGTAGCGCCCGACGAGGGCCGCTCCCAACTCTACAGTTCGCACCTTGCCGGAAATCGTCCAAGAAATCGGCTCCTACGCCGGCCTCGCTGCCGTGGCCGGACTCGCCGTTCTCTCAGTGCTCTACTTCTCCCAGGCGCGCGACGTGAAGCGTCTGCGCGAGTGGGCCGGTCGCGCGCCCGAGCGCGCCGCGGATCCGGCAGGGCCGCCGACCGTGGTGCCCGGCCGCGTCCAGGCGCAGCCGCAGCCCGCCAAGCCGGCACAGGCGCAGCCAGGACAGCAGCCTCAACCGGCGGCCAGGCCAGGCGTGCCGGCAGCGGCGGCCGCCTCAGCAGGCGCGGGAGCGGCAACGGCCACGCAGGCGAAGCCCGCCCAGGCCGGCGGCAACGCCGGCGCCGCGAAGCCCGGGGCGCCGGCAGCGGCGGGCGCGCAGGCGGCGGCATCCACACAGGCTCCGGCAACCCCTGGCGCGAAGCCAGGCGACGCCAAGACGCCTGCGACTCCGGGCACCGAGGGAGGCGGAGCGGCAGCACCCGGCGCGCCCGCGAAGCCGGGAGCCCCAGCCACGCCCGGCACGCGAAGGTGGCACCGCCACTCCCGCCGCCAAGCCAGGCGGCGCCGATGGTCCGGCCGCGCCCGCCACTCCCGCCGCCAAGCCCGAGGGCTCGGATGGCGCTGACTCAAAGCCCGAGGAAGCCGCTGCCGCGGCCGGCTCCGCGGGCAAGGCCGCTGCCGCGGACGCGCCACCCGCTGCGCCCGCCAAGCCCGGGGCACCCGCCGTGCCGGGCGCGCCCGCGGTCCCAGCTGGTCCCGGTGGCCCCGCCACGCCCGCGGGAGGCCGTCCCGCCGGCGCGCCGCCGGTTCCCGCGGCACGGAGCGGCCAGCGTGCGCCGGTGCGCCCGATGCTTCCGCCGCGCCCGATGCCGCAGCAGACCGCGATCATCCCGCCGCAGCGCCGGGCCCCCTGGTACCGCCGGCTTCTGGCCAGCCCGCGTTATCTCGTGCTCGTCGTGGCCGGCATCCTGATCGTCGGCGGCGGGGCCGTGTATGGGCTCAACCAGGCCTCTGACGACGACGGCGGGACACCGGCGAGCGATCGCCCGACCGGAAACGGCGGTGGCAGCGGTGACGCCAACCAGGGCGGCGACAACGGCGACGGTGGCAACGCCAGGCCTGCGGTGGTACCCGGCAACGTGACCGTCGCCGTGCTGAACGGCACCACCGTCCCGGGCCTCGCGAAGCAGGTGGGCGACGAGGTGGAGTCACACGGCTTCCGGCTCGGCACCGTGGCCAACACAGCCGACCAGGAGCAGCAGCGGGCCGAGTCGGTCGTTCTCTTCGCACCGGGCCACGTGCGCGAGGCCCGCGCCGTGAACAAGCGCCTCGGCATCGGCCAGCGTGAGCCCATCGACCCGGCGAGCCAGGAGCTCGCGGGCGACGCCACGGTGGTCGTGATCGCCGGCGCAGACCTCTCTCAGTAGGCGGCTCGAGCCTCGATGCCGGCGCGCGCTCCTCAGTGCAGCCGTTCGGTGGCGCTCGCAGCCTGGCGCGCCTTGTCGGCGAGATGTGGCACGCCGAGCCGCTCGCTCTCCAGGGCCGCTTCCTCGAGCAGCTTGCAGGCGCGCTCGTCGTCGTGGCCAAGCAGCACCTGGCCTGCCAGCAGCCGGGCGCGCGTGGCCTCGAGCGGCCGGTCGAGCTCGCGCCATGCCTGCTCCGCCTCGGCGAGCAGCGCCGCGCCGGTGGCCGGGTCCGGGTCGGACACCCCGCGAGCCTCCAGCGCCGCCGCCAGGCCGATGGGGTAGTGCAGCCGCTCCGCCATCTGCGACGCCATCGCCGCGGCCTCGGCGGCCGCCTGGCGGCGGTGCGCGAGCGCCAGGATCACGGCGCGGGCGCCGGTGGCCTGGATCGACTGGGCGATCAGCCCCGCTCGCTCGCACACCTCGATCGCCTGGTCGAGCGCGGCGGTGGCGCCGTCGAGGTCACTCTGGTCGCGCAGCGCGATCGCCAGTCCGAACAGCGCCTGGAACGCGATCTCCGACCATCCCACCTGCTCCGCGAGCTCGTGCGCGCGGTGGAACAGAACGGTGGCCTCTCCGATCCGCCCTTCGCGCCAGCGCAGGAGACCGCGCAGCGCGTACGGCAGGCACAGCTTGCCCACGAGCCCCTCGCGCTCGGCCAGCGTCGCGCTCGCCTCGGTGGACTCCTCCACCCGCTCCCAGTCTGCCGCGTAGGCCGACAGCTGGGCCAGCCAGGCGTGCAGCTCCACCTGCGCCGGCAGCATCCCCACCTGCTCGGCGAGCGCCAGCGCCTCCTCGTACGCGGCGCGTGCGCCGCCCACGTCGGCCTCCGAGATCTCGAGCTGGCGCCCGAGCGCCGACAGCGCCAGGATCGTCTCGCCGTCGTCCGAGCCGCGCGCCAGCTCCACCGCTCGCTCGAGGTTCTCACGCGCCTTCTGCGTGTCCCCGATCCGCCCGAACACGCGGCCGAAGATCCCGTGGGCGCGGCTTGCGGCGCGCGTCTCGTCGAGCCGCTCGGCCAGCCGCAGCGCCTTCTCCGACGCGTAGATGGCGAGCATGTTGTCGCCGGTGTGGAGGTACAGCCAGGCGGCCTCCTCGTAGAGCCGCACGAGCTCGATGCGCGGCGGCCCGTCCTTCAGCAGGTTGATGCCCTTCTGGTAGTGCTCGATCGCGGTCTTGCGCTCGCCCTTGTGCGAGAGCGCGGAGCCGATGCGCCTGTGCAGGTCCGCCACGCGCTCGAGATCCTCCTGGCCGCGGTGCCAGTCGAGGCAGTCGGACCACACGCCGATCGCCTCGTCCACGCGACCGAGCCGCAGCGACACGTCGCCGAGCTTCTCGCCGATACGCACGGCGTCCGCCCGTCCGTCCTGAGGGGCGATCGTGCGGGCGTGCCGGTAGTGCGCGGCCGCCTCGCGGTTCGCGTACAGGAGCGCCGCTGCATCGCCCGCCTCCTCGAGGAAGTGCAGCGCGCGCCCGCGCATCGTCTCGAGCTCCTGCGGCGAGACCCCGCTCTCGCGCCCGAGCGCCGCCGCGCGGCCGTAATGCTCGGCGAGCAGCGCCACGCTCTCGTCGCTGCGGTCGCCTGCCCGCTCCTCGAGGAAGGCGCCCACCTCGAAGTGCTTCCGCGAGCGCACGGCCTTGGGCAGCATCCCGTACGCCACATCGCGGATCAGGACGTGCTTGAACGCGAGCTCGCGCTCGCCGCCCAGAGGGCTGTCGGTGGAGGGGGCGAGGATGTCCTTCTCCTGGAGCGACATGAGCGCGCGGCCGAGATCGCGGCCCTCCGAAGTCGCGAGCGTCGCCAGCGCGCCCTCGGGGAACGTGCGGCCGACCACCGAGGCCTGCTGCACCAGCCTGCGCTCGAACGCGTCCAGCGAGTCGAGCCGCGCGGCCAGCACGGCCTGCACGGTGTCCGGCAGCTCCGCTGCCTCGATCGTGCCCTCCTCGGAGATCCGCCGGGCCATCTCCTCGGCGAACAGCGGGTTGCCGCCGGAGCGCTCGGCCACCGCCGGCACCACCTCCTCGCCCTCGGGGAGCAGCGCGCGCACCAGCGTGCGGCTGTGCTCGTCGCTGAGGGGGTCGAGGAACAGCTGGGTTGCGGACCGCCGCCCGCCTCCCCAACCGCCGCGCCGGTCGAGCAGCTCGTCACGAGCGAGGCACACCAGCATGAGCGGCGCGCGCACCCACTGCGCCAGATGCTCGATGGCGTCGAGCAGGCCGTCGTCAGCCCAGTGGATGTCCTCGAAGGCGATCACGAACGGATGCCTGTTGGCGATCGCCTCGATGCCGCCGCGCAGCGCCGCGAGGAACGCCTCGCGCAGTCGCTCGGGGTCGTCCTCGTCCGGTACGAGCTCGGGCGGCACGTCCACGCCGAGGAGCCGTCCGATCAGCGCGGCCTCGCGGTCCGATGTCTTGCCGACGCCGCCCATCAGGTCGCCGACGTACGAGCGCAGCTTGCCCCAGGCCTCCTCCGAGGAGTCCGACTCGACGATCCCGCACTCCTCGCGCAGCACCTCGCCGAGCGCCCAGAACACGATGCCGCTGCCGTAGGGGAGACAGCGGCCGGTGCGAACGGTCGGCTTGGACGGGTGCTGTGAGAGCCGCGCTTCGAACTCGCGCAGCAGGCGCGACTTCCCGACCCCCGCCTCGCCCACGATGGTGACCAGGTGCGGGGTCCCGTCGCGCTGGACGCGCTCGTAGAGGGTGTCGAGGGTGGCCAGCTCCTGCTGGCGGCCCACGAGCGGGGACTCGCGTGCCGGCGACACGCGCCGCACCGAGTGCTCCTCGATCAGCCCGACCGCCTCCCACGCCGGCACCGGCTCCGCCTTGCCCTTGAGCGCAAGCGGCTCGAGCTCCTCGTAGCTCACCGCGGCATCGGTGGAGCGCATCGTGCGCTCGCCCACCGTCACGCTCCCCGGCCGCGCCGCGCTCTGAAGCCGCGACGCCACGTTCACCGTGTCGCCGGTCACCGTGTAGGTCTCACCCACCGCGCCCGCCAGCACCTCGCCCGTGTTCACGCCCACGCGCAATTCGAAGTCAACGCCGGCCGGCAGCCCCGCGTTGATCTCCTCCATCGCGTCCTGCATGCCGAGTCCGGCCCGGACGGCGCGTTCGGCGTCGTCCTCATGGGCCACGGGAGCGCCGAAGAGCGCCATGACGTTGTCGCCGATGTACTTGTCGACGGTGCCGCCGTAGCGCTGGACCTCGTGGCCCAGCCGCAGCAGCGCACGGTCCACCTGCGACTTCACCTGCTCGGGGTCCATGCCCTCGGCGAATGCGGTGTAGCCCGACAGATCCGCGAACAGCACGGTCACCTGACGGCGTTCCTCGGGGGGTGAGGACGGCGCCGCAACCGGAGCCGGCGTGCCGTCGAGCGCTGCGCCGCAGTTCATGCAGAAGCGGGCCCCGGCCGGCGCAGGCGTGCCGCAGGTTCCACAGCGCCGTTCGAGCGGCGCCCCGCAGTTCATACAGAAGCGCGCGCCAGCCGGGTTCTCGGTGCCGCAGGCCGCGCAGTTCATGGAATTGAGACTAAGGCACCATCCCGGAGTCGCGGTAGGCCTGGGCAACCTCCGCCAGAAGGCGCTCGTCCACCAGCGTCAGGTCGCGACCGTCGACCTCGAGCAGCGCACCGGGATGGGGCGGATACCAGAAGGCGCGCAGCTTGCGATCGAGCTCATCGCCGGGCCGTACGCGGCGCAGCCGGTCGAGCTCGTCTGCATCCACGTAGCGCCCGGGCCCCTGCGGCGTGCGCGGCAGCTCCTCTCCGGCGATCGCCATGCCCATCACCCTCTGGAACAGCCCGAGCAGCCGCTGCTGGCTCTCCAGGTCGAGCGAAAACGCCGTGGCCGAGTCGGGATCGATCGGGAAGCGCTCGACCTCGACGAGATCGCCCGTGTCGAAGCTCTCGTCCACGAAATGGCACGACACTCCCCAGTCGCGCATCCCGTCGAGGATCGCCACGTTGTAGCCGCCGAGTCCGCGCAGGTCCGGAAGCGGTGCCGGGTGGAAGTTGAGACAGCCGATCCGGCCGAGCGTCACAAGCGGCTGGCGGATCAGCTTCCAGAACAGGAACGAGATCACCACGTCGACGTCGTCGGGTGGCTCCGCGTACAGCTCGGCGTCGCTCACGAGCCGCAGGCCGTGGCGCTCGGCCACCAGGTCCACGCGCTGCTCCTCGCGCGTGAAGCGGTCCGGCTCTGAGGCCACCACCGCCACCACGTCCACACCCTCGGTCACGAGCCAGTCGAGCGCCCGCGCCGCAGAGCGCTTGCACTTCCCCATGAAGACCGCCCTCACGCCAGCACCTGCTCGTAGAGGCCCTTCGTCTGCTCCGCGATGCGGTCCCAGGAGTAGGCCCCCTTCGCGGCAGCGTCTGCCCGCTCCTCCAGCCGGCGGCGCTCGTCGGGATCGGCGATCAGCCCGCTGATGGCGGCCGCCAGCGCGTCGGAGTCCCCGGGAGGCACGAGCACACCCGCGCCGTGGTCCGCCACGAGCTCGCGGAAGCCGCCGGCGTCGCTCATCACCATCGCCTTGCCGAAGGCGAGGCCCGCGAACAGCACTCCCGATACGTCCACGCTGCGGTGGGGGAGAACCAGCACGTCGGCGCGCCGGAAGAACGCGGGCAGCTCGGCGTCGCTCACGTAGCGGTCCACGAAGCGCACCCTGCCAGGCGGCGCGAGCCGGCGCAGGCGCTCCATCGATACGCCCAGCGGGCGCCCCACCACCCACAGCTCCGCATCCTCCACCTGCTGAAAGGCCTCCAGAAGCATGTCGACGCCCTTGTAGGGCCTCACCACGCCGAAATAGAGCACCACCGGCCGTTCGACCTGGGCCAGCTCGCTGGGGAGCGGGCGCTCGTCCGCCTGGTGCGTGAGGTGCTCGAAGGCCCCGTGCGGGATCACGTGCACGTTCTCGCCACCGCCGAGCAGCTCAGCGCCCTGTCTCGTGTGCACGATCACGGCGTCCATTTTGCTCGCCAGACGCAGATCGACCGCCTCGCGCCGGATCACGTTGTGCATCGTGAGCACGCGCGGACGCGCGGCCGGGAGCAGGTGCGCGTCGATGCGCTCTATGGGCAGCCACTGGAAGTGGCGCACGTCGGCAGCGTCGGCGTGACGCCGGTAGCGGAGCATGTCGGGCACGTGCTCCGCCAGCTTCACCGCGCGGCGGCGGCGGGGCGCCCGGTCGCCCAGGCGTGTGGCCAGCCGGTAGAACGACTCGCTCACGGTGTAGCCGAGCGGCACCGGCGGCGGCCCGTGCACGAACCGCGAGGTCACGAGCTCCACGTCCACGCCGCGACGGGCCAGCGCGGCGGCCAGCGCGTGGTCGTAGGGGATCACGTCGGCGGACGGGTCAATCAGGTGCACTCGCACGCAGGGCATTCTCTAGGGTCCGGCCTCCGATGACCCGGCCCCTGGTCCGAGCGGTGTTCGTGGTCCTGGTGGTCGCAACCGTCGCCGCCTTCTTCACGACGCAACAGTTGAAGGGCGAGTTCCCGCTCGTGATTCGCTTTGCCACGAAACCGGCGCACTTCTCGCCGAACGGCGACGACTACCGCGACACGACGGAGGTGGGCTTTGACCTCTCGGAGCCGGCCAACGTCACGTTCCTTGTCGTGGACTCGGAGGGGAGCGAGGTGCGACGCATCGTGAACGAGCGCCGGTTGGCGGGCGACGCGAAGCACAGGTTCCGCTGGGACGGCCGCGACGACGACGGCAAGTTCGTGCCCGACGGCATCTACCGGATGCGCGTCGTGCGGCGCGACGAGAGCCGCGTGATCGACTCCGCCAAGGAGATCACCGTGGATCGCAAGCCGCCGAAGGTGACGCTGTTGTCCGCGGAGCCGTCGGTGGTCGCCACCGGCCTGCCGGGCGAGACGCCGAGCGTCCGGCTGCGCTACCGCGGGCCGAAGAACAAGGCACCCGTCGTCCGCGTCTTTCGCACGGACGACGGCAAGCCCCACATCGTCAGGCGCTTCCGCGGCGGTCCCAACCGCGGCGCCGTCTGGGACGGCCAGGTGAGCACGGGCCCCGAGCGCACCGCCCCGGCGCCGGAGGGCGACTACGCGTTCACGGTCGCCGTCCGCGACCGCGCCGGCAACGAGACCGAGGCGCCGCGCCCGATCCCAAGGGCGGCGGTTGCTCGTCCGGGCACGGGCGTCTCTGTGCGCCGCTTCACGCTGCGCGGTCCCCTCTCGGCGGTCACGGCGGGCGCCTACGCGCACCTCGAGGTCGGCCCGGTGGACCGCAGCTTCGACTGGGTGATGTCCCGGCTCGGCGACCCCAAGGCGGTGCTCCACGGGGGTCGTGTGGCCGGCCGCTTCCGAATCCGCATCCCGAGCAAGACGAGGACCGGCGTGTACATGGTGCGCGTCCGCTCGGGCAATGACCGTGCGGTCTGGCCGCTCGCCGTGGCGGGCCTGCCGCCCCGCAGCGCCCGCAGCCGCGCGCGGCCGCTCGTGGTGCTGCCGGCGCTCACGTGGCAGGGCCTCAACCGCCTCGACGACGACGCCGACGGCTTCGGCGACAGGCTTCCCTTCGCGCAGGCCGTGCGGCTCGACCGCCCGTTCGCCGACGGCGGCCTGCCGCCGCGCTTCGCCGCCGAGATCTCGCCTCTGCTGCGCTGGCTCGACCGTGAGCGGCTCGCGTACGACCTGACCACCGACCTCGCGTTGGCTCGTCGTGAGGGCCCCGCGCTCGGGAACGCCCCGGGCGTCGCGTTTGCCGGCAGCGAGCTCTGGGTCCCGCGGCAGCTGATGGAGCGCCTGCGCGACTACGTGGCGGACGGCGGCCGTGTGGCGATGTTCGGGGCCGACTCGTTCAAGCGCACGATCGACCTGCGCGACGACTCCGCACGCAACCCCTCGAGGCCCAGGCGCGCGAACGCCTTCGGCGAGCAGACCGAGTTGCAGCACACCAGCAGGGCGCCGCTCACGGTGTTCGAGGACGGCCTCGGGCTGTTCGAGGGCATGTCGAGCTTCGTGGGCGAGTTCACCGTGTTCGAGGCCTCCCGCGACCTGCCACGGAGCGCTCGCCGGATCACGGCGGCGGGCCGCGACGCGGGCCAACCGGCCTTCCTCGCGCTCGGCCTCGGCGGTGGGATCGTGCTGCGGGCCGGAACCCCGCAGTGGGCGCGGGAGTTGGAGGAGTCGGCGCTCAGTCTCGAGCTGCCGATAGTGACAAAGCGCATCTGGCGCATGCTTTCCGCTGGCGGAAGCAGCTAGCCCTTCTGCCATCCTGCGCGCCGTGACTCGACGACGCCTGCTGCTGGGAGGCGGGCTTGTCGTGATCGTCCTCGCGGTCGCGATCGGTCTGTACGTCCGCAGCCAAGATGACCCGGTAGAGAAGCGCGGCTCCGCCACGGAGGAATTCGTGACCACCGAGGAGCCGGAGGCCAAGCCGCCTCCGAAGAAGGACGACCCGCGTCCATGGCCCACCTACGGGTATGACAACGCGCGTCAGCACATCTCGCCCTACAAGCATCGCCCGCCGTACAAGCGCCTGTGGTCGATCGACGCGCACGACTCCCTCGAGTTTCCGCCATCGGTTGGCTATGGCCGTGTATACCTCGCCCAGCAGAAGGGTCTCTTCTTCGCGCTGAATGCCAAGACCGGGCGCGTCTCCTGGCGCAAGAGCTTCGGGCGCTGCGCCGCGTCGTCGCCGACGATCGGCAAGGGGCTCGTCTACCAGGCCTACATGCACCGCGTGGTGTGTGCCCAGGGCCAGGCCGGTGCGGACGGCTTCGTCGTGGCGTGGGACGCCCAGACCGGGCGCGAGCGTTGGCGCTATGAGGGCGCGCCGTTCGAGTCCTCGCCGCTGCTTCACGGCAACCGCCTCTTCATCGGCTCCTGGGACCACGGCGTGCACGCGATCAACGCGAACACCGGCAAGCGCATCTGGCGCTTCGAGGCGGACAACGAGGTGAACACCTCCGCGGCGTACTGGAAGCGGCGCATCTTCATCGCCTCGGACGGGGGCACGCTCTACTCGCTCAACGCGAAGACCGGCAAGCTGATCTGGACCGGCCAGCAGAGGGCGCACGAGTTCTTCTACGCAACGCCCACGATCGCCTACGGCCGCGTGTACATCGGCAGTACCGACGGCACGATGTACGTGTACGGCGCCAAGAGCGGCAAGCTGCTCTGGGCGCGCCCGCTCGGCAGCTACATCTACGGCGCGGCGGCGGTCTACAAGCGTCGCGTGTTCGTGGGCACCTACGACGGGAAGTTCTACGCGCTCGACGCGGCCACCGGTGACGTGCGCTGGCAGATCGACGCGCACGGGGCGGTGCACGCGGCGCCGACGGTGATGAACGGACTCGTCTACTACGCGATCTGTTCGAGCTGCGGCTCGGAGGCCCAGCGCTCGGTGGCCCGCGGACCGGACGCCACCTACGCTGTGCGAGCGCGCGACGGTACGCAGGTGTGGCGCTTCCCGGCCGGCAAGTACGCGAACCCGGTGGTGGCCGACAAGGAGCGCATGTACCTCACGGGACGAGCGGGGCAGTACGCGTTCGCCAAGCCGGGCTCGGACGTGGTCAAGGCCTACCTCAAGCAGCAGCGTCGTCGAGAAAAGCGCCAAGACTCTCAATGACGGTGCGCAGCACGTCGAGCGAGCCGAGCGGGTCGCCCTCGACCTGAAGCGAGTGGTCGAGCCCGGGCAGCTCGAGCACCTCGAGCGCGGAGTTGTCGGGCACATTTCCATCGCCCCAGGTTGGATCGGCCGGGCTGCCCACCAGCAGGGTCGGTGAGCTCGTGGCCGCGAGCGCGGCCGCGACGTCGGGGCGGGTCAGAAGCGGCGTGAGCCACACCGCCGGCCCGTCGACGATCGTCGCCGCGATGCTGCCGAGCGACTTTCCGACCACCACGGTGAGCTCGGCGTCGGTCGCATCGAGTGCGCGCTGTGCCTGGCCTCGCATCCACTCGAACGGGTCCTCGCCGCCAGGCGCCCGCTCGTCCACCTCGACCACCGACCATCCGCGGGCCTGCGCCGTCTCGCGCGCGAACCACAGAAGCGGTGCCTGGCTGAAGTAGCGCACGCCGGGCAGCAGCACGGCGCAGCGGCTCGGGTCACCCTCGTGTTGGAGCACGGAGCGACCCTAACGCGAGCAGTCCCGCGACGATCGCTCCGGTCATCGGCCACACGAGGTAGTAGTTGTTGAACGTGCGTCCGATGAACATCAGCCACAGGATGGAGATGCTGAAGGCCGCGGCGCCGACCCACAGCTCCCTGGAGCGCCGCTGGACGAGCACGAGCCAGACGGTGAGCGGCACCCAGGTGAGCAGCGCCAGCAGCACGAACGGATAGCTCCCGTCGCGGTCCTCGAGGATCCCGAGCCGGACGAGGATCGCGGACAGGCCGTAGCCCACGATCTTGTACGTCCCCGCTCCGTACTTCACCGTGTCGTCGTAGAAGGCCACGGGGTCGGCCACGAGGAAGGGCAGGATGCCCGCGGCCAGCACACCGGCGAACACGAGGCCCGCCCGCTTCCACTCGTCGCGCGGGACCATCAACACGAGGAACGGCAGCGCGACGATTGCGAACTGCTTCAGGAGTATCGCCCCGGCGAGCGCCGCCGCGGCCCAGGCGAAGCGCCGCCGCGTGACGAGTGCGAACGCAAGCACCAGGAGCAGCAGGCTGAGCGCGTCGTTCTGCCCGAACCACGCCGAGCGCACGGCGATCGGGTTGCAGACCAGCACCGCGCCCAGCAGGAGCCGCCATTCGAGCGGACCGCGGAACAGCAGGGCGGCCGGCAGCAGCGCCAGCGTGGCTAGCAGCACGAGCAGCCGGTAGTCGTCGAAGGGCTCGGGCAGCAGCCGCCAGACCGCCGCGGTGAGCACCGCGCCCGGGAAGTAGGCGAAGTGCTCGAGCGCCACCTCGCGCTCGCGCACGCGCTCGGACACGCTGCCGTCGCGGGTGTAGAAGCGCTCCAGCCCCGACTCGCGGTAGTCGTGCCCGTAGGGGTTGTCGAGGTGGAGCACCAGGTCGCCGCCGAGCTCGGCCTGGTAGGTCGAGTCGTTAGTGAAGAACCACGGCGCGGTGGAGTCGCGCAGGCCCAGCTGGAGCAGGGTGGACGGCGCCAAGAGCAGGAGCCCGACAGCCAGGACGAGGGCGATGCCGGTCCAGCGCGGGAGCGCCGGCGGGCGCCGCGCGAGCAGGTAGGTCGCGAAGGCGCCGCACAGGAGCGCGGCCGCGAAGGCCGCCGCGCGCGCGATGCCCACATCCCACTCCTCACCGGCAGCTCGGACGAGCGGGCGCGAGCGGGCCCTGCGGGTCGACGCTCGGAGGCCGGAAGTGCCATGGATCCGACCCGAGCTCGGGCAGTGTGATCGCCACCAGCACGAACAGCACGCCCGTGAGCGACCACGCCGCGCGCTGGCTCACGCCGGCGCCCTCGCAGGCTGGACGCAGTAGGCCGCGGCTATCCCGATCACGAGCCAGGTGAGTGGGTCCTCGAGAAAGCCGCTGTAGAAGAGCGCGTGCACGAACAGGCCGATGAACGCGACTCCCAGCGCGAGTCCCAGCGGCTCGTCCACGCGCCGAACCTGCAGAATCGCCCACGCCCCGGCCACCAGCAGCCACGCGTAGAGCACGAGGCCGATCGCGCCGAGCTCGGCGAACACGGTGAGCGGCGTGGTGTGCGAGACGAAGTTCGGCGTCGGCCGCTGGCTGCCCACCAGCCGACGGCTGGCACGTGGCTGCCCTCCGATCCCCACACCCACCACGGGGTGCTTCTCGATCACGCGCACGGCGTCCTCCACACGGTTGGTCCTGTCGCTCGTGATCCTGTTCAAGGACT
The DNA here is from genome assembly GCA_963774755.1 of uncultured Thermoleophilaceae bacterium. Taxonomy (GTDB): domain Bacteria; phylum Actinomycetota; class Thermoleophilia; order Solirubrobacterales; family Thermoleophilaceae; genus JACVRW01. The sequence goes on along the minus strand of CAVZGG010000012.1, from coordinate 133,953 downwards.
CCCCGTCCGCCACCTGCACGGCCAGGTAGCCGCAGCCCACCAGCGCGGCCGCCAGCGTGAGCAGAGCCACGGCGCGGCGCACGCGCCGGTCACCCGTCGCCACGGCGAGCACGACGGTCATCACGAGCAGCGCGACCATGCTCGACTGTGAGTACGAGAACAGCAGGCCCGTCCACATCACCGCCACCAGGCCGATCAGCGGCCACGGATGCCAGCGCCGCGTGGCGAGCAGCGTGAGGGCCACGCCGATCCCGAGCACCACATGGCGGCCGTAGAGGCTTGGGTCGCCGAACAGCGAGGTCACGCGGAAGTAGTCCGTGTTCGCGTTCGACGCGGCGAGGTTCGGCGCGTAGAAGAACAGCTCGTGTGTGGCCGCCTGCCACAGCCCGACCGCCGCGAACAGGGTGGCGAGCGCGATCGCGGCGGTGGCCAGGGCGCGCGGCGCCCAGGGTGGGTAGCTCCCGCGCGCAACCGTGGCGAGCAGGGCCACGAAGGGCAGGGTGAAGAACAACAGGAGGTTGGTGCCGGCCTCCAGGTCGTCCGCCCACAGGAGCGAGCAGCAGGCGAAGGCGAAGAACGCCGCGGCCGGCAGTGCCACCTGTCTGGGCAGCGGGCGCAGCTCGCGTCCGCGCAGCGCCCGCCACGCCAGCGCCGCGGCCGCCGTGGCGAGCACGAAGTAGAGCGGCAGAAGCCGGCCGAGCCGCCCGTCGTCGGCGATCTGCACGAGCAGCGTGCTGGAGGTGTCGAACGACAGCGGCGGCCGTAGGGGCGCCGTCAGGAGCACCGCGATCGGGACGATCGCCGGACGCTTTACGAACAGCGCGGTCGCCGTGCCGAGCGCCAGCAGGGCAAGCGCCACGGCCGCAGCCCCGGAGGCGCCGCTCAGCCTGTCGAGCGGACTCCCGCCGAGCGCCCACACGAGCCCGAGCTCGGCCGCGCCCAGGAGCGCCAGGCCGGCGAGCACCGGTAGTCGCCCACGCCCGAGCAGGACGAGCACCGACCCGAGCGCGCCACCCAGAGCGGCCAGTTGGGCGGTGTCAGCGTGCTCCATGGCGTGTGCGGGACGTTATTGGGCAAGCCCGCGGTTGTGTGCATCCGCCGCTTCCCGGATGCCCTCACCCCGGCCCGGCAGCAGCTCCTGCCGGGCGTGCAGCAGGTAGCGCTGCGGGTCCCGGCCCGGCAGCAGCGTGGCGGCGGCGGCGCGAACGAGGTAGGCCCAGGTCCAGCACGCCTTCCACACCAGGCGCGTGAGACGCATCCCGTGCTTGCGGAAGTAGAGGTCGCGATTGCGGTGGAACTCCACGATCCGGCGCCGCATCGCGCCCGCATCCGTGCCGAGCTGGTCGTGGTGGACCGCCTGTGCGCCCGGTACGAACAGGATGCGCCAGCCCGCGTCGTGCAGGCGGCGGCAAAAGTCGGTCTCGTCGGAGTAGACGAAGAAGTCGCCGTCGAGCCATCCCACCTGCTCCGCCGCGGCGCGCCGGACCAGCATGGCGCTCGACTGCACCCAGCCCACCTCGCGGACCCGGTCGCCCTTGCTCTGCACCGCCACGCGGTCGTGGCTGAACACCGCCGCGGCGAGCGCCCAGGGAATGTCGGGCAGACGCCAAGCGCAGGCCGTCGGCTCGCCCTCGCTCGTGAGCAGCCGTGCGCCCGCAGCCGCCGCGCCGGGGTCGGCCTCGAGCGCGTCGAGCAGCGCACGCGCCGCACCGTCGTGCAGCTCGGAGTCCTCGTTCAGGAGCAGGCAGAAGCGCCCGCGCGCGGCCTCGAGCAGCCGCGAGTCGTTGTCGGCCTTGCCCTGACGGCGGTCGAGCGCGAACAGGCGCACGTCGGGATGGAGCTCGCGGACCGCCTCGGCGGAGCCGTCCTCGGACGCGTTGTCGAGCACGAGCAGCTCGTGCTCCACGCCCTCGGGGTGCGTGCGCTTGATCGCGGCGAGGCAGTCGAGCAGGTAATCCCGCCCGCCCGTGTTCACCACGCAGTAGGACAGCTCGGTCAACGCGTCGCGTCCTCGAGCACGGCCAGCGCACGCCCCGCCAGCTCGTCGCGGCCGAACTCGCGCTCGGCGAGCGCCCGGGCGTTGCGACCCATCCGCGCGGCGTCCTCCGGGTGGCCGCTGCAGCCAGGCGATCTTCTCGGCGAGGTCGCGCGCGTCGCCGGCGCGGACGTAGAGCCCCGCCTCGTTTCGCTCCACCAGCTCGCGCATCCAGCCGTTCATGTTCACGATCGCGGGGCGGCCCGCCGCGAAGGTGTCGAAGAGCTTGTTGGGCGAGTTCGTGGCGAGCACCGGCACGTCCTTGAAGAGCGTGAGGCAGGCCGCCGACTCCGCCGCGAGCCGCGCCACGTCCTCCTTGGCGCCGCGCCGGAACTCCACGTTGGCCGACGCCGAGCGCTCCAGCTCGGTGCGGCGCTTGCCGTCCCCCATGAGCACGAAGCGCACGTCCGGCAGGAGCCGCGCAGCCTCCACCGCGGCGGTCAGGTCGTTCGCCTCGCCCATCGCGCCGAAGTAGGAGACGAGGAAGGGTCCGCTGGCTGGGCTCGGGTCGAACAGGTCAAGGTCCGCGGAGTTCGGCACAAGCTCCGTCCTGTCCTGCGGGAGCGACGCGCGGATTCCGGGCGAGAGGGCGATCAGGCGTGCGCTGCGGGCGTACACGAAGCGCTCGAGCGCGCGCGCCAGCCTCTGCGCGAGTCGGTTGCGAAGCGCCCCCATCTGGATCGGCGCCTCGGGCCACAGGTCGCGCACCTCGAACACGAGCGGTGCCCGCCAGCGTGCGGCTGCCACCAGCGCCGGGAGCGCCATCGTGAGCGGCGGCGAGGTGGCGTAGATCACGTCGGGTCGCGGGCCGCGGAGGGCGGCGAGGGTGGCGCCGAGAGCGAACCGGGCGAAGGCGAGCATGCGCCGAGGGTTCGAGAACCCGGTGGCGCGCATGTAGTCCGAGTAGGCGCCGCGCACGCCCACGACCTCGATCCCGTCCTCCGTCCGGGTGCCCTCCCCGGCGGTTACCATGCGCACCCCGTGCCCGGCCTCCACGAAGCGGCGCGCGAACTCGTACGAGCGCGTGCCACCCCCTCCCGCGCGGGTGATGAAGAACTGATGCAGGTAGAGAATGCGCATTCGGTGCGGCCGAACGGTAACCAGCGTTGACGCGTGTACTCGACGTGGTGCTGGCCGCGGCCCTTCTGGTGGTCACGGCACCGCTGCTCGCGCTGGCCGCGCTGGCCATCAGGCTTGAGAGCCGAGGGCCCGTGTTCTACCGCCAGCTGCGGGTGGGCCGGGACGGCCGGCCGTTCGAGCTCTGGAAGCTCCGAACGATGGTCCCCGGCGCAGAATCGATGGGCGCGGGCCTCTACGTGCTCGAGGGCGATCCGCGCATCACGCGCAGCGGCCGCCTGCTGCGCCGCTTCTCACTGGACGAGCTTCCCAACCTCGTGAACGTGCTCCGGGGAGAGATGTCGATCGTGGGCCCGCGACCGACCGTCCAGGAACAGGTCGACCGCTACACCGACCGCCAGCGGCGCCGCCTCGAGGTGAGGCCCGGCATCACCGGATGGGCACAGATCAACGGACGGACCTCACTGCCGTGGCCGGAGCGAATCGAGCTCGACGTGTGGTACGTGGAGCACCGCTCGCTGCGGCTGGACCTACGGATACTGGCCCGGACCGCGCGGATGCTCGCCACCGGGCACGGGTTGTACAGCGAGGACCTCAAGCAGGGGTGGTAGGCGGGGTTATCGGACTTTGTCCGGCTGACCCGGACAAATCCCGATCGGTTCCTTCCTCAGCGCTGTCGTTCTCAGCGCACCCGCAGCGATCGCATCTTCGACGCGCCTCGGTCTGTGTCCAAATCCGACCGAGCCACCGCGTAGTACCGGTACGCCGCCCTGAACGCCGGCACGAACGAGGTCTCGAAGCGGCCGCGGCGTGTGCGCACCGAGCGCGTGCCCACCTTGCGCCAGCGCCCCCGGATGCGCTGCTGGAGCACCACGGTCACCGCCCGCTTGCGCGGCGCCACGGTGCCCGCCACCACCACGCGGCGGCCGCGCAGGGTGCGCTTCGGTGGGCGGGTGAATGCCAGCACGGGGTGCAGGTTCAGGAGCAGTCGCGGCGACGCGGTGCCACGCACGTCAGCGCTGCCCGGGTAGCGCACCCGCACGTACATCCGCTTCGCCGGCTTGAGGTCGGTCAGGAAGCCGCCGTCGGTGCCCGTCGTGGCTCGGCGTGCGGTGCGCCAGACGTTGTCGCTGTTCACCTGCACCTCCACCGCCTGACCCACCAGCGGGTTGCCGTCGGGGCCCACGAGCGCACCGCTCACCGGCACCACCTCGCCGTAGTCCACTCGCTGGTCGGCCAGCGCGGCCGTCACCCGTGCGGAGAAGGTCGGGAAGGCTGCGCCCGACTCGACCAGTGCGCGGATGTCGTCGAGCTGGTCGTAGAAGGCGTCACCCGGACAGGACGTCTTGCCCGTGTCCCGATGACCGCTCACGCGCTCGAGCGTGGCGCTGCTCCCTGCGGAGTAGCGGCTGGCCGACCCGCCTGCGCTCGTGAGCGTGACCGGTCCGGACAGCGGCTGGCCGTGCACGCCGAGCTTCCAGCGGATGTAGGTGGCTGTGGCGGCCAGCGACTCCTGGCTGGCGCCGACCGAGGTGTAGTCGCCGATGTTCGCGATCCCCGCCGTCTGCGAGTTGAAGCCCTGCGCGTGAGCGCCGATCACGGCCTGGTCGAGGCCGCCGGCGCGGCCCTCGTAGAGCGTGCCGTACTTGTCGACGAGAGCGTTGTAGCCGATGTCGTTCCAGCCGTTCGAGTTGCGGTGGTAGCGGCAGATGGCGAGCACGATCTGCGGCGCCTCTTCCGGCGTGTAGTCGTTGAGAGACACGGTGTGATGCACCTGCACCGCCCTGACGCTCCCGTAGCTCGGCGCACCGCGCGGCACGCAGCTCGAGGCGCCCCAGTCCTCCCGCGAGACGTATGGGAACGGCGTGGCGTGGCCTGGGCGGCGCGAACCTTCGTGCGGCGCTTCCCGACCGCCACGAAGTGGAGCCGTCAGTCCCGGCACCCGCCTGTCGAGCCGGTACTGGACCGTGCGCGCCCGCCCGACCCAGACGGGATCCGAGCCGCCCTGCCCGTGCACCCCCAGATGCTGCCAGCGCCCCCAGCCGCGTGCGCGGCGCACTCGCAGCTCCACGTCGGGCGTCGCCCTGCCGCGCCAGTGCAGTCCGACCAGGTTGAACGCGCGCGGTGCGGCCACCTTGGCGCTGGCCGCGTGGGGCGCAGCCCGCTCGAAATCGGCGGGCTTCGCAGCCAGTGCGGGCGAGACGAGGGCCAGGGCGCACAGAAGCACCGCTGCTGAGGCGAGCAGCTTCACTACAACCCCCAACACGGTTGCAGTCAGCCTGTTGCGCTCCCGCAAGAAATGCTGCAAATCGCAGCTTTGCAGGGAAAATTGCCGAAAGGAAGCGCTACGGAATCGGCTCTGGGCCCTGCGAACGGTGCTCGTCGCGGAACGCCTGCAGCGCGTCGAAGGTCTTGTCGTTGACCTCGTTGCAGAGCAGCAGCTCGCCCGTTCCTCCCGGGCGACGGGTCGGCGTCCCAGGCGGTGGCGGCCACGGCGTACGGCATGTTCTTTCGGGGCACCAGGACCATCTGGTACGAGTCGTCCTCGACGAGCGCGCGGATGTCGGCCCGCTGCTCCGCGGGCAGCGAGGGCTTCACCCAGATGATCACGCGGCCGTGCTCCATGTTGTGGACGAGCTGCTCGTCCTGAGGCGCCTGGCCGTAGATGCCGTCCTGGGCCGGAATCTCGTAGTGGCGGCCGGTCGTGGGCGGGTTGGTGTTGTACTTCACCCGCTGCGAGAGGTCCGTGGTGTGCGTGGCCACCCCGCTGCCCTTCTTCGTGCGCAGCTCGCAGCCGGCGGCCTTCGCCGCGGGAGCCACGTCGAACACCTTCTGCTCGGGGAAGCTGCCGCCGTCCGGGAAGACGTTTCCGGCGTTACCGGGTCCGCTCCCCGCCTCTTCGCCGCCGGTGGCAAGCAGGATGGCGACGACCACGACGGCGATCGCCAGCACCGATGCGGCGCCGTAGCCGACCATCTTCTTGCGCTGCTCGGCGGCACGCGCCTGCTGCTCGCGCTGCTCGCGCTCGAGGCGTAGCGCCTCCTTCTGCTCTCTGCGGTGAGACACGGGTTGCGAAGCGTAGTGAAGGGCTAGCTGGATCCCCGCCGAGTGGACGTGCCGCGGCGCGTGCCCGCGGCGGCCCTGCGACGGGTCCCGCTCTTCGGCGCCGGCTTGAAGCAGCGCTCGATGAATTCGACGATCTCGTTGGTGAGCCTTTCCGGCGTGAGCCGGAGCTCGAGGATCGACGACGCCTCGAGCAACCGAGCGTTCGGCAGCTCGCGCACGAGCATGTCCGAGTCGGAGAAGGGGTGGATCGGGTCGCGGTAGTGACCGATCACGAGCGTCTGCTGCGTCATCTTCTCCCGGTCCTCGCGTGGCGGCGCCACCCGGCCGTAGAAGAGCCCCTGGAGCACGGAGGCGGACGGCTTCGGGTCCTGCCCGAGCCAGTCGAGCATCATGTCGCCGAGCAGCCAGCTACCGCGCGGCACGAGCCGGGCGCCCCTGCCCATGAGTCGCGCCACCGGAGCGCCGAACGTGAGACCCACGAGCAGCGGCGTGAAGGCGATGGCGCAGCCGAGCAGGGCGTTGTCGAGCACCGGCATCTCGATCAGCATCCCCTTCACCCGCTCGGGCGCGGCGGCGGCGGCCTCGAGCGTCACGTTGGCGCCGAGCGAGGTGCCGCCGACCACGGCCTGCTTCACGTCGGCGTGGTCGAGCAGCGCGATCGCCTGGCGGCCGAAGGTGAGCATGCCGTAGTTCCACATCTCGGGCGGGCGGTCCGACTCGCCGTGGCCGAGCAGGTCGAGGCAGAACACGCGGTAGCCGCGGTCGGCGAGCGTCTCGGCCAGCGGAGAGTGCATCTTGCGCGAGAACAGAAGGCCCGGCAGGAGGACCACAGCCTGCTCGCCGCTCCCGTACTCGTCGTACACGAGACGATGGCCCTCGAACTCAAAATCCTTAGTCACCATTGCGGCCCACAATAGCCGCGCAATAGCATCGGTAAGTGGAGAACGCGACCCGGGAGGAGTGGGATGAGCGCGAGCGTGCACGTCGAGGTCACCGTCAACGGTGAGAAGCGAGAGGGAGACGTGGAGGCGCGACTCCTGCTCGTTTACTGGCTGCGAGACGAGCTCGGTCTCACAGGCACGCATGTGGGCTGCGACACCACCAACTGCGGCGCCTGCACGGTCCACATGAACGGCGAGGCCGTGAAGAGCTGCACCGTGCTGGCCGCACAGGCCGACGGGGCGGAGGTCACGACGATCGAGGGCCTGTCGAACGGCGACGGCGGCCTGCATCCGATGCAGGCGGCGTTCTGGGAGAAGCACGGCCTCCAGTGCGGCTTCTGCACGCCCGGCATGATCATGGCTGCCGCCGACCTGCTGGCGCGCAACCCCAACCCCTCGGACGAGGAGATCCGCCACGGTCTGGAGGGCAATCTCTGCCGCTGCACCGGCTATCACAACATCGTCGAAGCGGTGAAGGCCGCGGCCGGAACGGGGGTGTCGGCATGACCACGCACGTCGGGACGCCGATGAAGCGCAAGGAGGACCCCCGGATGATCACGGGCCGGGGCTACTACACCGAGGACATCAACCTCCCCGGCATGCTGCACCTCGTGGTGGTGCGCTCGCCCGAGGCGCACGCCACGATCACCTCGATCGATACGTCCGCCGCGAAGGAGCGAAGCGGCGTGGTGGCCGTGCTCACGGGCGAGGACATGGCCGACGACTTCGCGGGTCCGCTCCCCATGGTCTGGGTGCCGCCGGGCGTGGAGATCAAGACGCCTGAGCACTGGCCACTCAAGCGCGGTGAGGTGAAGCACGTGGGCGATCCCGTGGCGGTGGTTGTGGCCACGACCCGGCACGCCGCGGTGGACGCCGCCGAGGACGTGATCGTGGAGTACGACCCGAAGCCCGCCGTGGTGGACCCGGAGGCGGCGCTCGAGGACGGCGCTCCGCTCGTCTGGGAGCAGTTCGGCACCAACAAGACGCACGAGTGGGCGGTGGGAGGCGGCGACATCGACGCCGGGCTCGCCGAGGCGGAGGTCACGGTCGAGCACCGCTTCGTGAACCACCGCACCTCGGGCGCGCCCATCGAGCCGCGCTGCTCGGTGGCCGAGGCTCGCGGCGACGACCTCACGCTGTGGTCCACGACCCAGATCCCGCACATCGCGCGCTTCGTGTTCTCCGGCATGCTCGGCATCGCCGAGGACAAGCTGCGTGTGGTGGCCCCCGACGTGGGTGGTGGCTTCGGCGCGAAGCTCCAGACCTACGGCGAGGAGGCGCTGGTGCTGGCGCTCTCGAAGCGGCTCGGAAGGCCGGTGAAGTGGGTCGAGACACGCTCCGAGCACATGACCACGAGCCACCACGGGCGCGACCAGATCAACTACGTGAAGCTCGGCGCGAAGAGCGACGGAACGCTCACCGCGTGCCAGGTGCGGATCATCGCCGACCTCGGCGCCTATCAGCAGCTGCTCACGCCGTTCATCCCGGAGCTCGGCTTCCCGGTGATGGGCGGGTGCTACCGCATCCCCAACATCGACCTGCACTTCACCGGGGTGTTCACCAACAAGATGGCCACGGACGCGATCCGCGGCGCGGGGCGGCCCGAGGCCACCTACTGGATCGAGCTGATGATGGACCGGCTTGCCGACGAGCTCGGCATGGACCGGCTCGAGCTTCGGCGCAAGAACTTCATCCCCAAGGAGGAGTTCCCGTTCGAGACCGCCCTCGGGATCGTCTACGACTCGGGCGACTACCACGGCACGCTTGACAGGCTGCTCGCAGAACTTCGACCTGCCCGCGTTCCGCGAGGAGCAGGCGAGCCTGCGCGAGCAGGGCATCCACCGGGGAGTGGGCTTCTCGACCTGGGTGGAGGTGTGTGGCCTGGCGCCCTCGCGGGCGGTCGGCCCGCAGGGGGTCGGCCTCCAGGCCGCCTTCTGGGAGTCCGCGAACGTGCGAGTCACGCCCACGGGGTCGGCGATCGTCTACACCGGCACGTCCCCGCACGGCCAGGGGCTCGATACGAGCTTCGCGCAGATCGCGGGCGACATCCTCGGCATCGACCCGCAGAACGTGGACGTGCTCCACGGCGACACCGACCAGGGCACGTGGGGCTGGGACACCTACGGCTCGCGCTCGCTGGCGGTGGGCGGCGAGGCGATCGTGCGCGCGGCGACAAAGGTGCAGGACAAGGCCAAGCGCATCTGCGCGGCGCTCCTGGAGGCGGCCCCGGAGGACATCGAGCTGACCGGCGGCAAGTACCAGGTGCGCGGCTCGCCCGACAAGTCGATGACCATGGCCGAGATCTCGGGCGCGGCGCACATCCCGCCGAACGAGCTGCCGGCCGACATCGAGCCCGGCCTCGAGGAGAGCTCCTTCTACGACCCGGAGAACTTCGTGTTCCCGTTCGGCGCGCACGCGTGCGTGGTCGACGTGGACGCGGAGACCGGCAAGGTGACGGTGGTGCGCTACGTGGCCGTGGACGACTGCGGCCCCGCGATCAACCCGATGCTGATCGACGGCCAGATACACGGCGGCGTCGTGCACGCGATCGGGCAGGCGCTCTACGAGCAGGTGGTCTACGACGAGGACGGCCAGCTCGTGACCGGCACGTTCGTGGACTACGCGCTGCCGACCGCGGCGGAGATTCCCGCCATCGAGACCGACCGCACCGAGACGCCCTCACCCGTGAACACGCTCGGCGTGAAGGGCATCGGCGAGGCCGGCACGATCGCCGCCACGCCGGCGGTGGCTGCGGCGGTGCTCGATGCCATCAAGCCGCTCGGCGTGACCGAGCTCGACATGCCGATGACTCCGATGCGGGTCTGGGCTGCGATCCAGGAAGGAGGTGCCGCATGATCACCGCACCCTTCGACTACGAGGCGCCCGAGTCCCTCGAGGAGGCGATCCGGATGCTGCACGAGAACGGGGAGGACGCGAAGCTGCTCGCGGGCGGCCACTCGCTGCTCCCGTTGATGAAGCTCCGGCTGGCGGCGCCCACGGTGCTGGTCGACCTGAGAAAGATCCCCGGGCTGCACGGCATCCAGCAGGACAACGGCGGCTGGCGCATCGGCCCGATGACGCGGCACGCCGATCTCCAGGACACGACAGAGCTCGGCCTGGTGGCCCGGGCCACCTCGCAGATCGCGGACCAGCAGGTGCGCAACCGCGGCACGATCGGAGGCTCGCTCGCGCACGGCGATCCGGCGTCGGACCACCCGACGGTGCTGCTCACGCTCGAGGGCGAGGTCACAGCTCGCGGACCGAGCGGCGACCGCACGATCGCCGCGGCGGACCTGTTCCAGGACTACCTCACGACCGCGCTCGCGCATGACGAGGTGATCACCGAGGTCCGGCTGCCCGGGCTGGAGGGCTACGGCTTCGGCTACCAGAAGTTCACGCGCAGGGCCGAGGACTGGTCGATGGTTGGCGTGTGCGCGGTCGTGAGCCGCGCCGCGGACGGCACATGCGACGACGTGCGCATCGGCCTGACGAACATGGGCGCCACGCCGCTGCGGGCAGCCGCCGCCGAGGACGCGCTGCGCGGCGGCCAGCTCGACGACGCCTCGATCGCGGCTGCGGCCGAGCAGGCCGCCGAGGGCACGGACCCGCCGGGTGACCTGAACGCCACGCCCGACTACAAGCGCCATCTCGCGCGCGTCCTGACGCACAGGGCGCTCAAGGAGGCTGTCAGCGTCTGAGCCTCGACAGCCCCGCAGCCGTCCAGGAGGCTCTGGCGAGCGAGCGCTATCTCGCTGACCGGGGCCTCTCCACTGCCGTCTACCTCGCGGCCACGCTCGAGCAGCCACTGCTCCTGGAGGGCGAGGCCGGGGTGGGCAAGACCGAGGTGGCGAAGGCACTGGCCGGAGTGGCGGGCGCGCGGCTGATCCGGCTCCAGTGCCACGAGGGCATCGACCTGCATCACGCCCTCTACGACTGGGACTACCCGCGCCAGCTGCTGCACCTGAGGGCCGGGGCCGATGACCCGCTCTACTCGGAACGCTTCCTGCTGCGCCGCCCGCTGCTCGACGCTCTCGAGGCGACCGAGCCGGTGGTGCTGCTGATCGACGAGATCGACCGAGCCGACGACGAGTTCGAGGCGTTCCTGCTCGAGTTCCTGTCCGACTTCCAGGTCTCGATCCCCGAGCTGGGGACGATCACCGCGGAGCGGCGCCCGCTCGTCGTCGTGACCTCGAACCGCACCCGCGAGCTGCACGACGCGCTCAAGCGCCGCTGCCTCTACCACTGGATCGACTACCCCACGCCGGAGCGCGAGGCGGAGATCGTGCGCGCACGCCTGCCGGGCGTGCCGGACGAGATCGCGGAACGGGTCTGCGCTGCGGTGGCGCGCCTCCGCGGCGAGGAGCTCTACAAGCTCCCCGGGGTGGGCGAGACGATCGCGTGGGCGCAGGCCCTGCTGGCGCTCGAGGACGCCGACCTCGACGAGACCCTCGGCGTGGTGCTGAAGGTGCGCGAGGACATCGAGCGGACGCGCGAGCGTGGAGTTCTCCACGGTGTCTGAGCCCGGCCGCTCCGCGTCCGGCCGCCTTGGCGTCCGCCTCACGGGCCGGCTTGCCCTGCTGGCCGCTGCGATGCGCGCCGGCGGCGCTCGGGTTGGCCTTGACGAGCTGCTCGGAGCCCACCGCGCGCTCGCCGCGATCGATCCCGCTGACCGCAGCGCCGCCTACTTCGCGTTGCGAGCCACCCTGTGCTCACGTCGTGACGACTTCGCCGCATTCGATGCGGCCTTCGCAGAGTTGTTCGCCCCGCCGGAGCCTGAGCGAGTGGAGCCACCGGAGCTTCTCGACGACGTGGCGTCGCTCGTTCTGCCGCGCGTGGCCGTGCCGGGCAGGGAGGTTGGCCTCCCGGTGGACGCGGAGGTCGAGGTGGTGCCCGCCGCGTGGTCGGACACGGAGCTGCTTCGGGACAAGGACTTCGCCGACTACACGGACGCTGAGCGCCGCCTGGCCCGGCGCCTGATCCGGCGGATCGCCGGGACCGGCCCCACCCGCCCCAGCCGGCGCACCCGTCCCGCCCGCCGCCGCGGCGCTCCGCCCCATGCCGCTCGCCCCGACCTTCGCCGGACGGTTCGCTCGTCGCTGCGCACCGGCGGCGACCCCTTCGAGCGCCACTGGCGCGAGCCGGCCCAGCGCCCGCGCCCGCTCGTGCTCGTGTGCGACGTGTCGGGCTCGATGGAGCCCTACGCGCGCATGCTGCTCCAGTACATGCAGGCGTGCGTGGCCGCACGCAGGCGGGTGGAGGCCTTCGTGTTCGGCACGAGGCTCACCCGCGTGACGGCCGAGCTCGCGGGCCGCGACCCCGACCGCGCTCTCGACCGCGCCGCCGCTGCGGCCGGTGACTGGTCCGGAGGCACGCGCATAGGCGAGGCGCTCGCGGCGCTCAACCGCGAGCACGGGCGCCGCCTCGGGAGGGGCGCCATCGTGGTGCTGCTCTCCGACGGATGGGACCGAGGCGACCCCGAGCAGCTCGCCGCGGAGATGGCGCGGCTACAGCGCTGCGCGCACCAGCTCGTGTGGCTGAACCCGCTCAAGGCTCACCCGGAGTACGAGCCGCTTACCCTTGGGATGCAGGCGGCGCTGCCGCATGTCGATCATTTTCTCGCCGGAAACTCGCTTGCATCGCTGGCGGAGTTGGCGGAGCTGATGGAAGGTGGATTCAGATGAAGGACGTGCTCGAGGACGTGCAGACCTGGATGGATCGGGGCGAGCGCGTGGCGATCGCCACGGTGGTCGGCGTGAAGCGCTCAGCGCCGCGCGCGCCGGGCGCGAAGATGGCCGTGAACGACAGCGGAGACGTCTCGGGAGCGGTCTCGGGCGGGTGCGTCGAGGGAGCCGTGGTGGAGGCCGCTGCCGAGGTTCTGCGCGGGTCCGGCCCCAAGCTTCTGCACTTCGGAATCGCCGACAGCGAGGCCTGGGATGTTGGACTTCCGTGCGGAGGGGAAATAGATGTCTTTGTGGAGGAGTACCTGAGGTGAGCTTGCAGTCCGAGTTCGCCGGCATAGCGGCCACGGATGGCCGGGCAGCGCTAGTCACCGTGATCTCGGGAGCGGGCGTCGGCGCGAAGCTGCTCGTGCGCGCCGACGGCACGCAGCGAGGGCAGCCTCGGGAGCGACGAGCTCGACCGCCAGGGTCGCTCCGCCGCGGAGGAGCTGATCTGGGCCGAGCGCTCGGAGACTCGCGAGCTCGGCGAGACCTCGCTCTTCGTCGACGTGGTGGCGCCCGCCCCGCGGCTCGTGGTGTTCGGCGCGGTGGACTACGCCGCGGCGCTCTGCCGACTCGCGCGTGCGGCAGGGTGGCGACCCTACGTGTGCGACCCGCGCTCGCAGTTCGCCACGCCCGAGCGCTTCCCGGACGCCGAGGAGGTCATCGTGGCCTGGCCCGAGGCCGCGTTCGCGCAACTCGGCGGCATCGACCGCGCCACCTACATCGCCGTCCTCACTCACGACCCCAAGCTCGACGACGCCGCACTCTCGATCGCCCTTCAGTCCGACGCCGCCTACGTGGGCGCGATGGGGAGCCGCCGCGCACAGGCTCAGCGCCGCGAGCGGCTGCTGGCCGCCGGGCTCGACGAGGAGCTGCTCGAGCGCGTGGCCGCCCCCATCGGTCTCGATCTCGGCGCGGTGAGCCCGGAGGAGACGGCGCTCTCGATCATGTCCGAGGTGGTGGCCGTCAGGAACGGCCGCGAGGGCGGCCGCCTCTCGCATTCGGCCGGCCGCATCCACGAGGTGGGCGCGTGAATCCTCGACGCCGCGCCGAGGGCGCGGGAACGGGTGTCGGCGGTCTCGTTCTCGCCGCGGGCGCCGGCACGCGCTTCGGCGGACGCAAGCAGCTCGCGGAGCTCGACGGCAGGCCGCTGCTGGAGCACGCCGTGCGAGCGATGACGGCCGCGCCCGTGGATCGCGTGGTCGTGGTGCTCGGCGCACTCGTGGAGGAGGTCACGGCGACCGTGGACCTCCACGGCGCGGAGCCGCGCACGTGTGAGCGCTGGGACGAGGGTCTCGCGGTCTCGCTCGCCTGCGGGCTCGCCGAGCTGGCGGATTGCGAGGCCGTCGTGGTCACGCTGGGCGACCAGCCGCGCATGTCTCCGGACGCGATCAGTCGGGTGATCAGCGCGCGCGACGGCCACGCCGCCGCGGTCCGCGCCACCTACCTCGGCGCCCCCGGTCATCCCGTGCTCATCGAGCGCGAGCTCTTCGAGTCGTTCCGGAACGTGAGCGGGGACCACGGTGCCCGCAACTTGCTGCTCAGCGTGCAGGTCCGCGACGTCCCGTGCGACGACCTCGGTGGCGGCGAGGACGTGGACACGCCCGCCGAGCTGGATGCCCTTCGCGCCGGCGGCCCGGTCACGGCCGCTCCCGCGCGGTGAAGCTCGAGCAGGCGTTTGAGGTCCGCGCTCCACTCGAGCGCGTGTGGGAGACGCTCATCGACGTGGAGCGCGTGGCGCCCTGCCTGCCGGGTGCCGAGATCACCGAGGCCGGCGAGGACGGGACCTACCGCGGCACCTTCAGCGTGCGCCTCGGCCCGACGACCGCGGCCTACCGCGGCGAGCTGAATGTCGAGGAGCTCGACGAGGCGGCGCACCGGGTGACCATGCGAGCCACGGGGCAGGACAAACGCGGTCAGGGATCCGCCAAGGCCACGATCGTGAGCACGATGAGTGCCGAGGGAGACGTGACCCAGGTCGAGGTGGAGACGGACTTCACCATCACCGGACGCCTGGCGCGCTTCGGGCGCGGCGGCATGATCCAGGACATCTCGAACCGGCTGATGAAGGAGTTCGCGGACTGCCTCCAGCAGCGCATCGAGGCTCCGCCAGCGGCGGAGCCGGGGATCGTGGACGCGGTGCTTGCGGCCACACCCGAGGGCGCGGCGGCGGCGCCGCCCGCGGCCGGGGGCAGCCAGTCGCCCACGACCACCAGGCCGATCGGCGGCTTCTCGCTGTTCTTCCGGGCGCTACTCGACCGGGTGCGCCGGATGTTCCGCCGCGGCTGAGTCCAGCGCCCCTCGCAGCCACGCGGGCAGCTCGCGCAGGAACCCGGGGTCGATCGTGTGCGCCATCGGCGACTCGCGATAGAGCACGTCCGCGCCCGGCCTCCACGAGCCGATTGCGCGCGTCCCTGCCGAACTCGACCGAGATCACGGGGTCGTGGGTGCCGTGCCCGATCGCCACGGGCAGGCCGGCGGCCTTGCCCATGTCGAGCTCGAAGCCCTCGACCTCGGGGATGAAGCCGCTCAGCGCCATGATCCCGGCGGGGCGAGGACGCCCGGCGCCGAGCCCCAGCGCGTAGGACATGACCGAGCCCTGCGAGAAGCCGCCGAGCACCGTCCGATCGGGCGCGATGCCGTGCTCGGCGAGGAGGCCGTCGAGCCAGGCGGCCAGCTGTGGGTAGGTGGCGTGGAAGGTCTCGGGGTCGGGGTAGCCCACCCGCCGCACCGCGTACCAGTGGGCGCCGCCCGGCGGCAGCGACAGCGGGCCGCGCGCGGTGGCGCCGAGGAGGCGCCGCTCGGGGTCGAGGATGTCGAGCAGGGGAAACAGGTCGTGCTCGTCCGCACCGCGCCCGTGGAAGAGCACCAGCGCACCCTCGGGGTCTCCTGCCGGGGGCCGATATAATGATTGCATCAGCAATCACTCTACAACAGCGCTCCTGAACGAAGAGGAGCTGGCCGCGTGGCGCGGGATGCTGCGCGCGCACGCCGAGCTCACCAGGGCGCTCGACGCCCAGCTCGCGCGTGAGCACAAGCTTCCGCTGTCCTCGTACGAGGTACTGCTCTTTCTCGCCGACTCACCCGACGGTCGCATGCGCATGTCGGAGCTGGCCGAGTCGGTGCTGCTGAGCCGAAGCGGCCTGACGCGCCTGGTCGACCGGCTCGAGCGCGAGGGACTTCTCAAGCGCGAGCGCTGCGAGAGCGACGCGCGCGGCCTGTTCGCCGAGATCACCCCCGAGGGCCGGCGCCTCTTCGACGCCGCCCGGCGCACCCACCTCGACGGCGTGCGCGCCCTCTTCCTCGACCGCTTCTCGCGGGACGAGCTGCGCACGCTCGGCGGGCTCTGGCAGAAGCTCTAGGCGCAGCGCGCGGTCTAGGACATCGGCGCGGCCACCGCGTGGCGAGCGCTTCGGCGCACCTCGCGGATCGCGCGGGCGAGCCGCCTCACGCCCTCGTCCAGCTCCTGCGGCTCCACCAGCGAGAACGACAGGCGGAGCGACGTCTGCGTGCGCCGCTCGGCCGTCACCGCGCCGCCAGGCGTGAAGGCCACGCCGTGGCGTGCCGCCTCGGTGTAGAGCGCGCGCTCGTCGAGTGGCCGGTTCAGCGTGACCCACACGTGGTGGCCGCCCTGCGGCGCGTCCGCCTGGTACTCGCCGGGCATGTGACGCTCGAGGGCCGCGAGCAGGGCGTCGCGGCGCTCGCGGTAGAACGGCTGGGTGTGCTCGAGGTGGCGGTCGTAGGCCCCGGCCGCGAGCCAGCGCGCGGCGATGTGCTGGATCAGTGTGGCGCTGTGGAAGTCGGCCTCGAGCTTGAGCGTCGCGATCCGCTCGCGCACCGGGCCGCTCGCGGCGACCCAGCCGGCGCGCAGGCCACCGCCCACGAGCTTCGACAGCGAGTTCACGTAGATCACGTGCGCGGGCGCCAGCTCGCGCAGCGGCCGGACCGGCTCGCCGCCGAAGCTCGCGTCCGCGTAGACGCGGTCCTCGAGCACGAAGAAGTTGCGCTCCCGCGCAAGCGCGGCCAGCCGCGCCCGGCGCTCCTCGGAGAGGTCGCGCCCCGTGGGGTTCTGGCACGCGGTCTGGAGCGCCACCAGCTTCACCTCGTGGCGGGCGAGCAGCCGCTCGAGCGCGTCCACGTCGAAGCCGTCCTGGTCCACGGGCACGCCGATCACGCGTGCGCCCGTCTGCCGCAGCGAGTCGAGCATGCCGGCGAAGCGTCGGGGACTCGATCACGGCCACGTCGCCCGGCTCGAGCGTCGCGCGCGCGGCGAGGCTGATCCCCTGCTTCGCGCCGAGGTCACGATGATCTCGTCGAGATCCTCGGCGAAGCCGTGCGCTGCGCCCGCGAGCCGCGAGCTGCTCGCGGAACGCGTAGAGGCCCTCGGCGGGCAGGTAGGACAGCGCCTCGCCGCCCTCCTCGGCGAATACCTCCGCGGTGATCCGGGCGAGCTCGTCCGTCGGGATAGAGGCGCGGAGACGGCCAGCCGACCGCCAGCGAGATCAGGTCCGGCTGGCCGGTGCTGGACATCACCTCGGCGAGGACCCGCTCCGGGTAGCTCAGCTCGTGCTCCGGCAGCACGTACGACTGCCATTCGTCGCCGTCCTCCTCCCCGCCGCGCGGGCGCCAGCGCGCGAACGAACGTGCCGCGCCCGACGCTCGCCGTCACGTACCCGAGCTCGGCGAGCCTGCGGTACACGCGCGCGGCGGTCAGGTGGTTCACACCCACGAGCTCGGCGAGCTCGCGCGTGGGCGGAAGCTTCTCACCGGGGTCGAGCTCGCCGGCGTCGATGGCGGCGGCGAAGCGGTCCACGAGCTGCTGGGTCAGCGACACGGCGCCATCCCGCGTCAGCTCAGACAAATCAATCTTGTACGACATTGCACCACCTCACAGAGGTCGTACACTACCACTACATCGTCATACGCACAAACTGTGTACTACAGCAGGAGGTCAACGCAATGAAGAACGTCACCGTACGCCGCTCCGCTCCAGGCGACGAGTCGGCGCTCGCGCGCCTGGCCTCACTGGACAGCGCGAGCCCACCGAGGGGGCCTGCCCTGATCGCTGAGGCCGACTCGCGAATGCTGGCGGCGCTGCCGCTGGGTTCCGGCCGCGCGATCGCCGATCCGTTCGAGCCGACGGCCGACCTGGTCGGCCTGCTCGAGCTGCGCAAGGCCCAGATCGAGGCCGCGCAGGCGCGCCACGGCGCACCGGCCGGCTGCGCTCGCGTCTGCGCGCCCGCCTGTCGCACGCTCGCGCGTGAGCCGTCCCGAGGGGCTCCAACCTCCCCTCACCCCTCGCGATAGGCGCCGGTCCTTCCCCAGGGCCGGCGCCCTTCGCGGCCGCCTAGGCCTCCAGGGGCACCGCTCGAGATCGGCGCCGGTCACGCGCTCGCGTGCCGCACCAGGATCCGCTCGGCCTCGGCGCTGTCGAGGCCGGGGTGGCCCACCACCACCTGGAGCCCAAGGCCGTCCTCCATCGCAACGAGCCCGCGGGCCAGGCGTCGACGTCGGCCGCGAGCCGGAACAGACCCTGCGCGGCGCCGGACTCGAGCACCTGCTGGTAGAGCAGCACCTGCCTGTCGAAGAACGACGAGCTCAGCACCCGGAACGCCGGGCTCGAGCCGATGAAGGCGTCGAGCTCGTAGAGCAGGCGGCTCTCCTCGTCGTCCGGGCCGGTCGGCACACCGAGGTGGATGGCGAGCCGCAGCTGGCGGGCCGGGTCGTCGAGCGCTCGCACCCGTCGTGACCGGCGCTCCGCGTAGCGCTCCATGGCCTCGCGCGAGACCTCCATCATCAGCTCGTCGATGCGCGGGTAGTAGTCGAGAACGGAGCTCGGCGTGATGCCCGCGCGCTCGGCGATGTCCTTCACCCGCACCCCCACCGCGCCGCGCTCGAGCAGCACATGTCGACCGGCGTTCGCCAATTGCCGACGTCGCTCTCCCTGGTTTCTTGGCCGCATTCCGGTTAGTTTCTGGAATCGGATTCGAGAAACTCTGGAGGGGACCCATGAGGCGCTGGATGCTGGCCGCGGCTATCGCCGCCCTGCTGATCGCCGCTGGATGCGGCACGGACGATCCGCCCGCGAAGGGAGACGAGGCCTCGGCGCCGGTCGTGCCGAAGGGCCCGGTGAAGGGCGACCTCACGATCTCGCAGTGGCCCCTTTACATCGATCCGGGCAAGCGCGGGACGATCGCGGAGTTCGAGAAGGCCACCGGAGTCGACGTTAAGTACGTCGAGGAGATCAACGACAACAACGAGTTCTTCGGGAAGCTGCGGCCGCTGCTCAAGGGGGGCGACAGCGGAGATCGCAGCCTCATCACGGTGAGTGACTGGCTCGCCGCTCGTATGGACAAGCTCGGCTACCTCCAGCACTTCGACTACTCGAAGCTCCCGAACGTGAAGGCGAACCTGCTGCCGGCTCTGCGCAGTCCTGCTGCCGATCCCAAGCGTGCCTTCACGGTGCCATGGCAGAGCGGCATGACCGGGCTGATCGTGCGAACTGACCTTGCGCCTGGCGTCGATGAGATCGCGGACCTGTTCGACCCTAAGTACAAGGGCAAGGTCACGATGCTCACCGAGATGCGGGACACGGTTCCGATGACGCTCAAGAGCATGGGGATGACCCGGACGAGGCGTCCCAGGACGAGTGGCTCTCGGCGGTGGACAAGGTGGCGGACGCGGCGGACTCGGGCCAGATCCGCAAGTTCACGGGCAACGACTACATCAAGGACCTCCCGAAGGGCGACAGCTGGATCGCGCTCGGATGGTCGGGCGACGCCGTCCAGCTCCAGAAGGAGAGCCCGGACATCAAGTTCATCATGCCGAAGGAGGGCTGCATGCTCTGGTCCACGAGCATGGAGATCCCGGTCGGCGCGCCGAACCCGCAGGCCGCGCAGGCGTTCATGGACTTCGTCTACGACCCCGAGGTGCAGGCCGACATCGCGGAGTGGGTCAACTACGTGACTCCGGTCACCGGCGTGAAGGAGATCCTGCGCAAGCGCGACCCCGCGCTCGCCAAGAACCAGCTGATCTTCCCGAGCGAGGAGTACACGGCGAACTGCAGCTTTGAGCCGGTGCTCGGCGGGCGATGGGCGAGGCGGTCACCGAGGCATTCCAGCGAGCGGTCGGTTCGTAGTGCGGTTGCTCTCCATCGCCGCACTCAACCTCGCCGGTCGCCCGCGATCCGCGCGCGACGCTGCGGCTGCTCGGTGAGCGCGTCGCGGGCGTGCGCGACATGTCTCCAGGCGTTCAGCTGGTGATGTTCCCGGAGCTGCACCTGCCCGGCCTGCCCCCCGCGCTCTGAGCTGCACGGCCACGCGATCGACCTGGCCGTGGAGATGCCCGCGCCGCTCACGGATGAGCTCGCCGCGATAGCCCGCGCGCACGGGGTCTGGCTCGTGCCCGGATCCGTCTACGAACGCGCTGACGGCGAGCGCGTGCACAACACATGCCTCGTGTTCTCTCCCGAAGGCGAGCTCGTTGCGCGCTACCGCAAGGTGTTCCCGTGGCAGCCGCACGAAACGACCGCGCCCGGAGAAGCGTTCGTGACATTTGACATCCCCGACATCGGTCGCGTGGGGCTCTGCATCTGTTACGACGGCAGCTTCCCCGAGACCTGCCGGCAGCTCGCGTGGATGGAGCGAGAGGCGGTGCTCCAGCCGAGTCTCACCACCACGAGCGATCGCAGCCAGGAAATCGTCATGGCCCGCGCCAACGCGATCTTCAACCAGTTCTACGTGGTCTCACTTAACGCGGGCGCCCCGGCGGGCCTCGGGCGCAGCCTGATCGTGGACCCGGAGGGGCTGGTTCGCACGCAGGCGGGTGACGGTGAGGAGGTCCTCACAGATGTGCTCGACCTCGACGCCGTCACCCGCGTTCGCGAGTACGGAACCGCCGGAGTGTCGCGGCTTTGGGAGCAGGCGAAGCGCAGCCTCGAGCCGCCGTTCCCGCTCAGTTAGGCCGGAACCGGCGCTCCCATCTCGAGCTCCGTGGTGCCGAGCGGCTGCAGCGGCTCCTCGAAGTTCGAGACGATCTTGGCCTCTGAGAAGAACCCCACCACCTTCAGGTCTCGCCGCCGGTGTTGCGCACGGCGTGGGGAACCATGGCCGGAATCACGGCGAGGTCACCCGCGCTGACGTCAACCAGCGCCGCCGGCCTCGGCCTCGCCCTCGCCGGTCACGATGTAGAGGATCTCCTCGGCGCTGTCGGTATGGCGCGGCAGGCGCTGTCCCGGCTCGATCTCGAAGTAGACGACGGCGCTGTCCGCGGCCCCCGTGTGGGTGTTGATCGGGAATGCGGGGTGGACCCTCGCGACCTCGGGGTCGCTGTCGATCCAGGCGGTGAGGAGCTCTAGCTCTGACGTCCTCGCGGTTAGCATCCTGTGGTCTCCTTTCGTAGTACAACAGTGTACGATGAAAGAGGAGACTAACCCTGTCCGCATCCGTCAAAGATCGATTGCACACCGATGGCTGCTGAAATCCCCAAGCGCAAGTACGAGCTGCGAAAGCGGGCGGCCACGATGACTACACGCGCCGCCGGATCACCGAGGCGGCGGTCGGGTTGCAGCGTCGGCCCGGCCCGCACGACCGTGAGTGCGGTGGCCGAGCGAGCGGGTGTGCAGCGGCATACGGTGTACCGCCATTTCCCCACTGAGGCGGATCTTTTTGCGGCGTGCTCGCATCTCGAACTGCACCCGTTCCCCGACATTGCCCCACTGCGGGGCGAGGCAGATCCGGCGGTGCGGCTCGAGACGGCCCTCACCGAGCTGTATGACCACTACGCCGAGACGGCCCACATGTGGCGGAACATCCTGCGTGACGTCGAGCTCGTCCCGTCGCTGCCGATGCTATGGCGCCCGTCGAGCGCCAACTCGGCGAGATGGTCCGGGTGCTGATGTCCGGATGGGGCGCCCGCGGCGCTCGCCGTGCCCTGCTGAACGCGGCGATCCGCCACGCCATCGACTTCCGGACCTGGGAGTCGCTCGTGCAGCACGGCGGAATCACCGCGGCTCAGGGCGCGAGGCTGATGCGCGCCCTGGTCGAGGGCGCGCTCAGGCCACCGTACAGGGGTCGAACCGGGGCAACCCTTCGCCCGTATCACCCACAGGGTCGTCCCACGAGAGGGAGGTTCACGTGATGAATGCCCGTGCAAAGCTCGTCGTCGGCGTGGGTGCGCTGATCGCCGTCGGAGTGGCCGGGGCGGTGGCTCTGGCGCAGGGCGGCAACGACTTCAAGGAGCGGCTCACCGGCTATCAGGAGGTGCCGGCGCTCTCGACGAGCGGTCACGGCACGTTCCGGGCGAGCATCCGCAACCACGGCACGGCGATCAACTACAAGCTCACGTACGCCGGCCTCGAGGCGAAGCCCCTTCAGGCGCACATCCACCTCGGGCAGCCCGGCGTGAACGCAGGGGTCATCGTGTTCCTGTGCGACAACACCGGCGCGGGCCCGGCGGGCACGAAGCCCTGCCCGGACCCGTCAGGCACGGTCACCGGGACCCTTCACGCAGCCGATGTGATCGGCCCTGCGGCCCAGGGCATCGCCCCGGGTGAATTCGCCGAGCTGGTCCGTGCCATCCGCGCCGGAGCCACCTACGCAAACGTGCACAGCGTGAAGTACCCGGGCGGCGAGATCCGCGCTCAGCTGGAGAAGAAGGGGAAGCACCGCTAGGCAGAGGCCGCCTCAATCCCGCACCGTGTGCGCGCTCGCCAGGCGCGACAGCGCCAGCGCGCCCACCAGCAGCCCGAAGTCGCGCAGCGCGATGTCCGCGTAGCCGCCCACGAGCAACAGGCTCACGATGATGCCTGCGAGCCAACCGGCCACGAGCAGGCCGCCGAAGCGCGGGCTGAGCGCCACCACGAGACCGGCGACGATCTCGACACCGCCGACCATGTACATGGCGTCCTGCGCGCTGCCCGGGATCAGATCGTTGAACTCGGGCGCGAGGTACTTGGGCCAGTCGGAGATCATCACCTCGGCGAACTTGTCGAGGCCGAACAGGATCGGGGCCACCGTGAATGCGACGCGCAGGAGCATGAATGCCTGCGCCGCCGGCTCCCGGCGCAGGGTCTCTGGCCTGGGTACTGGAATCGGCCGAAGGGCCGCTGCAATGCTGCTCATGGGTTCTCCTTCGAGGAGTGGTCGGGTTGTGCGCCGCTTAGCGCCGCCGGTCCGCGGCTCTTACCGGGGTAAGAATCGGCTCGCGACCGGCGCAAAGCTCTGGATGACCGTTGCCTATGCTCGGGCGCCAGTGGACCCCTCCGAGGCGTGGCTCGAGCGCGCTGCGGGCGCGCGGCGCCGCGCGCGACGCGACGCGATCGCCGACCTTCACGACCTGTTGCTGCGAGCCGCGCGCTTCGAGATCGGCCGTCGCCGCGCGGCGCTCTCCTTCGTTCGCGGCGAGGAGCTCGACGACCTCGCTGTCCAGGCGGCCGACGACGCGCTCGTGGCGGTGCTCGCCAAGCTCGACGACTACCGCGGCGCCAGCCGCTTCACCACCTGGGCCTACAAGTTCGCACTGCTCGAGGCGGGCGTGCGGCTGCGCCGGCGCGCGTGGCAGGGCCGCGAGGTGGTGCTCGAGCCCGAGAGCTGGCCGGCCTTCGCCGACGAGCGGCCGTCCGCCCAGCGCACCACCGAGGACGCCGATCTTCTCCGCGAGCTCCAGCGCGCGGTCCGGGAGGACCTCACGCCGCACCAGCGCGACGTGTTCGTGGCGCTCGCGCTGAACGAGGTGCCGATCGACGTGCTCGCCGAGCGGCTCGACACCACCCGCGGCGCCCTCTATAAGACGCTTCACGACGCACGGACGAAGCTGCGACGAGAACTCGCGGCGTCCGGTTACCTGCAGGAGGATTCATGAGCGCCCGTAACGACAGGCTCGAGGCCCTGCTCGGCCCGACCGACCCGCAGGTGAGCTGCGAGGAGTGCTTCGAGCGGCTCGACGAGTACGTCGAACTGGAACTCGAGGGCGCCGACGCGGAGGCCCGGGTTCCGGGAATGCGTGCCCACCTCGACGGCTGCCCCGCGTGCGTGAGGAGCACGAGAGCCTGCGCGCGCTCGCCAGTCGCTGAGCTGCAACGGACTCGTGGCGCACGTAACCCACGCGTGCGCCGGCGCGGGGCAGGCTGAGGCATGTCCCAAGACGAACCCACGCGCGAGCAGGCCGAGCGGCGCCATGCGACAGCTGCTCGCCGACCACGATCTTCCTGAGCCGGACGAGATCCTCGATCACGACGACGGCGGCATCGTCTGCCTCTGGCACGAGCCGAAGGTCGCCGTGGTGGTGGATCTCGAGCCGCGCGCGGCCTAGCGCTCGCCGGGCCGCAGCGGCGCTGGCCCTACCGGACTATGTGACCCACGCCTACTCGCACTGCTCGTCGTCGTCGTTGTCGTTGTTCTTCTTCGGGTGTCCTGTTCCCGTTCCCGTTCCCGTCGTTGCCGTCCTCGCAGTCGGTCTCGGTCGAGGTGAAGGACTCGTGGAAGGTGGCAGTTCAACGAAGTGGATCCGTCTCGATCGCGACGCTGCTCGTGCCGCTGTCGGCACGTGTTCCAGTGAGCGCGTTGATCTGAGCGGTGTAGAGCACGAACGGGTCGCTCACTGACCACGAAGACGTCGGTGTCGGGCGTCGAGGTGCCATCGGGATCGCAGCGGCCGACCGCCTGATGGGTGTCGGCGGGCGGCTGGGTAGGCGCGAG
This sequence comes from uncultured Thermoleophilaceae bacterium, assembly GCA_963774755.1. Lineage (GTDB taxonomy): Bacteria > Actinomycetota > Thermoleophilia > Solirubrobacterales > Thermoleophilaceae > JACVRW01. Next base: position 109,418 of record CAVZGG010000012.1, on the reverse strand, counting down.
CTGCTTGGTGCCGGTCACGGTCGCGGGCGGGATCTGGCTCGTGATCGTGAAACTCGCCTGAAAACCGGTGACCGGGCCGGTGCCGCGCGAGTCGAAGGTGAAATCGGTCTGCGGGCCGATCGTGACGGTTCCGGTCTCGGTGAAGGGGCCGAGGTAGGGGCCAAAGGCCGACCCATCCGTCCGGAATGGGATGACCGTGGTCCCGTTCTTGTCACAGTCGTAGGGGCCGAACGTTGTCTGTTCTCCCAGGGCGGGTGTCGTCTTCGAAGGTTTCGCCGGAGAGGCTGGCCACCTGTCCGAAGCTCGCTGGAACGATCAGCACGAACATCACCGCCGTGATCGCTAAGACCCGCAGCGAAAACCGGACCGGTCTAAACATGTGTGACCCCCCCGTCGTTTTTCTGATGGGTCTGCTCCGGCGACCCTACCGCTTCGGGGTAGCCCAATCGACTCCACTCGACAACTGTTCACTTCCTTGAGAGGGAGGTGGACGATCGTTACCGCGACGGGTCGCCCGCGCGTCGATCTGGCTGGAGGATGACCACTGGAATCTCGCGATCAGTTCTCTCCTGATAGCGGTCGTAGTCGGGCCACTGTGTCGTCATGATCGGCCACAGCTGCTGCCTCTCGTCGGGCGTTGCCGTGCGCGCCCGCGCCCGCATCTTGTCGCCCTTCACCTGGACCTCGACCTCGGGGTTCGCCTCGAGGTTGAGGTACCACGCGGGGTGCTGCGGCGCCCCGCCCTTGGAGGCGACAACCAGGTAGTCATCGCCGTGACGGCCGTAGACCAGCGCGTGCGGCCTCGGTTGCCCGGAGCGCCGCCCGGTTGTGGTGAGGATCAGCGTCTGGGTGCCTCGCCAGTCATGGCCTTCCCTACCGTCGGTGGCAACGTAGCGGTCGATGTGCTCCTGCCCGTAAAGCGTCATGTGACCTTCTCTCTGGTGCTAGGTCGCTGAGCTATACGGTGACAGGCAGGCTCTCGATACCTCGATCGCCCGGGGTCGACATCCACCTCACGGGACCGCTCACTGCGAACTCCGGCATGACGGGTAGCAGCGTGTCGAGCACGACGCGCATCTGGAGTCGGGCCAGGTTCGCCCCGAGGCAGAAGTGGATTCCCTCGCCGAAGCCCAGGTTGCGCTCTGCCTTCCGGCCTAGATTACGTTCGATTTGGGCACCAGAGGCGGTCCAGTGCCCATTCATCTCGCCGGGAGCCCATGCGTTAGTGCGTCGCACGGCTCGGACACTGCTTTTAGCGCATGGCGATAGTGAAGCCAACGCTCGGGAACCGTGCTCGATCTTCGTCCCATGCCGCCCTCTGGAGCGACGGCCAATTCTGATGAGTCGGCGACACGGTCGGGGACACCGCGGTAGCCGTCGACGGTTCATCCCGACGTCGAGCAGAACGAGACAAGCCCGCGAAGGCCTGGAAACTTTCTACATAGGGGCGGCCTTTTGGACGTATAGTCGCTAGGTGAGACGCTCACTGCTCGCCGCGGCCGCCGTGACGGCGGCGCTCGCCGCCGATCCCGGCGGGGCGGTCGCCCAAGGGGCGTCCGTCATCACCGCGACGTCTCGCGTCTCCGGGGAGGTGGCCGACCGCAGCGGACCGGTGCTCGACTCGTTCTCGCTCGACTCGGACACGGCCGGGCGGCCGGACCTATCCGACTTCGCGCGCGACCCTGGCGGCACCGCGCGCAGCGACGCCGACGTGACGTTCCAGAAGACGACGGTGGTGGGTGGCGAACTGCTGTCCGCCCGGGGCAACACGTCGGCGACCAGCGGCGACCTCGTGCGCCAGGCCTCGAGCACCAGCGGGCTCGTGGCCGAGTTCACCCTCACCGAGCCGGCTAGCTACAGCGCCACGGGCAGCCTCAGCGAGACGAACCCGCCGGGCCATTGCTGCGCCGGCGCCTCGGCAAGGCTGACCGACGACAACGGCGACACCGTGTTCGTCGCCTCCATCAACAGCGGCGAACCGTCGGAGACCGTGGCGAGCACTGGAACGCTGCCCCCCGGCGACTACCGGTACCAGCTCGAGGCCAGCGTCGGCTTCGGCTTCGGCGCAGCGGCGAGCCCCAACATCGCCGGCACCGCCGCGTTCGACGTGTCCCTTACGCTCAGGCTCCCTGGCGCCGATGGCGACGGCGACGCCCTGCCGGACGAGTGGGAGGCGGACGGGGTCGACTTCGACGACAACGGGTCGATCGACCTCGATCTGCCGGGGATGGGCGCCGACCCGAGAGCACAAGGACATCTTCGTCGAGCTCGACTTTCATGCCACCCCCGCTTCGACCCGGCGGCCGCAACCGCGATCACGAAGGCCTTCGCCGACGCGCCAGTCTCGAACCCCGACGGGACGACCGGCATCACGCTGCACTTGGACAACGGCGCCGACTCCGTCATGAACCCACGCACGGGCGCGCTGTGGGGCAGCCGCTCCCGGCAGAGCTCCATTCTGCATCAGGACGTGCTCGGGTCCGTCGCCGCCGCCCGGTACGACTGGGGCCCGTTCGACACGCTCAAGGACGCCGACTTCGAGGCTGTGCGGGGCCCGGTGTTCCACTACGCGATCTCCGCACACGGACACGACGGCACGAGAAGCGGCGTCGCGCGTGACATCCCGAGCAGCGACCTGCTCGTCACCCTCGGCGCCGGCTGTCTCGCTGCGACGGGGTCCGACTGCACGCTGGATGCCACCGCCCAAGCCGGGACGTTGATGCACGAGCTCGGCCACAACCTCGGCCTACACCACGGCGGGGATGACGACCTGCTCAACAAGCCCAACTACCTCTCGGTGATGAACTACAACTTCCAGCTCACCGGCCTCATGCGGTCCAACCTATCGTTCGTCCTGGACTTCTCGCGCTTCTCGATCTCGCTGAACGAGGCGGCGCTCGACGAGACACACGGCTTCGGCGTCACGAGCGGTCCGGCGGCGGGCTTCAACTCGATGGGCACCTGTCCGAGCGGAGCCCAGAACCTGTGGTTGGTCGCCGACGGGCTGACCGACTTCAACTGCGACGGGGTGACCGTCGGCACGGTCGCGGCGGACATCAACGGCGACGGCGCCAGGACCGCGCTCCCACCGTTCGTCGACTGGCCCGCGCTTGTCTTCAACGGCGGCGCGGTCGGCGGCTCCGGCGTTGCGCTTCCCTCGACGACCCCGCTGATCGAGCCGCCGCTGGAGGAGCTGCTGGCGTACAAGAAGACTCTCGAGGACTTCGTCGCCGCAGGGGGTCGCCCCGACCCGGCGGCGACGCCCCCGGGCGGCACGTCGACGCCGCCCACCGGCACCACCGCGCCGGTCGTCATCACCGCGCTGACTCTCCGCCCCGCGCGCTTCGCCGCCGCCCGCCGCGGGCCGAGCATCGGCAGTCGCGGCCGCGCGGCCGTCAGGTACACCCTCACGGGAGCGGCACGCGTGCGCTTCAGGGTCGAGCGTCTGCTCGACGGCCGCCGCCGCGCCGGCGGCTGCCGCCCCCCGAAGCAGGCACCGCGCGGCAGGCGCTGCACCCGCCGGATCGCTGCCCGCGGGAGCTTCGCGCACACCGGCACCGCCGGGACGAACACGTTCCGCTTCACGGGCCGCCTCGCCGGCAGGACGCTCGCGCCCGGCGGCTACCGGCTCATCGCTGAGCCGATCGCCGCCGACGGCAGCGGCGGCACCCCGCGCAGCGCCGCCTTCAAGATCCGTCGCTGACACAGGAGCCTCGCGACGCCAGCTTCAACATCCCGGCAGTGGAGCTAGCCGGACTCGAACCGGCGGCCTCCTGGGTGCGATCCAGGCGCTCTCCCAACTGAGCTATAGCCCCGTGGCCGCTAAATAGTAGCGTCGATGATCGCCAAGAACGCGCTCTGGCGCTCGTGCCGAGCCATCCTCCCCGCCTCGATAAGGTTCCGCGCGATGGGCATACTCGACGATGCCATCAGGGAGCATCTCGAGCTGAAGCGCAAGCACGGAGTGCCCGAGGATGAGGTCGAGCGCCAGGAGGAAGAGGCGCTCGGCCCGCCCGGCGCGATGTGGCGCAGCAGCCCGAGGACGCCGAAATCGCGGCAGACGCCGGCGACGATTCCTCGCTCTTCGACGGCGAGCACGGCGATGCTCCGGTTGCGGAAGAGCCCGCCGTGGCGGACGACGAGACCGCGATCGCCGAGCCGCCCCCGCGGAGCAGCACCTGCCCGGGAGCCGCGGCGGCCGTTCGCTGAAGAGCGCCCGTGGCGGAGCCAGCTGTCGCGGACCACCCGGCCTGGAGCCGCCGCTCGCCGAGGCCGCGCCGCCCGAGGCAACCGGACCGCCCGCGGCGCAGGTCACGCCGGAGCCGCCCGAGCGGAGCTGCCGCCGGGCCTACCAAGCCGGAGTTGCCACCTGAGCCGGCTGAGCCGGGCCACCGCCGAGCCGCCCGCGGCCGAGCGCCTCGAGCCGCCTGCGTTGAGGCGCCGCCCGAGCCCGACCCCCACGATGCGCTCGGCGACACCGAGCCGCACGGCTTCCCTGCGCTCGAGGACGACGATCTCCACGAGGACGACGCTCTCGAGGGCGACGTCCACGACGATCCCCTGCCGGGATCCGATGCCGAGGACGAAGAGCTCGACGTGCTCGAGGACACGCCCGACTTCCTCCAGGAGACGCCGGAGCACGACCGGCTCTGGTTCGAGCAGAAGCCGCCGCGCGACTTCGACTTCGACTAACTGCGAGAGAAGTTGCGGCGGGGAGCCGCCCGCCCCGGCGACCCCCCGCTTGGTGCAACTCAGCGGCGTCCCGTGCCGCTAGTTCGACGGAACCCTCCATGCCGTCGTACCTCGTTTCTCGGCATCGGAGACCCGACCTGGATAGCGATTTTGGGTCGCTCGACAGGTATCCGTAGAACTGGACGGAGGTACTAGATGTAGCCGCGGGTGGACGCCGCCTCGACAACTCGCTCGATGCCGAGCTCGTAGGCGGCGGGCCGCATCGGAGTGTCGTTCTCCTTGGCCCGGTCGGCCACCTCGCGGAACGCCTGGCGCATGATCTCGCCGAGCCGCTCGTTCACCTGCGTCCTCGTTCCAGCGGAAGTGCTGGAGGTTCTGCACCCACTCGAAGTAGGACACGACGACGCCGCCCGCGTTGGCCAGCACGTCGGGCACGATCAGCACGCCCTTGTCGTTGAGGATCGAGTCCGCCGCGGCGTCGTCGGGCTGTTGGCGCCCTCGACCATCATGCGGCAGCGCATGCGGTCGGCGTTGGCCTTGTGGATCATCCCGCCGAGCGCCGCGGGGATGAAGACGTCGCACTCGAGGCCAGCAGGTCGTCCGGGTCGATCTCCTCGGCGCTCCCGTCGAAGTCGCCGACCTTGCCGCCGTCGCGCACGTGCTCGGCGAGCTTCTCGGCGTCGATGCCGTCCTCGGCCGCGATGGCGCCGCTCGCGTCGGACACCCCGACCATCGTCGCGCCGAGCTCCTGCATCAGCCGGGCCGCCCACGACCCGACGTTGCCGAATCCCTGGACCACGAAGCGCGCCTCGGCCGGGTCGAGGTCGATCTCGCGGCGGCCTCCCGGAACACCTGCACGACGCCGCGCCCGGTGGCGGCCTCGCGCCCGTAGGAGCCCTCGAGCGCGATCGGCTTGCCGGTCACGCACGCGGGCGTGTGCCCGTGGAGCTTCCCGTACTCGTCCATCAGCCAGGCCATCACCTGGGCGTTGGTGCCGACGTCGGGTGCGGGGATGTCGCGCGTCGGGCCGAGCACCTTCTCGATCTTGTCCATGAACGAGCGCGTGACGGCCTGGAGCTCGTGCGCCTCGAGCTTGCTGGGGTCGACGTTCACGCCGCCCTTGGCGCCGCCGTACGGGAGGTTCACGATGGCCGTCTTCCACGTCATCAGCTCGGCGAGCGCCCGCACCTCGTCGAGGTCCACCTCCGGGTGGAAGCGGATGCCGCCCTTGTAGGGGCCGCGCGCGCCGTTGTGCTGCACGCGGTAGCCGGAGAAGACGTGCAGCTTCCCGTCGCCGAGCCTGACCGGCACCTGCACCTGGACCTCGCGGTAGGAGGAACGCAGCACCGCGGCCACGTCGTCGGGAAGCTCGAGCCGCTCGGCGGCGACCCCGAACCAGTGCTCGACGATCTCGTAGTTCGAGACCTCCGCGCGGCTGGGCGCCGGCGCGTCCTCGGTCTTCTTGGCGGACTTGTCGGGCTCACCGTGACCCGCGCCCGCGTGCGGACCGGCCTCACCCTCCTGCGGAACGGCCGGCCCGTCGGCCGACTCGTCCTCGCGCGCTCGCTCCTCAGTGACTTCCTCGCCCATGGCGCCTCGCATTGCCCGTATCCAGAAGCGGCAACCGCCGAAACACCGCCAACCGCCCTACCATTTCAAACCGACGGGGCCATAGCTCAGTTGGTAGAGCGCGGCGTTTGCAACGCGGAGGCCGCCGGTTCGAATCCGGCTGGCTCCACTGCCGCACTTTCTTCATCTATGTGATGAATAACCTGCGGCACCGCGAGGCCCGACCCGTTAGTGCTGCAGTTGATGCGCGAACGCCGCGTCCAGCAGCTTCGGCGCGTGCTTTGCCGGGTCGCGTGAGTTGAGCAGGACCACGGCCAGCCGGCGGCCGCCGCGGCGGGCCACGCCCACGAAGCAGCGGCCCGCGGCGTCGGTGTAGCCGGTCTTCAGGCCGATCGCGCCGGGGTAGCCCAGGCGGATCAGCGGGTTGTGGCCGTAGAGGAAGAGGCGGCCTCCCTTGATCGGGAAGCGGAGGTCGACCTGGCGGCGGCGGACGATGCGGCGGATGCGCGGCTCGGCCATGGCGAGCCGGGTCATCACGGCGAGGTCGCGGGCGCAGGAGCGGTTGCCGTCCTCGAGCCCGTGCGACGAGGCGAAGTGCGTGCACTCGAGCCCCCAGCGCGCGGCGCGCTCGTTCATCAGCGCCACGAAGCGGCGCTCGCTCCCGGCGAGGTGCACCGCGAGCGCGATCGCGGCGTCGTTGCCGGACACGATCAGCATCCCGTTCAGCAGCGTCTCGAAGCGCACCCGCCGGCCGCGCGGCAGCAGGCCGACCCCCGAGCCCGAGTAGTGCAGGGCGGCGGGCGTGATCCGGACGGGGTCGTCCGGCCGGCCGCGCTCGACCGCGAGCAGCGCGGTCATGATCTTCGTGAGGCTCGCCATCGGGAGCGTGAGCATCGGGCGGCGCCGCCACAGCACCTCGCCCGTGTCCACGTCGAAGACGAGCCCCGCGCGCGGCGGCTTGCGCAGGCGCACGTGGAACGCGTCCACACCGCCGAGCGGCATGTCGGGCACGGGCTCCGCCTCGATCAGCGGGGCGGGCTCGCGCGGCTCCGTCGGCGCGAACGCCACCGGCGGCGAGCCGACCGCGAGCGGTGGGCTGGAGCCACCGCCGCCGCCGCCTCCCCCGTCGAACGAGACCCAACGCGGCCGCGGCCACGGCCACGGGCGCGGCCAGGATCGCGACGATCGCGATCAGGCGCGGCAGCGCGCGAGCGCCGGCGGCCAGCCCTGGAGGACCGGTCGAGGAGCAAGGGGTGGCGGCGCGCCCCTAGCCATCCGGCGGCGGGGAGGTGAGCGCACCCAGCACGCCGAAGCCGAGCAACGCCAGAATGATCACGGAGAGCACCACGAGGACGTCGATGCCCCTCTCGATCGCGACCGAGATCGTCAGGAACGCCAGGAGGCAGATGATCGCAAGACTGCCGACGAGGGCGAGCGTTCGACCCATCAGTAGACAGGGATACGTTGCGCCTGGTCGTAGTCCTCGTGGACGTTGTTCGCGAACAGCTTGATCGCGAGCACTCCGAACAGGAAGCCGCCGATGTGCGCGAAGTACGCCACCCCGCCCCCGGTGCTCCCCACCGGCTCGCTGAACGCGGGAAGCAGCTGCAGCAGGAACCACAACCCCAGTACGAGCAGCGCGGGCAAAGTGACGATGGTGAAGAAGATGATGATGATGATCACCGTGACCACGCGGGCGTGCGGGTACAGCCGGGCGTAGGCGCCGAGCACGCCGGCGATCGCCCCCGACGCCCCGACGGTCGGGATGAGCGAGTCCGGATGCATCGCCACCTGGAGACCGAGCGCCGCGAGGCCGCCGAGCAGATAGAAGACCACGAAGACCAGGCGGTTCATGGAGTCCTCGATGTTGTTGCCGAAGATCCACAGGAACAGCATGTTGCCGCCGAGGTGCAGCAGGCTGCCGTGGAGGAACATCGAGGTGAAGATCGTGACGCAGAAGGGCGCCTGACAGGCCCCAACGCCACCGGATCCGCACTGGATCGCCGTGCCCCCCGCCACGCTCACGCACTCTGTCCCTGGCTCAGTGATCTCGATCGGGATCGCGCCGTACTCGACCACGCGCTCGTTCCCCGTCTCGCCCAGGTCCCAGAGACCACTGCTCGAAGACGAAGTAGACGATCACGTTGATCGCGATCAGGACCACGGTCACGATCGGGAACCGGCGGGTGGGGATGTCGTCCTTGAGCGGGATCACGGGGGCTCACGGGCATGATGCCCGGCGGGCGCCCTCAACGTGCGCGGTATGTCCAGGAACTCGATCGCGTTCGAGAAAGCGAGTCCCGGCTGCGGGCCGCCCTCGAGCGCGAACACGCGATTGCCGAGCGCCGCACCTCCGAGGCCGTGGCGCGGGGTTCGCATGTCGGGCAACGCGCGCCAGCGTCGCGTTCGAGGGTTGAACAGCTCCACCTCGCCGATCGTCGTGCCGCCCGGCTGGAGCTCCTCACCGCCGAACACCACGATGCGGCCGTCGCGCAGCCGCGCCGACGCGATTCCGCCGCGCGGAGTCCGCATGTCGGGCAGCGCGCTCCCAGCGCCGCCGGCGCGGGTCGTAGCGCTCGGCCGCCGCAGGTTGGTGGAATCGCGCCCGGCCAGCACGTAGAAGCGCCCGCCGGAGGCCACGCCGGTCGTGTGGTTGCGCGCCGGCCCGGGAAGCTCTTCCCGCTGCGTCCAGCGCCGCCGGGAGACGTCATAGATCTCGAGCGATCGCAGCGAGCCCGAGTCGTTCGCCCCACCCGCCACGTGCAGCCGGTCGCCCACGAACGCGGCCGCCTGCGCCGCGCGCGGGGTGGGCGCCGCCGGCAGGCGCCGCCAGCGGTTCGTGGTCGGGTTGTAGCGGAGGAGCGCGCCGGTGGGCTGGCTGAGCGGCCCCTCGTAACCACCCTGCACGTACAGCCTGCCGCGGTGGGCGTTCGCCGTCGTGTGGTTGAGCGCGAGCGGCATCGGCCGCATCTGCGACCAGCGCCGCCGCGCGTATGTCGTAGCGCTCGACGGCGCTGGTGCTCGCGCCGCCCGGCACGAACCCGCCGACCACGTAGATGGAGCCGCCGATCCGCGCGGCGGCGACCTCGGTGCGCTCGAGGGTGGCCGCCGGGAGCGGCGCCCAGGCGAGGGCGGCGGCGAGGCTCGCCGCGGCCAGCATCAGCCGGAGGAGGCCTGGGCCAGGGTCTGCTCGGCGTGGTAGCTCGAGCGCACGAGCGGCCCGGCCGCGACCGACTCGAAGCCCATCGCGTAGGCCTCGCGCTCGAGCTCGGCGAACTCGTCGGGATGCCAGTAGCGCACCACCGGGAGGTGGTCGCGCGTCGGCCGCAGGTACTGGCCCACGGTGAGCACCTGGACGCCGTGCTCGCGCAGCACGCCGAACGTCTCGAGCAGCTCCTCCTTCGACTCGCCGAGCCCGGTCATCAGGCCGGACTTCGTGACGACCTCGTCGCCGCCCATCTCCTTGGCGTTGCGCAGCACGCGGCAGGAGCGCAGGAAGCGCGAGCCGCGGCGCGCCAGCGGGTAGAGCCGCGGCACCGTCTCGACGTTGTGGTTGAAGACGTCGGGCCGCTCGGCGATCACGCGCGCGAGCGGCATCTCCTCGCCGCGGAAGTCCGGCGTGAGCACCTCGACCTTGCACCCGGGCGCCATGCGCCGGATCGAGCGGATCACGCCCACGAACGCGCTCGCCCCGAGGTCCGGCAGGTCGTCGCGGTCGACGCTCGTGATCACCGCGTGCCGAAGCCCCATCTTGCTGCACCGACTGCGCCACGCGCAGCGGCTCGAGCGGGTCGTTGTGGGTGGGCTTGCCCGGTCTTGACGTTGCAGAAGCCGCAGCGGCGCGTGCAGGTGTCGCCGAGGATCATGAACGTGGCCGTGCCGCGCTCCCAGCACTCGCCGATGTTCGGGCAGGCGGCCTCCTGGCAGACGGTGTGGAGGTCCTGGCCCTCGATCATCCCGCGCAGCTCGCGGTAGGCGGGCCCGCCCGGCGCGGGGCGCTTGAACCACGGCGGCTTGCGCTCGCGGAACGGGACGCACCTCGCCCATGTCGAGCACGCGCGCGCCGCCGGGGTTCGAGCGGGAGCGCGTGCTCACGCCGCCACCGACCTCGCGCTCGACGAGCCGCCGCGGCGACACGAGCCGCTGGCGCATCCCGAACGCCTCGGCGAAGCGCCACGCCATGCGCTTGCGGAAGCAGGGGAGCGAAGCGCTCGCGCCCGGTCTCCCGGGCCACCGAGGTCATCCGCACGTGGTCGATGCCGCACGGCACGATCCACTCGAACGGCTGAAGGTCGTTGTCCACGTTCACTGCCAGCCCGTGCGTGGTCACGCCGCCCGACACCCGCACGCCGATCGAGGCGATCTTCGCGTCGCCCGGCCCACACGCCCGTGAACGGGGTCTCGCGCACCTCGGCCGCGATGCCCTCGTCGGCTAGCGCGGCCACGATCGCGCCCTCCATCGTGCGCACGAAGTCGGCCACGCGCTCCACGGCCATGATCGGGTAGGCCACGAGCTGCCCGGGGCCGTGGTAGGTCACGCGACCGCCGCGGTCCGTGTCGCACACCTCGATGCCCCGGTCGCGGTACCAGTCCTCGCCCATCGGCAGGTCGGCCGGCTCGGTGCGCCTGCCCTTCGTGTACACGGGCGGGTGCTCGAGCACGAGCAGGAGGTCCGGAAGCTCGCCCGCCTGGCGCCGCTCGCGAAGCGTCTCCTGCAGCGCGACGCCCGTCCCCGTAAGGGACCGTGCCGAGCTGCGCCACCCAGAGTTCAGCCACGGGATGAAGGCTACTCTGCGGTGCAGTGGATCGAGACGAGCGCTTCTGGCCCGCCCGCGTCCGCTGGCGGCTGCGCGGGGCGTGGATGTGGCCCACCTTCATCGCCATCACGCTGCTCGACGGCCTGATCATGTGGCGGCTGCCGCCGATCGGCACGGGGCGTCGACCCCATCCCCGCGATCCTGATTGCCACGTTCGGGAACCTCGTGCTGATCGGAGCGGTGGCGCCCTGGCTTGCACACCGGATCTGGAAGCGCCGCCCCGCGGCTGCGAGCCGGGCGCCCCGCCACGGGCCCAGCTGGAGGTGCTCACCGACAGGATCGGCACGGGCCTGCTGCTCGCCACGGTGGTGGGAGTGATCGCGGCCGGCCTGGCGGCCAAGCCGCTCGTGGTCGTGGAGACCGAGGCTCGTGAGCGAGCGCGCCGAGGGGCTTCTCCGCCACGTCACCGCCCACGGGTCCTGCGGAGCTGCGGCGAAACGTCGAGGCGTCAGACACCAGGCGGCTCGCCGATGGCTACTTCCGCACCTGCATCCCGCACGACGACCGCGAGTCCTGGACCTGCTTCTTCGTGGACACGCGGAGGCGCGGACGCAGGTGATCGAGGACCCGAGCGCGATCCCGAACTCCGATCCGCTAGCCGCGCTGAGAGCAGCCGGAGCGCTCCCGCCGGCAGCACCTCGAACACCTCGACCCGGTTGCGGCCCGGCGCGCAGCGACGTCTCCGGCACCATCACCGAGAAGTACTCGCGGCCCTTCCACCACAGGTCGAAGCTGCGCCCGACCGCGCGGATCCGCCCGTTCACGGCCACCGCCACGTCGCGGTGCTCCCCGAATGGCACGCCGCGCAGCGGCCCGGTCACGCGCGTGGGGAACATGGTGTCGCCCGGCGTCACGTGCTCGCATGAGCGAGGCATTGGCAACCCGGGCGCTGATCCCGCCCTGCCGCCGAAGCGGAAGCGAGGACACGCGCCGGCCGAGCAGCTCCGGGTGCGGCCCGATCCGGTAGGCCATCGCCCACGGGTCGCCGTACAGGACGCGGCTCTGGATCCCCGTTCCGAAGAGCCCCGCCCAGCGGCTGCCTCCAGAGCGCGCGGCGGCGCTCCATCTCCGGAAGGCCGATGCGCACCTCCTGCGCGAAGTCGCGCGTGCGGATCCTGAACTCCCTGCGCTCGCGCGTGGCGTCGGAGAACGCCGAGTGCCCGTCCTGCCTGTAGAAGACCGAGCCGCCGAGCAGGTCCGCGATCGTCGCCACCACGTCGATGTTGCGCACCAGGCTCTCGTCCACCCGGCCCTCGGTCTGCCCCGGCGCCTTCACGAAGAACGGCACCGGCGCGATCTCCTCCACGTTGCTCTCGCTGAGGAGGCGCCGGCTCCGCACGCCCACCTGGAACGAGTAGCCGTGGTCGGCCGTCACGACGATCAGCGCGCGCCGCAGCTGCCCGGTTCGCCGCAGCCTGTCGAGCAGCTCGCCCACCAGGTGGTCGGTGTAGCCCACCTGCAGCAGGTGGCGCAGGTGGTTGTGGACCGACAGGTCCGGGTCGTCGAATCCCGGCAGCTTGTTGATGCCCTCCACCGGGTCGTTGCCGGCCGGGCGGCTCTGGCGCCCCGACGGGAGGTACAGCCACGGCTCGTGCGGCATCAGCGCGTGCTGGAAGTAGAAGGACGGCTGCGGCCGCGCTCCGGATCGCCCCCACCCAGTGGTGGAAGCGCGCCGGGCGCCCGCCTCCGGCGAGGCGGGCGAGCACTCCGGGCCGGCGCGTCCGCGCGCCGGGGCAGATGTCCGGCGGGCACACGGCGGACGCCGACTCGACCTTGAAGACCTCGTAGCCGAGCCGGTCCATCACGTGGAAGATGCTCGGCTTGTGGCTGCGAACGTCCGGCGCGGTCCCGGCTTGGGCAGCCTGCCGTCGAGGATCGACGGCACGGCCTTGAAGGTCGAGTCGTACACCGTGTGCCCGTTCGGGAACCAGGTGGACATCGACGCCAGCTCCGCGAAGTTCGGGAAGCGCTCGGCGTCGATCTGCCCGTCGGGCCCGAGCAGGTCGTCCGCGGGGAACTCGTCGAACACGAGCACCACCACCGGCGGGTGCCGCTCCGCCGACTCGGCGGGGTCCTCGTCGCCGATGCCCGCGCAGCCGGCGAGCACCAGGGCCACGGCCAGCTCAGCTGCGAGCCAGTAGAACCATCGCCCCCTCATCGGTTACCTCGAGCACCTCCACCGTGTTGCGGCCATCGCGCAGAGCATCCTCCGGAACCATGACCGCGTAGCTCTCCGCCGTTTCGCCCTTGAGGTGGAAGCTTCGCCCAACGGCCTCGATTCGGCCATTCACGGCGATCGCGAGGTCGCGCTCCCGCGGCGATCCCGGACTCCTGTATCCGCCCCGCGATCTGGCACGGCACGACGCCGCTGGAGCGCCGCACGCGCGCGAATGAGCGCGAGAGCGAGATGCTCGCGCGCGTGGCGGCCGGAGCTGCGCGCGGTCGGTCACGTCTTGCCCGATCAGCTCGCGGTTCGGCCCGAGGCTCGTGTAGAGGCTCGCCCAGTCGCCCGACCCGAGATGGCGGAGGCGCCGGCTCACGACCGCGCGGCGCTGCGCCTTCCAGCGCGCGGCCGACATGCGCACGATCGAGCTGAAGTCGCGCTTGGTGAGGCTCACCTGGCGGCGGGCGCGAACCGCGCGCGAGAACGCCGAGCGGCCGTCCGCGCGGTATCCGAGCGGCACGTTCAGCACGTCGGCGATCGTGGGAGTCACGTCGAGGGTCTGCGCGAGCGCGTCGTTCACCTGGCCTCGCGTCTGGCTCGGGCGCCTTCACGAACAGCGGAACCGGACCCAGCTCGTTCACGTTCGACTGCGTGACGCTGCGGCGCGTGGGCACGCCCACCTGCCACGCGAAGCCGTGGTCGGCGGTCACCACGATCAGCGTGTCGTCGTACATGCCCTGGCTCTTCAGCCGCGCGACCAGCCTGCCGAGCAGGCGGTCGACGAAGCCGAGCTGGAGGAGGTAGCGCTGCTCGTTGTGATTTGTGAGGTAGTCGTCGTAGAAGCCCGGCACCGTCTGCATCCCGGGCAGAAGCTCCGGTCCGTCCGGCCGCGAGCGATGCCCGGACGGCAGGTAGACCCACGGACCGTGCGGCAGCAGCGCGTGCTTCATCCAGAAGGTGGGCCGCGCGGCTGGCATGGATCGAGCGGATGAAGGAGCCGAAGCGCTCGGCGCGGCCGCCCTTCAGGTTGGGGATGATCGCGGGCCGCCTCCTGCGCTCGCTCGGGCAGTAGCGCGCCGGGCACATGGCCGTGGCCTCCTCGGAGGTCACGATCCGGTAGCCGCGGCTGCCGAGCGCCGTGAAGATCGAGTGCGGGTGGTCGCGCACGATCGGCGCCGTGCCGCGCTGCGGGCGGATGCCGTCCAGGACCAGTGGCACGGCCTTCGTCGTGGAGTCGTACGAGGTATGCGCGTTCTGGAACCAGGTCGAGTCGCCGGCCAGCGCGGCGAAGTGCGGAAAGCGCCCGGCGTCGATGCGTCCGTCGGCGCCGAGCAGCGTGTCGCCGGGGAACTCGTCGAGAACCAGCAGCACGGCATGGGGGCGCTTCGGCTTCTTGGCGGCCGCGTCGCTGCCGCCGCTGAACGAGCAGCCGCAGAGCGGCATGAGCAGCACCAGGATTCCCGCCGCGACGGCACGCACGGCGCGCACTCTAGGGGGCGAAGCTCAGCCTGCTGCTAACAACTTGCAATCAAGCCGCCGGGCGAGCCCCTCGCCGCCCCAGCGCATCACGACGTCGTGGTTGTAGTCGAACACCGGGCGCGCCACCGGCCCGAGCACGTTCATCCAGACGCTTCGTGGTCTCCACGTTCCACTCGTAGAGCACTGCCGTCACCCCGTCCTGCTCGAACAGGCGCCACTGGCCCGTGCCGGCCAGTGCGCCGCTCGCCACCCCCCGCATCGAGCGCGGCTCGTCCAGGTCGATGACCTCGAAGTCGAACTCCAGCTCGTATGGGACTCGGCTACGCCACGCGATGCGGTAGCGCTCATCCGGAGCAAGCACGGTCACGCGCTGTACACCGCGCCACCACTCCGGCCACCGCTCGGCCTCCCGGAGGACCCACCACACCTGCGCGCGCGGGGCCTCCAGGAGCCAAGTGGTCAGAAACGAATAGCTCCTACCCCTCGAGGTTCACCATCACGTGCTTGACGATCGTGTAGTCCTCGAGCGCGTACTTCGACATGTCCTTGCCGTAGCCGGACTGCTTGAAGCCGCCGTGCGGCATCTCCGTGGCCATCGTGATGTGGTCGTTGATCCACACCGTGCCGAAGCGGATCGCGTTCGCCACGCGGTGCGCCCGGGCGACGTCGCGGGTCCACACCGAGGCCGCGAGGCCGTAGCGGGTCGCGTTCGCCCACTCGATTGCCTTGGCCTCGTCGTCGAACTGCTGGACCGTGATGACCGGACCGAAGATCTCGTTCTGGATCATCTCGTCGTCCTGCTGGAGGCCGGCGATCACCGTCGGCTCGAAGAACGAGCCGGGCAGGTCGGGCTCCTTGCCGCCGGTTATGACCTCGGCGTGCTCGGGCTTGCGCTCGAGGAATCCCTCCACGCGCTCGCGCTGGCGCATCGAGTTGACGGGGCCGAGCGTCGTCTCCGGGTCGAACGTGTCGCCCATCTTGTAGCCCTTGGCCTCCTCGGCCAGCCCGTTCACGACGTCGTCGTAGACCTTCGACGAGGCGAGCACGCGCGTGGCCGCGGTGCAGTCCTGCCCCGCGTTGTAGAGGCCGGTGCCGGCGATCGTCTCGAGCGTGGTGCTCATGTCCACGTCGTCGAAGACGATCACGGGTGCCTTGCCGCCCAGCTCGAGGTGCACGCGCTTGAGCGAGTCCGCCGCGGCCTT
This sequence comes from uncultured Thermoleophilaceae bacterium, assembly GCA_963774755.1. GTDB lineage: Bacteria > Actinomycetota > Thermoleophilia > Solirubrobacterales > Thermoleophilaceae > JACVRW01. Next base: position 93,495 of record CAVZGG010000012.1, on the reverse strand, counting down.
CGCGATCCACTTGCCGGTCTCGGGCGAGCCGGTGAGCGAGACCATGTCGATGTCGGGATGCGTGACGAGCGACGAGCCGGCGGGCTGGCCGTGGCCGGTGATCACGTTGAGCACGCCCTTCGGGAGCACCTCGGCGGCGAGCTCGGCGAGCCTCACGGTCGAGATCGGCGTGGTCTCGGCCGGCTTCAGGACGATCGTGCAGCCGGCGGCGAGGGCCGGGCCGATCTTCCAGGCGGCCATCATCAGCGGGTAGTTCCAGGGGGCGATCTGGCCCACCACGCCGGCCGGCTCGCGCCGGATGATCGACGTGCGCCCCGCCGCGTACTCGGCCGAGGCCTGGCCCTCCGGGATGCGTCCCGCGCCCGCGAAGAAGCGCAGCGTGTCGCTCACGGCCGGCATCTCGTCCTCGAGGAACGCGTTGCGCGGCTTCCCGGCGTCGGCGGCCTCGAGATCCGAGATCTCCTCGGCGTGCTCGTCGAGCAGATCGGCGAGCTTGAGCATGGCGCCCGCCCGGTCGGCCGGAGTCGTCGTGGCCCAGCCGTCGAACGCGCGCTTCGCGGCCGCGACGGCACGGTTCACGTCCTCCTCGGTCGAGAGCGGCATCTCGGCGAGCACCTCGCCGTTTGCCGGGTTGGTCACCTCCTCCGTGGCGCCGTCGGCGGCGTCAACAGACTCGCCGTCGATGAAGTTCTGGAGCTTCGACTTGGTGGCAGTAGCCATGTGCGGGTCCTCTCTCCTGGTGCTAGGCGATAGCGCCCAGAACGTCCTCAACGGGTGTATACGGCATGCCGGTTCCCTCCGCCACGGCCGGGTGCGTGACCTTGCCGCCGGCCACGTTCACGCCGGGCCGAAGCCCGGGGACCTTCTCGATCGCGCCCTCGAGCCCGTGGTCGGCCAGTGCGAGCACGTACGGGAGGGTCGCATTCGTGAGCGCGAACGTCGAGGTCACCGGCACGGCGCCGGGCATGTTCGCGACGCAGTAATGGGTCACCCCGTCCACCTCGTAGACGGGGTCCGAATGGGTGGTGGCATGCGAGGTCTCGAAGCAGCCGCCCTGGTCGATCGACACGTCCACGAGCACGGCGCGCTTCTTCATCAGGCCGAGCTGGTCGCGCTTCACCACGTACGGCGCGCGGGCGCCGTGGATCAGCACGGCGCCGATCACGAGGTCGGCGCGCGGCAGCATCTCCTCCACGGCGAGCGTCGAGGAGTAGACGGTGGACGCGCGCCCGCCGAATGCCACGTCGAGCTCGCGCAGGCGGTCGATGCTGCGGTCGTAGACGAAGACGTCCGCCTCCATGCCGATCGCGATGAAGGCCGCGTTCTGCCCGACAACGCCGCCGCCGATGATCATCACCGTCGCGGCGGCCACGCCCGGCACGCCGCCGAGCAGCACGCCGCGGCCGCCGAGCGGGCGCTCGAGGAAGAACGCGCCCGCCTGGGTCGCGATCTTGCCCGCCACCTCGCTCATCGGGGCGAGCAACGGCAGCCGGCCGCGCTCGTCGACGACCGTCTCGTAGGCCACGCAGGTGGCGCCGGACTCGACGAGTCCCTTGGTCAGATCCGGGGCCGGCGCCAGGTGGAGATAGGTGAAGAGCAGGTGATGCGGCCGCAGCATCTCCACCTCCTCCGGCTGGGGCTCCTTCACGCCGAGGATCATCTCGGCCTCCTCGAAGACCGAGGCCGCGTCCGGGAGGATGCGCGCGCCCTGCGCGGTGTACTCCTCGTCCGGGATCGTGCTCCCCACGCCCGCCTCGGACTGGATGAGCACCTCGTGGCCGTTCTCCACGAGCTCCCTCACGCCCGCCGGCGTGAGCGACACGCGGTACTCGTCCGTCTTGATCTCCGTCGGAACCCCGACCTTCATTCGCTGTGGATCCTCCCTCTCATGTCACTAGCTCGCGGGCTCGCAGCGCGAGCCAGAACTCGATTCGGTCGCGGGCGCTCGACAGGTCGCGGCCCGTGAGCTGCTCCACGCGCCTGATTCGATAGCGCAGCGTATGCCGATGGCAGAAGAGCTCGCGTGCCGCCTTCTCCCATTGGCCGTTCTGCTCGATGTACGCCTCGAGCGAGCGGATCAGCTCGTCGCCGTATTCGCCGCTCGCGTCCTCGAGTGGACCGAGCACGCTGTCGCAGTAGAGGCGCAGCGCGTCGTCGTCCTGAAGCGACAGGAGGAGCTGGAACGCCCCGAGGTCCCGGTAGGAGGCCACCGCGGGCGACGAGCCGTTGGCGAGCGCCGAGGCCTCCAGGGCGCAGCGTGCCTCGTGGAACGTCCGCCGCAGCGAGCCCACGGGCGCAGCGCGCGACGCGGCGGCCCTCAGGGTCGCCGCACCATTCGTGATCGCGTCCCGCGCGCGACCCGCGAGCGCCACGGGGTCAACGCCCTCGCGCGCGTCCACCACGGCGCACAGCAGCCGCTCGCGCGTGGCCACGAGCGCGCCGATGCCGGCGTCCGCCAGAAAACGGTCGAGCTCTCCCTCGGTGTGCGGCTCCGGCGCGCCGTCGTTGCCGCTGAAGACGAGCACCGCGGCGCTGTGGCCGATCCCGAACGGGCGCAGCCGCATCGCCAGCTCCTCCTCCGAGAGCCGTCCGGTGAGCGCCTCCGCGAGCACGTCGCCGGCGAGCCGCCGCTCGGTGTCGCGCATCGCGCGCTGGCGCATCAGCTCGAGCGCCACGACCGTCACGGCCTGCTGAAGGATCAGCCGCTCGAAGTCACCGAGCCCGCCGGTGTCGCGCGCGGCGACGAGCCAGGCCTGCGGCGCGCCGCGGCCCCTCAGCGAGACCGGCAGCACGAGCGAGCGGCCGGCGAGTTCCGGGTGGTCTGGCGAGAACTCCGCGTTGTCCGACGCCCGCGCGGCACCGCCGCTCAGCTCCTCGCCGCGCCGGATCACCTCCTGGCGGACGTGCTCGAGCGCGTCCTCGGGCAGCGCGCGCCGGAACACCTTCGACGAGATCGTCTCGCCGCGGCCCGAGAACACGCACACCGCGCCGCCGGTGGCGGCCGCGAGCGCCCGCACCACCTCGTCGAGCCCGCTCTCCTCGAGCACGAGCCGCTCGAGGCGCTTGTGGATCGCGATCCCGCGCTGGAGCACCTCGTACTGCTCATTCACGAGCCGCGCGAAGGCCTTCTCCGTGAGCGCGATGAACGGGAGCTCGTAGGGCACCTCGAACACCGGGAAGCCGAGCTCCTCGGCCTCCTCGACGACGCCGGCGGGGATGGTGCCGTGGTCGAAGCCCGTGCCGAATCCGAGGCCGGACAGGTGATGCCCGGCCAGCAGCCTCACGAACTCGTGCTGGCGCTTCTCGCTGTCGAGCTGGATGCCGGTGGTCAGCAGGAGCTCGCCGCCCGACAGCCATGGCGTCGGGTCGGGAAGCTCGGAGATGTGCACCCAGCGCACGGGCGCGTCAGCGCCCGCGTCGCCCGTCGTGAGCTCGAGCCCCATTTCGGACACGAGCCCTCGTACGGTGAGCATGGGATCTAGTGGCGGACGATCCGGTCCCAGGCCTCGGTGAGCACCTGGCGCAGGACCCGGTCGATGATCTCGAATTCCTCGCTGTCCGCAATCAGCGGAGGTGAGAGCTGGATAACGGGGTCACCGCGGTCATCCGCGCGGCAGATGAGCCCGTGCTTGAAGAGCTCAGCCGACATGAAGCCGCGCAGCAGCTCCTCGCCCTCCTCGTCGCTGAAGCTCTCCTTCGTGTCCTTGTCCTTCACGAGCTCGAGCGCCTGGAAGTAGCCCGCGCCGCGCACGTCGCCCACGATCGGCAGGTCCTCGTGCAGCTTGTCGAGCATCCCGCGGAACTCGCCCTCCTTGGCGAGCACGTGCCCGCAGAGGTCCTCGCGCTCGAAGACGTCGAGGTTGGCCATCGCGACGGCGGCCGAGACCGGATGGCCGCCGAACGTGATCCCGTGCGTGAACGACTTCGGGTCGGACATGAACGGCTCCGCCACGCGGTCGGAGACGATTGCCGCGCCCATCGGGGCGTACGACGACGTGAGCCCCTTGGCGGTGGTGATGAGGTCCGGCACGACGTTGAAGCGCTCGACGCCGAAGTAGTGCCCGAGCCGGCCCCAGGAGCAGATCACCTCGTCGGCGATCAGGAGCACGTTGTGCTTGTCGCAGATCTCGCGTACGCGCTGCCAGTAGCCGTCCTGAGGCACGAAGCAGCCGCCGGAGTTCTGCACGGGCTCGAGAATCACGGCGGCCACGGTGTCCGGGCCCTGGAACTCGATCATGTGCTCGATCTGGTTCGCGGCCCAGAGCGGGTCGCGGTCCTCGGGCCAGCGGTACTCGTTCGTGTTCGGCACGTGGTGCGCGCCCGGCACGAGCGGCTCGAACGGCGTGCGCAGCGACGTGATGCCGGTGATCGAGAGCGCCCCGAACGTGGTGCCGTGGTAGGCGGTCTCGCGCGAGATGATCTTCGTCTTCGTTCGGGTTGCCGGTGAGCTTGTGGTACTGGCGCGCCAACTTCCAGGCGGACTCGACGGCCTCGGAGCCGCCCGAGGTGAAGAACACGCGGTTGAGGTCGCCGGGAGCGAGGTTCGCGATGCGCTCGGCCAGCTCGATCGCCGTCGGGTGGGCGTAGCTCCAGTTCGTGTAGAAGCCGAGCTTCTTGGCCTGGGCCGCCGCGGCGTCGCCTATCTCGGCGCGCCCGTGGCCGGCGTTCACGCAGAAGAGCGCGGACAGGCCGTCGAGGTAGCGGTTGTCGTGCTCGTCGAAGACGTAGCAGCCCTCGCCCCGCACGATGATCGGGATCTCGTGCTCCTCGTCGTACGCGCCCATGCGGGTGAAGTGCATCCAGAGATGGCGGCGTGCCTTCTCTTGGAGCGGGCTTGGAGCTCCGGCGTGGGGCTCGTAGACCGTCTGGGGGGTTGTGGCCACGTGCGACTTCTCCTCAGTATCGACAGCGACTAGACGCAGTGGACAACGGTATCGGCGTTACTGGAGCGACACAAGGGCGCGAGGAGTGAAACCGCGCGGTGCCGCGTGCTCCATTCCGTCCAATTAAGCAGGAATGTTTTCGGCATTCCGCCTCTTGCAGTAGCTACGGTTCGGCCATAGGTTGCCGTGCAGCATGAGCCATGAGGTCCAAAAGGGCGCCGACACGCCGAGCGTCCGGCTTGAGCGTGTCACCAAGCGCTTTGGCGACTTCACGGCCGTTCGCGAGATGGAGCTCGACATCCCGCGCGGCCAGTTCTTCACGATGCTCGGCCCGTCCGGTTGCGGGAAGACGACGACGCTCCGCATGGTCGCCGGCTTCGAGGACCCCAGCGAGGGGCGTGTTCTGCTCTCCGGCGAGGACGTGACCGGCCTGCCGGCGTTCAAGCGGCCCACGAACACGGTCTTCCAGAGCTACGCGCTGTTTCCGCACCGCAGCGTCGAGCAGAACGTGGCCTTCGGCCTCCAGCGCAAGAAGGTGGACAAGGCCGAGATCCGGCGCCGCGTGGGCGAGGAACTCGAGCGCGTGGGCCTCGCCGCCGAGGCGAAGCGCAAGCCGGCGCAGCTCTCAGGCGGGCAGCAGCAGCGCGTGGCCCTCGCGCGCGCACTCGTGAATCGCCCCGAGGTGCTGCTCCTCGACGAGCCGCTCGGCGCCCTCGACCTGAAGCTCCGCAAGCAGCTCCAGGTGGAGCTGAAGCGAATCCAGCGCGATGTCGGCATCACGTTCGTCTACGTGACGCACGACCAGGAGGAGGCGCTCACCATGTCCGACCGCATCGCGGTCATGAACAAGGGCGTGGTCGAGCAGGTAGCCGACCCGGAGACCGTCTACGAGCGCCCGGGCACGACCTTCGTGGCCGGCTTCATCGGAGTCTCGAACCTGATGCCGGGCGAGGTGGTCTCGGCGAACGGCGCCGGCGCGCAGATGCGCCTGGACGCCGGACCCACCGTGAACGCGCAGGATCCCGGCGGCGTGCAGAATGGAGAGCGCGCCCACGCCGTGGTGCGCCCGGAGAAGCTCGTGCTGCAGCAGGCCGGCGCCCCGGACGACGCCGACCGCCCCAGCGTGGAGGGGCAGGTGGAGAGCTCCCTCTATCTCGGTACAGCCACGCAGATGGTCGTACGTCTCGGGGACGGCACCCGCATGACTGTCTTGGTTCCAAATGCCGATGCAGAGGCGCGCCGGGATCTCCCGGCGGCCGGCGACGCGGCCAGACTCAGCTGGTCGGACGAGAACATCCACATCGTGAGGGAAGGAACAACCGAGTGACGCCCATGAACGACGATCTCGACCGCCAGCTCGAGCGGCTGCTGCGAAATCCCGCTCACGCGCCGGCGGATCCTCCAGCGCGGTGCGGCCGGCGCGCTGAGTGCCTCGGCGCTCGCCTACCTCGCCGCGTGCGGCACCGACGAGCCGGCCGGGGGTGGCGACAAAGCCCAGGAGTCGAAGGCCATTCCCGAAGGGCGAGATCGGCGACTCGCTGTACTTCGCGAACTGGCCGGCGTACATCGACGAGGAGCGCTCCGCGCTGAAGAGCTTCCAGGAGAAGTACGGGACCAAGATCAAGTACGTCGAGGAGATCAACGACAACACCGAGTTCTTCGGAAAAGTCCGCCAGCAGTACGACCAGGGCCAGTCCGGCGGGCGCGACATCCACGTGGTTACGGACTGGATGGCGGCGCGGATGATCCGGCTCGGCTACGTCCAGAAGTTCGACAAGTCGACGATGCCGAACGCGAACGCAGAACCTGATCGAGCGGCTGAAGTCCCCGCCGTTCGACCCGAAGCGCGAGTTCTCGATGCCGTGGCAGTCGGGGCTGACGGGAATCATCTATCGCAAGGACCTCGTGAAGCGCGAGCCGAAGTCGGTCGACGACCTCTTCGATCCCGCCTACAAGGGCAAGGTGACGATGCTGACCGAGATGCGCGACTCGGTCGGCCTCGTCGCCGCATGGCATGGGCGCCGACCCCGAGAAGGCAAGCGTCGACGAGTTCATGAAGGCGATCGACAAGATCCAGCGAGGGCGTGGACTCCGGTCAGATCCGCGGCTTCACCGGCAACGAGTACATCAAGGACATACCGAAGGGTGACTCGGTCGTGATCTTCGGCTGGTCCGGCGACGCAGTGCAGCTCAAGGCCGACAACCCGAACATCGAGTTCGTCCTGCCGGAGAGCGGCGGCATGCTGTGGACGGACAACATGCAGATTCCGGTCGGCGCGCCGGAGCCGTACACGGCCGAGAAGTTCATCGACTACATCTACCAGCCCGAGGTCCAGGCCCCGATCGAGGCGTATGTGAACTACATCTGCCCGGTGGACGGGGTCAAGGAGGTCCTCGAGAAGACGGACAAGGCGCTCGCTGAGAACCCGCTGATCTTCCCGGACCCGGCCTTCCTCGAGAACACGCACATCTTCCGCGGCCTCAAGCCGGAGGAGGAGCGCGAGCTGGATGACGCGTTCCAGCAGTGTGATCGGCGCCTAGGAGCAGGCTCCCGAGGACTCGCGCGATGTCGGCCCGGCTTCGAAAGGCAGCACTTCCGTACCTGCTGCTCCTTCCGGGGCTGGGCTGGCTCGTGCTCTTCTTTGCGATTCCGCTGGTCATCATGTTCCTGGAGTCGCTGAAGACCGGGACGATCGACACCGGCTTCCACGCTCACCTGGGAGTGGTCCAACTACTCGGAGGCGCTGAAGAACTACGACGAGCAGTTCATCCGCTCGTTCGAATACGCCGGTCTCGCGACGCTGTTCTCGCTCCTGATCGGCTATCCGCTGGCGTACGTGATCGCGTTCCGCGGCGGCCGCTACCGGAACGCGATGCTGCTGCTTGTGATCGTCCCGTTCTTCGTCACGTACCTGATCCGCACGCTGTCGTGGGAGACGATCCTGTCGGACTCGGGCCTCGTGGTGAACACGCTCCAGACGATTGGGATCGTCTCCGAGAACGGCCGCCTGCTCGACACGACGGTTTCCGTGGTGGCGGGCATCACCTACAACTACCTGCCGTTCATGATCCTGCCGCTCTACGCGAGCTTGGAGCGGATCGACAAGCGCATGCTGGAAGCGGGATACGACCTCTACGGCCGCCGGCGCGACGTCTTCCTGCGCGTGACGCTGCCGCTGTCGATGCCCGGCGTTGTTGCGGGCACGCTGCTCACGTTCATCCCCGCGGCCGGCGACTTCATCAACGCCGAGCTGCTCGGCACGCCGAATCAGTTCATGATCGGCAACGTCATCCAGTCTCGCTACCTCGAGGTGGCGGACTATCCGACCGCCGCGGCGCTGTCGTTCCTCCTGATGGCGTTCATGCTGATCATCGTCCTGATCTGGGCGCGGATCGCCGGCACCGAGGCGCTCCTCGGCACGGAGGATGAGCGCTAATGACGCTCCGGCGGCGCGGGCTCGACTGGCTCCTCAACGCGTATGCGGGCCTGGCGCTGGTCTACCTGCTGATCCCGATCGCGGTCATCATCGTCTTCTCGTTCAACAACCCGACGGGGCGCTTCAACTTCCTCTGGAACGAGTTCAGCTTCGACGCCTGGAAGGACCCGTTCGGGGTGCCGGGCATCGGCGACGCCCTGCGCAACTCGCTCGAGATCGCCGCGCTCTCCACACTCTTCGCGACCATCCTCGGCACGATCACTGCGCTCGCGCTCGTGCGCTACGAGTTCAAGGGCCGCGCGCCGATCAACTTCTTCATCTTCATCCCGCTCGCCACGCCCGAGGTCGTGCTCGGCGCGGCGCTGCTCTCGCAGTTCCTGAACCTGGGCACGCAGCTGGGCTTCGGGACCATCCTGATCGCGCACATCATGTTCAACCTCTCGTTCGTGGTGATCACCGTGCGCTCGCGATTGATCGGGTTCGATCGCTCGCTCGAGGAGGCGGCTCAGGATCTCGGGGCCACGCCATGGGAGACGTTCCGGCTCGTGACGCTGCCGCTGATCATGCCCGGCGTGGTGTCGGCGGCGCTGCTCGCGTTCGCGCTCTCGATCGACGACTTCGTGATCACGTACTTCAACAACGGCTCCACGATCACGTTCCCGCTGTTCATCTGGGGTGCCGCGCGCGTGGCGATCCCGCCGCAGATCTACGTGATCGCGACGATGATCTTCCTGTTCACGGTGGCGATGATGCTCATCACCGTCTGGCAGCAGCGGCGCGCCGAGAAGATGGCGGCCAGGCGGCCGGACGACGACGTCGCCCCGGACGACTCCGGCCCGCTTGTCGCCGACCGGGCGCTGGCGTGACGACGGCTCAGCGCGCGCAGCTCGCAACCCTGATCGAGCGCGAGCGCGGGACCTATGAACGAGAGAATCCTCGCTCGCGCGAGCTGCACTCGCAGGCGCGCGGCAGCCTCCTGGGCGGCGTCCCGATGTCCTGGATGGCGATGTGGGTCGGCGGCTTCCCGCTCTACCAGGAGCGCGCCCGCGGGTCCACGATCGTCGACGTGGACGGCCACGAGTACGCCGACTTCTGCCTCGGCGACACAGGCGCGATGGCGGGCCACTCCCCGGAGCCGACGATGCGGGCCATCGGCCAGATCGAGGGCATCACCACGATGCTCCCGACCGAGGACGCCGCGTGGGTGGGCGCCGAGCTGGCGCGCCGCTTCGGGCTTCCGTACTGGCAGTTCGCGCTCACGGCCACCGACGCCAACCGCTGGATGATCCGGATGTGCCGCCACGTGACGCGCCGCCCTCGGATCGCGGTCTTCAACTGGTGCTACCACGGCTCGGTGGACGAGTCGTTCGTCGTCCTCGACGAGCAGGGTCTCTCACGCGCCCGGTCCGGGCTGGTCGGCCCCGCGCTCGACCCCACCGAGACCACGAGGGTGGCGGAGTTCAACGACGTCGCCTCGCTCGAGCGCGTGCTCGAGCACGAGGACGTGGCGTGCCTGCTGATGGAGCCGGCGCTCACGAACATCGGGATCGTGCTGCCGGAGCCCGGCTACATGGACGCCGTGCGCGAGCTCTGCACCAGGTACGGCACGCTCCTGATCATCGACGAGACGCACACGCTCTCCGCCGGACCCGGCGGCTGCACCGCGGCCTGGGGGCTCGAGCCCGACGCGGTCACGCTCGGCAAGTCGATCGGCGGCGGTGTCCCGATCGGCACCTACGGCGTCACGGCCGAGCTGGCCGAGCGGATCGCGGGTCAGGCCGACGCCGACTACGAGGACACCGGCGGCGTGGGCGGCACGCTTGCCGGCAACGCCCTCTCGCTCGCGGCGGCGCGCGCCACGCTCGGCGAGGTGCTCACCGACGCGGCGTTCGAGCGCATGATCGCGCTGCGCGAGCGCTTCGTGGAGGGGGTCGAGGCGGCGATCGCCGAGCACGGGGTGCCGTGGACGATCGTCTCGCTCGGCGCCCGCTGCGAGTACCGCTTCACTCCGGAGCCGCCGCGCACCGGCGCCGAGTCCGCCGCGGCGGACGACCCGGAGCTCGAGGAGTACCTTCACCTGTACCTCATGAATCGCGGCGTGCTCATCACCCCCTTCCACAACATGGCGCTGATGTGCCCTGCCACGACCGAGGAGCAGGTGGACCGCCACACCGAGGTCTTCGGCGCAGCCGTGGCCGAGCTGGCCGCGTGAGCTCCTACGAGCGGATCGCAGACCTCCCCCTCGAGGTGGAGGCGCTCAGCTTCGAGGGCCGCGAGCTCAAGTTCTCGGACGAGTTCACGCGTGCCACGACGCTGATCCAGCTGCGGGGTCCCGGCGGCGAGACCGGAGTCGGCGAGGACGTGGTCTACGACGAGATCGACCACGTGAACCTCCAGGCCGACGGCCCCGGCACGATCGACCTGGCCGGCTCCTACACGCTCGACTCGTTCTCGCAGCGCCTCGAGGAGACCGAGCTGTTTCCCGCGCCGCCCGTGCGCGGGGAGGTCTCGGAGCTGTACCGCCGCTGGGCCTTCGAGTCGGCCGCCCTCGACCTCGCGCTGGCGCAGGCCGGCCGCTCGCTCGCGGACGTGCTCGAGCGCGAGCCGAGCCCGCTCAACTTCGTGGTCTCGATGCGCCTCGGCAGCTGGGAGCAGGACGAGCCCGAGAAGCCGGACCGCGCGCTGCGCCTGATCGAGCGCTATCCGGGCACGAAGCTGAAGCTCGATCCCGACGAACAACTGGACCCCGGAGCTGGTGGAGCAGCTCGTGGCCACCGGCGCCGTGGACTCGCTCGACCTGAAGGGCCAGTACAAGGGAACGCCCGTGGACGTGGTCACCGATCCGGAGCTCTACCGCATGGTGATCGAGGCGTTCCCGGACGCGTGGCTCGAGGACCCGGACGTCACGGACGAGACGCGCCCGCTCCTCGAGGCCGTGCACGACCGCGTGACCTGGGACGCGCCGATCCACTCGGTGGCCGACGTGCTCGACCGCCCGTGGAGGCCGCGCATGGTGAACATCAAGCCGTCGCGCTTCGGGCCGCTGAGCAATCTGTTCGAGATGTATGACTGGTGCGAGCGGGAGGGGGTACAGGCGTACGGCGGCGGCCAGACGGAGCTCGACGCGGGCCGCGGCCACATCCAGTACCTCGCGTCGCTCTTCCACCCAGACACCCCGAACGACACGGCGCCCTCCGGCTACAACAACCCCGAGCTGCCCGAGGGGCTCCCCACGAGCCCGCTCGAGCCCCGCATCGCGCCGGCCGGCTTCCGCTGGCTGTTGTGATCGAGGCGACCCCGCTCCATCCCGGCGGCGAGCCGCTCCAGATGGCGCGCCGGATCAGCTCGTTCCTCGGCGAGGCAAAGCGCTCGCTCGACCTGGCGCTCTACGACGTGCGCCTGCCGGGGGAGCCCGGCGACATCGTGGCGGCTGCGCTGCGCGACGCGACCGACCGCGGCGTGAAGGTGCGCATCGCCTACAACGCCGACCATCCGGAGCGCCTGACCTTCCCGCCGCCGCCGAGCACGAGGCCGGAGCTGCTCGACGCGATGCCGTTTCCCACCTGCGGCATCCCTGGCATCCCGGATCTGATGCACCACAAGTACGTGGTGCGCGACGGCGAGTCGGTGTGGACCGGCTCGATGAACTGGACGACGGACTCGTGGACGCTCCAGGAGAACGTGGTGCTCGTGGCCGAGGAGGCCCCGGCCCTCGCCGCGGAGTTCGCACAGAACTTCGAGGAGCTGTGGACCGCGCGCGACGTGGAGGCCAGCGGGCACGAGGACCCGCGGCCGCTCGACGTGGACGGCCGTCAGGCCCGCGCCTGGTTCACGCCGGGCCACGGCGAGGAGCTCTCGCACCGGATCGCCAAGGCGATCGGGAAGGCCCGCGAGCGCGTGCGGATCGCGTCGCCGGTGATCACGGCCGGCCCGGTGCTCGGCACGCTCGCCGAGGTGTCCGCGGAGCACCGGGTTGACCTCCGCGGCGTGGTCGACCGCACGCAGATGGACCAGGTGGTCCACCAGTGGCGGACGAACGGCCACTCGGCGTGGAAGGTGCCGATCCTCGCGTCCGTGCTCGCCAACGGGGACTTCAAGGGGAAGCCGTCGACGCAGTGGACGCCGGAGACGCCCCACGACTTCATGCACGCGAAGGTCACGGTGGCTGACGACACGGTCTTCGCCGGGTCGTTCAACCTGTCGCGCTCAGGGGAGATGAACGCGGAGAACGTGCTCGAGGTGCACGACGCCGAGCTGGCCGACCAGCTGGCCGCCTTCATCGACGAGGTCCGCGAGCGCTACGAGCCTATGCCCGTGCCCCGCGATGAGCCGCCGACATCAGGAGGTCACGAACCTCCAGCGGATCGTCGGTGACCTTGAAGAGGTCGAGGTCCTCGGGCGAGATGTTGCCCTCAGCCAGCATCCGCTCTCGGAACCAGTCCACGAGCCCGCTCCAGTAGGCCGAGCCGACGAGCACGACGGGGAACTCCGTGATCTTCCCCGTCTGGATCAGCGTGAGCGCCTCGAACAGCTCGTCCAATGTGCCGAACCCGCCGGGGAAGACGACGAAGCCGCTCGCGTAGCGCACGAACATGATCTTGCGTGCGAAGAAGTAATGGAACGTGAGCGCGAGGTCGCAGTACGGATTGCCGCCCTGCTCGAAGGGCAGCTCGATGTTGAGGCCGATCGAGGGCGCGCCGGCGTCCTTCGCCCCGCGGTTCGCGGCCTCCATGATCCCGGGCCCGCCGCCCGTGATGATCGCGAGGCCGCTCTCGCCGACCAGGCGGGCCGTCTCGCGGGCGAGCTCGTAGTCCGGGTCGCCCGGTGGCGTGCGGGCCGAGCCGAAGAAGGAGGCCGCGGCGGCCACGCCGGAGAGGGCGTCGAAGCCCGCCCGCAGTTCCTCCATGATGCGATCGAGCCGGTCCTCGTCGGTGAGCGTGGACCGGATCGCCACCTCCTGGGCGGCGATGATCTCCTCGTCAAGGGTGCGGGGCTCGCGCGGCACGGCCACGGAGACTAGATGGCCGGCGCTCGCTGATCGCCGGCCATCCAGGTTCCCCCTTCCCCCCCGGAAAGTACAAATTGGCACTACCCATCTGTCCCGCAGACCGATGCTGCCACGCATGGCACAACTTGCGAGAGGCTTTTGTCGTTGGGCGTACCGGGTTGGGCTAGAGCGCGAGTGAGAGCGGCTGCTCGAGCAGTTCCTTCACGCGTGCCAGGAACTGGGCGCCGTCGGCGCCGTACAGGATGCGGTGGTCGCAGACGAGCGTGAGCACCATCTGGTCGCGCGCAACGAGCTTGCCCTTGTCGTCTACGGCCGGCTTCTTCTCGAGCTTGCCGACGGTGAGGATCGCTGCCTGCGGCGGGTTGATGATCGCCGTGAACTGCTCGATGCCGAACATGCCGAGGTTCGAGACCGTGAAGGTGCCGCCTGACAGCTCCGGCGGGGTCACGGTCTTCTCCTTGACCTTCTCGATCACCTGGCGCGCGTCGCGCGCGATCTGGCCGAGCGACTTCTCGTCGGCGTCGAACACGGTCGGCACCACGAGCGCGTCCTGGGCGGCCACGGCGATGCCCACGTTCACGTTCTCGTACAGCTCGAACTTGCCGTCGCGGTAGGCGCCGTTCACGCGCGGGAACTCGCGCAGCGCGCTGGCGGATGCCTTCACGACCATGTCGTTGAAGGAGGGGACCGGGTCCGAGATCTGCTTGAGGCGCTCGCGCAGCTCCACGGCCGCGGTCATGTCAACGGTGAGTGAGATCGAGAAGTCGGGCGCGGTGGCCTTCGACTCGGCCATGCGGCGCGACACGGTCTGCTGGAGCCGCGTGAGCTCGTGGATCTCGGCCTCGCCCTTGGCGCCGGCCTCGCCGCGCTTCGCCTCCTTGGCGGGCTCCTTCTTCTCTTCCTTGTCCTTCTTCGGCTTGTCCTTCTTCTTGTCCTCGGCGTCGCCCTCGGGCTTCTCGGCGGTCTCGGCCTTGCCGCCGCCGCCGTTGTCGGCGGCCGCCTGAACGTCGGCCTTCACGATCCGCCCGCCCGGCCCGGTGCCCTCGAGCTGAGCGAGCTCCACGCCGAGGTCGCGCGCCATGCGCCGTGCAACGGGCGACGCCTTCACGCGCCCGTCGCCGTTCCCGTCTGAAGACTTCTCGCGCGTGGCCGTGCCGGCCGCGGCCTGAGTCTCACCGCCGCCACCCTCGGCGCCGGCCACAGCGGCCTCGCCATCCTCGTCGCCGCTGGCGGCGGCCTCGTCGCCGTCCGCTTCGCCCTCGGCGTCTGCCTCGTCCTTGCCCTCAGCCTCGCCTCGTCGGCCTCGTCCTCGCCCTCGGCGGCGGCCTCGTCGTCGCCCTCGGCCTTCGCGGGCTCGGCCTCCTCAGCGCCTTCCTCGTCGCCCGCAGCCTCTTCCTCCTCGCCGGCGGCCTCCTCGTCGGCCTCCTCGGCGCCCTCTTCCTCGCCGCTGGCCTCCTCGTCGCCCGAGGACTCCTCGTCCCCGCCGCTCGACTTGGCCTCGCCCTCCTCGCCGATGCGGGCGATCACCTCGCCGATCGGGAGGGTGTCGCCCTCCTGGGCCACGATCTCGACCAGCACGCCGTTGGAGTCGGCGTCGTAGGTCATGTTCGCCTTGTCCGTCTCGATCTCCACGAGCGGCTCGCCGCGCTTGACCTCGCCGCCCTCCTCGACCAGCCACTTCAGGACGGTGCCCTCCTCCATCGAGTCCGACAGGCGGGGCATCGTGACGTCGCTGGCCATGCTCCTCCTTACAGGTCCCGGAAGGTGGCGAGCGCTGCGTGCACCACGTGCTCCGGGTGCGGGAACGCCGCCTGCTCGAGTGGCTTCGAATAGGGCATCGGGACGTCCGCGCCGGTCACGCGCTGCACCGGGGCGTCGAGCCAGTCGAACGCCTGCTCCTGGATCAGCGCCGCGAGGTTCGCGCCCACGCCTCCGTGCGGCCAGCCCTCCTCGACGATCACCGCGCGGTTGGTCTTCTTGACCGAGTCGAGGATCGTGTCCAGGTCGAGCGGGCGCAGGGTGCGGGGATCGATCACCTCAGCGTCGATCTCGTGCTCGTCCGCGAGCACTTCCGCCGCCTTTTCGGCGGTGATCGCCATGCGCGAGATCCCGATGATGGTCACATCGTCGCCCTCGCGTCGGATGGCGGCCTCTCCGAAGCGCATCGGGCCGCCGTTCTCGGGCACCTCGCCGCGCTGGCCGTAGAGGGTCTCGTGCTCGATGAAGACCACCGGGTTGTCGTCGCGGATCGCGGCCTTCAGCAGTCCCTTGGCGTCCGCCGCCGTGCTCGGCGCCGCCACCAGCAGGCCGGGCACGTGCAGGTAGTAGGCCTCGAAGGAGTGCGAGTGCGTGGGGCCGAGCTGGTGCCCCGCGCCCTGCGGCATCCGCACCACGAGCGGCACCTTCGCCTGGCCGCCGAACATGTAGTGGATCGCCGCGGCGTGGTTCACGATCTGGTCCATCGCGAGCAGCGAGAAGTTGATCGTCATCAGCTCGACCACCGGGCGCAGCCCGAGCATCGCCGCGCCCACGCCCATGCCGACGATCGTGTTCTCGGAGATCGGCGTGTCGCGCACGCGCTTCTCGCCGAACTCCTCGAGCAGGCCGGCGGTCACCTTGAAGGCGCCCTGGAACACGCCGATGTCCTCGCCCATCAGGAAGACCTTCTCGTCCTCCTGCATCTCCTCGCGGAGCGCCTGGTTGAGCGCCTCGCGGTAGCGCATCACCGGCACTAGTCGGCGCCTCCCTCGGCCTCGGGCTCGTCTCCGGAGACCTCGCCCTCGCCGTCCTCGGCCTCGGTCGATTCGTCCTCGTCGTCGGTGCTGTTCGACTGGCGGCGGTTGCGAGCCTCCTGATCGCCCACGTTGGCGTAGGCGGCGCCGGCCTCAGCAAGCTGGTGGGGCAGCTCGCCGGCCTCGCGCTCGTGCTCGCCGCGGTGCACCTCGGGGGAGCGCTCGTCGACGGTCCACCAACCCGGCGCGTCGCCCGTGAACACGTACACGTCGTCGTAGAGGGAGTCGAGGTCCGGGAAGGGGGACTGGTCGGCGAACTGCTGCGCCTCGTCCACCGTCTCGATCGCCTTCTCGTCGAGCTCCTCGAACTGTTCCTGCGTGATCACGCCGTCGTCGACCAGGCGCTTGCCGAACGCCTGAATCGGATCGCGCTCGCGCCACTCCTCGACCTCGTCCTTCGAGCGGTACTCCTCGGGGTCGGCCATCGAGTGGCCACGGAAGCGGTAGGTCACCGCCTCAACGAGCTGGGGCTTGCGCTCCTCGCGCGCGCACTTGAGCGCGTCGGTCACGACGGAGTGCACGTCGAGCACGTCCATGCCGTCGCAGCGCGTGCCGGGCACGCCGTAGCCCTCGGACTTGAGCGACAGATCGGTGACCGCCGAGTGGCGGTGGAGCGCCGTGCCCATGCCGAACTGGTTGTTGATGATCACGAAGACCACCGGCAGCTTCCAGAGCGCCGCGAGGTTCATCGTCTCGCCGAAGGTGCCCTGGTTCGTGGCACCGTCGCCCATCATCGAGAGGATCGCGTCCTCGGTCTCCATGTAGTCGCACGCGAGCGCGACGCCGGCCGAGAGCGGCAGGCTGCCGCCGACGATGCCGTAGCCGCCGAGGAAGCGGCGCTCCATGTCGAAGAGGTGCATCGAGCCGCCGCGGCCCTTCGAGCAGCCGTCCACGCGGCCGAAGAGCTCGGCCATCACAGTCTCCGGAGGCGTGCCGCGCGCGATGGCCTGGCCGTGCTCGCGGTAGGTCGACATCAGGTAGTCGTTGTCGCGCATCGCCTGGGTGGCGCCCACGACCGTGGCCTCCTCGCCGATGCAGAGGTGGAGGAAGCCGCCGATCTTCGCCTTCGCGTACATCTCGCCCGCGCGCTCCTCGAAGCGGCGGATGAGCAGCATCTTCTTGAGGACGGTGAGGCAGGTGTCCTTGTCCGGGAGGTCGTGCTTGACCTTCCCGAAGCCGATCTCCTCGAGGCCGGCTACCTCGGTCGGGTTCTGGTCGCCGTTGCCCTGGTCGGCCTTGCCCTCGTCCTTTTGGGCACCGTCATCGGCCTGCGTCGTATCGCGGGTAGCCATCGGCTCGGAGAGTACCCATTGCCAGCCCCGTTCAATATCGCTCACCCCCGATTGGGGGGATCGGTCTCTCAGCCCGCGTGCGACTCTGGCTGCCCCCCGCGCGCCCAGCACGGTCGCGAGGCCCGCGCCCACCCCCGCGGCGATCAGAGGGGCGGCACCGCCGCCGTGCTTTCTCGAGAATCGGCGACTCACGCCCCCGACGTTACGCCTCGGACAGGGCGGAAGCAGCCTCTTCGAGGTGGTCGTCGCCGTAGAAGAGCCGGTCCCCGACGGCGATTGTGGGAACGCCTCTCACGCCGCGGTCGTAGGCCTCCCTGGTGGCCTCCCTGAGCTTGTCCTTCGTTGACTGAGTCTCAATGGCCTTGAGCACCGCGTTCGGGTGGAGCTCGCAGGCGGCGGCGGCGATGAGGACGTTGTCGACGTCCGAGAGATCCTTGCCGCCGGCAAAGGCCTGGCGGAAGGCGGCGAGGGAGAAGGCGACGGCGCGGCCGATGGAGGCCGCGAACGTGGCGGCGCGCATGGCCTTCAGGGTGTTGGTGGGCCACTCGTCGGGCCAGCGGATGGGCATTAGGCCGTAGGTGGCGGCTCGGCGTTCGATCTCGGCCATGCCTTTGTCGCGCTCGTCCGTTGTGGCCCAGGAGCGCCCGCCGGTCTCCTGCCAGATGCCGCCGAGGAGGATCGGCTGCCAGACCGGCACGACCGGAAGGACCTTGTGAAGGCGCTCCGCCGCGAGATAGGCGTAGGGCGACCCGAGGTCGTAATAGAAGACCGGCTGCTGGGTCACGCGTTGCTAATTAGCAGGCAGAGCGACGCAGCGGAAGGCGTGCTGGACGGCGAGTTGACGCGGTCGTAGCTGGCCGCCCCTCCGCCGGTCAGCACGACCGCCTCCAGTTCGTCGAAAGGTCGGGCCCATTGCTCGGGATTTCGGTAGACGCTGGACGTCCACTCCCCGGCCGGACTGAGCGGGCGCGTGCCAGCGAAACGGTTCAACTGAGCCATCGTTGGAAGGCCACGACCGGCGTTGTCGCAGACGCTCGCAGCACCGAAGAAGCCATCGCTCGGGCGGGCGGCCTGCTCGATGCAAACGCCGCGCTTGAGCCATCGTGTCGGCGGGACACCGGACGCGGAGGCCCGAAGCCGGCGCCCCCCCAAGTCGCTCCGCATTCGCAGCCAGGGGAACCCGCCCAAGCGCGCTCTCCTTGACGACTCCACCGCCGAGCCTGTTCCGTCTGAGGTCGCGCGCCCGGAGCGTCCGGTCCCGGATGTCCCGACTTCGGACACTGTTGTTTCGCAGGTCGCGCTGCGGAGGCTGTTGTTCACGACATTGCCGCTGTCGACCTGGATCACTGCGTACGACGTACCGCCGAGCGCGATGAACAGCGCCGCCGTGGCAGTGACGTTCGAGTACGACAAGCGTTCACGCAATGAACTCAGCACAGTTCCGCGCCTTGGTCGGGCCCGCAGAATCCTTGCAGGCGGGACGGTGCGCTAGCGATCGCGTCAGCCACGCACGACCACCGCGACGACGCGTGAATTGCCGCTAATAAACGGATAGCCGCCTTCGGCAGGGAGCCGAGCACGGAATCGGTAGGTCACTCGGCCGACCGTGCCGCCGAAGCGATACGGGAAGCGCCAACGGCCGTTGGGACCCGCTCGGACTGTCGAGAAAGTTCGCCAGCGGCCGCGGAAGTGGGCCTGCATCTCTACAAGCTTTCCTTGCGTCGGCAGCGGGCGCGTGAGTACACCGCCCCTGAAGAGCACCTGTTGTCCGTTGAACAGACGACGTCGATCCGGGCGGATCGACGTGTCGGCGGGCACGAGCATCGTGAAGTCAGTCGTTGCTGCGCCGATTCGCCTCGAACCGCCGTACCGGAACAGCATCTCGCGGTTCCGTGTCGCCTTCACGGCGTAGTGGAACTTGCCATCGGTTCCTGTCGTTGCAACCCCGACGGGCGTCACCGCGCCGTCAGGTCGCTTCTCAAGCACCTCGATCGTGGCGCCGTCGATCGGTTGTCCAGTCAGCGGTGGCGAGGAAGCCGCTGAGGCGAACCAGGCGCGCCGGCTCGCACAACGACGCTGCTGTCCAGTCGCCGAATTCGCCGACGAATGACCCTCCTGTGCCCGCGGTGCCGCTCGACCTTCCGACGGACAATCATGCGCGGCACGCCTACGGCCAGTCGCGTATCTGTACGCGCAGGCAGGCGAAGCGTCGCCGCAGATCCGTCGGTCCGCCGACCGGTGGAAGCCTCGTTGCCAGCTTGATCCACTGCGTGGGCACGGAACTCGTACGCGCCTCTCCGGAAGCGCTCGTCGTCCACATGGGCGACCAGCAACGAGCCCTGCCGTTCGGTCGCCAGGCCGTGCCAGCTAGTCGTGCCCGCCGCGCGCATCTCAATTTCTCCCCGTGCCACGCCCGAGTGGCGGTCGACCGCGTTGACTACCACCCGCAACGGATCTGTGATGTCCGTTGGTTCAAATGCCAGCTCCGGCGGCTCGGGATCGAACCGCAGGGCGGCTGAGATCGCCGCGCTTTCCTCACGGGCGTTGCCCGCGGCGTCCTGGAGCCAGACGTGCAGCCGGTATTCGCCTGGCGCCGGCACCTTGAGCGACGGCAACTCCTGAATATTCGCGCCGTCTGCGTGCCCTCTTGATGGGCAGGTCCCATCGCTTGCGCAGATCTTCCAGTGTGCCCGGACCACCGGAGCGGCATGGTCCGCCGGATTCGTCCACGAGATGGCGAAACCGTTGGTCCGTCGCCACGCGTCTCCGCCCGCACCTGTGGAGCAACCGGATCCGGCGGCGTGTTGTCGACGTAGACGTCTCGCATCGCCGCGGACGGATTTCCGGCCGCATCGGTGGCGAAACGGTCAAGGAATGGCGGCCATCAGGCAGGTCCCCGATGGGAGACCGAAGTCGACTTGTGTGGTCCGAGCAGGGTCTCGCCTGGGGAAGTCGCAGGGATACGACTCGGACCGCGCTCCGAGGGCCCACCGACGTCGTGGCTCGCGAACGCCGGCGTTGTCCGCTCGCGGTAACCGAGCCGGCATCGCCGCTCCGCCCGCTCACCCACTGCCCACTCGCCAGCGGCCCGCTCAGCGAGATCGACGGCGGGATCGGGTCATCGACGGTGACCTGCAACTCATGGGCGTGCATCGTTGCTCCGGGGAAGCACTGGGGCGCTCCGCAGAAGACGATCTGCTCGACCCGAGTGGTGCCCTCTGGTGCGGCGAATGTCATTGGCCAGCCGCGGTTGTCGAAGGCGGTCGAGTCGCAGTACTGGTTGTGCGGCAGTCCCATGATTGACGCCCGGCTCGGTATCGCTTGGAGGTACGTACCCCAGTGGCAGTTGTCGCGGGCCATCCGCCCCGCCCAGCGCACGTGGGTGATCGTGGCCCCCGGAGGCGCCGTGAAGGCGTGGCCGGAGTGGCTGAATCCGGAGTAGGTCGTCCCGATCAGGCGATTGCTGACCCCCGCGGTGGAGCCTCCTCCCGTCGGACAGGCCGCGTACGCGCTTCCGGCACTTGCGAACGGCACCCAGGCGGCGCTGTTGTATCCGACCAGTCCTGCGGAGTCACACGAGACGACGGTGTAGGGGCGTGCTACTGCGAGGTCCGGCGTGCACAGGACGACAACACCGCACGCCCCGGCGACCAGCGCTCGCACCCTTGTCCGCCTTCGTGGGGTCGATGTCGCATCAGCCATTTCTGCGCTAAGTCGTCGGGTGAAGGAGATCGCCCCCGATGATCAAGAATTCACCGTACGTCTGAGTAATACCGCACGTCAGCCTAGTGCGTGTATCCGGAGCGCCACCACAGACAACTGACCAAGTTCGATGCGAATTCGTCCGCAATTTGCGAAGAAAGGCGTGCTCTCGCGCGTCCCAAGCCACGCAAGCGACCTCACCGCGCCGGCGCGAGACGACGAGCGGCCCACACTTAGCGGAGTACCGTGGAGCGTGCTAGGTGGACCGACGAACGACTTGACGACCGCATGAGCGCCATCGACACAACCTTTGACCGCCAGCTTGAGGAGATGCGGGCAGAGCGTGCCGAGTTCAGGGCCGAGATGCGGGCGATGCGCGCTGAGCTGCGGGACGACATGAGAAGCCTCGACGAGCGGCTGACCCGGCTGGATGAACGGCTCGGTCAGCTCGGCTTCCGTGCAGCCGGAATTCTCGCCGCCGGGTTGATCGCCCTCGTTGCCACCCAGCTGTAGGCGAACTCGCCTCGCCGGCCACTCTCTCCGCGTTTTGCATGCATGTCATGCAAAAGTGCGCGCAAGTGGCGTGCGCGACCCGCTGGAGCACCGCGCGACGTCCCGCGTCCGCTAGCCCTCACGCGGAGCAAGATCGGCGGCGAATCGTCGCCTCGCTCAGCCGTGGATCAGCCAGCCGTCCGTCGCCCGGGCCGCCTCCATGACGGCCTCGGCGAACGACGGGTGCGCGTGGATCATGCGTGCAACCTCTGGGTAGCCGCCCTCGAGCTCGCGCGCGTTCACGAGCTCCTGGATCAGGTCGGCGGCCTTCGCCGAGACGATGCTCGCCCCCAGCAGCTCGCCGTACTGCTTGTCGCCCACGATCTTGATCATGCCGCCGCGGTCGCCGTAGACGGTGGGGGCGCCGACGGCGCCCATCGGGACCTTGCCGACCACGACGTCGTGGCCGGCCTCCTTCGCCTCCTTCTCGGTCAGCCCGAACGAGGCGACCTGCGGGTGGCAGAAGGTCACGGCGGGCACGTAGGCGTAGTCGATCGGGTGCACGTCCATGCCGGTGGAGTCCTCCACGGCGATGATGCCCTCGTCCGATGCCTTGTGGGCGAGCGCGGGGCCGGGGACCATGTCGCCGATCGCCCACACGCCCTTGAGGCTCGTGCGCAGGTGGCCGTCGACCTTGATCAGGCCGTTGTCCTCGCGCTCGATGCCTGCCTCCTCGAGTCCGAGGCCCTCCACGTCGGGCGCGCGGCCGGCGGCGATCACGAGATAGTCGAACTCGTCGGTCTCGCCGTTGAAGGTGACCTTCACGCCGTCGTCCGAGGCCTCGGCGCCCTCGACCTTCGCGCCCGTCTCGATCCGCACGTTCTGCTTCTTGATCTCGCGCGCGCAGGCCTTCGCGATCTCCGGCTCCTCGAGCGGCAGGATCTGGTCGAGCGCCTCGATCAGCGTGACCTCGGTGCCGAGCCGGCCGAGCGCGGAGGCGATCTCGGTGCCCGACGCGCCCGCGCCGATCACGCACAGCTTCTTCGGCTGCTCGTTCAGCAGCCACATCGCCGCGGTGTCGAGGATGCGCTTGCCGAACTGGAGATCGAGGATCGGCTTGGGGATCGAGCCGACGGCGAGGATCACGCGGTCGGTCTCGATCTCGGTGCCGTCGAACTGGCCGCCGATCTTCACGTTGGCGTCGTCGGTGACCGAGCCGAAGCCTTCGATCAGGTCGACCTTGTTCTTCTCGAGCAGCATGCGCGACGCCGCTCGTGAGCGTCTTGATCACCTTGTCGCGGTGCTTCGTCGCGCCGGGGTAATCAACGGACGAGCCCTCGACCTTGATCCCGAAGTCGCCCGCGTGCTTGGTCTCCATGAAGACCTCGGCCACGCGCAGCATCGCCTTCGCGGGGATGCACGCCTCGTTCAGGCAGCGCCCGCCGGTGTTGCCCTTCTCCACCACGGCGGTCTTCAGCCCGAGCTGTGCGGCGCGGATCGCGGCGACGTAGCCGCCCGGGCCCGATCCGATCACGATGCAGTCGTACTTGCTCTCCGGCATAGGGCGGTGAGGTTACTTATCTGGCGCGGGTCGGCCGCTCAGGCATCTGGATGCGCGCCATCGCCTTGACCAGGAACCAGAACAGCGTGCCGGCGGCCGCGAGGATCGCGACGAGGATGACCGTGGCGCCGATGTTGTTGGCCGTGACCAGCCCGAGCGAGGAGGCGATCAGGGTGAGCGCGAGGAGGGTCTGCATGCCGAGCACGGCCCAGTACTTCGACTTCCACATGCCCCACGCGACTACGAGGAGCACGCCGGTGGCGAGGATCGTGTAGGCGAGGGCACGGGCCCGGTCGTCCTCGTCGACGCCCTGATCCCAGCCGAGCACCACGGCGACGACGTTGGCGAGGGCGCACAGCACTGCCACGATCGCGCCAATCGTGACGGCGGTGGGACGCTCGCCGGGAGCGAGCGGCTTGAGCGCTGCGCGGGCGGCCTCGTTCTTCGCCTCGCTGCGCGAAGGGCGCGGCGGCGCGGTGGCCGCGGGAGCTGGCCCAGCGGGAGTCTGTTTGCCGCGGCTCTTCTTGCGCTTCTTCGCCATGCGCGCCGCACGTTAGCGGCGCATCGATCCCTACGATGCCGGGTTCCTATGAGCCGGATGCAGCGTCTGATCACCCTCGCAGTCATCGCCGCGACGCTGCTCGCGGCGGCCTCCGCCGCCGAGGCGGCCACGCCGCGCGCGCCCAAGGGCTTCTTCGGCGTGATGTGGGACCGCGCGGCGATGGACGGGCGCCCGGTCGACCAGGACGCGCAGTGGGCGCTCATGCGCCGGTCCGGGGTTGAGTCGGTGCGCATCGTGTTCTCGTGGGCGCACGCGCAGCCGGAGGCGGGGGTCGAGCCCAACTTCTCGGACATCGACTCGAAGGTGGAGGTGGCGGCGCGCGCCGGCGTCGACCTGCTGCCGGTGGTGCTCTACACGCCCGACTGGGCTGCGCAATACCCGACGAGGCACGGCACGCCGCCGAAGTTCGTCTCCGACTACGCCGCGTTCATGACCCGGCTCGTAGGGCGCTACGGCCCGCAGGGAACCTTCTGGAACGAGCGGCCCGACGTGCCCCGGCGCCCCCTGCGCGACTGGCAGATCTGGAACGAGCCGCACTTCGACTTCTACTGGTACACGCCGCAGGGCTCCTGGGCGCCGGAGTACGTGGAGCTGCTGAAGGCCGCCAGGAGCGCGATCAAGTCGGCCGACCCGGGCGCGCGGGTGGTGCTCGCCGGGTTCGCCGACGCGAGTTGGAAGGTGCTCACGGCGGCCTACAAGGCCGGCGTGCGCGGCGCCTACGACGTCGCGACGATCAACCTCTTCACCGGCAGGCCCGGCTTCGTGATGACCGCGGCCCGCCTGATGCGGCACGTGCTCAGGCGCGAGCGCGAGCCGCGCAAGCCGATCTGGGTCACGGAGACGACGTTCCCTGCCGCCAGAGGCCTCGTCCCGCCGCCCGAGAAGGAGTGGCAGCGCCGCTGGTACACCACGAGGAGCGGGATGGCGCAGCGGCTCACGGAGCTCTACCGGCTCGGTGCGGTGAACGCGAAGCGCCTCGGGCTGCGGCGGATCTACTGGTACACGTGGGCGTCGAGCTACCACGGCCAGGACGATCTCTTCGACTACTCCGGCCTCGTGCGCGTTGGCGACGACGGGGCCTCGACCTCGCAGCCGGCTCTGCGCGCCTACCGGCGCGCGTCGCGGAACTAGCCGGGCAGCGCCTGGCGCAGGCGCCTGGCGGCCTGCTCCGGATCGGCCGCATCCTTGATCGCGCGCACCACGACGACCCTGCGCGCGCCGGCCTCGACCACCTCGCCCACGTTCGCCTCGTCGATGCCCCCGATCGCGAACCACGGCCGCTCGCCGCCATGGGCGGCGGCGTGGCGCACGTAGTCGAGCCCCGCGGCCGGCCGGCCGGGCTTGGTGGGCGTCTCCCAGACGGGGCCCACGCTGAGCTGGTCGGCCTCGGAGGAGAGCGCGGCGTCGAACTGCTCAGGCGAGTGGGTCGAGAGGCCGATCAGGAGCTGCTCGCCCACCTCTTCGCGTACCTCGCCGGGCGTCGCGTCGTCCTGGCCGACGTGCACGCCGTCGGCCCCCGCGGCCAGCGCCAGGTCGGGCCGGTCATTCAGCCAGAACAGCACTTCGTGCTCGCCGCATACCGCGCTGAAGCGCGCGGCCGCCTCGAGCAGAGAGTCGTCGTCCAGCTCCTTGTCGCGAAGCTGGACCATGTCGACCCCGCCACGGAGCGCCGCCGGGAGCATTTGCTCCGCGGCGGCGTCCACGACGAGGTAGAGCCGGGCTCGCCTCAGGCGCTCGCGCGCTTCGGCGAGCCCCATGTCAGCCGACGGGGTTCGGCTGCGCCGATGGCAGCGTGATCGCGGCGCCGGGCCGCTTCACCTTGCCGCGGTTCGAGCGGTACCAGCTCTGGAGGGCGTTGTAGCTCGTGTTGCGCGTCCCTCTCGTCGAGACCAGCCCGAGGTCGAAGAACGAGGCACGCTGGGTGCGCGGCGGCGAGACCAGCAGGTACTGGAGCTGGCTCTTCACACGCGAGTTCTTCAACGCGATCGAGTACGCCTGCTTGAGGTAGCGCGAGCGCAGCTTCTTCGAGAGGGCCCGGTGGCCCGAGTTGAAGTAGCCGTACTCGGTCAGGTACAGCGGCATCTTCCCGCCGCCGTTCATCCGCAGCACGCCGGCGCGCGACAGCTTGTCGAGCGCCTTCGTGAGCCGCGACAGCGTTCCGATGGTCACGTTGTCCGCACCGGGGTACTGGTAGTTCGGCGCGTGGCCGAAGTCATACGGATGGTGCGCGTAGCCGTCGGCCTTCAGCTTCGGGCACGAGCGCGTGCGCTTGTACTTCGTGTTCACGCACGTCACGCCGCGCAGGAACGCCAGCGGCGAAGTGGAGTAGCCGCGGCGTGAGAACGGGCGCCGTCTCGCCGATCAGCACCTTGGCGGCCGGGTCGGCGGCCTTGATCGCGTTGTAGCCCGCAAGGTAGAGCTGGCGGTAGAGCGCGGGACCGGACGCAAGCGGGCCGAGCCATGTCTTCCAGTTGGGCTCGTTCCAGATGCTGTAGCGGTCCACGCGGCCCTTGAAGTGCTCGGCCACCAGCGTGGCGAACTTGCCGAACTCCGTGGCGTTTGGCTTGTACCAGCCGCGCTTGGGCACGAAGCGCTTCGCATTGGCCCAGCGCGGCGCCGGGCCGGTGAGCGAGAGGTGGATCCGGACGCCGTTCTGGGCCGCCTGGTCGATCAGTGCGTCGTAGCCGACGAAGTTGTAGTTCACGGCGGCCGGCTTGTTCCGCGCGTTGAACTGCGCCTCGGGCATCACGTAGGCCCACTGGATGTTCACGCGCTGCCGAGTGATGCCGAGCGCGCGGGTGTAGGCGAAGGCCTTGTCGCCGCTGACCCTCTTGTACGCGCCGTTCACGAAGACCGCGTCGTCCTGGATCGCAAGCTCCATTCCTCGGGCCGCCTTGCTGTCACCGGCATCGATGAGGCAGCCGGTCAGAACCGCTGCGGCCGCGACCAGTGCGGTGAGCAGGGCTCGGGAGGTACGGGGTACGGCATGCACGGGGTGAATCTCCTTTAGCGGGTACTGGGACTGCTGTCAGAGGACGACGGTCGGCCGCTTGATTCGCGTAAGACCGCCGAGTCGAAGTCGGAAGGTGTGGCGATAGGCCTTCTTCAGGCGCACGATCTGCCTGAAGTAACCATGCTCGTTGACGGGGACGGAAGCGATCGAACGGTAGCGACCGCCCGGAGCCTTCGCCTCGATCGTGGCGACCGGGCCGGCGCCGGTGCGACCGCCGCCGAACAGCTCGATCACGTCCGGGCCGAGCGAGCGCACGAGGAACGGCAGGCGGAACGCGCCGTACACGTAGGGCTTCGGCTTTCCGTTTTCGAATCGCAGCCCGGACTGCCACGTGGACCA
Source organism: uncultured Thermoleophilaceae bacterium (assembly GCA_963774755.1). GTDB lineage: Bacteria > Actinomycetota > Thermoleophilia > Solirubrobacterales > Thermoleophilaceae > JACVRW01. Next base: position 66,414 of record CAVZGG010000012.1, on the reverse strand, counting down.
GCGCGAGAACGGGCGCCCATCACTCCGCGGTGGGTCGTCGTTGAGCGTGTACTGGGAGTAGCTCGCGACGCGCGGATCGCGGACCGCGAGGAACTCGCTCACGTCCATGAACGCGGCCGCGCGCTTCAGCCGCACGCCGAAGAAGGGATCGGGCGGGCTCGTCTGGTAGCCGAACTCGGTGATCCAGAGCGGCAGCTTGCGCGGCAGCTTGCCTCGTCGCCCGAGCGCGTCGAGGACCTTCGTCACGCGGCTCAGCTCGCCGATGGCGGCATCGCCGGGCCCGTCGTGGATCCCGGGTCCGCCGCGCAGCGTGTACGGGTGGTAGGCGAGTCCGGAGGTCGGGATGCGCCCGACCTTGCCGCAGCCACGGGCGCGCGCCGCCCGGCCGCGGTACTGGCGATAGTTGCTGTCGAGGCAGGCCAGCTCGCGCAGGAACACGAGCGGGCGGATCTTCTTGGACGAGGTCCCGCCGCGCGGCATCAGCTCGCCGAGCAGGATCCTGTCGCGGCCGTGGCCCGTTGCGCTCAGTCCGGCGTGACCGGCGAGATAGAGCTTGCGGTAGATCGACGGTGACTGCGGGACGCCCCGCTTGCGCTGCGGGCTGAGCCACGAGTAGAGGTTCGGCTCGTTCCACACCGACCAGATGTGCACGTTGGGGAACTGGCGCCCGACGGCCTGCGCGAAGAGGCCGAACTCCTTCGCGCTGGGGCGCCCGGTGCCGGGTCGCCCTCTCCCGTTGGTCGCCCATCTTGGCGCGTGCGAACCGATGCTCAGGTAGGGGCGCATGCCCGCGGCGATGATCGCGTTCACCGCGGCGGGGTAGGTGTTCCAGTGGTAGCTCGAGGGGTCGGCGGCGTCGAATCCGGCCGGCTTACGGCGGCCGGCGGGCGCCACGTCGCCCCAGTAGAGCTGGATCTTCACCACGTCCGCGCCCAGTGCGGCGATCTGCGACGCCGTGGCATCGGGCTGCCCGAGCAGCGCGTTCTGCTCCTGGACGATCAGCAACTGGCGGTCCGACGCCTGAGCGGCGGGAGCCGCCACGGCTGCGAGCACTACGAGGATGAGAGTAAGTCGCTTCATGGGTGTGTCCGCGTTCCAACACGGGACAGGCGCGAGGTTGCGGTCGCTGCCCCTGCTAGCGTCCGCTGCGGCGGCCTAAAGCCCTAGCAGAATGGGAATCGGAACTTCGATATTGCTGATCGCGGTGGGCGCCATCTTGCGCTACGCCGTGAACGTGACCGTCTCGGAAATCGAGCTGCAGACGGTCGGGCTGATTTTGATCATCGTGGGGATCATCGGTCTCGTGATCTCGCTGGCCGTGATGTTCATGGCGGGCGACGATCGGCCGCGCCGCCCGGACGACTATCCGACGCGACGGCTCTAAGGACGGAAGCGTCCGGTCACAGGCTGGACCCGCTGCCAGGAGAATGCCCGCGGAGCTATTATCGGCAGGACAACGGGAGCTCGGGCGGACCGGGCTGAGAGGGCGGCTGCGGCGCCGCCGACCGTCGAACCTGACCGGGGTAATGCCCGCGAAGGGAAGGTGAATCGATTGCCGCGGAGCACACGCTACGACGCCGTCGTGATCGGCGCAGGCCTGATCGGCCTCTCGTGCGCATGGCACGCGCGCCGGCGCGGGCTGTCCGTGCTCGTGGTGGATCGCGCTGACGAGCTGTGCGCCGGGACCTCGGGCGTCGCGGCGGGGATGCTGGCGCCGGTGACAGAGGCCGACTTCGGCGAGGAGGGCCCGCTGCGGGTGAACCTCGCCGGGCGCGAGCGCTGGCCGGCATTCGCCGCTGAGCTCGAGGAGGTCACCGGCCTGCCCACGGGCTACCGCGACAGTGGAGCGCTCGTGGTGGCGGCCGATCGCGACGACGCCGAGGCGCTCCACCGCCTCCACGACTTCCAGCGCTCGCTTGGCCTTGCGGCGGAGTGGCTCGCCCCGTCGCGCTGCCGCGCGCTCGAGCCGGGCCTTTCGCCGCGCATCGCCGGCGGCATCCTGGCGCCTCAGGACGGCCACGCCGATCCGCGCGCCACGGTGAGCGCGCTCGCGGCGGCCGCGGAGGAGGTGGCGCTGGGCGTGGAGGTCGAGGCCATCGAGCACGAGGGCTCGGCGGTGAGCGGGGTGCGGACCAGCACCGGGACGATCGCGTGTGACCAGGTGGTGGTGGCGGCCGGGCCCTGGAGCGCAGTGCTCGATCCGGCCGGCGACGGCCCTCCCGTCCGGCCGGTGAAGGGCCAGATTCTCGAGCTGCGCACGCGCGGTGCGATGCCGGAGCCGTTCGAGCGCGTGCTGCGCACGCCGCGCTGCTATCTGGTCGCGCGCGGCGATGGCCGCGTGATCCTCGGCGCGACGGTTGAGGAGCAGGGCTTCGATACGGCCGTCACGGCAGACGGCGTCTTCCGTCTCCTCGAGGCCGCCTGGGAGGTGCTGCCCGAGGTCGGCGAGCTGGAGCTGGTGGGCGCGCACGCCGGGCTTCGCCCCGGCACGCCGGACAACGCGCCGGTGGTCGGCGCGGGCGAGCTCGACGGGCTGATCTGGGCCACCGGCCACTGGCGCAACGGCGTGCTGCTCGCGCCGCTCACCGGTGAGGTGGTGGCGGGCCTGCTCGCAGGCGAGCCGCTGCCGGATGACTTCGCAGCGCTGAGCCCGAGCCGGTTCGGGGTGCGCGCATGACGATCGTGATGCTCAACGGCGAGCGCCGCGAGCTTGACGGACGCGCGACCGTGGCGGCGGCGGTCGAGCTGGCCGGCGCGCCCGAGGGCGGACGTGGCGTGGCGGTGGCGCTCGACGGCGAGGTGGTGCCGCGCGGCGAGTGGGCCACCACCGAGGTGCGCGACGGCCAGGAGCTGGAGGTTCTACGCGCGGTGCAGGGAGGGGCGTGAGCATGTTCGAGATAGCCGGCCGCCCGCTCGAGTCGCGCCTGATCCTCGGCACAGGCGGCTTTCGCAACCTGCAGGTGATGGCCGAGTCGGCGCGCGAGTCCGGCGCCGAGCTGGCGACGGTGGCGATGCGGCGCGTGGACCCGAGCGCCCGCGGCTCGATCGTGGAGGTGCTGGAGGAGGCGGGGCTCGAGGTCCTGCCGAACACGGCGGGCTGCTTCACCGCGCGCGAGGCTGTGACCACCGCCAAGCTCGCCCGCGAGGCGCTGGAGACCGACTGGGTCAAGCTCGAGGTGATCGGCGACGACCGCACACTGCTGCCCGACCCCGCCGAGCTGCTCGCCGCCGCCGAGGAGCTGGTGGCGGACGGCTTCACGGTGCTGCCCTACACGAACGACGACCCGATCCTCGCGCGCCGGCTGGAGGACACCGGCTGCGCCGCGGTGATGCCGCTCGGCTCGCCGATCGGGAGCGGCATGGGAATCAACAACCCGTACAACCTGCGCCTGATCGTGGAGCAGGCGCGCGTGCCGGTGATCCTCGACGCGGGCGTGGGCACGGCGTCCGACGCGGCACTTGCGATGGAGGCCGGCTGCGACGCCGTGCTCCTGGCCAGTGCCATCTCCCGCGCCGCCGACCCGCCCGCGATGGCCCGCGCGATGCGCAAGGCGGTGGAGGCCGGCTACGAGGCGCTCCAGGCCGGGCGCATCCCTCGGAGGCGCTACGCGCAGGCGTCGTCTCCCGAGGAGGGCATCGCCGAGCTCCCGAGCGCTCCGTGAGCACCGAGCTCGAGCGCGGCGCGGTCGACGAGCTCGCCGGCCGCTGGCGGGCAGCGTGGGAGGGCGCGGGTTTCGCCGAGTGCTGCACGCCGGACGTGACCTACGAGGACCCGGTCGCGGTGGACCTGCTGCGCGGTGTGGACGCGCTCGACTCGCACGCCTCACGCCTCCGGGAGGCGTTCCCGGACCTGCGGATGGAGGCCACGGCACCGCCGCTCTTCCGCGGCGCCCACGCCTGCGTGCCGTGGCGCGCGCTCGGCACCCACCGCGCCGACCTCGGCCAGACGCTCCCGGCCACCGACCGCTTCGTGACCGTGCACGGCCTCCACTACCTGGAGCTGACCGACGGCGCGGTCCGCCGCGCCCGCGGCTTCTTCGACCTCTACGACGCGGCCACGCAGCTCGGCCTCCTGCCCGCCCGCGGCGGGCTCGGAGAGACGGCGCTGCTGCTGCTGCGCGGGTTCGGGTTGAGGCGCCGGCCTACTTAACGGTGATCGCTGCCGGCCATGCCCGGCGCATGCACCTTGCAGACGTACTCGTACTTGCCCGGCTTGTCGAGCGTCAGCTCGAAGGTGTCGCCCTCCTGCATCCCGCCGATGTCGCCGGAGGAGAAGTCGTCTCCCGGGCCGGAGGTCTTGTGCACGTCGTGCGGGATCGACTCGTTGTTCACGAACGTGATCGTGTCGCCGGGCGCGACGGTCACGTCCTTGGGGTCGAACTGCACGTTCGCCATCCCGACCTCGGTGCCGCCGCCTCCGCCTCCGGAGGGCTCCTCGGTCGTGCTGGCGCCGCCTCCGCCCCCACCGTCGCCGTTGTCGTCGTCACCGCCGCAGCCGGCCGCGACGAGGCCGAGGGCGAGGCAGGCAAGGATGAGCGCGAAAAGCTTCTTCATGCGCGGAACAGTAGATGTTCCAGAAGAGCCTTCTGCGCGTGCAGGCGGTTCTCCGCCTGGTCCCAGACCGCCGAGCGCTCGCCGTAGAGCACGTCCTCGGTGATCTCCTCGCCCGGATGGGCGGGCAGGCAGTGCAGCACGATGGCGTCGTCGCGCGCCTGCGCCAGCAGATCGGCGTCGATTCGGTAGGGCGCCAGCAGCTCGCGCCGCCGCTCGGCGTCGCCCTCGTCGTCGCCCATGCTCACCCACACGTCCGTGTAGATGGCGTGCGCGCCGCGCACGGCCTCCGCGAGCTCGACGCCGGGCGCCTCCGGCAGGGACAGCTCCGGCGGGGAGGCCACGGCCACCTCCACGCCGGCGATCCGCCCGGCGATCAGGAGCGAGCGGGTCATGTTGTTGCCGTCGCCCACGTAGGCGAGCTTCAGTCCCTCGAGCGTGCCGAAGCGCTCGAGCAGCGTCATCAGGTCGGCGAGCGCCTGGCAGGGGTGGTGCTCCTGCGTGAGCATGTTGATCACCGGGACCGTCGAGTGCTCGGCCAGCTCGGTGACCGTCTCGTGCGGGCCGGTGCGGATGCCGATCGCGTGGACCATTCGGGAGAGCACCAGGGCCACGTCGCGCGCCGACTCGCCGCGCGCCATCTGGAGCTCGCCCTGGCGGAGGATCAGCGGGTGCCCACCCAGCTCGAACACGCCGGTGTCGAACGAGACACGCGTGCGCGTGGACGGCTTGTCGAACACGAGCGCGACGCTCCTGCCCTCGAGCGCGCGCGAGGACAGGCGATCGGCCTTGAGCTCGATCGCGCGCTCGAGGAGCCGCCGCTGCTCCGCGGTCGTTAGCTCATCTCCGGTAAGAAAGTGCTTTGCCAATGCGAGTCCTCAGCTGGAATCTCTACCACGGGCGCGACTTTCCGCCAGACAGGGCGCTCTTCACGCTGCGCTCGCGCCTGCTGCGGGTGACCGAGCGCAACGAGACGCACGTGCAGGTGAATCGCTCGCTGCGCCGCGAGTTCACCGGCTGGCTCGCCGACCACGAGTGGGACGTGGCGCTGCTTCAGGAGGCGCCGCCGCTCTGGTTCCGCGCGTTCCAGCAGCGGACGGGCTCGGCCGGCGCGCGCGCGTTCACCTCGCGCAACGTCGTGCCGCCGTTGCAGCGGTTCGCCGCCTTCGTGAACCCCGACCTGATCGCCTCGTGGGAGGGCGGCTCGAACCAGCTGCTGGTGCGCGAGCCGGGGCGGATCCTCGAGCAGCGCAGCATGACCCTGACGCTGCGGCCCGAGCGGCGGACGATGCTGTGGGCGCGGGTGGAGCTGCCGGACGGCGCGAGGGTGTGCTTCGCGAACCTGCACGCGTCCGCCGGGCTGCCGGAGAAGGCGAGTGCCGAGCTGCCTGCGGCGGCGGCCTCCGCCGTCGAGTGGTCGGAGGGCGACCCGCTCGTGTTCGGCGGCGACCTGAACCTGCGTCCCGCGCAGCACCCGGCTCCGTTCGCGGAGCTGCGCGAGCGCTTCGGCCTGGGCGAGCCGACTGGACCACACGTGATCGACCACCTGCTCGCCCGCGGCCTCGAGGTCGTGGAGCGCACCCGGCAGCTTGCGCCCGAGGAGCGCGAGCTGGCCGAGCCGGACGGGCGCCGACTGCGACTTTCCGACCACGCACCCGTGGTGGCGCAGTGGGAGGTGGGGTCGCCTCAGGCTCCGAGGTGAGATAGTCCCGCGTTGCGGGAAGAGTTCAACAAAGCGGCAACGAGGGAGAGCCAGATGGCGGAGCGTCGGAGCACAGGTAAGTCGAGTGGTGGGGCGAAGCGGTCGAGCTCGTCGAGCAAGCGCTCGTCGACAAGCCGTTCGTCCGGCAGCAAGGCGTCCGGCAGCAAGGCGTCCGGCGCGAGCCGTGCCAAGAGCACGCGCTCCGCGAGCAGCCGCTCGTCATCCGCATCGTCCCGGAGCCGCAGCAGCGCGTCGAGCTCGGGCTCGTCGACCAAGCGCAAGGCCGCCGCGAAGAAGGGCGGCCAGGCACGCGGCCGCCAGCAGACGGCGCGCAAGGCCGCGAAGACAACCGCCCGCACGGCGGCGAAGCCGGCGAGCAAGGCCGGAGTCGAGGCCAAGACCGTTGCCGAGTTCCGCGAGGCGCTGCGCAAGAACCTGATCGGCCCGTTGGAGATGGTGCTCCTCAGCCGCGACCGCATCGAGGAGGCGTTCGAGGACGCCGTGGAGCGCGGGCGCATGACCTCCGCCGACGCGCAGGGGCTCGTCACGAGCCTCCTGCAGCGAGGCCAGAAGCAGACGAACGACGTGCTCAAGGATCTCGAGCAGCTGCTCGGCCGCGGCCGTGACGAGATCGAGGGCCGCACCTCGGGCGTCCGCAGGCGGGCCGGCGGCGCGGTCGGAGGAGCGCGAAAGCAGGCGTCAGGCGCGCGCAGTCGCGCGGTCAAGGCGGCGTCACCGGCGCTGGCGCAGGCGGATCGCGCTCGGCGCGCGGCGGGTGTCGGGCCGAACTTCCCGATCACCGCGTACGACGACCTGACGGCAGACCAGGTGGTGAGCCGCACCAGCGGGCTCACTCCCGCTGAGCTGCGCAAGGTGCGCGACTACGAGCGCCGCAACGCGAACCGCAAGACCGTGCTGAACTCGATCGAGTCGAAGCTCGGCTGAGCCGAACGTCAGGTCCGAGTCGTCTTACAGAAGCGGGCCTGCGACCATAGGGCGTCGTGGAAGGCGCCCAGACAACCGCACGTCCGCGTCCCCGAAGGGGCGACGAGCTGGATATGGCCGTTGACCGTCTCGCCTATGGCGGGGCGGGCGTCGCGCGCACCGAGACCGGATACGTCGTGTTCATCCGCGGCGCCGTTCCCGGTGACCGCGTGCGCGTGCGGATCGGAAAGTCGAAGCGCTCGTGGGCGGAGGCCGAGCTGGTCGAGCTGCTCGAGCCGAGCCCCGACCGCATCGACCCGGTGGCGCCCCACCCGGGCGCGCCGTGGCAGGTGCTGCCGTACGAGCGCCAGCTCGAGGAGAAGGAGTCACAGGTTCGCGACGCGCTCACGCGCATCGGCGGATTCGAGGACCCGCCGGTTGAGCCGATCGTGCCGGCGAAGGAGCAGCTGCGCTACCGCAACAAGCTCGAGTACTCGTTCGGGATGGACGAGCAGGGCGAGCTCGTGCTCGGATTCCACCACGCCGGGCGCTGGGACCTGATCGACGACGTGGAGGACGACATCCTCGCCTCCGAGCGGATCAACGAGGTGCGCGAGGCGGTCAAGGCCTGGTGCCGCGCAGAGGGTCTCACCGCGTGGGACCGCGAGACGCAGACCGGCGTGCTCCGCAACCTCGTGGTGCGCGAGGGCCGCCGCACGGGCCAGATCCAGGCTCGCGTGGTCACGAGCCCGGGCGGCGAGTTCCGCGTGCCCGAGCTAGCCGCGGCCACTCCCGCCGACTCGTTCCTCTGGACCCGCGCCGAGGGCGTTGCGGAGACGACCCGCGGCGGCGACACCCAGCTGATCAAGGGAGCGGCCGTGCTCGAGGAAGAGCTGGCGGGCCTGCGCTTCCGTATCTCACCGGACGCGTTCTTCCAGACGAACACCGAGATGGCCGAGACGCTCTACGGGACGGCGGGCGAGCTGGCTGGCCTGACCGGGCGCGAGAAGGTGCTCGACCTGTTCTGCGGCATCGGCACGATCGCGCTGGCGCTGGCCCTCGACTCGCGAGAGGTCTGGGGAGTTGAGCTCGTGGAGGAGGCGGTTCGCGACGCGATCGAGAACGCGAAGCTGAACGGCATCGACAACACGAAGTTCTTCGCCGGGGACGTGCGGCTCGTGATGCGGGAGCTGCTCGAGCAGTCCGGTAGCCCGGACGTGATCGTGGTGGATCCGCCGCGAGCCGGCCTGTCGCAGAAGGTGGTGCGCCGGATCATCGAGGCGGAGGCGCAGCGGATCGTCTACGTCTCCTGCAACCCGACGACGCTGGCGCCGAACGCGCGCCAGCTCGTGGACGACGGCGGCTACGAGCTGAAGACGGTCCGGCCAGTCGACATGTTCCCGCAGACGCCGCACATCGAGTGCGTCGCCCTGCTCGAACGCTAGCCCGGCTCCTCCAGATCGACCTGCTCGCTGGCGTGCACCGTGCACAGGAACGGGCCACTCGTGTCGAGTGATGCCGTGATCTCCTGGTCGGTGAGCTTTGTTCCGCACTCGGCGCACGTGCGCTCGATCACCGGGTCGACGCCGGTGTGCTCTTCGAGGTCCATCAGGAAGCGCTTCCCACGATGTGGGTCACAGGTAGGCCCGTGGCTGCCCCGGCCTTGCGCGGCAGGTCGACGCGGAGCCATTTGGAGATGTGCAGAGGGAGCGTCGAGACGATCAGCTCGTCGTACTCGCTGAAGTTGCACTCGTCCTGGATGGCGGCGAGCGGGTCGGGGTCGCCGACCTTTGCATCACCCATGTTGAGCCCCTCCGTGCGGAGCTCCTCGACGAAGGCGACGCGGTGCTGCTCGGCCTCCTCGCCGGCGCCGTGCATGTCCGCCGCCCACGCGATGCCATGCGGTGTGGAGGGCACGAGAAGGGTGAACTGACAGGGCCCCTGCAGCGTCCGCGTGCGCAGGGCATCGAGCAGCTCAGGGCTCTCGGCGGTGCGGTTCGCCACAACAAGCACTCGTGCTTCAGCTCCAATACTACCCTCATCCCATACCTACCTACCCGCACCCCCTTCGCCCTCCCTCACCTCTCTCACTTTCTTCCCCACACCTCTATCACCCTCCCCGGCCACCCGCCTCGAGATTACCCCCTGCGCCACATCCACTGCCGCAGCCTCGATGGCCGGGCTCGCCTCTTCGTCCGCAGCCGATGCGGCCGTCGCCTGACGTGCGCTCGCGCGGCCCGCGCGACCCGCGCCCGCCGGCCTCGCGGCACGACAGGCCGACCGTCGCCCGGCCGATGCCAGATCTACCGCCGCTTCAACGACGCCGGTGACCGCCGGGCCACCCTGCACCACCCTCTCCGCCCGCGCCGTGGCCGCGACCCCTCCTCTCCACCCCACCTCGCACAATCTGTCGCGCAGCTGACGCCACTTTCCAGGCGCCTAGTAAGGAGGGAAGTCCGCGTACCACTCGCCGAGGGTTCGGAACGCCCCCCAGAACTCGCGCTTCGCCTGCTCGTCGTCGAGCGAGCGATCGATGTCCGGCACGACGAGCGCCTCGAGCGCCGGTGTGAGGCGCTGGAGCTCGCCCGGCTTCCACTCGAGCTGGCGCCCGAGCGGCACGCGCAGGTCGTTCAGCTCCTCGAGCCCCTCCTCGCCCATCACCACCACGATCCGGGGCTGCACGATCGTCAGCTCCTCGAGCACGCGGGCGCGGCAGGCGGGGGCCGAGTCGTCCGTGTCGTGCACCGGGCACTTCACGAACACCGTGCCGTAAACGGCGAGCGGGTCGATGCCGAGACGCTTGAAGCTCTTCATGAGCGCACTGCCGGCGCGCCCGTAGAACGCCACGCCCTCCTCGATCTCCGAGGGCACCGGCGCAAACTTCAGCAGGAAGATGTCCGCCTGCGGATGGCCCGAGCCGAGCACGGGCATGAGGTTTCCTCGCGGACAGTGATCGCAGTCCTGAATCTCCCTGGTGAGGAGGTTCAGCTCACGTATCGCCCGCTCGAGGTACTTCTCGCGAATCTCGTCGTCAGTGGCCGGCACCGTCCCACTGGCTTTTGACGGACGTGCCATTGCTCCTTTCGGGCGCATCACTTCTTGCCTCGCGTCTGGATGAACTTCAGGGCCTGCACGTAGAGGAGCGACTGCCGCTTTCGGACGATGTCGGCGTCGCGCAGGGACTCAAGAAACTCCTCCGGCCCGTCGAAGTCGCGCATCCGGATCTTCACCGAGCCGAGCCCCTGAGCCACGTGGCTGTCCGAGCCGGCGCCGGCCACGATCCGATACTTGGCGGCGAAGCGGGCCGCCTCCTCGTTGAAGGCCGAGAACGCCACGCGCGGGTTGAAGACCTCCATGGCGTCGATCTCCTCCACCACGTCGAGCAGGTGCTCGTAGTCGGGCACGGCATGCATCCGGTCAAAGGGATGCGGCACGTAGACAAGGCCCCCCTGGCGACGGATCTCGGTGATCGTCTCCTGGAGCGTCATGCCGCGCGGGATCTTCTCCTCGATGAAGAGGCCGATCACCTCGCCCTGGTCGGCGGTCTTCACCTCCTCGGCCACGATCACCTTGATCCCGTTGGCCCGCTCGCGCGCCTCGAGCGCGCCGGAGATCTCGTTGTGGTCGGTGATCGCAATCGCGCCGAGGCCGACCTTCTTGGCGGCGTCGAGCAGCGTGTCCACGGGCGTGGCGCAGTCGGGCGAGTGGTCCGTGTGCATGTGCAGGTCCACGTGGATGAACTTCTTCTCGCCGAGCTTCTTGCGCAGCTGGGCCTGGCCATTCGAGTCATGCCGGCGCGCGGCGATGCGCTCGTAGAGCTCCTCGAACTCGTCGGCCACGCGCGACCAGCTGATGTCGTGGTGGGCATCCTCGATCGCGTCGGCGTAGCCCGACAGCAGCTTCGGGTCGCGCAGCAGTCGCTCGATCTGGGCGGCGAGCGTGAGGGCGTCGCGCGGCTCGAAGAGCGGACCCAGCTCGCCATCGCGCAGCAGCTCCTCGTACTGAGGGAGCCGCGAGACCACCGGTACCGCGCCGCCGGCCATCGCGCGCAGCACGAGCTGAGGGGCGGGCGCGGTTCCGGCGGACGCCGCCACGGCGATCGACGCGCGGGAGAGGTGCTGCGCCTCGGAGCCGTCGCCGGGGCCGGCCAGGGTCACGCGCTCGCGCATCCGGCGCGACAGTGTCGGCGCCGTCGTCGAGGCCGGCTCGCGCAACCAGATCGTGGCGCGCCAGTCGAGGTCCGTCGGGAGGCGGCGGAGCGCGCGCAGGAACAGCCGCAGGGCGCCGCGCTCCTCCTCGTCCGAGAACACGATCTCCGGCGGACCGTCCGTCTTGTGGCCGCGCGCGTGGAGATCCGCGCCGGGGCGGATCACGGTGTAGTCGCCGGGGAAGTAGCGCTCGATCAGGTCGCGCGTGGCCGCGAAGCTCGCCGTGCGTCCGTCGAGGCGGCCAAAGAGGAGCTCCACCACCTTGCGCGCCACCTGCGTCGAGACGAAGCGCTCCGTGGTCGAATGGAAGGTGCCGACGTTCAGCGCGCGCGAGTGCCGCAGTGCGGCCGACGCGGCGCTGGGGGCAAATGGCTCGTGCACGTGCAGGAAGTCGAGCTCGGCCCGGTCGAGCAGGTCCTCCAGGGTCCGTGACACGTCCAGCGGCATCGACACCGAGCCGGCGCGCCGGAACGGAAGCGACTGGCCCACGGCCACCACGGACGCGCAGCCTGGCTCGGCCCAGAGAGCGTCCGGATCCGAGCGCAGGGCCCTGACCTTCGCGCGGCCGTCGCGCACCAGCTCGCGCGAGTCGGACGGCGCGATCACCACCACGCGGTGGCCGCGCGAACACAGCTCATCCGAGAGCCGTTCCACGAAGCGGTTGACCTCGTGGTGCTGCTCCCAGGGCCAGGGCGTGACTTGGGCGATGGCGAAGGGCACCCTCGGAGGATACGGGCGCTAGTCCGAGATGCCGACGTGCTCCAGGCCTCCCCTCGCCCCCACCCCTCACCCGCCCTCTCGATCGGGACTCCGCTACCCGCTCCGTGGCCGCTCAGGTGCACCCAGGCCATGACCTTGCCCCCCTCCCCCCCCCCGCCCCCCCCCCCCCCCCCCCCCCCCCGCCCCCCCCAGGCGCGCGCGTTCTCGTCGTCCGGCCACGGGAGCGACCGGTCGCGTTCGTTGTAGCGGCGGTAGCCCTCGACGACGAAGTCGATGGTCGCCTGCGACACCCCGCTAGGTGTCGATCGTCGTCTCGGTCTCGGCCGGCTTTGCCTCAGCCGGCTTGGGCGTCTGGCCCGGCAGCTTCGGCGTACCGCCGTAGGTGGCGATGAACTCCTCGACCATCTCGCGCGCGACGGGGTCGGGGTGCTGCTCGGGCGGCGACTTCATCAGGTACGCGGAGGCACCCGTGATCGGACCGCCGAGCCCGTGGTTCAGCGCCAGCTTGCAGCAGCGGACCGCGTCGATGACGATGCCGGCCGAGTTCGGGGAGTCCCAGACCTCGAGCTTCGCCTCGAGTGTGAGCGGCACGTCGCCGAAGGCCTCGCCCTCGATCCTGATGTGCGCCCACTTGCGGTCGGTGAGCCACGGCACGTAGTCCGAGGGACCGATGTAGACGTCGTCCTTGGGCAGCTCGTGGCCCATCACCGACGTGACGGCCTGCGTCTTCGAGATCTTCTTGGACTCCAGGCGCTCGCGCTCGAGCATGTTGTAGAAGTCCATGTTGCCGCCCACGTTGAGCTGCGACGTGCGCTTCATCTCGACGCCGCGCTCGTAGAAGAGGCGCGCCAGCATGCGGTGAACGATCGTCGCGCCGACCTGCGACTTGATGTCGTCGCCGACGATCGGGAGGCCGTGCTCGTCGAAGCGCTTCGCCCAGTAGTTCTCGCCCGCGATGAACACCGGGATGCAGTTCACGAATCCGCAGCCGGCCTCGAGGATCTGCTCGACGTACCACTTGGTCGCCTGCTCCGAGCCGACCGGCAGATAGGAGACGACCACGTCGGTCTTGGTCTCCTTGAGGATGCTCACGATGTCGTCGGTCTCGCCCGGCGCCTTCGTGATCTTCTCCTTGAGGTACTTGCCGAGCCCGTCGTGCGTCATGCCGCGGTGGACGGGCACGCCAAGGTTCGGTACGTCGGAGAACTTGATGGTGTTGTTCTGGCCGGACCAGATCGCCTCGGAGAGGTCCTTTCCGACCTTGTCCGCGTCGATGTCAAAGGCGGCGCTGAACTCGATGTCGCGAACGTGGTAACCGCCGAGGTCCACGTGCATGAGCCCGGGCACGGAGGCGTCCGGATCGGAGTCCTTGTAGTACTCGACTCCCTGCACGAGGGAGGAGGCACAGTTGCCGACACCAATGATGGCCACGCGCACCTTGTTGCTCTGGTAGCGCGAGCTGCCGTTAGAAGAGATCGCTGAATCAGTCATCGAGAGGAAAACACCCGCCAAGCTGGTTTGGGTTACACGGTGTCCGCTCCGCCGGCGAGCTGCCGACGGACGTGGAGCACCCTCTGGAGCGCGGTGAACACTGTGAGCGCGGCCATCACGTAGATCGCCGGCTCGAGCAGGTCGAAGTCTGGCACAAGCTCGCCTGCCGCGAACACCAATCCCGCTGAAAGGATTACTACCCGGACTGCGCGAGAAGCGATCCCCACACTGCCGCCCACGCCCAGCGCCTCCGCCCGGGCGCGGGTGTAGCTGACCATGTAGGAGCCCACCACGGCGATCACCGTGGCGCCCACGGCGAAGTCGTTGCCGTCCTGCGCGAACCAGACCGCGACGGCCGCGAGGACGACGCCCTCCTCCACGCGGTCGAGCGTCGAGTCGAGGAACGCTCCGAACGGGCTGCCCTTGCCGGACATGCGCGAGTAGCGGCCGTCGAACATGTCGCACAGCGAGCCGAGGATGAAGGCCACCCCGGCGAGCACGAAGTGGTGCTCGAGGATCAGGACGGCCGCGATCAGGTTCCCGATCAGGCCGGTGATCGAGATCGCGTTCGGCGTGAGCCTCGACTCGATCAGGCGGTCGCGGGCGAGCTCGCGCATCTCTGCGGCAGAGCGCGCCCCTCCACGGTCACTGCGCGCACGCGGCCGGCGTGGCCGCTCGCGGATGTCGTCGCTCACGCGTGCGCCTTGGCCCCGGCGGTGCGCCAGGCCCAGGCCTCGGGCCGGGCCCGCGCGAAGGCGGCGCTTGCCGCGTAGGCCGAGGCGGCCGCCACCAGCGCGCCGAGCGCGGCGTCGAGCCAGAAATGGTTCGCGGTGACCACGACGACGAAGGTCACGACCAGCGGGTAGATGCCCCACAGGACCTTCAGCGCGCGATGCTTGACCAGGAAGATCGCGGGGATGGCGATCATCAGCGCGAACGCCACGTGCATGCTCGGCACGGCGGCGAACGGGTTGTAGAGGACGTTGGCGCTCTGGTCGGCCTTGTCGCCCACGAACTCGGCGACCGAGTCGCTGAATCCCCACTCGGGCATGAAGCGCGGCGGCGCGGTCGGGTAGGCCAGGTAGCCCACGAGCGCCAGGCCCATCGCGACGATGAACATGTTGCGCACGAAGTAGAACGCGTGGTTACGCGCGATGTAGAGCCAGATCAGGAACGTCGTGGTGATCACGAAGTGCGAGTTCACGTACATCCAGTTGGCGAACGTGAGCAGCCATTCCTGTCCCTCCGCCCAGGCCTGGAGGCCGGGCTCGAAGAAGAGCCCCATCGCCCGCTCGGCGTCCACGAGGTTGCGTGCGTTCTCGAAGGCGAGGCCGGCCTGTCCGTCCACGATGCCGCGGACGATGCGGTACAGGTAGTAGGCGCCGGCGAACAGCGCGAGCTGGCGAATCGCGTCCAGCCAGCCATTGGGCAGCCAGCGGCCGCTGAGGCGCCAGACCCGAGCCAACTGGACCAGGAGCGGGTGGGATCGGAGCACGGGCGTCTAGCGTAGCTAGCCCGCGCCTAGCTCGCAGAGTCGTCGCAGCGGCGTCCGCGTGAGAACAGTCGCTCGGGAGCGAACCTGGTCGACATGCGCACGAAGCCGACCTTCTCCGCGATCACCTTCGTCCAGTCGCCATACGGCTCGACGCACGCGTTCGAGGCGAACCAGTACGGCGTCCAGCGCACCTTCACGATCGCCTCGCCCGGCCGCTTCACATCCAGCAGCAGCTCGTCCGACTGGAACTGCTCGAGCAGGATGCGCGCGTTCTTCTGCGAGATCACAAGCGGCGCCGCCAGCAGCACCTCATAGACACGCCAGTCGTCCGACTTCCAGCGCAGCCGCAGATACGGCAAACCCTTCTCGATCAAAGCCCGCTCGCCATACGAGCTCTTGTCCGGCTTCGCGCTCGGCAGCGCCACATAGCGCACCGCGTTATCCGCCAGCCAGCTCGCATACGTGAGCCGGTTCAAACCCTCGCGATAAAAGATCGGATTCAGCTTCGTATCGAGCTGACGCAACCAACCACGCGCAAGCGCCTGGTCCATCGCCACCTCCGAGCCCTCCCAGTGCGAGCGCGTGAACGGGATCTCGATGCGGCGCTGATCGGGCAGGCGGAAGAGGAACTCCTTCAGCGGCGTGAAGTAGTCGGACTTCGCCGCCGGGTCCTCGATGTACTTGATCACGTCACGCACGGCGGGCGACCACTGCCAGAGCGCGAGCGCGGCGAAGCCGGCCGCCAGGAGCGGCAGCGCCCATGGCCGCTTCGTCCACGGCTGGCCCCAGATCGCGCACAGAATCAGCGGGCCGCCGAACAGCGCGCCGAGGCGCACGGCGTTGCCGCCCATCGGCGTCTCGATGGCGAGCGCGAGCGTGGCGCCAAGGCCGTAGAGGACCGCGCCCCAGCGCAGGGCGCTCTGCTCGCGGGGCAGGACGATGAGGCATGCGAGTGCGAACAGCGGGATCGGCACGTAGGCCGACTTCGGGAAGGGCGCCCAGCCGCCCTCCGGGAACGCCCAGGCCATGAAGAGCGGCGGGAAGAACGCCGCCGCGGCGATCGCAAGCCCCTCCAGGCACTTCGAGCGGTCGGCTCGTTCGGCAATCGCGTAGGCCACGCCCGCCATCGCGAGGAACAGCCCCGCCACCGGGCTGCCGAGCGGGCACAGCACGGCGAACAGGATCGCGAGCCAGTAGTGGCGGCGCTGAAGCGCGAGCAGCGCCGCAAGGCCGAACGCCACCCCGATCGCGAACGGCAGCCGGCTGGTGAAGAGGAGCGTGGCGGTGGCGGCGCCGAACCAGATCGCGCCCCAGCGGGCGCGGTCGTCGCCGAACCAGCCGCGCACGAGCGGCGGGAACAGCGCGGCGGACGCCATGGCCGAGATCGCCAGCGCCACCGGCGGGCCGAGCAGCCAGGCGAGCGGCGGCGACAGCACGCTGTACGCCGGCGTGTGGTGGCCGCCGTACCACTGGCCGTTCCAGATCGTGAAGCCCTCCTCGCCGAACAGGTCGGCGCGGAAGGTGTGGGCGGCGAGGTCGACGGTGCGCGGCTGCCAGATCAGATAGATGGCCGTGAAGACCAGGGCCACGACGATCGGCGCGGCCTTCCAAGGATCGATGCGGCGGAGCCAGCGCGCAGCGCGAGAGCGCCGGCGGTCGGACCGTGGCGTGGTGGGCGCCGTTTCCCCGGTCGTCGTGTCTGAAGAGGAAGGCGGCGCCGTGGCGGCAGACGGCGCGTCGCGCAGCACGAGAGGGGACAGGCTAGCCGACTGCTATCAGCGCGGGGCGGGGTCGGGCGTCGTGTCGACCTGGCTCTTCGGCGCAGGCTGGCGCTCCACGGGGGCGGTGCGGTCCACGACGGTGCGGTCGTCGTTCGGCTTCTCCGTGGTGCGCGGCGGCACCGGGGCCGGGGCGGCCTGCTGGGGCGGCGGCGCGTACTCCTGCTGCACGGGCGTCTGCTCGACGATCCTCTTGACGGTCACGGGCCGAACCACCTTGGTCACGCGCACGACCTTGATCGGTCTCGCAGTGGCTGCTTCCGCGCGGACCGGCAGCTGCTTCTGGAGACCGGCCACGAGCAGCACGACTGGGATCGCGAGGGCCACGCCGGCCACGGCGCTCAGTCGGCCGAGGCGTCGCCGATGCGACCCCGAGTCGAGCCGCGAGCCGGCGCTGCCCACCCGTTGCACGATGCGCTCGGCGCGTGCGGTGCCCCAAAGGGCGCGCTCGAAGGGGATCAGCGCGAACAGCAGTAGCTCGAAGCAGACCGTCCAGGCCACGCCGCGGACGAACCACGACGTGACGGTGTCGACGTCGTCGAAGAGGACCGGCCACCAGAGCAGGACGACGCCCGCCGACAGACCGCCGGCGATTGATTTTGAGAGGAACTCGCGCACAGCTCCATATAAGCGACGTGGACCTGCTGATCACGCATAGTTACGAACCTTTTAGGAACTCGGCCGTTCGATCGATCAGCTCGGGATTTTTGAGCCACGGCCAGTGGCCGCCGCGGACCATCTCGAGGGTGGTCTCGCCGCCGAGCGCATCGGCGTGAGCCGGACCGAACTCGGCGCCGATGTAGGGGTCGTCCTCGGGCCACAGGACAAGCGCGGGAGCGCGGATCTCACCAAGCCGCTCGCCGGCCCGGGCGAGCACCTCGGGCGGCGCCGAGCGGTACAGCTTCAGGATGGCCCGCTGGGTTCCGTGGTCGAACGCGTCCCAGGCGGCGTCTGCCAACTCGGCGGGCAGCTCGCGCCGGAAGCCCCAACGCGTGGTGGCGCCCATGAGCAGCTCACCGATGCCAGGCGTGCGCCAGCCGCGCGCCACGCGGTGCCAGCGGAAGCCGGGTAGGAATGGCACGACCGAGAACAGCACCAGCCGTTCGACCCGCTCCGGGAATCGCTGCGCGAGCGCGAGCCCCACGGAGCCCCAGTCGTGGAGGACGAGCGAGAAGCGCTCGAGCCCCAGCCGATCCACGAACCCCTCGAGGAAGCGGTCGTAGCCCTCGATCGAGTAGTCGAAGTCGCCCGGCTTCCCCGACTTCCCGAAGCCGGGCAGGTCAGGAGCGATGCCACCGGTGCGCTCGAGGAACGGCAGCCAGTCGTGCGAATGCGTCGGCACGCCGTGCAGGTAGAGGATCGGCACGTCGCCGGCCTGGCGGTAGTGGACCTCGAGGCCGGCGACCTCCGCGCTGTGTTCAGTCACGTCCAAGGGCGCGCTTCATACCATCACCCAGCTATGGCCGACCGGCGCCGGGTTCGCAGGATCCTCGAAACGCTCCGCAGGGAGTACGGGCGTCCCGTGCTGCGCCCGCACCGCGCGCCGGTGGACGAGCTGATCCTCACGGTGCTCTCGCAGAACACGAACGACCGCAACCGCGACGTGGCGTACGCCCGCCTCCGTGACCGCTTCTCGTCCTGGGCCGAGGTGAGCGCGGCGCCGGTGGAGGAGGTCGAGGACGCGATCCGCCCCGGCGGCCTCGCGCCAACCAAGGCGGTCCGCATCAAGCAGATCCTGGAGGCGCTGGACGACGACGACCTTGCGTGGATGGAGGAGGCTCCGCTCGCCGAGGCACGCGACTACCTCTGCGATCTCCCTGGCGTGGGCCGCAAGACAGCCGCCTGTGTCCTGCTGTTCTCATACGGCCGCCCCGACGTGCCGGTGGACACCCACGTGTACCGGGTGGGCACCCGGCTCGGGCTCTGGCCGCAGGGCACGAACCTCGAGCGCGCCCACGACGAGATGCTGCGGCTGGTGGACAGCCCCGAGGAGGCGTACGAGCTGCACGTGCTGCTGATCAGGCACGGGCGCAGGACCTGCACGGCGCGCAACCCCGACTGTCCGGCGTGTCCGCTGAAGCGGATGTGTCCCGAGGGCCGCCGCCGGCTCGCCGCCGCACGTCGCGCCGCATGAGCGAAACCAACCCCGCCGGCTCTTACTCGATGGAGACCGCGTCGACCACGAAGACGAGCGTCTCGTTCGGCGGGATGTCGGGCGGGTAGCCCTCGGCGCCGTAGCCCATCTCGGGCGGAATCGTGAGCATTCGCCTGCCGCCCTTCCTGATGCCGACGAGGCCCTTGTCCCAGCCCTCGATCACCATGCCGGCGCCGAGCTGCACGGGAAACGCCTGCCCGGAATCCCAGGACGAGTCGAACTCCACCCCGTTCGAGAAGTTCATGCCCACGTAGTTCACGGTCACCGTGTCGCCCGGCTTCGCCGCGGGCCCCTTGCCCTTCACGATGTCCTGCTTCACGAGCCTGCGCGGCGGAATCCCGGTGGGCTTCGGGATCTCGGGCTTCGTGCTCGTGTCCTTGAGGGCGTCTTCCGACGGGGCGGTCTCGGTCTGCGTGGCGTCCTGCTGTTGCGTCGCCCCAGCTGAGCCCTCGTCATCGTCGCCGCATGCTGCTACGCCCAGAACGGCAACGACAGCAATGAGGATGAGGAACCGGCTCAGCATCGGCCGCGAGATCATAAGGGGTCAGACCCCGCCCCTGTGAAGGACGAAGGGGATCTGCCATACTCGCACTTAGATTTCTTTCGACTCGACCAAGGAGAAGTACGGATGGGCAAGACGATCGGCATCGATCTGGGCACGACCAACTCGTGCATGGCCGTCCTCGAGGGCGGCGAGCCCACCGTGATCGAGAACGCTGAGGGCGCGCGGACAACCCCCTCGGTCGTGGCGTTCACGGAGGGTGGGGAGCGCCTAGTTGGCGCACCCGCCAAGCGGCAGGCTGTAACGAACCCTGAGAACACGGTCTTCTCGATCAAGCGCTTCATGGGCCGCAAGGAGGCCGAGGTCAAGGAGGAGGAGAAGATCGTCCCCTTCGAGGTCATTCCTGGCCCGAACGGCGACGCACGCGTGAAGGCCGGCGGCAAGGAGTACGCGCCGCCTGAGATCAGCGCGATGATCCTCCAGAAGCTGAAGGCGGACGCCGAGGCCTACCTGGGCGACACGGTCGACAGCGCGGTGATCACCGTCCCCGCGTACTTCAACGACGACCAGCGCCAGGCCACGAAGGACGCCGGCAAGGTCGCCGGGCTCGACGTGAAGCGGATCATCAACGAGCCGACGGCGGCCTCGCTCGCATACGGGCTCGACAAGGAGGACGACCAGAAGATCCTCGTCTTCGACCTCGGCGGCGGCACGTTCGACGTGTCGGTGCTCGAGATCGGCGACGGCGTCTTCGAGGTGAAGTCGACCGCGGGTGACAACCACCTCGGCGGCGACAACTTCGACAAGGCGATCGTCGACTGGCTCGTCACTGAGTTCAAGAAGGCCGAGGGCGTGGACCTGTCGGCCGACAAGATGGCCCTCCAGCGCCTCTACCAGGAGGCCGAGAAGGCCAAGACCGAGCTGAGCTCGGCGCAGGAGACGCAGATCAACCTGCCGTTCATCACGGCGGTCGACTCGGTTCCGAAGCACCTCAACCAGCGGCTCACCCGCTCGAAGCTGAACGAGCTGACCGCCGATCTCGTGGACCGCGTCGTCGGTCCGACGAAGCAGGCGCTGAAGGACGCCGGTGCCGAAGGCGGCACCACCATCGACCACGTCGTTCTGGTCGGCGGCATGACGCGCATGCCCGCCGTGCAGGAGAAGGTCAAGGAGCTCACCGGCAAGGACCCGCACCGCGGCGTGAACCCGGACGAGGTCGTGGCCGTGGGCGCCGCCATCCAGGCGGGCGTGCTCGCCGGCGACGTGAAGGACATCCTCCTCCTCGACGTGACCCCGCTGACCCTCGGCATCGAGACCAAGGGCGGCGTGATGACGAAGCTGATC
The DNA here is from genome assembly GCA_963774755.1 of uncultured Thermoleophilaceae bacterium. Taxonomy (GTDB): domain Bacteria; phylum Actinomycetota; class Thermoleophilia; order Solirubrobacterales; family Thermoleophilaceae; genus JACVRW01. Next base: position 45,544 of record CAVZGG010000012.1, on the reverse strand, counting down.
GAGCGCAACACCACGATCCCGACCCGCAAGTCGGAGATCTTCTCGACGGCCGAGGACAACCAGCCGAGCGTGGAGGTCCACGTGCTCCAGGGCGAGCGCGAGATGGCCACCTACAACAAGTCGCTCGGCAAGTTCCAGCTCACGGGCATCCCGCCCGCGATGCGAGGGATCCCGCAGATCGAGGTCACGTTCGACATCGATGCCAACGGCATCCTCGCCGTCGGCGCCAAGGACCTCGGCACGGGCAAGGAGCAGAAGATCGAGATCAAGGCCGGCTCCGGCCTCGCTGAGGAAGAGGTCGAGCGCATGGTGAAGGACGCCGAGGCACACGCCGAGGACGACCGCCGCCTGCGGGAGATCGTGGAGACCCGCAACGAGGCGGAGAACGCCGCGTACCAGGCCGAGCGCCAGGTGAGCGACATGGGCGACACGCTCGACACCGGCTCCAAGGAGGAGATCGAGGCCGCGATCAAGGACATCCGCGACAACCTCGAGTCCGAGGACGTGGAGCTCCTGCGCCAGAAGACGCAGGCCCTGCAGGAGTCCTTCCACAAGGTCTCCGAGCAGATGTATGCGGCTGCGCAGCAGCAGGCCGCGGCAGCCGGCAACGGCGCCTCAGCCGAGGGCGAGGACGCCGACGCGGACGCCTCCGCCGACGAGGAGGAGGTCGTTGACGCCGAGGTGGTCGAGGGCGAGGACAAGTCCTAGCCATGTTCGAGTCACAGCTGCCGCCGATTCCCCCGGAGGAGGAGCCCCCCACGTCGCGTGACGAGGCGGGCGAGCCCTCCGGCGAGGAGGACCCGGCCAACGAGCAGCAGGCCATGGACGACAAGGAGGCCACCGAGGGGGAACCAGAGGATCCGCTGGCGCGAGCCGAGCGCGAGCGCGACGAATACCTCGCTCTCGCACAGCGCAGCCAGGCCGACTTCGAGAACTACCGCAAGCGCGCCGCCCGTGAGGCGGCGGCTGCCGGCGAACGGGCGAAGAGTGGGCTGGTCCGCGAGCTGCTCCCGATCGTCGACAACCTCGAGCGTGCACTGGTCTCCGCAGAGGAGGGCGAACAGCACCTCGCAGAGGGAGTTCGGCTGGTGCACTCGGAGCTGATTGCCGTACTCGAAAGGAACGGCATCCACCAGTTCGACCCGGCTGGTGACAAGTTCGACCCAGCAGAGCATGAGGCCCTGTCCGTGAGGGAGGACGGCGAGCCGGGTGTCGTGCTCGACGTCGTCGAGAAGGGCTACCGGGCGAACGGCACGGTGCTGCGTCCGGCGCGCGTGGTGGTCTCTGGCTGATGCCGACGGTGACGGACCCGTACCGGACGCTCGGCGTCGACAAGAAGGCCTCCGACGATGAGATCAAGAAGGCCTACCGCAAGCTTGCCCGCAAGTACCACCCGGACACGAACCAGGGCGACAAGTCGGCGGAGGAGCGCTTCAAGGAGGTCCAGGGCGCGTACGCGATCCTGTCCGACCCCGAGAAGCGCAAGCAGTACGACTCCGGCGGCGGGATCTTCGGCGGCGGATTCCCGGGCGGCGGTGCGGGCGCCGGTGGCGGCTTCGGCGGCTTCGGCGACATCATCTCCGACCTGTTCGGCAATGCCGCATCCGGGCGAGCGCCTCGTCCGGAGCGAGGGCGCGACCTCGAGACCGACGTTCACGTGTCCTTCGAGCAGGCGATGGAGGGCGGCCAGGTCTCCGTGACCGTTCCGCTCGCGGCCCCCTGTCCCACCTGCCGCGGCACCGGAGCGAAGCCCGGGACCTCCCCGACCGTCTGCAGCCGCTGCCAGGGGCGCGGCGTCGAGGCGGAGTCGCAGGGCCTCTTCTCGATCTCGCAGCCATGTCGCCAGTGCGGCGGAACCGGCACCGAGATCAAGGACCCGTGCCCAACCTGTCACGGCTCCGGCCAGACTCGTCAGGTGAAGAAGTACGCGGTGAACATCCCGGCCGGGGTGCGCGACGGGTCGAGGGTACGGCTGAAGGGGAAGGGCGAGGCCGGACCACGCGGTGGCCCTCAGGGCGACGTGTACGTGGTCACGCGCGTCGCGGAGTCGCCGATCTTCAAGCGCCGCGGCGACAACCTCGAGGTGGAGGTGCCGATCACGATTCCGGAGGCGATCAAGGGCGCCACGATCGAGGTGCCGACGCTCAGTGCCACCAAGCGCATCCGCGTGCCCCCCGGCACCCAGCACGGCACGGTCCAGCGCCTGCGCGGTGAGGGCCCGCCGAAGCTCGGCGGTCGCGGTCGCGGCGACCTGCGCTACCGCCTCCTGATCGACGTGCCGAGCTCGCTCTCGAAGGAGCAGGCGGAGGTCGTGGACGAGCTGGCCACGGTGATCGACGGCAACCCGCGCGAGCGCCTGCTCTCGCACAGGAGGTAGGCGGCAGGTGGCCGAGGCCCCGGACAGCGACCGCGGCGTCTACATGATCTCGGTGGCTGCCGAGCTCGCGGGGATGCACCCGCAGACGCTCCGCATCTACGAGACGCGCGGTCTGATCACCCCGAAGCGCTCGCCGAAGAACACTCGGCTGTACTCGCAGGACGACGTGGAGCGCCTGCGTCGCATCCAGGAACTCACCGGCGAGCTCGGCATGAACCTCGCCGGCGTGGAGCGGGTGTTCGAGCTCGAGGAGGAGATCGAGCGCATGCGCCGCCGGATGCGCAACCTCGAGCGCCAGGCCGAGCGAGTGCGCGACGAGCTGAGCAAGGAGCTCGACCGCGTCCGCCGGTCGCTGAAGCACGAGCTGGTCCTGTACCAGCCGCCCTCGCAGGCACTCACGCCGCGCAAGCCCGGAGAGCGCGCCACGCGCATCCCGGTGCGTCGTTCGAGATAGCGTCGCGCGACGCCCCGGCCGAGCCCTAGGGAGTGCCGGCGATCTGCGCCTTGAGCGTCTCGACCGCGACCCTGTGCTCAGCCGCGCGGCCGCGCTGCCAACGCGAGTAGGCGGTGTGCCACAGCAGTGCGGTGCGTCGCCCGGCAAGGAGCGCGCGGGCACGGGCCACTCTGCGCAGCAGCCGCTTGCGGACGCGTGCCGATCGTGCCTGCCCGTACGTGTCCTGGGCCTCGTGCACGAGCGTGCGAGCCAGGGCGTACTTCGCCCGGGCGGTCCTCGCCTCGCCTGCTTCCAGGGTGGCGGCCGCCTGGTAGAGCAGGGCGAGTCGTTCGTTCTCGCGCTGCTCGCGGCGCCACGCCATCACCTGGTCCCAGCCCGTGGCGAGGCGCCGGACCGCTTCGAACGAGGCACGGCGCGTGGTCGGCGTCTCAGGCCCGCCGTCGATGTGCACGAGGCCCTCGCTCGCATACTCGGCCTCGAGGTTGTCGCGCAGCGTCACGAAGAGCTGCTCTGCGCCCGCCTCGCCCAGCCCCACCAGTGACTGCGTGAGGTAGTCGGCCTGGGCCGCGTCCCCGCCCGTGAAGGTCGGGTCGACCTGGTAGGTCGGGTCTGCGGGATAGCCGTGCTCCGTGACCCACAGCGGACCCGAGAAGCCACGCGCGCCGAGCCAGGCGCGGAACGCGCCGTAGCGGTTCACCACCGGCCCCACCGGCCCGCGGAGGTGCACGCTGGCGATGTCGAACTTGTGGATCGCGTCCGCCCCGGGCGTGGCGAGCACGCGTTCGAGCCACCCCGTCTGGTCCGGCCGCTGCAGGCCGCCGAGCACCACCCGGGCGTCCGGCACGCTCGTCTTGATCCCGTCGTACGCCGCGCTCAGCATGCCCGCGTACTCCTCGGGCGTGCCCTCGAACGCCCAATCCGCGTCGGGCTCGTTCACGATCTCCCAGGTCCGGATCCCGTCCTTCGCGCGCTCCGCGATCTCGCCCGCCAGCTTGCCGTACTCCTCCATGTCGGCTGCCGGGCAGCGCCCTGCGTCGGGCCATCGCTCGGGGCAGGCGGAGACGTAGGCGGGCGTGGCGAGCAGGACGCCGAGCACCTTCACGTCGTGCTTCCCGGCGAGCTCCAGAAGTTCGTCGAGGCCGGACCAGTCGGGCTCGCTGCGCTTCGTGCCTCCGGACCCCTCGAAGATCGCGCTCATCTCGACGTCCACCCGGATGTATTCGGCTCCCAGCGCGTCGGCCTCGGCAGAAGATGCGCTCCTTCAGCGCATCGCCCATGCAGCAGGTGTGCACCATGGCGTGCGCGGATATGGGCGCCGCGTGCGCCGGGGCGGCCATAACGAGCACCCCCAACGCGACAACCAGGCGCAAATTAACTCGAAGAACTCGCACAACAGGCGCTCCAGGGTGTACAAGAACGCGCGATGACCCATATCGGGGACGTTGCCGTGCGCCTGGATGGAGCTCGCAAGACGTACGGCGAGGTCGTCGCGGTGGACCGAGTCGACCTGGACATCCGGGAGGACGAGTTCTTCACGTTCCTGGGGCCGTCGGGATCGGGGAAGACGACATGCCTGCGCATGATCGCGGGCTTCGAGCGGCCTGACGAGGGAAGGGTAGAGCTGGGTGGCCGCGACGTCACCGACCTCCCTCCCTACGAGCGCGACGTCAACACCGTCTTTCAGGACTACGCCCTCTTTCCCCACATGACAGTGGGTGAGAACGTGGAATACGGGCTCCGGATCGCGAAGGTCAGCAAGGAGGAGCGCCGCCGGCGTGCCACCGAGACGCTCGACATGGTCAGGCTGTCCGGCTACGAGGGCCGCCGCCCGGGCCAGCTCTCGGGCGGCCAGCGCCAGCGGGTGGCGCTCGCGCGCGCCCTCGTGAACCGGCCCCGCGTGCTGCTCCTCGACGAGCCGCTCGGCGCTCTCGACCTGAAGCTCCGCCAGCAGATGCAGCACGAGCTGCGCGCGATTCAGGGCGAGGTCGGCATCACCTTCGTGTACGTGACCCACGACCAGGAGGAGGCGCTCACGATGAGCGACCGCCTGGCCGTCTTCGCGGACGGGGGCATCGAGCAGGTCGGCCCGCCCGCGGAGGTCTACGAGCACCCCGCGAACGAGTTCGTCGCGGGCTTCGTGGGGGTGTCGAACATCGTCGAGCGCGACGGCAAGCGCTTCACGATCCGTCCCGAGAAGGTGCGGATCCTGGAGGAGGCCGAGGCCGTGAACGGGCTACGGGTCGAGGAGGGCCGCATCCGCGACGTCTCGTACATCGGGATGGTCACCCGCTTCGTGGTCGAGCTGGACGAGGGGGGCGAGCTTCAGGTCGTCCGCCAGAACCTTGAGATGTCCTCGCAGGAGGCGCTCGAGCAGAGGGGGCGGCGGGTGCGCGTCGGTTGGCACGGCGAGCACGCGTACGCCATCTCGGACTCGCAGGAACAAACCCAAGAGGAGGGACCCAAGTGAGTGCAAAGCCCCGACGGTGGTGGCTCGTTTTCGCCGTCCTGACGCTCGCTCTGGCCGCGCTCACCGCGGCTGGTTGCGGCGATGACGACGACGACGGCGGCAGCGGTGGAAGCGGCGACGAGAGCGCCGCCCTCACGAAGCTCGGCAAGGGTGAGGGCGAGGTCAACCTGATCGCGTGGGCCGGCTACGTCGAGGACGGCTCGACCGACCCGAAGGTGGACTGGGTCTCGGACTTCGAGCAGGAGACCGGCTGTCAGGTCAACGTGAAGCTCGGCAACACCTCGGACGAGATGGTCACGCTGATGCGGACCGGCAAGTACGACGGCGTGTCGGCATCGGGTGACGCCACCCTGCGGCTGATCGCAGGCGGCGACGTCGATCCGGTCAACACCGACCTGATCCCCAACTACAAGGACGTGTTCGAGGGCCTCAAGGACCAGCCCCACAACACCGTCGACGGCGTGAACTACGGCGTTGCGCACGGCCGTGGCGCGAACCTCCTGATGTTCAACAAGGACGTCGTGAAGCCCGCGCCGGACTCGTGGTCGGTCGTCTGGGGTGGCGAGGAGAGCCAGCCCTACAAGGGCAAGATCACCGCGTACGACAGCCCGATCTACATCGCGGACGCGGCGCTCTACCTGAAGGCGACGCAGCCGGATCTCGGGATCGACAACGTCTACGAGCTGGACGAGAAGCAGTTCCAGGCGGCCGTCGACCTGCTCAAGCAGCAGCGCGAGGTGATCGGCGAGTACTGGTCCGACTACACGAAGGAGCAGGCGGCGTTCACGTCCGGCGACTCCGTGGCCGGCACCACCTGGCAGGTGATCGCCAACCTCGTCCAGGGCGACAAGAAGTCGCCCCCGATCGACGCGATCCTGCCGAAGGAGGGCTCAACCGGGTGGTCTGACACCTGGATGATCTCCTCCGAGGCCAAGAACCCGAACTGCATGTACATGTGGATGAACCACATCATCAGCCCGCAGGCGAACGCCGACGTGGCCGAGTGGTTCGGTGAGGCCCCGTCGAACAGCAAGTCCTGCGCCCTGACCGCCGTGAAGGATCACTGCGAGACCTTCCACGCGGAAGACGAGGCGTACTTCGACCAGGTCGCCTACTGGACGACGCCGACGAAGGAGTGCGGCGACGACCGCGGGGCCACCTGCATGGACTACTCCGAGTGGGTCAAGGCCTGGACGGAGATCAAGGGCTGAGGCCCTTGGAGCAACGCTGGCCGCTGTAGCCAGATACCTCTGGCGCCGGCCCCGCCTTCAGCTGAGCTTGCTGTTGGCGGGGCCGGTCGGCTGGCTCCTGATCGCGTACCTGGGCTCGCTCGCGGTCCTGTTCGTAGCGTCGCTCTGGCAGCTCGACGACTTCAGCGGCGAGATCGTCCAGGACCCCGGCCTCCAGAACTTCAAGGAGCTGATCGAGACCCCGGTCTACCGGGACATCGTGCTGCGCACGGTGCTGATCGCCGCGCTCGTGACGATCACGGACATAGTCCTCGCCTTCCCGATCGCGTTCTACATGGCCAAGGTCGCGTCGCCGCGCGTGCGGGCGCTGCTCGTGGTGGCGGTGCTGATGCCGCTCTGGTCGAGCTACCTGGTGAAGGTCTACTCGTGGCGGATCATGCTCCAGAACGAGGGCGTCGTGAACTGGGCGCTCGACCCGTTCGGGCTCCAGGGGCCGGGCTTCGGGAACGTGGCCACCTGGCTCGTGTTCTCGTACCTCTGGCTGCCGTTCATGGTGCTGCCGATCTACGCCGGCCTCGAGCGCATCCCGAACTCGATGCTCGATGCGTCGGGCGACCTCGGCGGCAGGCCCTGGATGACGTTCCGCCGCGTGGTGATGCCGCTGGCGCTGCCTGCCGTCGTGGCCGGCTCGATCTTCACCTTCTCGCTCACGCTCGGCGACTACATCGCGCCGACGCTCGTGTCGAGCACTCAGTTCATCGGCAACGTGGTCTACGCGAACGTCGGCATCGCGAACAACCTGCCGCTCGCCGCGGCGTTCGCGACGGTGCCCGTGGCGATCATGATCGTGTACCTCCTGATCGCGCGCCGCCTCGGCGCGTTCGAGTCGCTGTGATGAGGGCCGGCTGATGCACATCTCGAACGGCGTGCGCTGGGTGCTGCGGATCGGGACGCTGATCACGCTCGCGTTCATCTACATCCCGCTGATCGTGATCGGGATCTACGCGTTCAACGAGTCGCGCTCGCAGGCGTGGCCGATCGACGGCTTCACGCTCGAGTGGTTCGACCGCGCGGTGAACAACCCGGGCGTGCGCGACGCGTTCTGGACCTCGATCCAGGCGGCGCTCGGCGCCACGGCGGTGGCCCTGCTGCTCGGCACGCTCGCCGCGATCGCGGTGTCGCGCTACCGCTTCTTCGGCCGCGAGACGATCTCGTTCGTGATCATCCTGCCGCTTGCGCTGCCCGGGATCGTGACCGGCATGGCGCTGAACTCGACGTTCACGCAGGTGCTTGGGATCGACCTGTCGCTGTTCACGGTGATCGTGGGCCACGCCACGTTCTGCATCGTCGTCGTCTTCAACAACGCGGTGGCGCGGCTGCGGCGGGGCGGCACGTCGCTGGAGGAGGCGTCGATGGACCTGGGCGCCAACGGGTGGCTCACCTTCCGGCACGTGACCTTCCCGACGCTGCGCACCGCGCTGGTGGCCGGCGGCCTGCTCGCGTTCGCGCTGTCGCTCGACGAGATCATCGTGACCACCTTCACGATCGGCAACGAGCAGACCCTGCCGATCTGGATCTTCGCCAACTACGCACGGCCGAACCAGCTCCCGATCGTGAACGTGGTCGGGCGTCCTGGTGATCCTGCTGTCGATCATCCCGGTGTACTTCGCGAACAAGCTCTCGCAGGAGCCGGTGGGCGCCCCGGGCGCCGCGGCGCCCGGGACGGCGGCAGGCGCCCGCTAGGGGCAGCTGACGCGCGGGTTGTACTGCTCGAAGGTGCCGCGCGGATTGCGCTTCTCGGTCCAGACGTGCAGGTCGTAGTGCGACGGCGCGGTGCCGTTGTGCGTCATCGGCCCCTGGAAGGTGTGGCCGAGGATCCGCGGGGCCTTCTCCTGCCCGGTGTCGAGCACCATCCACTCGATTGCGACCAGCCGCAGCGTGCCGTCGGCCTGGGGCTCGTAGAGGAGGATCTCCGGCTTCCTGTGGTCGGTCTTCGGGTCGACGATCAGGTCCACGTTCACGTAGTGGATGCCCATCCCGCCCTTCGCGATCGTGACGCATTCGTCCGTGGAGGCGTAGCCGGCCGCCTCGGCCTTCGCGACGTCCTTGAAGCGGGCGGTGGCGCGCTTGGCCTGCTCGAGCTGCTTGACGACGCGCTTTGGCATGGCCGCGCTGCTGCCCCGCTCGGCCCCGGCCGCGGCCGCGACGGCCAGCAGCGCGACGCAGGCGATCAGGGTGGGAATCAGTCGGTATCGGATCATGCGCGCAGAATCGCGCCGAATCCCGCGTCGCGCATTGGGGACAGTCCCTGATCAGCCCCGCAAATTTTCCGCGCGAAAGCGTGTTAAGGGGTCAGACCCCCTGCTACAGTCACACTTAGATTTTCTATGCAGGCTGATCGATTCACAGTCAAGTCGCAGGAGGCGCTCGCGGCCGCGCAGCGGCTCGCTGGCACGCGCCGCAACCCCGAGGTCGCGCCGCAGCATCTGCTGCTTGCGCTGCTCGAGCAGGACGGCGGCATCGTCGTGCCCGTGCTGCGCCGCGCGGGGGCCGACCCCGAGCGCGTGCGGCGGCGCGCCAACGAGGCGCTCGACGCCCAGCCGACGCTCAGCGGAGACGCAAGCGCGCCCGCGCTCGGCCAGGACCTGATCCGCCTCCTCCAGCACGCCGACGAGGAGGCGCGCGGGATGGGCGACGAGTTCGTGTCGACTGAGCACCTGCTGCTCTCGCTCGCCGGCGAGCCATCGATCGACGTCGGCGCCTCGCGCGACCAGCTCGCCGAGGCGGTCGAGCAGGTGCGCGGCCCCCACCGCGTGACCGACCAGAATCCCGAGGACCGCTACCAGGCGCTGGAGCGCTTCGGGCGCGACCTCACGGAGGCCGCCGAGCAGGGCAAGCTCGACCCGGTGATCGGCCGCGACGACGAGATTCGCCGCGTGATCCAGGTCCTGTCCCGGCGCACGAAGAACAACCCCGTGCTGATCGGCGAGCCCGGCGTGGGCAAGACCGCCATCGTCGAGGGGCTCGCGCGGCGGATCGTCTCGGGCGACGTGCCCGAGTCGCTGCGCGACCGGCGCGTGATCGCGCTCGACATCGGTGCGCTGATCGCCGGCGCCAAGTACCGAGGCGAGTTCGAGGAGCGCCTCAAGGCGGTGCTGAAGGAGGTCGCCGAGGCCGACGGACGCATCATCCTGTTCCTCGACGAGCTGCACACGATCGTGGGCGCCGGCGCCGCCGAGGGCGCCGTTGACGCCGCCAACCTGCTCAAGCCGATGCTCGCGCGCGGCGAGCTGCGCGCCGTCGGCGCCACCACGCTCGACGAGTACCGCAAGCACATCGAGAAGGACGCCGCGCTCGAGCGCCGCTTCCAGCCGGTGTTCGTGGAGGAGCCGAGCGTCGAGGACGCGATCGCGATCCTGCGCGGGCTCAAGGAGCGCTACGAGGTGCACCACGGCGTGCGCATCCAGGACTCGGCGATCATCGCCGCGGCCACCCTGTCGCAGCGCTACATCGCCGACCGCTTCCTCCCCGACAAGGCGATCGACCTGATCGACGAGGCAGCGTCCCGGCTCCGCATCGAGATCGACTCGATGCCGACCGAGATCGACGAGGTCGAGCGGCGCATCCAGCAGCTCGAGATCGAGCTTCAGGCGCTGAAGAAGGAGAAGGACGACGCGAGCGCCTCGCGCCGGGCGGCGATCGAGCGCGAGCTTGCCGACCTGCGCGAGCAGTCGAACGAGATGAAGGCGCACTGGCAGGGCGAGAAGGAGGCCATCGAGGCCATTCGCTCGGTCAAGGAGCGCCTCGAGCAGGCCCACCGTGAGGCCGAGCGCGCCGAGCGCGACGCCGACCTCCAGCGGGCGGCGGAGCTCCGCTACGGCGAGATTCCGAAGCTCGAGGAGGAGGTCGTCGAGCTCGAGGCGCGGCTGGCGTCGATCCAGTCGGAGACGACCTTCCTGAAGGAGGAGGTCGACGACGAGGACGTGGCCGAGGTCGTGGCCAAGTGGACCGGCATCCCGGTTTCGAAGCTGATGGAGGGCGAGGTCGCGAAGCTCATCCACATGGAGGAGCGCCTGCACGAGCGGGTGATCGGCCAGGACGAGGCCGTCGAGGCGGTCTCGAACGCGCTGCGGCGCTCACGCGCCGGCCTTCAGGACCCGAACCGCCCGATCGGCGCGTTTCTCTTCATCGGGCCCACCGGCGTCGGCAAGACCGAGCTGGCCCGCGCGCTCGCCGAGTTCATGTTCGACTCGGAGGAGGCGATCGTCCGGATCGACATGTCGGAGTACATGGAGAAGCACTCCGTGTCTCGGCTGGTGGGAGCGCCGCCCGGCTACGTCGGCTACGACGAGGGCGGCCAGCTCACCGAGGCGGTCCGCCGCCGGCCCTACTCGGTCGTGCTGCTCGACGAGCTCGAGAAGGCGCACGCCGACGTGTTCAACGTGCTGCTCCAGGTGATGGACGACGGCCGCCTCACGGACGGCCAGGGTCGCACCGTCGACTTCAAGAACACGGTCGTGATCATGACCTCGAACGTGGCCGGCGGGCTCGACGGCGTGCGCGCGACCTTCAAGCCGGAGTTCGTGAACCGCCTCGACGAGATCGTGGAGTTCCACCAGCTCAGCCGCGAGGAGATCAGCCAGATCGTGGACCTCCAGGTGGCGAAGCTGATCGCGCGGGTGCGCGAGCGCGGTGTGGAGGTCGAGCTCAGCGACGCCGCTCGGACGCTGCTCGGCAACCTCGGCTACGACCCGACCTACGGCGCGCGCCCGCTCAAGCGGGTGATCCAGAAGCAGCTCGTGGACAAGCTCGCGCTGAAGCTGCTCGAGGGCGAGTTCCAGCCGGGCGACCACGTCTTCGTGGACGCGGCCGACGGCGAGCTGGTGTTCAGCAGGCCGCCCGCCTCGGCGCGCTCCGAACCGGCAGCTGTCTAGAAGCAAGCGCCGCGGAGGAAAACGCCTCCGCGGGACGTTGTCTCTGTGTGAGGCAAGGACGCCGCGGGATTTGGCGTACCACCGCGACGGCGTTTGCCGTCTGCCTGGCCGTGCCGGCCGCGGCGATCGCCAACGCGCCCGATCCCGCTCCGAGGGACCGAGTCTGGGCCGGCTCAGCTTCGGGGGCGATGCGCATCGCGGCCGAGTCCCAGAGCCACACCTACCTCACCGCCAGCACCGACGCCCAACCGGTCCAGGTTTCCCGCTCGTCTGCCCCGGACCCGGCGGCGGACCAGGCGCTCGTGGACTACCTCGGCTCGCTGCTCCACGGCAGCGAGCTGCGCGCTCTCCGGGTACACGTGGCGCGTCCGTCGGAGATCGACGAGATCTGTGGCGGGTCCACCGTCGTGGCTTGCTACGCGGTCGACGAAGCGCGGATGTATGTGCCCGACCAAGCCGTGGATGGAATGCCCACCGAATACGTGCTGGCGCACGAGTACGGACACCACATCGCGGCGTGGCGATCCAATGCACCCTGGGAGGCCGTTGACTGGGGACCGAAGCACTGGGCCAGCGCGATGCGGGTTTGCACCCATGTACGTGAGCGACAACTGTTCCCAGGAAATCAGGGTGCCCACTACAGCGACGATCCCGGCGAGGGATTCGCCGACGCCTACGCACACCTCGCGCATCCTCAGATCCCATGGCAATTCAACGGCCTGATGAGGCCGACCGGCGACGGCTTTCCGCGCCATCCGCCGTGACGTGCTGCGGCCGTGGACCGGACCGCGTACGCGGACGGTTCGTGGCACGTTCGACAGACGACACCATGTGCGGACCTTCAAGCTGCGGCTCAGGCTGGACGGTGACGTGGAGGTTGCTCTTCGAGCCGCGCCGGGAGTCCGTGCCGAGCTGGAGCTCCGCTCGCGCGACTTCGCCACCGCGCGAACACTGCGCGCGCCGCGCGGCGCGTTCGGCGTCGAATGGTGCCGGCGTCAGCGGGTCGAGCACGTGAAGCTGATCGTCCGGCAACGCAGGGGAGCCGGCCCGTTCGCCGTACGTGTTTCGTGGCCGGGCTAGGACGCCCAGCCTCGCGCCCGTAGGATTCCCGGGCCATGGAGCCTCGCGAACTCGCCCTCTGGCACGCCCGCGGCCGTCAGCTCGTGGGCGCCGCCTTCGTGCTCGCGCCGGGCCTTGCGGGCAGCGCATGGATCGGGAGCGACGCGCGCCGCCGGCCCGCGAAGGTCCTCGCCCGCGCGTTCGGCGCCCGGGACCTGGCGATCGGGCTCGGCACGGTCATCGCGCTCGACCGCGGCACCCCCGTGCGCGGCTGGATCGAGGCCGGAGCGCTCAGCGACGTGATCGACACCGCGGCGAGCCTGCTCGCCGGCAGCTCGATCCCGCCTGCGATCCGCTGGCCATGCGTGGCGCTCGGCGCCGGCTCAGCGGCGCTCGGAGCGTCGCTCGCGCGTCAGTTCGACGAGCCGCCGGAGCCGATCCCGGGGGAGACGCCGGAGTCGGCGCTCACCGGCCACCCCGCACAACCCTGATCGTGTAGGGCGTCTTGACGGCCCGGTTCGCCCTGTAGCGCCGGAACGTGTCGAACTGGATCCGGTGCCTGCCGAAGCCGGCGTTCCTCCCCAGCAGTCGCCGCCGAGCGCTGAGGTCGTGGCACGCCCCCTTCAGGCGGCCGATCCTGAGGTGCCGCTTCGAGCGCTTGTGGATCACGTGCGCCCACAGGGTCCTGCCCGTGGTGAATCCCGCGCGCGCGGATCCGAAAACGGCGCGACACGGGGCCAGTGCCGGGCGACAGGTTCACGCCGACGGGGCTCACGGTCACCCGCACCGACGCACTCAGCCCCGGATTGGTCGAGTCGGTGGCCGTGTAGGTGCGCTCCTGCTTGGGCTGATCCTGGAGCAGTCGGAGGCTGGCGTCGAAGCGGCCTGCGCCGTCCGCGGGAATGGATGCGACGAAGATGTTGTCCCGGCTCAGGTTGACCAGATTCGAGGGCGTGAAGTCAGCCCCGATGAAGTGGACCGTCTCGCCCGAGCGGTAGCACGACTTCGCGGGTTTCGTGGTGAGCGAGGCCGCCTGCGCGACGGAAGGTATTGCCAGGGCGGCGATGGCCACCGCGACGGCCAGTGGGCGAGTCATGCGGAGAGGGTACATTCCGCGCCGACGCACTCCATCGAAAGGATCCTCCGTGCCCACCTTCGTGATGCTGAGCACCCTTACGCCCGAGGGCGTGCAGACCCTGAAGAGCAACCCCAAGCGGATCCTCGAGGTCAACAAGGAGATCGAGCAGCTCGGTGCGACCGTCACGGCCCAGTGGGCCGTGCTCGGCCGGTACGACTTCGTGAACGTCATCGAGGCGCCCGACGAGAAGACCATCGCGCGCGTTTCGATGGAGCTCGGCTCGCGCGGCACCGCCCACTACGAGACCCTCTCCGCGATCCCAGTGGACGACTTCATCTCAGCGCTTTGAGCGAACGCGTCCTCGTGGTCGGGGCGGGTGGGCGCGAGCACGCGATCGTCCGCACGCTCCAGCGCGGCGCCAGCGCGCCGGAGGTCCTGTGCACGCCGGGCAATGCCGGCATCGCCCGCGACGGCGTGGAGTGTCTACCGGACGGCGACGTGGTGGCGGCGGCCCAGGAGCGCGAGGTCGATCTTGTGGTGGTGGGCCCCGAGGCCCCGCTCGTGGCCGGCCTCGTCGACGCGCTGACCGCAGCGGGCATGCGGGCGTTCGGACCGACACGAGCCGCCGCGCGGATCGAGGGGTCGAAGGCCTACGCCAAGGAGCTGATGCGCGACTGCGGCGTGCCGACCGCCGCGCACGTGATGTTCCGCGACCGCGACGAGGCCGCCGCCCATCTCGCGTGCGCGTCCTATCCCGCCGTGCTGAAGGCGGACGTGCTGGCGGCGGGCAAGGGAGTGATCATCGCCAAGGACGAGCGCGAGGCCCGCGAGGCGATCGACGTGTTCTTCGGCGAGAAGCGCTTCGGCGAGACCGAGGTGGTGCTGGAGGAGTTCCTCGAGGGCGAGGAGTTGTCGCTGCTGGCGCTCTGTGACGGCGAGCGCGCCGTGCCGCTCGCGCCCGCACAGGACTACAAGCGGATCTTCGACGGGGACGAGGGGCCCAACACCGGCGGCATGGGCAGCTACTCGCCGGTGCCGGGCATCGACGCCGAGCGCACGCGCGAGATCGCAGCCCAGGTCCACCAGCCGATCGTTGACGAGCTGAGCCGCCGCGGCACGCCCTTCCACGGAGTGCTCTACGCGGGCCTGATGATCGCCCCCGACGGGGCCGTCAAGGTGCTCGAGTACAACGCGCGCTTCGGCGATCCCGAGACCCAGGCCGTGCTTCCACGGCTTCGCTCGGACCTGCTCGAGCTGCTCGAGGCGTCGAGCAGGCCCGGGGGCCTGGCCGGGGTCGAGCCCGAGTGGTCGAAGGACTGGGCCGTGACCGTCGTGCTTGCCTCCGGCGGCTACCCGGAGTCCTCGTCGAGCGGCGACGTGATCTCGGGCCTCGACGCCGTGGACGGCGCGGACGTGTTCCACGCGGGGACGGCGGAGCGCGAGGGCGAGCTCGTGACCGCGGGCGGCCGGGTGCTGAGCGTGACCGGCCTGGGCGCGACCCCCGGCGAGGCGCGCGACCGCGCCTACGCGGCGGCGGAGCGGATCGAGTTCGACGGCCGCCAGCTGAGGACCGACATTGCCGCCCGCGCGGTGGATAAGGTCGAGGTGTGAGCGGCACCGAGGAGTTCACGGCCGTCCCCGAGACCAGCGTCCCGGTGCCAGAGGTCGAGCATCAGTTCGACGAGCTCGACGTGGACGATGCCCCTCAGGTGGGCATCGTGATGGGCTCGAAGTCGGACATGCCCTTGATGGAGAAGGCGGCTCAGGAGCTCGAGGAGCGCGGCATTCGTCACGAGATGCGCGTGATGAGCGCGCACCGCGACCCGGACACGGTGGCCGACTACGCGAAGAACGCGCGCATGCGCGGCCTGCGGGTGATCATCGCCGGCGCGGGGCTGGCGGCGGCGCTCCCCGGCGTGGTGGCGGCGCACACGGACCTCCCCGTGATCGGCGTGCCGCTCACCTCGAAGACCTCGGTCGCCGGCGGCCTCGATGCGCTGCTCGCGATCGCGCAGATGCCGCCCGGCGTGCCCGTGGCCACGGTGGGGGTCGACAACCCCAAGAACGCCGCCGTCCTGGCGGCGCGCATCCTCAGCGCGTGAGGTTGCCGTGATCGAGCGCTACACCCGCCCGGAGATGGGTGCGGTCTGGTCCGAGCGGCGCAAGTTCGACACGTGGCTGCAGGTGGAGCTGGCCGTGGTGGACGCGCTCTCGGAGCAGGGCGTGATTCCGGAGGAGGACGCCGCCACGATCCGCGACCGCGCCTCCTTCACCGTCGATGAGGTCAAGGAGCGGGAGAAGGTCACGGACCACGACGTGGCGGCATTCGTGGACGTGGTCGCGGGCTCGGTCGGCGAGGCGGGTCGCTGGGTTCACCACGGCCTCACCTCCTCGGACGTGCTCGACACCGCGCTCGGCCTTCAGCTCTCGCAGGCGGGGATGATCCTGGTGGGCGGCGCTGCCGACTACAAGGCCGCGCTGATCCGCCGCGCGCGCGAGCACGTGGAGACGATCTGCGTCGGCCGCACGCACGGTGTGCACGCGGAGCCCACGACGTTCGGCGTGAAGCTCGCCGGCTTCGCCTTCGAGGCGCACCGCAACCTGATCCGGCTCGAGCGGGCGGCCGAAGGCGTGTCGGTGGGAGCGCTGTCGGGGGCGGTCGGGACCTACGCGGCGAACGGGCCGGAGGTCGAGGCGGCCGTGCTGAAGCGGCTGGGCCTCGCGCGCGAGGAGGTCTCCACGCAGGTGGTGCCACGCGACCGCCACGCTGAGCTGCTCGAGGCGATCGCGCTCGCGGGCGCGGGACTCGAGCGCTTCGCGACCGAGGTGCGCCACCTCCAGCGCACGGAGGTCAGGGAGGTCGAGGAGCCGTTTCGGACGGGCGCGCAGAAGGGCTCGTCGGCGATGCCGCACAAGCGCAACCCGATCGTGTCCGAGCGCATCGCCGGCATCGCTCGGCTGCTGCGCGGCTACGCGCAGGCGGGACTCGAGAACGTGGCGCTGTGGCACGAGCGCGACATCACCCACTCGTCGGTGGAGCGCGTGACGCTCCCGGATGCGACGACGTTGCTCGACTACGCGCAGCACCTGGCGATCCGCGTGGTCGAGGGCATGACGGTCCACGAGGAGCGCATGCGCGAGAACCTGAACGCCACCCACGGCGCGCTCTACTCGCAGCGCGCGCTGCTCGCGCTGGTGGAGGCGGGCCGCTCCCGTGACGACGCGTACCGCACCGTTCAGGAGGCCGCGCAGCGCGCCTGGGGCGAGGGCATCGAGTTCCGTGACCTGCTCGCCGACGCGGAGCCGGAGCTCGACCTCGACGCCGTCTTCGACCCGGCCGCCTTCGTGCGCCACGCCCCGACGATCGTGGCGCGGCTCGACCGCATCGCCTGAGCGCGCTGGGCCGGGGCGTCCAGCCCGGTAAGCGCAAATCTATGGACTCGCGCTGTCCCCGCCGATGGGGACAGGGTGGACCCAACCACCGACGCCGCTGCGCGGCGCCGTAGGCGGCGTCGCAAGACCAAGCCCCGCTGTGCAACGCCGCGCAAGCGCCGCACGCGGGCGAAGCAGCGTGCTCGCAACGCGGTCATCGTCGAGTCGCCGTACCCGCAGCGCCGACCCCGTGCCGGCTCGGCCGGCGGTCGCCCTGAGGTAGAGAGCGCCGCCAAGCGCCGCCGCCGCCACGCCCGCGCGTGCGTGAAGAAGAGGAAGCGCCGCCCGAAGCGCAGGGTCCCGCTCCAGCCCGTGCCGCCGGCGCCCACGCCTCCGGCGCCACCCCCGCCGGCGGAGTTCAGCCTCAGCAGCCCGGTGGCAATCTACTCCGGCAACTTCGGCGTCCGCGAGGCGGAGCGCCTGCTCTGGCGCGCGGGCTTCGGCCCTTCGCCCGGCCACGCCGAGGCGCTCGCTGCCATGGGGCTGCACCGCGCGGTGGCCGCGCTCACCCGCCCGTCCGGCGCGCCCACCCTCACCGGCGCCGCGCCCACCGACGAGGACGGCAACCCGCTCGCGCCCGCCGACCTCTGGGGCCACGACCACCTCTGGTGGCTCGACCGCATGGTGCGCACCGACCAGCCGCTCATTGAGCGCATGACGCTCGTGTGGCACGACTGGTTCGCCACCTCGAACGACGGCGTGGGCCAGCAGCAGCTGATGCTCGACCAGAACGAGCTCTTCCGGCGGAGCGCCCTCGGCTCGTTCGAGCAGCTTCTGCACGACGTGACGCAGGACCCGGCGATGATCGTTTGGCTCAACCTGGCCGAGAACACGCGCTGGAACCCGAACGAGAACTACGCGCGCGAGGTGATGGAGCTGTTCACCCTGGGCGCGGACCGCGGGGCCTACACCGAGCAGGACGTTCGCCAGCTCGCCCGCGCGCTCACCGGGTTCGACTTCGACTGGAGCGACGAGCTGGGGATGCACAACTTCCGCTACGTCCCCACCCGGCACGACAACGGCAACAAGACCGTCTTCGGGCAGACGGGCGCCTGGACCTGGGAGCAGGGAGTGGCGATGTGCGTTCACCACCCGATGCACCCGTCGTTCTTCGTCCAGAAGCTGTGGAGCTACTTCATCCCGACCGCGCCGTCGGCGGGCGACCGTCAGGCGCTCGAGTCGCTGTACGTGTCGGGCGGCTACCAGGTGTGGCCGGTGGTCGAGGCGATCCTGCTCCACCCGGACCTTCACACCGGACCACGCATGGTGAAGCCGCCGGTGGTCCTCGTGGCGGGACTGCTCCGCTCCCTCCAGCGCTCGATCGACGGCGAGTATTGGATCTGGTACTCGGAGAACGCCGGGCAGCGGCTCTTCTTCCCCCCGGACGTGTCCGGCTGGGACGACTCGCGCTGGCTCGACACGAGCACGGTCCGCGGTCGCTTCGAGCTCGTCTCGCGTGCCCTGACGGGTCGCGTGCTGGACGGCGACGAGGTGGACGACTACGACGAGACCGAGACGCCCGAGCAGGCTGTGGCCGCTGCGCGCGCCTGGGCGCACGACCCGAGCCTGAGCGCCGAGACCGTTGGTCTGCTGACGAGCTTCGCCGCCGACGCACTTGCGGGCGCCGGCGGCTGGCAGCTCAGCACCTATCGCGGCCTGCGCCAGAACGCCCTTCGCCACCTGATCCTGGCCTCCCCCGACTACCAGACGAGCTGACCATGCCGAACTGCGGCTGCAACGACTACTCACGCACCCAGCTCCTGCGTCGCGCTGCGGCCGAGGCGGGCCAGGGACTGCCGGCGATCGAGCCGGGCATGCCGATGCCGGCGGGCACGGGGCTCACCAGGCGCTCGTTCGTCTCGCGTGCCACCGGCCTGGCGCTGTCGGTCTACGGAGCGGCCAGCCTCGGCCCCAAGGCGTTCGAGGAGGGCATCGCGGCCGCCGCTGCGCAGGCGCCGTCCGAGCGCGTGCTCGTGTCGATCTTCCTGTCCGGAGGTGCCGACTCCCTCACGATGCTCGCCCCCACGAGCGCGCATCCCCAGTACGCGGCGAACCGGCCGACGCTGGCGCTCCCGAACGGCCAGGGGATTCCGCTCACCGAGGACACCTCGCTGCGCTGGCACCCCTCCTTCGCCGGGCTCGCCGAGCTGTACGCCGAGGGCAAGGTCAGCGTGATGCCGGCGGTCGGCTACGACGACGCGAACCAGTCGCATTTCACGAGCCGCCACTACTGGGAGGTCGGCGAGACGAATCCGTTCGGCCGCTGGGGCTGGCTCGGGCGCTTCCTCGACCAGCACGGCGTGGCCGACAACCCGCTCCAGGGCCTGGCCCTCGGCTGGGACCTCCAGCCGGTGCTGGCCGCGCGCGACGTGCCCATCGCGACCGTGGCGGAGCCCGACAACTACGACTTCTGGACGCCCGGCGTCTGGGGCTCGGTGCAGGACAAGATGCTCGACGCCTTCGGCGACCTGGGCGAGCTCTCCACGAGCGACGCCGGTCTCGGCCAGGCGCGCGCGGCGGTTGCTGCGACCGGGCGCCTGCGTGACCAGCTCGCGCCCTTCCAGGGCGGCTTCACGAGCCCCGCCGGCGTGACCTACCCGGGCGGCGACTTCGCCCGCCGGCTGCGGGCGCTCGCTGGGATGCTCGACGGCGGCCTGCCGCTGCGAGTGGTCGCGATCGAGAGCGGCGGCTATGACACGCACTCGGGCCAGGCCGGCAGCCTGCCCGGTGACCTGCTCGAGATCGGCAACAGCCTGCGCTCATTCCAGCGCGACCTCGAGGCGCGCGGGCTCCAGGACCGCGTGCTCGTGCACGTGTGGAGCGAGTTCGGCCGCCGCCCCGACGAGAACGGCTCGGGCACGGACCACGGCGCGGCCGGGGCCGGCTTCGTGATCGGATCGCAGGCGCGCGGCGAGATGGTGGGCGAGTTCCCGGGGCTCGCGACGCTCGACGACGACGACAACCTGCGCAACACCTCCGACTTCCGCGGCGTCTACTGCGCGCTGCTGGAGCAGTGGCTCGGTGTGGACGCGGGACCGATCATCCCGAACGCCTCGTCCTTCGCCCGCCCGGCGCTGGTCGCGGCCTGATGCACCTCCGCCTGGTCGTGCTCGCGGCGCTGCTCGCCGCGCTCACGCTGCCCGGGGCAGCGACCGCCAGAACATCCCCACCTGTCGGGAAGGCTGGGTATCGCGCGGCGCACAAGGTGTGCAAGCAGCGGGCACGATGTGCGGTGATCCGTCATCGGCGCAAGCCGGTCGCGCGACGGCGCCTCGAGCGACTGCTCGGCGTCGGGCCGGGCCCGTCGGTCGATCCGGGACCCGGACCGGCGCCCGGTCCGGAGCAGCCGCAGGGACCCGCGCCGGGCACTCCCTCCCCGCCGCCGCGCTTCGTGTCGGTGGCCGCGCGCGAGTTCTCGCTCACGCTCTCCCGGCCGCTCGTCGGGACGGGCGCTGTCCTCGTCGAGCTCCGCAACAGCGGCGAGGACCCGCACAACCTCGTCGTGAGCCCTGAGGGCACGCACTCCCCGCTCGCCACCTTCTCCGAGATCGACCCCGGCACCTACGAGCGCCGCTCCGTGACGCTCGACCCCGGGCGCTACCAGCTCTGGTGCTCGCTCGAGTTCCACGAGGGTCTCGGGATGAGCACCACTCTGCGCGTGCAGTAGCTCGGCTAGCGTCAGCCCCGATGGCGCTGTTCCTCGGGTTTCTCGGCGTGCTCGCGTTCAGCTTCACGCTGCCGGCCACCCGCGTGGCGGTGGAGGAGCTCGACCCGACCTTCGTCGGCATCGGCCGCGAGGCGCTCGCGGCCGTGCCTGCAGCGCTGCTGCTCGTGCTCCTGCGCGGGCCGCGGCCGACTCGCTCGCAGCTCGTCCGGCTCGGGCTGGTGGCCCTCGGCGTCGTGTTCGGCTTCCCGCTGTTCACCGCGCTCGCCCTCCGCGAACTGACCTCCGCGCACAGTGCGGTGGTCGTGGGCCTGCTCCCGGCCGCGACCGCGGTGGCCGCGGTCGTGCGCGCCGGCGAGCGGCCCTCGCGGCGGTTCTGGCTCGCCAGCATGGCCGGCCTCGTGGCGGTGCTCGGCTTCGCGGCGTCGCAGGGTGCGGGTCTGCTCTCGGGCGGCGACGTCCTGATCCTGGCCGCCGTGGCGCTCGGGGCGATCGGCTACGCCGAGGGCGGCGCGCTCGCGCGCGAGCTCGGCGGCTGGCGGGTGATCTGCTGGGCGCTCGTCCTGTCGGCGCCGGTGAGCGTCCCGGTCGCGCTGGTGGCGGCGGGAGGCTCGGACCTGCACGCGAGCGCGGACGCCTGGCTCGGCTTTGCGTACGTGACGGCGGTGAGCGCCTTCCTCGGATTCTTCGCCTGGTACGCCGGCCTCGCCCGGGGCGGCGTCGCGAAAATCGGCCAGGTGCAGCTTGTCCAGCCGCTGCTCACGCTGGCGTGGTCGGCCGCGTTGCTCGGTGAGCACGTGAGCACAATTACGCTATTTGCGGCAGTCCTGGTGGTCCTCTGCGTTGTTGGGACGCAGCGCGCGCAGGTCGGTCAGGCTCCACTGGTAACGTCGCAACGGTGAGCGATGTTGCCGCTCTGAATCACCTCTCCAGCGGGAAGGTGCGGGATATCTACGCCGTGGGCGAGGATCGCCTGCTGCTTGTCGCGTCCGACCGCATCTCCACCTACGACGTGGTGCACCCCACGCCGATCCCGGAGAAGGGCAAGCTGCTCACCGGCCTGACGGCCTTCTGGCTCGAGCGCACCGGTGAGGTCTGCCCGAACCACCTGATCTCGTTCACCGAGGTTCCCGAGGAGCACCGCGGCCGCGCGATGCTGGTGGAGCGGCTCGAGATGGTTCCGGTCGAGTGCGTGGTGCGCGGCTACATCACCGGGTCCGGCTGGAAGGACTACCAGTCCACCGGCGCCGTCTGCGGGATCCAGCTTCCTGACGGGTTGCGCGAGTCGGAGCAGCTGCCCGAGCCGATCTTCACGCCCGCCACGAAGGCCGAGGTGGGCGACCACGACGAGAACGTGGACTTCGACCGCGCCGCCGAGATCGTGGGCGACCGCGAGCTGCTGGAGGAACTTCGCCGCCTGTCGGTCGCGATCTACGAACTGGGCGCCGCCCACGCGCGCGAGCGCGGCATCATCCTCGCCGACACGAAGTTCGAGTTCGGGCGCCGGTCGGACGGGACGATCGTGCTCGGCGACGAGGTGATGACCCCCGACTCCTCGCGCTTCTGGCCCGCCGAAGGCTACGAGCCCGGCCGCGGTCAGCCGAGCTTCGACAAGCAGTACGTGCGCGACTGGGCCGCGGGCTCGGGCTGGGACAAGACTCCGCCCGCGCCGGCGCTGCCCGACGACGTGATCGAACGCACGCGCGCGCTCTACGTGGACGCGTACGAGCGCATCACGGGCGAGCCGTTCACGGCCTGGCTGGAGCGCTCGTCATGAGGGCGCGCGTGTTGATCCGGCCGAAGTCGGGCATTCTTGATCCGCAGGGGCAGGCTGTGGAACGGGCGCTGCCAGCACTCGGCTTTGAAGGAGTGGCCAACGTGCACGTCGGCCGGTTGATCGAGCTGGACGTGGAGGACGCCTCACAGGTGCCGCAGATGTGCGAGCGCCTGCTTGCCAATCCCCTGATCGAGGACTACGAGGTGGTCGAGTTGCGGGAGCGGGCGGCATGAAGTTCGGAGTTGTGCGTTTTCCGGGGTCCTGCGACGAGGTCGACGCCCTCATGGCCTGCCGCCGTTTCGCCGAGGCGGACCTGCTCTGGCACGGTGACCGCGACCTCAGCGGCATCGACGCCGTGGTCGTACCCGGTGGCTTCTCCTACGGCGATTACCTGCGCGTGGGCGCCATCGCACGCTTCTCGCCGCTGATGGAGTCGGTGATCGAGTTCGCGCGCGACGGCGGGCCGGTGCTCGGCATCTGCAACGGCTTCCAGGTCCTCTGCGAGGCCGGCCTTCTGCCGGGTGCGCTGCTGCCGAACGACTCGCTGCGCTTCGTGTGCCGCCAGGTCGAAGTGGCTGTCGAGCACTCCGACACTCCCTTCACGCGCGCCTGCGCCGAGGGCGACCTTCTCTCGATCCCGGTCAAGCACACGACCGGGCGCTACTACGCACCCCCCGGCACGCTGCCGGAGGAGCAGGTGGTGCTGCGCTACGCGCCGGGCGACAACCCGAACGGGTCCATGGACGACGTGGCCGGCGTCTGCAACGAGACCGGCAACGTGATGGGCCTCATGCCGCATCCGGAGCACGCGGTCGACCCGCTCACCGGGTCCGCCGATGGCGGCAGACTGTTTGAGTCGCTCGCCATGGTCCCCGCGTGACTATCGGGTCCACGCCTCGATCACCGTCGCGCCCGGACGGCCGGGAATGCGCCTGCCCGCGCGCGCGATGCTCGCCGATGCTCTGCATCGACTGCGCTCGCGACGCTTGGCAGCCACGTTCCCAGCTCGCCCGAGCATCGACGGTGCTCTCGGCGTGAACCCCTTGGCCGCCGCTCCGCACCGGGAGCTAGGCCTCACCGACGCGGAGTACGACGGCATCTGCGAGCAACTGGGGCGCGATCCGAACGCGCTCGAGCTGGCCGTCTTCTCGCTGATGTGGTCCGAGCACTGCGCGTACAAGCACTCGAAGAAGCTGCTGCGCATGCTGCCGACCGAGGGCCCGCATGTGCTGATGGGCCCGGGCGAGAACGCGGGCGTGGTGGACGTGGGCGACGGCCTGGCCGTGGCGTTCAAGGTCGAGTCCCACAACCACCCGAGCGCCGTCGAGCCGTTTCAGGGCGCCGCCACCGGCGTCGGCGGCATCCTGAGGGACATCTTCGCGGTGGGAGCGCGGCCGATCGCGGTGCTCGACTCGCTGCGCTTCGGCGAGCTCGACTCCGCCCGCTCGCGCTACCTGTTCGACGGCGCGGTGAAGGGCATCGGCCACTACGGCAACTCGATCGGCGTGCCCACCGTGGGCGGCGAGGTCTACTTCGAGGGGCCCTACGAGCAGAACTGCCTGGTGAACGCGATGTGCGTGGGCATCGCCCCGCGCGAGCGGCTGATCCGCAGCGCGGCCGCCGGCGTCGGCAACAGCCTCGTGCTGCTCGGCGCGCGCACCGGCCGCGACGGCATCGGCGGAGCGTCCGTGCTCGCCAGCGCCGAGCTGTCCGAGGACGACGCCTCGAAGCGTCCCTCGGTGCAGATCGGGGACCCGTTCGAGGAGTCGAAGCTGGTGGAGTGCTGCCTCGAGCTGCTGGACCGCGAGCTGCTCGCCTCGCTTCAGGACCTGGGTGCGGCGGGGCTGTCGTCGAGCTCCTCCGAGATGGCGTCGAAGGGCGAGGTGGGGCTCGACATCGACGTGTCCCGGGTGCCGCTGCGCGAGGCCGACATGGAGCCCTTCGAGATCATGATCTCGGAGTCCCAGGAGCGGATGCTGTGCGTGGTGGAGCCGGAGCGCCTCGACGACGTGCTCGCTCTCTGCGCGCGCTGGGACGTGCGGGCCACGACGATCGGCGAGGTCACCGACACGAACCGGCTGCGCGTGTTCGAGGGCGACGAGCTGGTGGGAGACATGCCCGTCGAGACGCTCGTGGACGACGTGCCGCTCTACGATCTCGAGCCCGAGGCGCCTGAGGGCAAGATCTACC
Source organism: uncultured Thermoleophilaceae bacterium (assembly GCA_963774755.1). GTDB lineage: Bacteria > Actinomycetota > Thermoleophilia > Solirubrobacterales > Thermoleophilaceae > JACVRW01. Next base: position 20,922 of record CAVZGG010000012.1, on the reverse strand, counting down.
CCGACCCGCCCGCGCGGCTCGGGGACGGCGGCGGAGCCGGGGACGCCCTGCTGGCGCTGCTCGCCTCGCCCAACATCGCCTCGAAGCGGTTCGTCTTCGAGCAGTACGACCCGATCGTCGGGTCGCGCACGATCCGGCGACCGCAGTCCGCCGACGCGGCGGTGCTGGTGCTCGAGCCGGACGGCGGCAGCGGCGCCCTCGCGATCTCGATCGACGGCAACGGCAGGCGCGTGGCATGCGACCCGTACACGGGTGCTGCGGAGGCCGTGCTCGAGTGCGCGCGCAACCTCGCGTGCGTCGGCGCCGAGCCGCTCGGCCTCACGAACTGCCTGAACTTCGGCAACCCCGAGAAGCCCCACATCGCATGGCAGCTCACGCGCGCGGTCGAGGGTCTGCGCGACGCCTGCCTGGCGCTGGGCGTGCCGGTGGTCGGCGGGAACGTCTCGCTCTACAACGAGGGCGGCGACGGGCCGATCTACCCGAGCCCGATCGTCGGCATGGTGGGGAAGCTGCCGGACCCCGCGGTCGTGCCGCGCGTGGGCTTCGCCGAGGAGGGCCACGCGATCGCGCTCGTCGGGATGTTCGCGCCCGCGCTGGAGGGCTCCGAGCTGGAGAAGCTGCGCGGACGACTGGGTGAGTCGCTGCCGCCGCTCGACCTTCCGGCGCACGCAGACGCGCTGGTGCGGGTGCGCGCCGCCGTGCGCGGCGGGGAGCTTCCCACCGCCCACGACGTATCCGAGGGCGGCCTCGCCTGCGCGCTGGCCGAGTGCTGCATCGAGGGCGGGATGGGCGCACGCGTGGGACTCGACGAGGGCGAGGCTGCGCTGTTCGGCGAGGGTCCCGGCGGGGTGGTGGTGGCCGGCCCGCGCGCGGTGGTCGAGCAGCTCGACGGCGCCATCGTCATCGGCGAGGTGGGCGGCGACAGGCTCGAGATCGAGGGCGCGCTCAGCGTGCCGGTCAGCGAACTACGCGCCGCCTACGAGGGCGCAATCCCCGAGGCGCTCGCGGGCTAGGAGCAAACACGCCGGCGTCCGGGGGTCCATGGTCATCAGCCCTTCGCCGGTTTCGCCGTGACCGCGGTGCGCTGGTGTTCGCGGCGCTCTTCGGCCTCGTCCTGATCGCGGTGCTCGCGGCACCGCTGTACGCCAGCGAGATCGCGGGCACCACGCCGTCCGAGAACCACCTGACCGAGCAGACGGTCATCGACGGCGAGCCGACCGACATCGTCTCAGTGGAGGGGATCCCGATCGGCCCGACCTGGGACCGGTCGTACCTGATCGGCGCGGACGAGAATGGGCGGGACCTCGCGGTGCGCCTGCTGTACGGCGCGCGGACGACGCTCATGATCGGCGCCGGTGCGGTGCTGCTCACGCTGCTGTTTGCCGTTCCGCTCGGGCTCGCCGCCGGTTACTTCGGCGGACGCACGGACGCACTCGTCAGCCGCCTGCTCGACCTGCTCTGGTCGTTTCCGGCGCTCCTCCTCGGCGTGCTCATGAGCACCGCGATCAGCCTCAGCGGCGCCACGATCGGTCCATTCACGATCTCGGCAGGGTCGAAGTCGATCCCCGTCGTCGTGATCGGGCTGGTCTACGTGCCCTACATGACGCGTCCGCTCCGCGGCCAGGTGATGGCGCTCCGCAGGCAGCCGTTCATCGAGGCGGCGCAGGCGGGCGGGATGCTGCCGGCGATGGTGATGGTCTCCGAGATGCTGCCTCACCTCGGGTCGACGATCATCGTGGTCTCGACGCTGCTGTTCGTGAACGCGGTGGTGCTCGAGGCGGCGCTGTCGTTTCTCGGGGCGGGGGTGAATCCGCCGGAGCCGTCGCTGGGGGTCCTGATCGCGGGAGGCCTGAACGACGCCGTCCTGTCCCCGCACCTGCTGCTTGCGCCCAGCATCGCCCTGATCGTGATCGTCCTGTCGCTCAGCCGTCTCGCGGAAGGTCTCCGGCGGGCCCTGGATCCGCGCGGCGCGATCAACCTCGGGCTGGTCCGGGAGCCATGATCGGGTTCGCGCACGCCGCTTCGCGACCGCTCTCGTCACGGCCTGGGTGGCATCGATCATCGCGTTCGTCCTCTTCTGGACGGTGCCGAACGTGGATCCCGCCTACTGGCTCGGGGGCGCGGAGAAGGGCACGAATGCGACCCGGGCGCGCGCGACCGAGCAGTACGGCCTGGACGACCCGCTGCCCGTGCAGTACGTCCGGCTGATGAAGAGCATCCTGAGGGGCGACGTCGAGCTGCTTACTACGCCTGCGGCAGCCTGCGCGCAGGTCTTCCTCGAGGCGCTGCCGGTCACGATCTCGCTCGTCCTCGGGGCCGGCCTGATCGCGGTGGGACTCGGGGTCTGGCTCGCGCTGATCTGCCGTGCGGCACCGCGGGGGCTGGCAGGACCGGCTGATCACGACGGCCGCGCACAGTCGCCTACTCCGTTCCGTCGCTCGTGCTGGCCGCCCTCCTGTGGGCCTTCGTCTCCTATCGCTGGGGACTGGTTTCCGCAGGAGGGCTACGTCGCGTTGAGGGACAACCCGTGGGAGTGGGCCAAGCACCTGTTCCTGCCCTGGATTGCGTCGGCGTTGCCCTTCGCGGGCGCCTATGTCCACGTCGTGCGCGCGTCGCTGCTCGATGCGGTGAATGAAGACTTCGTGCGGACCGCCCGGGCCAAGGGACTGTCCGAGAAGCGATGTGATCCGCCGTCACGTCCTGCGCAACGGTCTGATCCCGCCGGTGAACATCTGGGGCCTCGACTTCTCCCACGCATTCGGCGGCTTCGTGCTCTACGTCGAGGTGATCTTCGGGCTCCCCGGGGTCGGCGATCTCACCGCCAACACGCTCGGGACCTTCGACCTTCCGCCGATCGTCGCTCTCGCGGTCTACCTGGCGCTCGTCGTGGTGTTGTTCAGCGCGCTGGTGGACGTGATCGTCGCCTGGCTCGACCCCCGCCTGCGCCGCCCGGGACCATCGACCTGAACGGTTGTTACCCTCGACCTGCACCCCGATGAATCGAGATCTCGACCACCGGGACGGTCCTCGCGACGAGTGCGGTGTCTTCGGCGTCTTCGCCCCCGAGCGTGACGTCGCCAGGCTCGCCTACTTCGCGCTGTTCGCCCTGCAGCACCGCGGCCAGGAGTCGGCCGGGATCGCGACGGCGCACACCGGCCAGATCATGACCGTGCGCGACATGGGGCTCGTATCCCAGGTCTTCGACGAGCAGAAGCTGCAGGCGCTCCAGGGTGAGATGGCCATCGGGCACGTGCGCTACTCGACGACGGGATCGAACGCGTGGGAGAACGCGCAGCCAGTGTGGCGCTCGGATCGCCGCCAGGTGGCGCTCGCGCACAACGGCAACCTGATCAATGCCGTCGAGCTGCACTCGGAGCTCGTCGAGAAGGGCGTGCAGCTGCGCGGCACCTCCGACTCGGAGATCATCGCCGCGCTCCTCTCCACCCACGAGGCGGAGCGGATCGAGGACGCCGTCGCGGACGTGGTGCCGCGCCTGGAGGGCGCTTTCTCGACAGTGGTGATGACGAAGGAGGCGGTGGTCGCGTTCCGCGACCCGACGGGGCTGCGTCCACTCGCGCTCGGGATGCTGGGCGGCGACCCCTGCGTGGCCTCGGAGAGCTGCGCGTTCGACATCCTGGGTGCCGAGCTGCTGGGCGACGTGAAGCCGGGTGAGATGGTCTCGCTGGGGACGGGCGGAATCGAGACGCGCCAGCTCGTGGAGTCCCAGCGGCAGGCGTTCTGCGTCTTCGAGCACATCTACTTCGCGCGTCCGGACTCGATCCTCGAGGGCAACCGCACCCAGGTTTCGCGGCGCAAGATGGGCGAGATCCTCTGGCGCGAGGCGCCGGTCGAGGCTGACGTGGTGATCTCGGTGCCGGACTCCGGGAACCCGGCGGCCTCGGGCTACTCGAAGGCGTCGGGGATCCCGCGCGACGACGGCCTGATCAAGAACCGCTACGTCCAGCGCACGTTCATCCAGCCGGGGCAGGACCTTCGCAAGCACGGCCTGCGCATGAAGTTCAACCCGCTGCGCGAGGTAGTGGCGGGCAAGCGGCTCGTGGTGGTGGACGACTCGATCGTGCGCGGGAACACCACGCGGCAGATCGTGCAGATGCTGCGCGACGCCGGGGCGGCGGAGATCCACATGCGCATCTCGGCGCCGCCGATCCGCCATCCCTGCCACTACGGCGTGGACATGTCCACGACGCAGGAGATGGTCGCCCATGGGCGCACCGAGGAGGAGATCGCCACCGAGCTCGGTTGCGACTCGCTTCGCTACCTGTCGCTCGAGGGCGTCTACGAGGCGATCCGCTCCACGCGCGAGACCCATTGCGACGCATGTTTCTCAGGCGACTACCCGCTCGCGCGGACCGAGTCCGCGAACGGGAAGTACGCGCTCGAGGAGCTGCCGGTCGTAAAGAGCTCGGTACCTGCGTAACTACTCGCTCACGCCCCCCTGCTCCCGCCGGGTCCGGCGTTACCCTCGCCTTCCCCCATGGATCTGACGGCAGCCCTTCACGAGCACTTCGGCTTCCCGGGCTTCCGGCCTGGGCAGAGGGAGGCGTGCGAGGCCGCGCTGGCCGATCGCGACGTGATGGTGGTGATGCCCACCGGGTCCGGAAAGTCGCTCTGCTACCAGCTTCCGGCGCTGTTGCGCGACGACCTCACGGTGGTGGTCTCGCCGCTCGTGGCGCTGATGCAGGACCAGGTCGAGGCGCTGGCGGCGCGCGGGCTCGGCCACACGGTGGCGCTCGTCAACGCCCAGCAGGACGCTGCCTCGAACGCGGACACGCTGCGGCGCGCCGAGACGGGTGAGCTGAGGCTGCTGTATGTGGCGCCGGAGCGCTTCGCGGCGCCCGGCTTCCTCGACCGGATGCGGAGCGTGGACGTGGGGCTGTTTGTGGTGGACGAGGCGCATTGCGTCTCCCAGTGGGGCCACGACTTCCGGCCCGACTACTTTCGGCTCGCCGACGCCGCGCGGATCCTCGGCGCCGCCTCGATCGTGGCGTCCACCGCCACGGCCACGCCGCAGGTGGCGAGCGACGTCGTGCGCCGTCTCGCGCTGCGCGATCCGCTGCGGGTGGCCACCGGTTTCGACCGCCCGAACATCAGCTTCGCGGTGGCGCGGCCGACGGGTCACGAGAAGCGATGGATGGTCGCGGAGGCGCTGGGGGCCGAGGGCGCGCTGCCGGCGATCGTCTACGCGGGCACGCGCGCCGGCTCCGAGGAACTGGCGAGCGAGCTCAGCACGGCGCTCGGCGAGGAGGCGGTGGCCTACCACGCGGGGCTCGATCGCGAGCGGCGTGCAGAGGTGCAGCGGCGCTTCCTGGCGGACGACGTGCGCGTGATCTGCGCCACCAACGCGTTCGGCATGGGCGTGGACAAGGCGAACGTGCGCACCGTGGTGCACGCGAGCGTGCCGTCGTCGCTTGAGGCGTACTACCAGGAGGCGGGGCGAGCGGGTCGCGACGGCGCGCCGGCGCGGGCGCTGCTCCTTGCGGAGAACCGGGACAAGGCGCTGCACGTCCACTTCATCAAGCGCGAGGAGCTCGACCCCGGCCTGCCGGGCTGGCTGGCTGACCGCATCATCGCCGCGGCGGACGGGGACGAGCGCTACTCGCTCGACGCTCGGGAGCTCGCGCGCGACCTGCGCGGGGACGGCGATCGCCTCAGGGCGCTGATCGGCCACCTCACGCGCGCGGGGGTGCTGTCGCCGTCGCCGTCGGCGCCAGACCGGATCGCCGGTCGGGTGGCGGGGCGCTTCGACGGACGCGCCGCGGCGCTCTGCCGTACGTCGATCGAGGAGGCGGCCCGCGCGCGCTGGCGCCAATATCGCGAGATCTGGGCCTACGTGGAGGAGGGCGCCTGCCGGCGAACGGCGATCCTGCGGCACTTCGGTGATCCGGCCGCGGCGTCGAGCGGCGGCGTCGGCTGCTGCGACGTGTGCGATCCCGCCCTGGCGCTCTCGGTGCCGGTGCCCGACCCGGTCGAGATCGGCGATCTCGACGACGCGATCCTGTCGATCGCCACCGGCGCGCGGCCGGCGGTCGGCCGCACCACCTGCGCCGAGATCCTGCACGGCTCGCGCAGCAAGAAGATTCAGCGCAACTCCTACGACGGCCTGCCCGCCTACGGCATGTCCGCGCACATGCGGCGCGCGGACATACTCGCGCGCGTGGACCAGCTGATCGAGCAGGGGCGCCTTGAGACGAGCGACGGTCCGTATCCGGTTCTGCGCGTCGCGGCGTGAGCTTCCCGATCGCAGTTCTCATCTCGGGTGAGGGGTCGAACCTCCAGGCGCTGCTCGACACGGTGCACGGGCAGGACGGCATCGAGATCGTCGCGGTGGCGGCGAGCCGCGCCGAGGCGCGCGGGCTCGCGCGGGCGGAGGCGGCGGGCGTGGAGACGGCCGTGTTCGCGCTGGCCGACCAGCCTGACCGTGCGCTCCGCGACGAGGCGCTCGGGGACTGGCTCGAGGAGCGCGGCGCCCAGCTGGTGGTGCTGGCCGGGTTCATGGAGCTGCTCACGCCCGCGTTCATCCGCCGTTTCGCGGGCCGGATCGTGAACGTGCATCCGGCGCTCTTGCCGGCATTCCCGGGGCTCGGGGCCATCGAGCAGGCGCTCGAGCACGGCGTGAAGGTGGCGGGCGTCACGGTCCATTTCGTGGACGAGGGCGTGGACAGCGGGCCAATCGTGCTTCAGGAATCGTTCGACCTTCCTTACCATCGGGACATCGCGGCGATCGAGCAGCGCTTCCACGACGTCGAGCACCGGCTGCTGCCGCGTGCGGTGCGGCTGATCGCCGCCGGTCGCGTGCGGGTGGACGAGAGCAATCCACGGCTCGTGCGCGTGGAGGCCGATGACTGAGCCACAGCCGCCCGCCGTCGATTCACTGGCGCCGGGCGAGGTTCGCATCCGGCGGGCGCTCCTGAGCGTCTCGGACAAGCGCGGGCTCGTGGACTTCGCACGCGGGCTCGTCGAGCTCGGCGTCGAGATCGTCTCCACCGGCGGCACGGCGCGCGAACTCGAAGACGCGGGGATCGACGCTCGGCCGGTGGAGGACTACACCGGCTTTCCGGAGATCCTCGACGGCCGCGTGAAGACGTTGAACCCGCGGATCTATGCGGGACTGCTCGCCGTGCGGTCCGATCCCGACCATGTCGAGACGCTCAACGCGCACGAGATCGAGCCGATCGACCTGGTCTGCGTGAACCTCTATCCCTTCGAGGGCGTGTCGGGGCGCCGCGGCGTGGAGGACGCCGAGGTGATCGAGAACATCGACATCGGCGGCCCGACGCTGATCCGGGCGGCGGCGAAGAACAATGCGTTCGCGGCCGTGGTCGTGGGTCCGGAGAGCTACGACGCGGTGCTGGACGAGCTGCAGGAGTCGGACGGGCGGCTGTCGCTGCGCACGCGCCAGAGCCTCGCCATGGAGGCGTTCGCGTACACCGCCCGCTACGACGCCGCGATCTCGCGCTGGTTCGCCGAGCGGGAGGAGGACTTCCCGGCGCAGTACACGCGCTCGTTCGAGAAGGTGCTCGATCTGTCCTACGGGGAGAACCCGCACCAGCGCGCGGCCTACTACGCGGAGACCGGCGCGCGCACGCACCTGATGTCGATGGTCTCGAAGCTGCACGGCAAGGAGCTGTCGTTCAACAACCTGCTCGACCTCGACTCGGGCCGGCAGCTGATCGAGGACTTCGAGCTACCGGCCGTGGCGATCATCAAGCACAACAACCCGTGCGGGGCGGCGGTGGGTGCGGGGCTGGGTGATGCGTTCGACAAGGCGCTCGCCACGGACCCCCAGAGCGCGTTCGGCGGAGTGTTCTGCTTCAACCGTCCCGTGGACCGGGCGCTCGCCGACAAGCTCAGCGAGATCTTCGTGGAGGCGGTGTTCGCCCCCGGCTACGACGAGGACGCGCTCGAGCTGCTCCAGCAGAAGCCGAACGTGCGGCTGCTCGAGAACCAGGAGCGGCGCACCACACCGATCTCAGAGCACGACATCAAGCGCGTGCGCGGCGGCATCCTCACGCAGGACCGGGACACGGGTCTCGAGCAGCGCGACGAGATGCAGGTGGCCACCACTCGCAAGCCGACCGAGGAGGAGTGGGGAGAGCTGCTGTTCGCCATGCGCGTGTGCAAGCACGTGCGCTCGAACGCGATCGTGATGTCCAGGGGGCTGGGGACGATCGGGGTAGGCGCGGGGCAGATGAGCCGCGTGGACTCGGTGCGGATCGCCGTCGAGAAGGCGGCCGCGGCCGGGTTGGCGCTCGACGGCGCGGCGATGGCCTCCGACGCGTTCTTCCCGTTCGCCGACGGTCCCCAGCTGGCGATCGAGGCCGGCGTACGAGCGATCATCCAGCCCGGCGGGTCCCAGCGCGACCACGAGGTCGTGGAGGCCTGCGACGCCGCCGGCGTCGCGATGGTGTTCACGGCCCGCCGCCACTTCCGCCACTAGTTTTCGACATCTATCGAACAGACGACTACAGTTGGGCCACCGGCTGGAATGAGAGAGCCACACCACCCATCATGCGAGGAGCTTGAGCTCCCCGCCGTACTTCACGCACTGAGCGACCCGGCGCGACTTCAGATAGTCCGCAAGCTCGCAGACGGCGACGAGTGCACCTGCGGCACCTTCGATCTGGGGCTCTCCAAGGCGACCCTCTCCCACCACTTCCGCGTACTGCGCGAAAGCGGCGTGGTCCGAACCCGCCCCGACGGCCGCAAGCGAATGCTCTCGCTGCGCGACGAAGACCTGAACGGCCGCTTCCCGGGCCTGCTGGACGCGGTGCTGGCAGCACAGCAGCCGCAGCGCGTAGAAGCGCTGCTCTAGCCGCCGCTCGCGGCACCTGAGTGGGCCGCCCGGGACTCGAACCCGGATCTCAAGGATTAACCTGCCGCACCGGCTCTCACCGGCCACGACCCTGAGGATCGCGTTGCGGTCTGGACCATCTCTTCGCCCTCGACTCGACGTTAGGGCGGGCAGCGTATGGCCTCTGAGGGCTCTCCCTGACGGGGTTGCCTGCTGATAGCCCAATCCTCGGGATTGTCACGCTTCGGTACCCGAGGCTCTAAGGGGGTCCCAGCAAACAGCTGCCGACCAACTAGCGGTTTCCCTACTAGCGCTCCTTTGCTACTGAAGTCCCGCGCTCTGCCATTGAGCTAACGGCCCTGCGCGCATTATGGCGTTCCTGGCGTCCGGAGTGAGTGCGAACATATGTTCGTGCCACGCGCAGAACCCATAGCACCGGTGCCTTTGGTCGCGCACAAAGGGCGGCCGCCCAAGGCGGAGAGCACTGCGACATTGCGCCATTGCCGCCGCCATGGCCTTGTGGTGTTTCATCACTACAGCGCGGGCAAACGTGCAGCACGATGGCGCTGCAAGCGCTGCGTGGGAGAGGCAGTTACGCGCCGCCTTCAGAAGGTCAAGCGAATCCTTGTCGCCGAGGCAGGCGGCTGCTGCGCGGTCTGCGGATATGACCGCTGCATGGTCAATCTTCACTTCCACCATGTGGATCCGGCGACCAAGTCGTTCGCTCTGAGCGTGGCTACCGGAAAGGGCCTCGGCAAGCTCCGCGACGAGGCCAAGAAGTGCGTCCTCGTGTGCGCGAACTGCCACGGCGAGATTGAAAGCGGTGTGATTCCTTCGCCGCCAGCGGGCGCGAAATACGCGCGCGCCTAGAATCTGGACCCAGCACGCCCCGTGGTGTAGTGGTTAGCACGCGAGATTTTCACTCTCGTAGCGCGAGTTCGATTCTCGTCGGGGCTATTTCGTTACTGAGTCAGTCGCCCGCCGCGGCCGCTTCGGCCTCGAGCCGCGGGTCGTAGCTGCCGCACGAGGCCGCGAAGACCAGGAGGGCGGCGATCATTCCGGCCCAGTGGGTGGTCACGAGCATCACGATCAGCCCGGCCACTCCACCGGCGACCGCGGAGAAGAGCACGTAGGCCAGTGGGATCTCGAGGATCCGGGCGGTCACTAGCGAGCACGCGAGCCAGACGACCGGGCCCACGAGCCACCCCCAATCCTCGAAGAAGTCGTCCGACAGGGCCACGCCGAGGATCGCGAACGGGATCGCCACCACGATGGCCTGCACTGCCAGCGCCTTCCAGAAGAGCCGGGCGTTCACGGAGGCGGATACTAGACTCGCCCGCCGGGGCGGTTAGCTCAGTTGGTAGAGCGCCTGCCTTACAAGCAGGAGGTCGCCCGTTCGAGCCGGGCACCGCCCATCCTCACGGCGAGCTTCCAGAAGAGGCGCACGCCTGCCGACTGCTGCTTAACGCGCAGACCGGTTGGCGCAGGGGCTGTGAGAATGTGGGATCACCTATGAAGGCGATCGTCCAAGACAAGTACGGCTCCCCTGATGTCTTGCGGCTCAAGGACATCGACAAGCCGTCGCCCAACGACGACGAGGTGCTGATACGCGCCCACGCCGCGGCAGTCAACATCGGCGACTGGCACCTCCTAAGGGGCGTGCCGTACGTCATGCGCACGGTGGTTGGCTTGCGAGCGCCGAAGCGTAAGATCCCGGGAACCGATGTTGCCGGGCAGGTCGAGTCGGTGGGGGAGGGTGTGACGCAACTTCGACCGGGCGATGAGGTGTTCGGCTGGTGCAGGGGCGCCTTCGCCGAGTATGCGTGCGCTTCAGAGAACAACTTGCTGCCGAAGCCGGCCGACGTCACGTTCGAGCAGGCGGCGGCTCTCGGCGACTCCGCTTTCACCGCCCTCGACGCGGTTCGCGATCAAGGGAAAGTCCAGGCGGGACACGAGGTGTTGATCAACGGTGCGTCAGGCGGCGTCGGCACGTTCGCGGTGCAGATCGCCAAATCGCTCGGAGCTCGGGTGACCGGCGTCTGCAGCACGAAGAACCTCGATCTGGTCCGATCGATCGGCGCGGACCAGGTGATTGACTACACCCGGGAGGACTTCACCCAGACTGGGCGGCGCTACGACGTGATGATCGATGCGGTGGGGAGCCGTTCGCTCTCTGACTGCAGGAGGGCTCTGACTCCGCGTGGGACCTACGTACTCGTCGGAGTCTCGAACCCTGGGCGCTGGTTCGGGCTCGCTCGCCAGCTCAAGATGCTTTCGCTGTCACCGTTCGTGCGCCAGAAGATGCGGGTTTTCCTCGTGAGGCACAACAGGGAAGACCTGATTGCGCTGAAGGCGCTCGTCGACGCAGGAACACTCGCGCCCGTCATCGATCGCCGCTACCAGCTGAGCGAGGTTCCGACGGCTCTCCACCACCAAGGAGAAGGACACGCCCTGGGCAAGATCGTCATCGCGGTATGACGCGCGGTGTTCTATCCCGGAGGCCTGGTGGAGTCAAAGGGTCTGAGCCCGGTCGACACAGGCCCGCTTACGCCGAGAAGCGGCGAACGGGCCGTCTCGGTTGCCCACCATCGCTTTCTGTGTGAAAGGAGGAGGTTTCTGTGGAAGCGCTTTGGAAGCGGCAGACCGCAGCAGATATGCGCGGCCCATCGCTCGCGACACGGATCTGAGCGACACGTGGCAGCAGACGGCAGCAGCTGCTGCGCCTTCAAGCAGGAGGTCGCCCGTTCGAGCCGGGCACCGCCCATCCACACGGACCAGCTCCCTCCGCCGCCGGCTCTCACTGGGGCGGCGTGGGCGAATCGTCCAGAGGCGCTTGCCGCTGCGGACGATCCACCTCGAACCACACGAGCGTCTGGCCGGACGCCTCGACACCCCAGCGGTGAGCTAGCGCCGCGACCAGATGCAGTCCCCAGCCACCGGTCTGGCCAGGCGACGGCGCAGGGAGGCTCGACGGATCGAAGCCACGCCCGATATCCGAACTCGATACGCATCACCTCTTCGTCCGCTGTGACCCTTACTCGGATCGGCTCGCCGCGGTCGTCGCCGTGGCGCACCGCATTCGTGACGAGCTCGCTGACCAGGAGCTGCGCATCGGTCAGGCGTGCCTCACTGACCAAGTGCAGTGAGCCGTTCAGAGCAGTAAGAGCCTTGCGCGAGGCCGCCCCAGCTTCCGCCCGGTGGGGCAGCTCCAACGCCAGGAGAGCGGCCTCGCTAGCTGCCATCCGGCGCAGCCTACCGGCTCTCGTATCACCACAGCAGCCGATACCGGGCCCTCTCTCGACTCGCCTACCATCGCATCGGCGGACGACATGTCTCGGAACGTGCTACTGCTCTGGCAGCTCCCTCTGTGCTGCTGTAGCCGACAGCTGTTGTTCTCTCCGCACGCGCTTGCGACGGGAGCTGACCACGGGTTAGAACCGGATCTGCGAGCCGAGCGTTACTACGCGCTCGGGGGGCAGGTTGAAGTAGCTGGCCGGGCTGGCTGCGTTGCGCGCCATCGCCATGAACAGTGCCTTCCGCCAGTGCGGCATCCCGCCGGCGTCGGTGGGAACGAGGCTCACTTGGGAGAGGAAGTAGGTCGCGTGGTAGGGGTTGAAGTCCACCTCCATGAGGTCAGCGCGTCGCGCCGCGACCAGCGCCTTTGGCACGTCCGGGGCGTCCTGGTAGCCGAACCGAAGCGTCATCTGGCTGTAGCCGTCGTGGGGGTAGCCGAGGTCGTCCCAGACGATCCTGTCTTCGGGGCGAACGTGCGGCTGGTTCGTGGTCTCGACAGTGACGATGACGACCTCTTCGGGGATCGCGTGGAGGCGGGTCTGACTAACGCGGAGCGCGAGTGGCGTTGTGTCCGGCGACGGGTTCAGGTAAACGGCAGCCCCGGGTAGCTGCGTGGCGGGCCGCCCTCTGCTGTGCATCTCCTCGACGAAACCGCGCAGCGGGCCCTCGGCGGCGACGCGGCGGTCGGTGACGCGCCGGCGGCCTTGGTCCCAGGTCGTGAGCAGCAGGAGGATGACGGCGCCGACGAGGAGCGGGAACCAGCCGCCGTGCGTGATCTTCGGGAGGTTGGCGGTGAGGAACAGGAGATCGAGGGCGACGAAGCCGATGACCCCGGCGGCGATCATCCAGCGCGGCTTTCGCCAGAGCGTCCGAGCGACGGTGAGGAACAGGATCGAGTCGATCAGGAGCGTGCCGGTGACGGCGATGCCGTATGCGGTTGCGAGCTGCGACGAGGATCCGAAGCTGAGCACGACAACCACGACCAGGACGAACAGCGTCCAGTTCACGGCAGGCAGGTAGACCTGCCCGATCGTCTCGGCGGAGGTGTGCTTGATGTCGACGCGTGGCAGGAAGCCGAGCTGGACGACCTGCCGGGTTACCGAGAACGCGCCCGAGATGACCGCCTGGGAGGCGATCAAAGTCGCGCAGGTCGCCAGCACGATCATTGGCACCCGCGACCAGTCCGGGATCAGGAGATAGAAGGGGTTCGAGACGGCGTCGGGCGAATGGAGGATGAGCGACGCCTGGCCGACGTAATTAAGCATCAGGGCCGGGAACGCGACGAAGAACCATGCCCGGCTGATCGCACGGCGGCCGAAGTGGCCCATGTCCGCGTACAGCGCTTCCGAGCCGGTGAAGACGAGCACGACCGCGCCGAGTGCGAGGAACGCCTCTAGCGGCTGGGCGGCGAAGAACCCGACGGCATAGCTCGGCGACAATCCGAGCAGGGCGTCCGGGTGCTTGACGATCTCCGCAATGCCCGCGGCCGCGAGCGCCGCGAACCACAGCCCAATGACCGGAGCGAACAGTCGCCCGACCGTGGTTGTGCCGTGGCGCTGGATCGCGAACAACCCTGCTACGACCGCGATCGTGCAGGGCAGGATGATCGACGACAAGCCCGGCGCGGCGACTTCGATGCCCTCGACCGCCGACAGCACCGAGATCGCCGGCGTGAGCATCCCGTCCGCGTAGAAGAGGGCGACGCCGACAAGGCCCGCGGACAAGAGCGAAAGCTTGACGCGGCGACTGCCGATATCGGAGCGGCGGAGGAGCGCAAAGAGCGCCATCACCCCGCCCTCGCCCTCGTTGTCGGCGCGCATGATGAACGTGACGAACTTGATCGAGACCATCAGCGTCAGCGACCAGGCGACGAGCGAGATCACTCCGTAGACGTCCGCCTTGGTCACCGCGACCGAACCGCCGTCCTCGGCGAAGGTGGCCTGGATCGCGTACAGCGGGCTCGTCCCGATGTCGCCGAAGACGACGCCGAGCGCCGCGAGCGCGAGCACGTTAACCGACGTCGGCCGCGTCGCTTTCTCTGCAGCGGTGGCCATCCACTTCGGAGTACAGCGGCCGCGCCGTCAAGCCCGGGTCAAGTTTCCGGGCGCGCGCGTAGAGATTTCGTCAAGCAGGCTCGCGCAGCCGGTAGCCGACCCCAGGGTCGGTTACGACGTAGCGCGGGCTCGACGCGTCCGGCTCGAGCTTCGAGCGGATGTGTGCGATGTGCACCCGCAGGTAGTGCGTCTCGTCCAGGTATTCCGGCCCCCACACCTCGCGCAAGAGCTGCCGGTGCGTGACCAGCTTGCCGGCGTGGAGCGCAAGCACGCGCAGGATGTCGAACTCGAGCGGCGTGAGGTGGATCTCATCACCGGCACGCATGACGGTGTGGCCGGCGACGTCGATCGACAGGTCGCCGAGCGAGATTACTGGCTGGCCCGCGTCACCGGAGCGGCGCATGAGTGCGCGCAGCCGCGCGAGCAGCTCATCCGTACCGAACGGCTTTGTCAGATAGTCGTCCGCGCCCGCGTCAAGCGCGCGCACCTTCTCGCGCTCGTCACCCACGGCCGACAAGACGATGATCGGGAGCTGGCTCCAGCCGCGCACCTCCTCGCAGACTTCGACGCCGCTGCCGTCGGGGAGGATCAGGTCGAGTACGAGTATCTCGGGCGGGCGCACGGCGACGCGGTCGAGCGCCTCGCTCTTGGTCGCCGCCGTGTCAACCTCGAACCCGGCTTGGCGCAGCACGACTTTCAGGCCGCGCAGGATTTGGGGCTCGTCGTCGACGACGAGCACCCGCGGCCCGTCACCGCTCACGGGACATGCTCGGCTGTCTCGTCAGCGGGAAGCTCACCATGAACGCCGTCGCGCCCTCGCGCGCGGACTGCAACGCGATCTGACCGCCGTTCGCTTCCACGAAGCCGCGACAGATCGCCAGACCGAGTCCCGCGCCTACCGCGCCGTCTCGTCCTCGGAAGAATGGCTCGAACACGTAGCGACGCTGACTCTGCGGGATCGACCGGCCGCGGTTGGCCACGCGCACGAACACCTTCGAACCGCCGGTGCCTCCGCCGATCTCTACCGGCGCCCCGTCGGCCGAGAACTTGAACGCGTTCTCGATCAAATTCGCGAACACCCGCTCGACCTGCGCCGCGTCCGCACGCACGAGCGGAAGGTCGTCCGGCAGGCGGAACTCCACCGGATGATCCCCGCGGCGCGACCGCGCGTCGGCCAGAGCGCTCGTCACGACGTCACGCAGATCGCACCAGTCCGTCTGCGGATGCAGAGCACCGGCCTCGATCCGCGACAGGTCGAGCAGGTCGCTGACCATCCGGTTGAGCCGCTGCGTCTCCTCGTCGAGCACCGACAGCAGCTCGTCGCGGTCGAGCTCGTGCTGGGAGTCGCGTAGCCCCGTGAGCGCCGTCGTGATGGCGGTCAACGGCGAGCGCAGATCATGCGAGATCGCATGCAGCACCGCCGTCTTCGCGACATCCGCCCGCGTCGCCGCCTCCGCCTCCGCCGACCGCTCGGCCACGCGCTCGCGCTCCAAAGCGAGATCGAACAGCCGCCGCAGCGGCTCGCAAAGCCGCTCGAGTGCATCCCTGTCCCAGCCGCGCGCGGAATCCCCATACAGCCAGCCGCTCCGCCTGGATGTCTTCAACCTCGTCGAAAGCTCGCCGCTCCGGGCCGCCGGCACCGGCGAGAGCGACACGCGTAGTCCGGCCTGCGCAAACGCTGCGCTCAGCCGGCTCCGCTCGCTGGCCAGCTCCTGCTCCACCGAACCGCCCGCGAGCAGCGAAGATGCCGCGTCGGCGAGCAACCGCGCCACGCGTTCATGGCGCTCCGCTTCCCGCGCCCGCGCCCGCGCCTCCTCGGCACGCGCGCGCGCCGTCGCCGCAAGCCGGCTTACCACCGATGCAACCACCAGGAACACCCCGAGCGCCACCAGGTCATCCGACTGCGAGATCGCGAGCCGGTAGCGCGGGTCGATGAACAAAAAGTTCAACACCAGCACCGACAGCACCGCGGTCGCAAGCGCCGGCAGCTCGCCACGCCGAAACGCGACGAACGCGACCGCGAGCAGGTACACAACCCCCAGCCCGACCGCCGGAGCGATACCGTCGAGAACAGCGACGCCGAGGGACGCGACCGCCGTCGCAGCGGCTACCTCCAGGGCAGTCAGCCCATATTTGCGAACGCGGCGGCGAGGCATGCAACGAGTGTAGGAATGCGCAGGCCTCGGCACACCTACGGCTCGTCCGCTGCCAGGCGAAGGGAGGCGCCTCGACGCGACTCCGAGTACGACTTTCGCGTGAAAGCAGGAGCTCGCCCGGTCGAGCCGGGCACCGCCCATCCCGCCTGGGGCCAGCTTCCCGAGAGCCAGCACCTTGACCGCTGCTTCTACCGCAAAGCGCTACCGCAGTGGTCTGGCGATCCGCATAGCGAAACTCTCGGCGGGCCTCCTACGCCAGCAGCGTTGTGATCAGCGCCGCAAGGATCATGAAGCCGACCACCGAGAACCCGATGAGCATGTCTCGCTCGCCTGCGCCTTCGTACTCTTTGTAGTAGTCCCGATCGATGTCCGCCATGGCGTTCTCCTCTCGTTCTGACTGCGGGGCCAGCAGGTAGCTGCCCCGCGATAGCTCCTCACGGAGCGGACCGACACGCTCGCCATAGAGCGGCGAAGCTCCGGAGGTGATCAATCGGTCGAGCAACGCGACACCGCGTAGCTCAACCCCGCCCGCGCGCAGCCGGGCGACGACACCACGCAACTCAGGCTCTGTTGCGGCCAGCGCCTGCCAGCTGTAAATGGGACGCTGCCGTTCGCCGCGGCACGGCTTCCGCGTCGCGATGTCGGCCAGGTTTTCGAGGCACATCGCCAACTGAGCCTGACCCTGGGGACTACCTAGACGCCGACATTCGCGAGCAACAGCGGCTAGCGGCAGATACTCGCGACCTTCGATCACGAGTTCGAGGCACAGTTCGCGGCGCTGAACACGCAGACTCGCCCAGCGCAGGCCAAGCGCCACCTGCACCACCCCCGCGCCAAGCGCCAGCGCACGCGCATACGACGCGTTCACCCACCAGAGCGCCAACGCCCCGAGTTGAACGGCGGCGACGGCGGCGATCCATTCCATGGTTTCCCCGCACGCATAAAGCACGGCGACGAGCGGATGCCCGGCGTCAAGTAGGGCTTCTGCGCTCCGCCCTGCGCCTGTGCGATGCGGCGCGATTGGCCCCTGCGGGTGGAGGTGAGGAGTATGAGAGGGAAGTGGCATGGTCGCCCGAGCGCCGACCAGTCTTCCCGGCTCACCCCGACGGGGATTTTACGCCTCCGGCGGCGAACTAGCGAGACCCCATTTGGTGGTCCTAGTGCGAATCGGGGCCTTGACGCAGCACGGAGGCGACTGGTTCGTCTTGACGAGCGCGATAGCGGCGACAGACCGTTAGACCATCCGAGAGCGCAGAAACGTTCCCGCCTTCCCTTAGCCCCCGCCTTGCATGCTGCCACTCGAGCGCGGTGCAACGGTCATCGCGCGGTGAATGTCGGTTTCAGGTCGTGGCTGCGCTCGGGGTCCGCGAGGATCAGCAACCGGTCGTCGGGCCGCAGCTCGAGATCGGAATCGGGTTGTAGGGCATTGCCGTCGCGTACGAGCAGCGTGATCCAGGCGTCGTCCCCGATTGGCAGGTCGCCGAGGGCCATCCCGTCCGCTCGTGAACCAGCCTCGACGCGGTGCTCGCCCGCGCCGGTCGGTTCGCTGCCGATCCGGACTGAGAGTTCCCACGGCAGCCGATCTTGGAGGTGCATAGGAATTCCGAGCCGCCGGGCCACGAACGGCACGAGCGTCCCTTGTGCGAGACCCAGGCGCGCACGGCGATGAACACGATGCCGTAGATGCCATTGGCGTCCGGGGCGCCGCCGATGATCGCGAACGCGGGAGGAACACGGGCACGGCGCCCTTGAGCCCGCTGAAGGCGATGAAGGTCTTCTCGGCCCGGCTCATGCGGACGACAGCGAGAGTCCCGGCGACCACGATCGGCCGGATCACTACGGCGAGGATGGCGAAGAGCGCGAGGCCTTGGAAGCCAGTCCCGGGCGCCGAGGTCCGATACCCGCACGGTCAGACCGAGGGCGATGAAGACAACGAGTTCGGCCAAGCCCGCGAGGGCCGCTTGGAAGCGCTCGATCGCTGACTTGTAGGGCAGCCGCGCGTCGCCCACCGCCAGGCGAGCAAGAAAGACCGCGAGGATCCGCCAGCCGGTGCGCGACAGACGCGGCGCCATAGAGCACGAACGCGAGCACAAGCGCGAGGACCTGGGTAGAGGCCTTCGCTCGGCAGGTGCGCGCGGGCGAGCATCGGGACGATGAGCCGCGCGCCGATGAGGCCGAACGCGGCGCCCATCGCCATCTCGACCGCGAATTCGCGGCCGACGACGAGCAGGGTGGCGTGGTCGGTGGTCGCGAGCTCGATCATCCCGATCATCAGTGCGATGCCTGCGGGGTCGTTCATCCCCGCCTCGCCTTCCAGAGTGGTGCCGGAGCGGCCGCCGATCTCGGCGTCGGCCAAGGACGGGAAGAACATGACCGCGGGGTCGGTTGGGGCTAAGAGCCGCCCCGATCAGGCCTGCGAGCGTCCAGTCCATGCCGAGCAGCAAGTGCGCGACGGCGGCGATCGCCCCGGCCGTCAGGAACGTGCCGACGAGGCCCAGCGACAACACCGGAACCAGGGACGCGCGCAGCCGCCGCATCCCGATGTCGATGCCGCCGTTGAACAAGATCACGACGAGCGCGACCACCGCGATGCGCTCGACCGTGAGGATCAGCACGTGGTCGTAGAGGCTCGGCCACAGGTCCGACGCCAGCGCCGCCGCGGCAAGGAACAGCGCCGGGGCGGGAACCGGGACGCGCTCGGTCAGGCGCGTCGAGAGCACGGCGATGGAGTGCTCCCCGGCAAGGATCAGGATGAGCGTGGCGAAGTCGGCGATTTCGGGCATCGTGATGCGACGCCGACCAGACTTCCCGGCACACCGCGGTCGAGGCTACCAGCCGCGTATCTGTGCTTAGCCGCGCTGCCGCTTAAGCCGCGTCCCGGGCGGATCGATCCGCCGCTCTCGATGGGGGAAGAGCAGTAGCCAGACGCATCTGTCCTACCTATCGCTCTCGCGTCGAACCAAGAGCAGCACGTGGAAGCGCCGTGGAAGCGACAAACCGCAGCAGAGCGCAGCAGCCTGACGCGATTCATCGGTCACCGAGCGGCCTGAGCGACAGACGGCAGCAGACCGCAGCAGCTGCTCGCGCCTTACAAGCAGGAGGTCGCCCGTTCGAGCCGGGCACCGCCCATCTCCGCGCGCCAGGGCTTCTCAACGCCGGGAATCGTTCCTGGCCTCGCTGGCTGGTTGACGCCGACGCCTTGGCTAAGGGAGGCTTGGCGGGGTGAGCGCTTCGTCGGCACAAGCGATCGGTGTTGTTGGTGCGGGCGGGCCTCGGCATCGCCGCTGGCGACCTCGCTTCAGCGCGCGGGGCTGGACTTCGAGGTTCTCGAGGCGCGCGACGGGGTCGGGGGGAGTTGGCGCTACGACCCGGACGGCGACGGCTCGGCGTGCTACGCGCTGCTTGTGGCCAACACGAGCAAGCTGCGCATGCAGATCCTTGGCCGAAAGATCCGGCGGTCCGCTGTGGCAGTACGCGTCGCACAGCGAGATGCGCGGGTATTTCGAATCGATCGCGGACAGCGAGGGCCTGCGCCCCCACCTCCGTCTGGGATGGCGGGTGGCGACGGCGAACCATGCCGACGGAGCGTGGACGCTTCGCAGCGCGAACGGCGAGGAGCGTCGGTACCTGCGCGCTGATCTGTGCGCTAGGGGTCAATGGCCGGCCTCGCTGGGCATCTCTCACGGGCGACTTTTCCGGCGAGCAGCTCCACAGTGCCGCGTATCGAACCCCGGAGCGCTTCACGGACCGCGACGTCGTCGTCATCGGGCTCGGGAACGTCCGGGCATGGAGATCGCGGGTGAACTGGCGGAGCACGCCCGCAGCGTCGTCGTGGCCGTTCAGAACGCCAATGTGGGCGATGACGCGGCGGCTCGCCAGCTTCCCGATCGACTGGTTCGCGAATCCGACGGACTCGATCCAGTCTTGCCCTGGAGCCCGCGCACGCCGAGTGATCGCGAGTCTGTGCACGCTGACGACCGGCGGGTGGCGCCGCCACGGGCTCCAACGCCCGACTCGTCGCTGCGGGGACGACATCATCGCGATCTCGGACACGTTCCCCCGTGCGGTCCGGCGCGGACTCATCGATGTCCGGCCGGCGATCGACCGAGTCGAGGGCGACGAGGTCCACTTCACGGACGGAAGTACCACCAGAGCGGACGTGATTGTCCACGCGACGGGGTTTGAGCCCCCGACCGAGTTCCTGCCCGACCACGGGCGCCCGGGCGTGCACCCTCTCTACCACCCGGATCGTGCACACGGCCGCGCCGGACCTCGACTTCGTGGGCCTGATCGAAGCTCACCGCGCGCTGCTTCAGATCTCCGAAGCCCAGGCTGCTTGGACCGCGGACGTATTGAGCGGACGAGCTCACCTACCGGCCGTTGCGCAGCAGGTCGCGATCGCCCAGGAAGAGGCGAGAGAGCGCAGCCGGAACTTCGGTGACCGCCGCCCATTCTTCGTCGATACGGCCGCTACATCGCCAGCCTGCAACGCGAGCGACCCCGACGCCGAGCGATAGCCGTCTAAGCGCCAGACCGCAGCAAACCGCAGCACCTGCTCGCGCCTTACAAGCAGGAGGTCGCCCGTTCGAGCCGGGCACCGCCCACT
>CAVZGG010000011.1:0-116969 GCA_963774755.1 uncultured Thermoleophilaceae bacterium | reverse complement strand
CGCGAACGGGTTCACCTCGTAGCGACGGGCAAACGCCCCAGCCACGCCCGGCGAGCATTCTGTCCTCTCGCCTTCTCGCCAGGCCTCTCTCCGCGAACCACGCACGAGCGCCGTCGAGGGAGTTGCTCTGGGTCGTCTGATTGGTTGCTTCCATATTGCTCTCTCCTTCGGTAGTTGACTTGGAGGGAGCATGGCCCCGGGCGGGGCGCGGAGCATTGGGGCAGGCAGGCCACGGCCTGGTGCGGATGAACCGCCTGTAGTCTCTGTGGTGCAGCAACCACCGTCGGATGTTGCTCCTCGCATCTCACAGTGGTTGAACCCGGGGGAGCAGTATGGAAGGTCCGATGAGCGAAGCCGCCTGGAAAGCCGAAAAGGACCGCATCGCGCAGCGCAACGAGGAGACGCGCAAGGCGGGCAAGAAGGAGCGCGAGACGCAGGAGCGCGAGCGCGCGGAGCGGAAGCGCGCGCAGGCCGCCGCTCGTGACGAGGCGGGCGCGCGACCGAAAGGCCGCCGGGCGTAGGCCCCGCCGCGTACTCAGGGACGCTGACGGGTCTCGGTCACGCTAGAGCGCCCGCAGCGCCGCGGTGACCGCCGGGGCGATCAGGACGCACGCGACGATCGAGCCGGTCCGCCACACCACGAGGCCTCCGGCGGCCACGCCGGCAGTGTCGGGCCCGACGGCTAGCGATCGCGTCCGCGAGCGCCTGGGTCGCCACGAGCGCGGCGAGCAGGGCGGGCGCGAGGAGCACCACCACGCTCGTGAACCAGATCGGCAGCCGCGCCCTCCCAGCGCCACCGGGCCAACTGCCTTGATGGCGAACGTGACGAGCGCGGATCCGGTGATCACGGTCGCACCCGTGCTCACCTCGGCTCCCCCTCCGCCTCCTGGCGCTGGAGCACGGCCTCGCGCGCGCCGGCGTGAGTCCCACGAGCGCAGCAAGGCTCGCCACGAGCACCGGCACCCCACCGGCGCCACCGGGACCAGCACGAGCGCGATCGCCGCGCCGAGCGCCGCCACCCCGCGCGCGCGGCCGCTGCGCGCCTCGTTGAGCAGCAGCGCCAGGAAGAACGCCGGGAACAGCGCGTCGAGCCCGAGGTCGTGCGGGTCGCCGAGTGCCTCGCCCCAGAGCGCGCCGACCGCGGTGCCCGTGACCCAGGTACGTAGGCGGCGGCGGACGACCCGAACAGGAGCATGCGATCGAAGCTGCCGTCGGGGCGGGCGGCGAGCGCCCAGGAAGCGTCGACCACGGCCTGACCCTGGAGCGCGCGCTTGAGGGGCCCGCCGCGAAGCGACGGTGCGAACGCCACGCCCATCGGCAGGAAGCGCGAGTTCATCAGCGCCGCGGCGGCGATGGCGGCGCCGGCCCCGCCGCCCTGGGCGAGGATCGCGACCGCACTGAACTGGGCCGATCCGGCGAACACGATCGCCGACATCACGATCGTCTCCAGCTTTCGAGAGACCCGCTCCTGCGCGACGACGCCGAACGACACCGACAGGAGCAGTCCGGCGGCGGCGAACGGCAGGCCGGCGCGGACGCCCTCCGCGAAGGTGGCGTCGCGGCGCGTCGATGCGGCGGGCGTGCTCAGGTCTCGACGAAGTAGCTGCCGGACTCGCCGCTCGAGAAGTAGCGCGACGTGACGGTCTTCTTGCGCGTGTAGAAGTCCACCGCGTCCGTCCCGTGGGCGTGCAGGTCGCCGAGGAAGCTGTCCTTCCAGCCG
Organism: uncultured Thermoleophilaceae bacterium; assembly: GCA_963774755.1. Classification (GTDB taxonomy): domain Bacteria; phylum Actinomycetota; class Thermoleophilia; order Solirubrobacterales; family Thermoleophilaceae; genus JACVRW01. The sequence continues at coordinate 115,249 of CAVZGG010000011.1, read as the reverse complement.
CTGAACGGGAAGAACGCGACCGGCGCCGCGACGCCGATGTTCACGCCGACCATGCCGGCCTCGACGTCGTGCTTGAACCTGCGCACCGCGGCACCCGACTCGGTGAAGATCGACACGCCGTTGCCGAAGCGGCTCTTGTTCACCGCGTCGATCGCCTCGTCGAGCGTCTCGACGTGGATCAGCGACAGCACCGGGCCGAAGATCTCCTCGCGCGCGAGCTCCATCTCGGGCGTCACGCCGTGAGGATCGTCGCGCCGATGAAGCAGCCCTCGGAGATTCCGGTCTCGCGGCCGTCCACGACCAGCTCGGCGCCCTCGCTCACCCCGCGCTCCACCGCCCCGAGGATGCGCTCGCGCGCCGCCTCGGAGACCACCGGCCCGAGCTCGCTCTGCTCGTCGAGGCCGTCGCCCACGCGGACCGCCTCGGCGGCCTCCTTGAGCGCGGGCAGCAGGCGCTCGTGCGCCTCGCCGACCGTCACGACCACCGAGCCCGCCATGCAGCGCTGCCCGGCCGCGCCGAACGCGGAGCCGATGATCCCGTTCACGGTCTTGTCGACCACGGCGTCCGGCATCACGACCATGTGGTTCTTCGCGCCGCCGAGCGCCTGCACGCGCTTGCCGGCCTTGGCCGAGCGCTCGTAGACGATCTTCGCCACCGGCGCCGAGCCGACGAACGAGACGGCGTCGATGCCCGGGTGGTCGAGGATCCCCTCCACCACCTCGCGGCCGCCGTTCACCAGGTTCACGACGCCGGGCGGCAGCGCCAGCGAGTCGAGCACCTCGAAGGCGATCTGCTGCGTGAGCGGCACCTGCTCGGACGGCTTCAGGATGAAGGTGTTGCCGCAGCCGATCGCGAACGGCAGGAACCAGAACGGGACCATCGCGGGGAAGTTGAACGGCACGATCGCGGCGCAGACGCCCACCGGCTGGCGGATCGTCTCGGCGTCGATCCCGCGCGACACGTCCTCGAGGATGCGGCCCTGCATGGTCGTCGGGATCGCGCAGGCGGCCTCGACCATCTCGATCATGCGCGCCACCTCGGCGCGCGCGTCCGCGATCGTCTTGCCCATCTCCATGGTCACCGAGCGGGCGAGGTCCTCGCGGCGGTTGTCGAGGCCCTCGCGCAGCGCGAACAGCTTGCGCGCCCGCGCGATCACCGAGACGTCGCGCCACGGCGCCAGCGCCGCACGCGCGGCCTGCACGGCGGCGTCGAGGTCGGCCGAGCTCGAGAGCGGTACCCGAGCGAGCACCTCGCCGGTGGCCGGGTTCGTCACGTCGAGCTGGTCGGACGCGGCGGCCGGGGTCCACGATCCACCGATGTAGTTGTCGAGCACGCGGGTGGCAGATTCGGTGACGGTCACGCGTCGACCGCCGCGATGACGGCGGTCAGGGGAGCGCGGCGGGCGCGCCCCGAGAGCTCGCGCGGCTGGTGCGTCGCCCTCGTCGCGCGCTCGCCTCGGCGGCGCCTGCCCTCCCGTGCCCGCCTCGATCAGCGGCCGGAGCACGTCCATCGGGAGCGGGAAGACGATCGTCGTTCCCTGGTTGGCGCTGATCTCCGAGAGCGCCTGGAGGTAGCGCAGCTGGATCGTGACCGGGTTCGGGCGGATCACCTCGGCGGCGTCGGCGAGCCGGTCGGCGGCCTGGAACTCGCCCTCGGCGTTGATCACCTTCGCCCGCCGGTTGCGCTCGGCCTCCGCCTGCCGGGCCAGCGCGTGCTGCATCCGCTCGGGGATCTCCACGTCCTTGATCTCGACGATCGTGACCTTGATCCCCCAGGGCTCGGTCTGCTCGTCGATGATCTGCTGGAGGTTCTCGTTCAGCCGCTCGCGCTCGGAGAGCAGCGCGTCGAGCTCCGCCTTGCCGAGCACCGAGCGCAGCGTGGTCTGGGCGATCTGGAGCGTCGCCGCGATGAAGTCCTCGACCTCGAGCACCGAGCAGCGCGGGTCGATCACGCGGAAGTACGCCACGGCGGCCACCCGCACCGGGACGTTGTCGCGCGTGATGACGTCCTGGGGCGGGATCCGCAGCGTGACGGTGCGCAGGGTCACGCGCACCATGCGGTCGACCGCGGGGATCAGCAGCACGAGGCCCGGCCCCTTCTGGTCGATCACGCGGCCCAGCCGGAACACCACTCCGCGCTCGTACTCGCGCAGCACCCTCACCGAGGCGGCCGCCAGCGCGAGCGCCGCCAGCGCCGCCACCACCACGACGATCAGGATCACCGCGATCACAGGGCTCCTCCCATTCCTCTGCTCTGCGTACCGCGAGCGTCAGCCCGCTCACGCGCTCGACGACCACCGCGTCGCCGGCGGCCAGCTCCTCGCTCCGCGTCCGGCCAGCTCGGCCGCGCGCGCCACAGCGCGCCGTCCACGAACACCTGCCCGTCACCGCCGTTCCAGCGACGCACCACGCCGGTCCGGCCGCTGAGCGCCTCGCGTCCGGACGAGGCCCGCAGCCGGCGTACCGCCAGGCCCTTGCGGGTGGCGAGCGCGAGCCACAGGCCGGTCACGGCCGAGGCGGCGAGGATCGCGCCGATCACGAGCGCGACCGCGCCGCCCGACGCGCCGATCGCGAGCGCGGCGCCCGCCGCGAGCGCAACCCCGCCGGCCACGCCGAGCACTCCTCCGGGCACGTGGGCCTCAGCCACCAAGAGGGCGGCTCCGACCACCAGGAGAGCCACGCCTAGTTCGACCATCTCGCTCTACTGAATCGTACGCCTCCGCCCCAGTCCGCGCCGGAATTTGGCGGCTCATCGCTACAGTGCCCCCGCTTGCGCCCGAGCCGAATCAACCGCCTCACGCGACGGGACCTCATTCGCTACGGCGGAGCGGGCGCTGCGGGCGCAGCCGCGCTCGCCGCAAGCGGTTGTGACCTGAGCGACTCCAGCGACGGACGACGCGCCCGCCCCGAAGGTCGTCAGGCGCGACGAGCACCCGATGAACGTGCTGCTGATCGTGACCGACAGCACGCGGCGCGACTTCGTGAGCGCATACGACGGCGACGAGCTCGCCCACACGCCCAACCTCGACTCGCTCGCCAAGGAGGGGCTCCGCTTCGACCGCGCGGTGCCCGAGGCGATGCCCACCGTCGCGGTCCGGCGCGCGCTCCTCACCGGCACGCGCTCGTTCCCCTTCCGCGACTGGAAGGTCGCGCCGAAGCTGCCCCAGTTCCCCGGCTGGAGCCCGATCCCGCCGTACAAGCGGATCCTCACGGAGTTCATGGACGCGGGCGGGATCGAGACCGCCTACGTGACGGACAACCCCTTCCTGATCGGGCCGCGCTTCGAGCGCTTCCGGAAGACGCTCGACGTCTCGAGGCCGATCTACGAGCAGGGCGAGTACCGGAGCTGGAACGTCGGCATCGACAAGGACCGCGTGGCCTCGAAGCAGCAGATCGAGAACTACCTGCTTCCCGCGCTCGCAGGGCACCGAGGCCGAGAAGCGGATCGCGGAGAACGTCGGCTTCAACAGGGGCCGCAAGGGCGACGAGCTGTCGGGCGCGCGCGTCCTGAAGGCGGGCATGGAGACGCTGCGCCAGCTGAAGGACAAGCAGCCGTTCTTCCTCGGCGTCGATGCGTTCGACCCGCACGAGGCCTGGAACGTGCCGACCACGTTCAAGCTGCGCTTCAAGGACCGCGACGGCGTGGAGCCGATCCTGCCCTTCAAGACGCCGTACTCGAAGGTCGAGGACCTCGAGGTCACGGAGGACCAGGTGCAGCAGGTGCGCGAGCTGTACGCCGCCGAGCTCACCTACATCGACGCGTGGATCGGCCGCCTGCTCAACCTGCTCGACGACCTCGGGCTGGCCGAGAACACCGTCGTCTACTACCTGTCAGACCACGGCATCCTGCTCGGCGAGCACGGCCTGATGGGCAAGGCCAACTCGATGCTCGGCAAGGAGATCCACTCCGTGCCGTACATCATCCGCCACCCCGAGGGCAAGCGGGCCGGCGAGACGAGCGACTACTTCGCCTCGACGCACGACGTGGCGCCCACGATCCTGTCGTTCCAGGGCCTCACCGTGCCCGGCAGGATGGACGGCGAGGACCTCACCGTGATGTTCGACGGCGGCGACCCGCCCGAGCGCGACCACTGGACGACCGCGTACGCGGACCACGTGGCCGCGGGCGACGGGCGCTACCTGCTCATCGCGGACAACCAGGGCAAGGAGAAGCGCCTCTTCGACACCGAGGAGGATCCAGAGGAGGAGAACGACGTGGCGGCAGACAATCCGGATGTCGTGGCCCGCCTCTGGCAGAACGTGCTCGACGACGCCGGCGGGACGATGCCGGTGTTCGGCAAGACCGGTGTCGTGAAGCGGCTGAAACTAGGCCAATAGCTCAAGTTCCGTGTAGCATTCAGTGGCGTGGAGCCTTACTGTCCACGCTCCTCAGCGGATGCCGGCAACGAGCTGCTCGGCCCCGATTCCGAGGCCGCGCGCGAGCCGGCGATCGTTCCGAGGCGAGGTTCGCGGACGGCTCTCTCGAGGCGCGAGATCTCGGTGGGGTGCAGGCCGGACTTCTCTGCGAGCTGCTCCTGGGAGAGCATCGCCGCGGCGCGGTGCCGCCGGAGGTTCGCGGCGAACTGCTCCTCCGGAGTCACGCCGGGCATCCTCGGCGAGGTGGGCCAATGAGTACAGAGCCAATAGCTCAACCCCGCGCCCGGCTGCGCGAGGCGCTTCAGCGAGTCGAGCTCGCGGGCGCCTACCAGCGCGCGGCGCGCGCACGCCGCGAGGGCACGCCCCAGGTCGAGCTGGCGGCGCTCGAGCATCTCGTCCTGCGCGGCGGTCTGACGCCCGGCGAGCTCGGCCACAGGCTTGGCCTGACCTCCGGCGGCGTGACCGCCCTCACCGGCCGGCTGATCGACGCGGGCTACGTGCGCCGCGAGCGCCACCCGAGCGACGGCCGCATGCGGGTGCTCGGCGCGACCGAGGCGGGCGCCGAGTTCCTGCGAGGCGCACGTGGAGCCGGTGCTCGACGTGGCGGAGGCCGCGCTGTCCGGGCTCTCAGACGACGGACGCCGCGCTGGTGGCCGGCGTTCTCGAGCTGGTCGCGTCGGCGAAGGACGCCGACGCCGCGGCCACGCCCGGGCCCGAGCGCGAGTACGAGTCGGACGGGTTCTCGCGCGCGCTGCTGATGTAGAGCGGGGCGGCGCAGGCTAGGCCGGCACGGCCTCGACACAGCGCACGAACGAGGCGAGCGCCTCGACCGCGTCCGGGTCGAACTGCGTGCCCGCATGACGTGAGAGCTCGAGCAGGGCGGTGTCCACGTCGAGCGGCTCGCTGTACGGGCGGCGCTTCGTCATCGCGCCGTAGGCGTCGCACACGGAGACGATGCGGCTGGCCACCGGGATGCGTTCGTGGGAGAGCCCGTGGGGATAGCCGGTGCCGTCGGGGCGCTCGTGGTGGAGGCGGACGATCAGCGCCACCGCCTCGAGCCCGGGGATGCGGCCGACCATCTCGGCGCCCCACTCCGGGTGCAGCCGAACCAGACGGAGCTCGTCCTCGCTGAGGCGGCCCGGCTTGCCGAGGATGTGCGGCGGGAGGCGCAGCTTGCCGACGTCGTGAAGCAGCGCGCCCAGCTCCACCTCCACGAGCTCCGTGCGGGCCAGCCCGAGCCGCTCGCCGACCACCGTCGCGGTGGCCGCGACCTCGAGCGAGTGACGGTAGGTATCGCCGTCGGCCTCGGCCAGCGCCTTCACCAGCCCGCGAATCTCGGCCTGCGAGTCGCCCGCCGTAAATTCCCGGTGCTCGTGGTGGCTCAGGGCCTCTCCCGCGAGCATGCCGAGCTCACACAGAAGCTCCATTTCTGGCGATTCGAGCTTTCGCTGCTCGTCCCTTCCACCGACGCACAGTGCACCGCGTTCCTCAACCCCGGACGAGGAACGGAGCGGCGGCCACCGCGCCGAGTCCGGCGGCGTGCAGGCGCCGGCCGATCAGGTCGGGGTCGGTACCCGCTCCGGCCACGACGACGAAGCCCCCCGGGTCACCCGGCGAGCGCACCGAAACCCACGCCTGCTCGAACCCGAGCACGGCGCATGCGTGACGGGCCAGGCGGTCGAGCACAACGCTCGAATAGCCCAGCTGCTGGGGCGACGGCACCCCTGCCGGCGATGGGGCGGCCAGCCCCAACCCAGTGCCCATTGCAAGGCAGTCAAGTTTCTTCGCAAAGTGCGGTCAAGCGGGGACCCGCCGCAGCACGGTTCCCCTGGAGGTTCGCGGCACGAAGGTGTGCGTTACGCGGAGGCTTCCTTGCACGGCCGGTAGAAGCTGAGCCTCGCGGTCGTGCCGCCGTCAACCTAGATCGTCTGGCCGGTGAGAATTCGGCGCCTGACGACAGCAGGAATGCCACGATCGGTGCCACGTCTGCCGGGCGGCCGACCCGGCCCGCTGGGATCCGCTCGCCATAGACGTTCACGATCGTACGTCGCGCGCTCGAGGAACCGCGGGACCTCCACGACGCCAGGCGACACGGCGTTCACCCGCACGCCCCTCGGGGCGAGCTCGACCGCCAGGCTGCGAGTCCATGCGTCGATCGCGCCCTTCGTGGCCGCGTACGCCGCATGCCGCGGCAGGCCTCCGTGCGCGTCGATCGCGCCTATGTTCACGACGGCGCACCCGGCCGCCGAGGCGAAGTGAAGAAGGCGCGCTGGGCCTCCGGACACCGCATGTGGACGTGCACAAGCTCTGGGACGGCTCCAGCGGCGCCCGCTGCCTGATGGAGGTCGGCTTCTCCTGCATGGCGGGCGAGATCCCCGCCGCGCTCGGCGTGCGGATGGCGCGTCCGGACGCCGGCGAGGTGTACGTGCTGATCGGCGACGGCAACTACCTGATGGGCGCCACCGGCGAGCTCGTGACCGCGCGGCAGGAGGGCCTGAAGCTCACCGTCATCGTCGTGGAGAACCACGGCTTCCAGTCCATCCACGGGCTCCAGCGCGCGCGGACCGGACGCAGCTTCGGCCTCGAGTTCCGGGAGCGCTCGGCGGACGGCTCCGGCGTCGCCGGGCCCTGTCGTCGAGGTCGATTACGCCGCGAACGCACGCAGTCTCGGGTGCACGGTCTTCACTCGCCTCCTCGCTCCGACGAGTTCCGCGCCGCACTCGATGCGGCCCGGGCCGAGACGGCGCCCGTGGTGATCGTCGCGCGCGTGGAGCCGCGACCGGCTCCTGCTCGACTCCGACTGCTGGTGGGACGTCGGGGTGGCGGAGCTCTCCGAGCGGGCCGAGACGCGCGAGCTGGCAGCCGAGCATGCGCGCGGCCGGGCGCTTCAGCGGCCCTACCTCCCACGCCCGTGAGGATCGTCGCCACCGCCGAGGTCCCGCCCGTCGCACGCGAGGCCTTCGCGCGGCTCGGCGAGATCGAGGTCGCGGCGGCGGGCGACGGCGACGCGATCGCCGGCGCCGAGGTCCTGATCGTGCGCGGAACGCGCCTCGACGCCGCGCACGCTCGCGCGAGGCGGGCCGCCTCCGGGCGATCGCGAGGACAGGCGCGGGATACGACAACGTGGACGTGGAGGCGGCGACCCGCCTGAGGGTGCCCGATCGTGTACGCGCCCGGGATCGGGAGCCGGCCGGTGGCCGAGGGGACGCTCACCCTGATCCTCGCGGCGGCGAAGCGCCTGCGCGAGCTCGGCGCGGTCGTGCACGAGAGCGGCTGGGCCGACGCGCTACGACGTGATGGGGCTCGACATCGAGGGCGCCTGCCTCGGCGTGGTCGGCTACGGCGCGATCGGGCGTGAGGTGGGACGCCTCTGCTCCGCGCATCGGGATGGACGTGATCGCGCACGATCCCGATGCCACCCACGCCGCGGAAATGGTCTCGCTCCCGGAGCTCCTCGCCCGCGCGGACGTGATCACAATCCACTGCGCTCTCAACGACCGGACGCGTGGACTCGTCGACCGGAAGTTCCTCGCCAGCGTCAAGGCCGGCGCGATTTTCGTCAATGCTGCCCGCGGCGAAATCGTTTCCGATGAGGACGTGCTCGCCGACGCGCTCCGGAGCGGCCGGCTGTCGACGGTCGCTCTGGACGTCTTCCCGACCGAGCCGCCGGACTTGCGGCACCGTCTCTACGCCGACCCGCGCGTGATCTGCACACCGCACACCGTCGGCCTCACCCATCGGTGGAATGCGGACGTGTTCCAGGCGCTGGCGTGCGGCGTCGAGAGCGTGCTGGCAGGGCAGCGCCCCGGGAACCTGCTCAACCCAGACGCGGTCAGCGCCGCGTGACGGGAGGCATCAGCGCGATGCCGCGACTGCCGGGCTTTCCGTGCTCGTCCAGCCAGTTGATCCTTGCGTCCGGGTGCCCGGGCCGCACGCTGATCGCGTAGAAGTCGCCGCGCGCCCTCCGGTCCCTCGAGCGCGCCGGGATGTGACTACTCGAGCACGCCCTCCAGCCGCAGGACGCGGCGGAGGATGGCCAGCGACGACGCGTATGTGGAGTCCATGCCGTAGTAGCTGAGCCCGCGGGCGCCCAGCGTGCGCGCCTGCGTGTAGGGCGTATCTGAGGCGTAGTGGATGATCCCGAAGTCCACCGGCAGCTTGGAGAAGTTCACCGCGGTGTTCACCGGGTGGCGATCCGCGTCGGCGATCTCGTACAGCGCGTTGCAGTACGGCCCGGCCTCCATCTCGACCACGGTGAACGCCTCGCGGTAGTAGAAGTCGAGATAGGAGCGGTTCTGCAGGAACGTGCTCTTCACCGTGACCGCGCGCTGGTTGTCGAGGCCGCTGCCAAAGCGCAGGTCGGGAGCGATGTCGTTCACGCTGAATGCGTTGTCGAGCCAGTAGGTCGAGCCCGAGTGCTCGTCGTGGACCACGGTGGAGAGCATCACGTCGCCCACGTCGGCGTTCAGCGTGGCCGCCTTGCCGAGCACGTACACGCCGCGCAGCATCGAGCTGTCCACGGCCACCTCGCGCAGGATGTTGTAGGCCGCGACGCCGAGCGGATAGTCGATGTTCACGACCACGCCCTCGGCGGCGGCGAGCTTGTCGGCATCCACGTCGCCGAGTCGCGGGTCCAGCCGCGCCGTCGCCAGCTTCGACAGCGGGATGATCTGCGCGGGCACGCGCAGCGCCGTGGTGCTGCGGAGGTGCGAGACCCCGCACTCGGCCTCGGAGCGCCGGCGCGCCGCGCGGCCCTCCTCGCCGTGCATGTCGAAATAGAGCCGGGCCACGAAGTAGAGGAAGTTCTCCCACGAGCCCTCGGCGCGACCCTCGCGGAATGCGGCCAGCTCCGTGCGCAGGATGTCGTCCTCCGGCAGCGTCTCCACGAACTCGACGAGCACGTTCTCGCGCTCGCGCGCCACGCCCGTGGCGATGTTCACGAGGCTGTGCGTGTTGGAGCTCACGAAGTAGAGCGGGCGGTCCACGAGCCCCTGCTCGGCGAGCGAGTTGTGCACCGGCGACCACCAGCGGCGCGTCATCCGCGCGTAGCCCACCTGCGTGCCGCCGAGCATCCGCACGCGCAGGTTCATGCGCCTGTCCGCGATCACCCGCAGGCGCTCGCCGAACTGGTCGCCCCAGGCACCCTGCAGGCGGCCCCAGTCCTCGGCGGTGCCGCCGAGCGCATCGGCGCACTCGTCCGGGGCGGGCTCGTGGTCCGGCGGCCAGCCCGCCGCGCGCTGGCGCACGCGGATCTTGTTCCACTCGATCTGGAAGGCCACCAGGGTCGGAATCAGGTCGTCCACGTCCGACGCACTCGCGAGCAGCACGGCGTGCGTGCCGTTGCCGGCGTCGTGCCAGCGGCGCCGCCGGGCGGGCGCGTCCGCCTCCTGCCACTCGTCGATCACGATGCCGTTCTTCGCGAAGACCTCTGCCTCCTGGCCCATGATCACGAGCTCGGCGCCGGCGGACATGCCGTCCGGCAGCCGCCGGATCGCGTAGATCAGCGCGCCGAGGTCCGGCTCGTCGCTGTCGGCGAGCGGGTGCAGGCTCGAGCCCATCGCACGATGGGCGGGCTCGAGCACGCGCAGGTGCGTCTCGCCGCTGGAGCGCAGCAGCGTGTTGTAGGTGCGCTGGTAGAGCTCGACCTCGTCACTGAGGCGCCCCGTGTGCTCGTCGGTGGGGCTGGCCAGGGTCAGCCTGGATACGACCAAGAACTACTCCTTCACGTACGGCACGCCGATTGCGGCGGGCGGTCGGGAACGGCCGATGACGCCGGCCACCACGACCAGGGTCAAGACATAGGGCAGTGCCTGGAATAGCACGGCCGTGGATTCGGAGAAGGCTGGCAGGCGCTGCGCGAGTGCCGTCGAGAAGCCGAACAGGCACGCGCCGGCCAGCGCGCCGAACGGCCGCCAGCTGCCGAAGATCACCGCCGCCAGCGCGATGAAGCCGCGGCCCGCGGTCATCTGCTCGTTGAACGAGCCGAGCAGCCCGATCGACAGGAACACGCCGCCGAGGGCCGCCAGGGCGCCCGATGCGGTCACGGCGAGGTAGCGCGTGCGCAGCACGGGCAGGCCCAGGCTGTCGGCGGCACGCGGCTTCTCGCCCACGGAGCGCAACCGCAGGCCGCCGCGCGTGCGGAACAGGTAGACGGAAAGGATCGGGACAAGGATCAGCGCGGCCCAGGTGAGGACGTTCATCCGGCCGATCGCCTCCCCGATGAACGGGATGTCCTCGATCAGCGGAAGCGTCACGTTCGGGGCGCGCGAGATGTCGGAGGGCGTGCCCTGGTCGCCGTAGTGGTAGATGAAGATGTAGCCGGTGATGCCGATCGCCAGGAAGTTGATCCCCGTGCCGCTCACCACCTGATCGGCGCGCAGCTGGATCGACACGAAAGCGTGAACCAGGCCAATCAGTGCGCCTGCGGCAACTCCGACCAGGACGCCAAGGAACCATGAGCCGAGCAGATCCGAGCCGAAGATGCCGAAGAACGCGCCGATCAGCATCATGCCCTCGAGGCCGATGTTGATGACGCCGCTGCGCTCGGACAGGATGCCGCCCATCGCGCCGAAGATCAGCGGCGTCGCGTAGCGGAGCATGCCCGCGACGAGCGCGGACCACACGAACACGCGCTCCAGGTTGCTCTCCCCCGACTTCGCGGCCATCACGCCGAGAATGGCGCCGAGCACCGCAATGGCCACCGCGATCCAGCCAAGGCGCTTTTGGCCCTGGCGAGTGGCGTAGACGCCCGCGAGGACGCCAGCCGCCGCCAAGACGAGCGACACAACCGGCGTCCGGATCAGCAGAGGCGGCAGAGCGACGTACGCCGCCAGGACACCGAGCACGATCCCCGCCCAGGCCGCGGTGCGCGCCGAGATCGCAAGCTGCCGGCCTGCGGCCACCGTGGTGCTCATTGCTCACCCTCCGCGGTGGGGGCCGGCGCGGCTCGACCGCGACGGAATAGGCCCCGTCCTCGCGCGATCATTCCGAGCACCAGCACGTCGGCGCTGACGATCAGGATGACGAGGCCCTGGATGATCCAGGTGAGGTTCGTGGCCAGCGAGGGCTCAAAGATCGTCGGATCGAGGTTGCGTTGCGACGTCCCGCTGAGTAGCGCGCCGAACAACAGCGCCGCCGCCAGCGTGCCGACCGCCGTGTTGCGTCCGAGCAGCGCAACGGCGATCCCGATGTAGCCGAAGTAGGCGATCTGAATGTCGTTCGTCGCGATACGGAACTGCCAGCCGAGCACGTCCATCGCTCCCGCGAGCCCCGCGAACAGCCCGCAGACCGCCATCACGAGGATGTAGTTCTTGCCGACGTTCATCCCGCTGTAGCGAGCCGCCTCCGGGTTGAAGCCCACCGCCCGCACCTCGAAGCCGATCGTCGAGCGGTTCAGGAGAATCCAGAACACGATCACCGCGAACAGCGCGATGAAGAGTCCTATGTGGAGGCCCTGCAGGACCGGATCGCCCCAGAACACGGGCAGCTTGGCCCCCTCGACCACGTCCTCTGACACCGGGATCGACTTCTGAGCCTCGTTCTGGAGCGGGCCGTCGAGCGAGAACAGCCAGACCCCGATCCACACGGCGATCCAGTTGAGCATGATCGTGCTGATCACCTCGTGTGCGCCTGTCGTGGCCTTCAGGAACCCGGCGATCCCGGCCCAGAAGGCGCCCGCCGCACACGCCGCGATGATCGCGAGCACGATGTGGAGAAAGCTCGGCATGTCGGCAAACGACGAGCCGACCCACACGGCTGCGATCGAGCCGACGATGTACTGGCCGTTGCCGCCGATGTTGAAGAGTCCGGCCCGGAACGCGAACGCCACCGCCAGACCCGTGAGGATCAGCGGCGTGGTGATGATCAGCGTCTGCTGGAGGTTCGAGGCAGCGAGGGTTCGATCCGCGCCCGTCGTCCAAGGGAAGAGCCACTGGAGGCCGGTGCCCTTCCAGATCGCCTCGTAGGTGGCGATCGGGTCCTTGCCGGTTACCAGCATCACCAGCCCGCCCGCCAGGAACGCCAGCGTCACCGTGAGGAGCGGCACGATCACGCCGCCGCCGCGCAGGTAGCCGGCGAGCCGCGACGCCGGGGTCTGGGCCAGTACCTCGGGGTCTTCGGTGGCGCTCACGCCGCCGCCCGGCCCCCGCCCGTCATCGCCACGCCAAGCTCTTCCTCGGAGGCGTCTGGCGGGAACTCACCGACAATCTGCCCCTCGTAGATCACGAGGATGCGGTCCGCCAGCGCGCGGACCTCCTCGAACTCGAGCGAGACCAGCAGGATGCCGCGTCCTTCGTCCCGCTCCCTGAGCAGGCGCCCGTGGACGAACTCGATCGCGCCGACGTCGAGCCCGCGCGTGGGCTGATGCGCGATCAGAAGCTTCGGGTTGCTGGCCACCTCGCGCGCCACCGCAACCTTCTGCTGGTTGCCTCCCGAGAGGGAGCTCGCAAGCGTGTCCGGCTCGCCGCCGCGCACGTCGTACTCCTTGAGGAGCGCCCTGGCCCGCTCGTTCATGTTGCGGGGGGACAGCAGCCCGTGGTTCGAGATCGGGGGAGACCGGTACTCACGCAGAGCAAGATTCTCCGCAAGCGTGAAGTCGAGCACGAGGCCGCACAGGTGGCGGTCCTCGGGGATGTGCGCCAGGCCGGCCTCGGTCGTGCGGCGCACGCCGACACCCGACACTTCCTGCCCTCCGATGGCGATCCGCCCGGACTCCGGCTCGCGGACGCCCGCGATCGCCTGCACCAGCTCGAGCTGCCCGTTGCCGTCCACGCCGGCGAGCGCCACCACCTCGCCGCCTCGCACGGTCAGGTCCACGCCCTTGACCGCCGGCAGTCCACGCTCGTCGCGAACGTGGAGGTCCTCCACCTCGAGCATCGGCTCGCCGGGCTTGACGCTCGCCTTGTCGACCCGCAGCAGCACGTCCCTGCCGACCATCAGGCGGGCGAGGCTCTGCTCGGTCGCACCCTCGGTCGGCACCGTGTCGATCTGCTTTCCGCGCCGCAGCACGGTCACGCGGTCGGAGATCTCGAGCACCTCGTTCAGCTTGTGGCTGATGAAGACGATCGAAACGCCGTCCTTCTTGAGTTCGCGAAGGACCTCGAACAGCTCCTTCGTCTCCTGGGCCGTCAGTACCGCGGTCGGCTCGTCGAGGATCAGGATGCGGGCGTCCCGGTAGAGCGTCTTCAGGATCTCCACGCGCTGCTGCATCCCGACCGAGACCTGCTCGATCACGGCGTCGGGGTCCACGGCCAATCCGTACCGGTCAGACAGCTCCTTCACGCGACGAGCGCCCTCCCGCACGTCGAGCAGGGCGCCGCGCCGTCGGCTCCTCCCCGAGGACGATGTTCTCGGTCACGGTCATCACCGGCACGAGCATGAAGTGCTGGTGGACCATGCCGATGCCGAGCTCGATCGCCCGCGACGGCGAATCGACCTCGACCGGCTCTCCATTGACGCGGATCTCGCCCTCGGTCGGGCTGTAGAGCCCGTAGAGGATCGACATCAGGGTGGACTTACCAGCCCCGTTCTCGCCGAGCAGGGCATGGACCTCGCCCGGGCGGAGGTCGAAGTCGATCCCGTCGTTGGCAACGACGGGACCGAACCTCTTCGTAATTCCGCGTAGCTCGAGAGCGGGTGCTTCTGCCTGCACTCCCGTTACTTGACGGTGTCGGGAATGTCCGGGATCTCGCCCGCGGCAAGCTGGTCGGTGACGTCCTTGATCTGGTCCTCGTACTTCGTGCCCGCCGGGCCGATCTGGCCGAGGCCCACGCCGCCGTTCTCGACGGTGGCGATCACGTCGGTGCCGCCCTTGAAGCTGCCGTCCTGGGCACGCTTGATCGCGTCGAACACCGCCACGTCGACCTTCTTGAGCGCCGAGGTCAGGATGTGGTCGCCGAGGTAGGCCTGGTCGGCGTCGACGCCGATGCCCTGGACGCCCTTCTCCTTCGCCGCGTCAAGCGCGCCGAGGCCGCACTGGCCGGCCACCTGGAACACGACCTTGGAGCCCTGGGAGATCTGGTCGAGCGCGATCTCCTTGCACTTCGCCTGGTCGACGAAGTCCTGCGAGTACCCGTTGAGGGTCTTGATGCCCGGGGAGGCCGCCTTCGCGCCGGCCTGGAAGCCCGCGATGTAGTGGTCCACCGGCGGGATCTTCTGGCCGCCGACCGTGGACACGGTGGTCGCGTTGTTGTCCTTCGCCCAGAGGCCCGCGAGGTAACCGGCGAGGTAGCCGGCCTCCTGCTCCTTGAAGAGCAGGCCCTCGACGTTCTGCGGCTTGCCCTTCAGGCCCGAGGCCGGGAAGTCGACGATCGCGAAGTTGTTGTCCGGGAACTTGCCGGCGACCGTGGCGGTCGCCTCGCCCATGAGGAAGCCGACCGAGATGCTCAGGTCGTACTGCTGCTGGGCGAGGGTCGTCAGGTTCGGCACGTAGTCGCCGTTCGACTTGGAGATCAGCACGCGCCCCTCGACGCCGAGGTCGCCCTCCGCGTCCTCGAGGCCCTTGTTGGCGAGGAAGTTGAACGAGCGGTCGTTGAGGCCGCCGATGTCGGTGACCACTCCGGCCTTGATCGCCTCGCCCTCAGGCGCCGCGGCAGTGTCGCTGCCGCTGCCACCACCCCCACCGTCGTCGTCGTCGTCGCCGCAGGCGGCGATTCCGAGGGCGAGCGCTGCGATGAGCGCCAGAAGCAAGAAGCGGAAGGACTTAGGCACGGTTGAGTCTCCTCTTTGGGTCAGCAACTTCGCCACCCTACACCGTTTGCGTTAACCGCTGTTTGAGCGTTTCTTCGCAGAATGCGGCCTCGATTGCCGTGCGGGTGATGGCTCTCAGCGCCTCGTCGTCGAAGCCGTAGTGCTCGGCGCACAGCGCGTACTCCCCGCCGATGGTCGCGCCGAAGTAGGGAGGGTCGTCGGATCCGAGCGTCACCTGCACCCCCGCGTCCGTCAGCCGCGGCAGTGGATGCTCCTCGTAGGTCGGGTAGATGCCGAGCACCACGTTGCTGGTGGGGCAGACCTCCAGGACGGTGCCGCGCTCGGCCAGTTCCTCGACGAGGGCCGGGTCCTCGATCGAGCGCACGCCGTGCCCGATGCGGCTCACCGGGAGCGTGAGCCCCTCGCGCACGCTCTCGGGCCCCGCCCACTCGCCCGCGTGGACCGTGCAGCCGAGCCCCGCGGCAGCGGCGATCTCGAACGCCTCGGCGTAGGCGGCGGGCGGGTAGTTCTCCTCGTCGCCGGCCATCGAGAAGCCCACCACGTAGGGATGCGGGAGCTCGGCGGCGTAGTGGGCCACGCGGAGCGCGGGCTCCACGCCGAAGTTGCGCACGCAGGAGATCAGGATGCGCCCCTCGATCCCGCTCTCCGCGCGCGCGTCGTCGATCCCGCGGGCGATGCCGTCCAGGTGCTCCTCGTCGCTCATGCCCACGAGCTTCGCGTGGTCGGGAGAGGCGGTGAGCTCCACGTAGATCGCGCCCTCCGCCGCGCAGCTCATGAGGTACTCGTAGGTGATGTCCCGGTAGTCCTCGCCGGTGCGGATCACGCTGGCGGCCTTGTCGTAGGTCTTCAGGAAGTCGAGGAAGTCGATGTAGGCGAAGCGGTCCGGGGCTGCGAACACGCCCTCGGGCACGGGCAGGCCGTTGCGCTCGGCGAGCCGCCGGATCAGGTCGGGCGGCGCAGTGCCCTCGAGGTGCACGTGCAGCTCCACCTTTGGCACGCCGGTCACCGCAGCACCTCGAGGACGGGCGGCGGCGCGTCCGGCGCGGAGTCGCCCAGCTTGTAGGTCGCGCGCAGAGCGTCCGCGGCCCGGCCGGCTGCCTCCTCGTCCTTCGCGTGCACGAGCGCGAGCGGGCGGCCGCCGGGCGCCACCTCCTCGCCGGGCGCCGCCACCTCGGTGAGCCCCACGGAGTGGTCCACCGGGTCGTCCTCCCTGGTGCGGCCTCCGCCCAGGGCCACCACGGCGAGGCCCACGGCGCGCACGTCCACCGATGTCACGGTCCCCGGCTCCGCAGGTTCGGCGGCGAGCGTGACCGGCGCCTCGGCGAGGTGGCGCTCGGGTGCCTCGAGGAGGTCCGCCGGGCCGCCCAGCTCGCGGACCATGGCGCCGAAGCGCTCCGCGGCTGCGCCGCTGTCGAGCGCATTCTCGGCCGCCGTGCGCGCCGACGCCGGGTCGGGCTCCACGCCACCGAGCACGAGCAGCTCCGCGCTCAGGGCGAGCGTGACCTCGCGCAACCGCTCGTCCTTCGCGGCGCCGGTGAGGTGGTCGATCGACTCGCGCACCTCCACCGCGTTGCCGGCGCTGCGGCCCAGCACGCGGTCCATGTCGGTGAGCACCGCCGAGGTCGGCAGGCCGTTGCCGTTCGCCACCTCCACGATCGCGCGCGCGAGCTCCTCCGCCTGCTCGCGGTCGGGCAGGAAGGCCCCGGAGCCCACCTTCACGTCCATCACCAGCGCATCGAGGCCCGCGGCCAGCTTCTTCGAGAGGATCGAGGCCACGATCAGAGGGATCGACTCGACCGTGCCGGTGGCGTCGCGGATCGCATACAGCCGGCGGTCGGCGGGTGCGAGCCGGGCCGTCTGGCCCACGATCGCCGCGCCCGCCTGCGCCACGGCGCGGCGAAAGGCGTCCGGGTCGGGCACCGTGTCGTAGCCCGGGATGGCCTCGAGCTTGTCGAGCGTGCCGCCGGTGTGGCCGAGGCCGCGCCCCGAGATCATCGGCACCGCCCCGCCGCACGCGGCCACGATCGGCGCCAGCAGGAGGCTCACCTTGTCGCCCACGCCGCCGGTGGAGTGCTTGTCGAGCGCCGGGCCGGGCAGGCCGGCGTCCGACCAGTCGAGCACGTCGCCGGAGTCCCGCATCGCGCCGGTCAGCGCGATCCGCTCGGCCGGGGTCATGCCGCGCAGGACGACCGCCATCGCCAGTGCCCCCACCTGAGCGTCACTCACGCTGCCGTCGGCGATGCCCTGGACCAGCTCGCGCAGCTGCTCGTCGCTCAGCTCGCCGCCGTCGCGCTTGATGCGGATCAGGTCCGGCACGTAGCTCACTTGCCGAGCCTCCCGACGAAGCGCACCAGCAGCGGCACCAGGTCCTCGGCGGCGCGCTGGGCGTCGCGGAGGGTCTGCTCGTGGCTGAGCGACACTTCGCTCATGCCCTCCGCGAGGTTCGAGATCGCGGAGATCGCCGCCACCCGCAGGCCGCAGTGCCGCGCCACCGCGGTCTCGTGCACGGTGGACATCCCCACGGCGTCGGCGCCGAGCGTGACGAAGGCCCGGATCTCGGCCGCCGTCTCGAAGGTCGGCCCGGAGACCGCGAGGTACACACCCTCGGCGAGCGGCGTGCCGAGCTCCTCCGCCGCGTCGCGAAACCCGGCCCGCAGCTCCGGGTCGTAGGCATCGCGCATGCTCGGGAAACGCGGGCCGATCTCGTCGTCGTTCGGTCCGGCGAGCACATTCGCGCCACTCAGGTTGATGTGATCCGAGATCAGCATCAGGCTTCCGGGGCCCACCTCGGGCCGCAGCGAGCCGGCGGCGTTCGTGAGCACGAGGATCTCGGCGCCCGCGGCGCGCAGCGCGCGCACCGGCGTGCGGATCTTGTCGAGGTCGCCGCCCTCGTAGAGGTGCGCGCGGCCCTGAAGCACCGCCACGGGCACGTCGCCGATGTTGCCCAGCACGGCCTGCCCGCCGTGGCCCACCACGCCCGGCACGGGAAAGCCGGGCAGCTCGCCGTAGTCGATCGTGGTCGGATCCTCCACTGCGTCGGCCACCGCGCCGAGGCCGGAGCCGAGCACCACGCCCACGCGCGGCCGGAGGCCCGAGCGCTCGTTCATCACCGCGGCGGCGTCCGCCGCCGCTCATTCGAGCTCGAAGGCGAGCGGCAGGAGCTCGCCGATCGTGGTCGTCTGCCGGGGGCCGCCCGGGCGCCCAAGGTGCACAGGCGTGTCCGCGCTCGCGAACTCCGCCAGCCGCTGGCGGCAGCCGCCGCACGGTGGGCAGATGTCCATCCTCTCGGCCGTGACCGCGACCTCCGCGATCCTCGTGTGACCCGCCGCGATCAGCGCGCCGATCGCGGAGGTCTCCGCGCACTGTCCCTGCGGGTAGCTCGCGTTCTCGACGTTCGAGCCCACGTGGATGCTCCCGTCGGGGGCCCGCAGCGCGACGCCGACCGGGAAGTGGGAGTAGGGCGCGTACGCCGTCCTCATCACCTCATCCGCGGCACGCATCAGCCGATCCGGGTCATTCAGGAGGAGGTCCGAGTAGCTCGTGGCCACCAGGTCCTGATCCTCGATCCCGAGCTCCCTTCGCAGCCGTTCGACCTTCTCGCTCTCGGCGCCAAGGTCGGAGTCCGGCTCGGCCACGGCCTCGAGCTCGAGATAGCTGCCGAGACCCTCGACCTCGTCGAGATGGATGCGCACTCCCTCCCAGAGCAGCAGGTGGCGGCGCTTCGTGACCGTCACGAGCGTGCCGTAGGCGTCGTCGAGGGCAGCGCGCAGCGCGTCCGCCTCGCCGGTCGGCACGCGCCGGTAGGTGCTCGTCCTCGCATCGGTGGAATTCTCGCGCGAATACTGGATCAGCTCGTGGTCGCCGGGGTCCTGCTCGCGCAGCTTGATGCGGCCGCGGGCGCCGGCGAAGTAGGTGTCGCGCTGCGTGATCTCACCCCAATCCTCCGCGCCGAGCGCGAGCGCCCGTTCCAGCGAACGAGCCGGATCGGGGTCGCGGGCCTTGAGCTCTACGTTGCGCATGGAGGCAGACAAGCGGCCCGCGAGGTTATCGTCGCGCCCATGTCACAGCGCCTTGAGGTCGTGGACCACCCCGTTCTCGCCGACCGGCTCGCCGTCATGCGCGACCGCGACACCAGCCACGGCGACTTCCGCCAGGCCCTCTTCGAGGCCTCGGCAATCCTGGCTGTCGAGGCCGCGCGCGGCCTCCCGGTGACCGAGGTCGAGGTCGAGACCCCGCTCGAGCACACCACCGGCAGCCGCCTCCCCAGCGAGATCACGATCGTGCCGGTGCTGCGCGCCGGACTCGGGATGGTCGACGGCTTCCTGCGGCTCCTCCCGGGGGCCCGCGTGGGCCACGTCGGCGTGTACCGCGACGAGGAGGAGCACCGCCCGGTGGACTACTACGAGCGCCTGCCGCCCGGCCTGGCCGACGCTCACGTCTTCGTGGTGGACCCGATGCTCGCAACCGGCGGAAGTGCGGTGCACGCCCTCGACAAGCTGAAGGCGGCCGGCGCGCGCCGGCTCGCCCTCGTGTGCCTGGTGGTCGCCCCCGAGGGAGTCGAGGCGGTCGAGAAGGCCCACCCCGACGTCCAGATCTGGACCGCCGCCGTGGACCGAGAGCTCGACGAGAACGCATACATCCGCCCCGGCCTGGGCGACGCGGGCGACCGGGTGTTCGGGACGCAGTAGGCCGGGAGCCCCGGCCGAGAGCCCTGAAGGGGGACCGATCGCGATTTGTCCGGCCCACCCGGACAAATCGCCGATAACCCCCGGCCCGGCCGCCTTCATTGCCCGCTGTTTAAACGCTGGCGCCTACGCACCGCCCACGGCAGAACGCGCGCTCAACCTCACCGCGCCCTCGGCGCCCTCCGCCGCCGCGAAGCGCTCGTCCACCGCCACGCCCGCCACCCAGACGATCTCGCCGTCCGAACTCCACCACCGGCAGCGTGTGGCGCAGCGCGCGCGGGACCTTTTGGTCGGTGAACAGGTCCTGGAGCGACTTCGATCCGCCCAGGCCGGCCGGGCGCATGCGGTCGCCGTCGCGCCAGGCGCGCACGGTCAGCTCGGCGCCGAGGTTGCTCACGGTCACGTCGCCCGGGCCGCCGAGGCGCGCCTCGACCTCCCAGTCACCGAAGCGCGCGCGGCCGGGCACCGTGAGCTGCACCGGCTCGGGCGTGGCGGCGTCGGCCGTGCGGCTGAAGCGGAGCGTGCCGTACTCGGACACGGCGCGCAGGCCGCCGCCGAGGTCGAGCGACTTGCTGCCTCGCTCGCCGAGGGCGAGGATCTCGTCGAGCTCCCGGGTGGAGAGGGTCCGGCCGGCGAGCTCGCGCAGCACGAGCCGGCGCACGGCCGGCGGGTGCTCCCGCAGGGCAGCGAGCAACACCGCGGGCCCGCCGCCCAGCTCCTTCACCGCTTCCGCAACCACAGCGTCGAGCACGTCCGCCTCGTCCCGGAGCTGCCTCACGGTCTCCGCGATCGTCCGCTCCGCGGCAGGCGAGAGCTCGCGCAGCGCCTCGATCACGTCGTGGCGCACACGGGCGCGCGCGAAGCGGCGGTCGGCGTTCGAAGGGTCCTCGCGCCACTCGAGCCCTCGTGCGCGCAGGTACTCGCGCACCTCCTCGCGGGTCACCGCGAGCAGCGGGCGCACCAGCCGGCCGCGGCGCGGCGACATCCCGTGCAGTGCCCGCGACCCCGGCGAGACGGCAAGGCGGTAAAGAACGGTCTCCGCCTGGTCGGAGGCTGTGTGCGCGGCGGCGTAGTCACCAACGGCAAGCGCCTCGGCCAGCGCATAGCGAGCGTCCCGAGCACGCTCCTGAAGGTTGCCCTCGGTGCCCAACTGCACACGCTCGACGGCGAGCGGCACGCCGAGCTGATCGCAGAGATCATCGGACGAAGGCCTCGTCCTCCGAGGCCCCGTCGCGGAACCCGTAGTTCACGTGGAGCACCGAGACATCCGCGCCGAGCCGCACGCGCCACATCCAGCAGCGCCACCGAGTCCCCGCCACCCGACACCATCACGAGCAGCGGCTCGCCTGCACGCACGAGGCCACTCTCGCGCGCCGCCTCGAGCGCGAGCTCGCTCATTCCTCGCGCGGCTCGCGCGGGATCGCTCGGCACAGCTGCCGCGGCTCGGCGAAGCCCTTCAGCTTCACCTGCCCGATCGCGTTCGAAGCTGAGGTGCGTGCGAGTCCCGCACGGCCTCCACGACCGAGTCGGTCACGAGCACCTCCCCGCCTCGCGCCCGCGCCACCACACGCGACGTGAGGTTCACGTCGCGGCCGAAGTAGTCGCCGTCCCGGTAGAGAGTCGTCCCCCAGTGCACGCCGATGCGGGGCTCCGGCCGCTCGTCGAACAGGCTCGTGAAGCCCACCGCCCAGTCCACGAGAGCCCGGATGTCCTGGCCCACGACCATCACCTCGTCGCCGATCGTCTTCACCACGCGTGCGTCTTCGGGCAACGTGTGGGTCACGCCCTCGACGAAGCGCTCGACCGACGACACCGCCTCCTCCTCTCCCTCCTCCTCGGTGAAGCGGGTGTAGCCGGCGAGATCGGCGAAGGCGATCGCCACCCGCACGCGCCCGAGGTCCACGTCCTCGTCCTCGAGCTCGCTCTCCATGTGCCCCACCACGTCCTGCTCCACGAAGTGCTGGAGGAAGCGCTGGTGGACGTAGTCCATCATCGGCGACGCCACCGGCAGCAGGTCGCGCGCCAAGTCCCCCATCTCCTCCGCCATCTGCAGCCCGGGCACGCCCTCCCGGATGAGCGGCTCGTGGACGTAGAGATGGAAGAGCCGCACCTCGGCCTCGGCGATCTGCGCCAGCGCCTGGCCGTAGACGCGGCAGAGCTGGAGGAACGCCACCAGCGGGAAGCCGGCGCCGAGCACGCCGGAGACGTAGTGCAGCGCCTGGATGTCCTCGTCGCTGAGCTGCTCGAGGCCCTTCGTGGGCAGCCCGAGGCTCGCCCAGAAGCGCTCGATCAGCGCCGGCTCCAGGTCGGTGAGCTCGGCCGCCTCCTTCAGCGAGCGCGCCGGCTCGTCGCCGCCGAAGAGCTCCTCGATGTACCCGTAGGCGAGCCGACCCTCCTTGCCCGCCTCCTTGATCTCCTCGAGCTTGTGCCCGCGGTCGCGGAGCCGCGCCACGATGCGCGCGTGCGCCACCGCGGCGGTGGTCCACTGGCCCTTGCCGTCGACCTCCGGGATCACGCCCTCGCGCGCCCATCGGCGCAGCGTCTCGGGCGAGACGCCCACTCGCTCGGCGGCTTCCTTCAGGGAAACGCGCTCTGCCACGGCCCGCATTGTGTCGCGAGAGTGAGCAACGGCGGAGTAGAAGGGTTCACTCCGCCGCTGCGTGCGGGGCACGGCCCGCGTCGTAGGCCGTTGACGGCGAACCGCCAACCGGTCTCTACAAGAACTCGTCCGAAGTCTTGCGCGCGCCGAGGTCGCAGTCAAATTAGACTCCGCACCCTTCACCCCTAGGGAGGATTCTTGAACTACTTCGTAACCGGCGCGACCGGCTTCATCGGCAGGCATCTCGTGGCCGAGCTGCTGAAGCGCGACGGCACGATCTACGCGCTGGTGCGCGAGGGCTCGCGCGGGAAGCTCGACGCGCTCGCCCAGCGGCTCGGCGCGCCCGAGGGGAGGATCGTGCCGGTGGCGGGCGACCTCTCGAAGCCCGGTCTCGGCGTGGAGAACTTCGACCAGCCGATCGACCACCTCTTCCACCTGGCGGCCGTCTACGACATCGAGGCCGACGAGGAGTCCTCGGAGCGCGCGAACGTGGAGGGCACCCAGCACGTCATCGAGTTCGCGAACGCGCACGAGGTCGCCCGCTTCAACCACGTCAGCTCGATCGCGGTGGCCGGCAACTACGAGGGCATCTTCCAGGAGGACATGTTCGACGAGGGGCAGAAGCTGCCCCACCACTACCACCGCACCAAGTACGAGTCGGAGCGACTGGTGCGCGAGGGCGTCGAGACCAAGACGCTTGTGTTCCGGCCGGGCATCGTGGTCGGCCACTCGGAGACCGGCGAGATGGACAAGATCGACGGTCCCTACTACTTCTTCAAGCTGCTCCAGAAGCTGCGCCACGCGCTGCCGGAGTGGTTCCCGCTCGCCGGCCCCGAGGGCGGGCAGACGAACATCGTCCCGGTGGACTTCATCGCGCGTGCGATGGACCACATCTCGCACCTGCCGGACGGAGAGCTGCCCGGCGACACGTTCCACCTGGTGAACCCCGAGCCCATGACCGTGGGCGAGACGCTGAACGAGTTCGCGAGGGCGGCGCACGCTCCCCAGTTCGCGCTGCGCGTGGACCCGAACCTGACGAACGCCGTTCCGAAGCAGGTGCGCGCGGGCCTCATGGCGCTGCCGATGGTCAAGCGGATCCGCAACCAGCTCTACCACGACATCGGCGTTCCCCCGGCCGCGATGGAGAACCGCGACTTCCGCGCGAAGTTCGACGCGCGCGACAGCCAGCGCGCGCTGAGCGGTACCGGGATCGCCGTGCCCCCGCTGTCCACGTACGCGCCGCGCCTGTGGGACTACTGGGAGCGCAACCTCGACCCGGACCTGTTCCGCGACCGCTCGCTCGCGAGCGTGGTCAAGGACAAGCGCGTCCTGATCACCGGCGCCTCCAGCGGCATCGGCCTCGAGACCGCGGTGAAGGTCGGCGAGGCCGGCGGCATCGTGCTGCTCGTCTCGCGCACGCGCGAGAAGCTCGAGGAGGTGGCGAAGCAGGTGGAGGAGCTCGGCGGGACCGCGCACGTGCACCCCGCGGACCTCTCCGACCTCGAGGACATCGACCGGCTCGCGGCCGAGGTGCTCGAGCAGCACGGCGGTGTGGACGTGCTCGTGAACAACGCGGGCCGCTCGATTCGCCGCTCGGTCGAGCGCTCGTATGACCGCTTCCACGACTACGAGCGCACCATGCAGCTGAACTACTTCGGCGCGCTGAAGCTGATCCTCGCGTTCCTCCCTGGGATGCGCGAGCGCAAGGGCGGCCACATCATCAACGTGAGCTCGATCGGCGTGCAGACGAACACGCCGCGCTTCTCCGCCTACGTGGCGTCGAAGTCGGCGCTCGACGCCTTCTCCCGCTGCACGGCACCCGAGGTGGTGGCCGACAACGTGAAGTTCACCACCGTCTACATGCCGCTCGTGCGCACCCCGATGATCGCGCCGACCGACATCTACAAGGCCTTCCCGACCCTCACTCCGGACGAGGCCGCGCTGATGCTGTGCGACGCGATGATCGACAAGCCAAAGCGCATGGCCTCCAGGCTCGGCACGTTCGGCGAGATCCTCTACTCGATCTCCCCGAAGACGGTCGACATCGTCCTCAACCAGGCCTACAACCTGTTCCCGGACTCGAGCGCCGCGAAGAAGAAGGGCAAGGACGGCGAGGACAAGGGCGACAAGAAGGCGCTGCCCGCCGGCGAGAAGAAGGACGACGGCGAGATGTCCACGGAGGCAGTGGCGATGGCCTACCTCCTACGCGGCGTGCACTTCTAGCTCACGTTACCGCCGCCTGCGCAGGTTCTTGGCGGCCCTTGCCGACAGGCGCAGCCGAGTGGGCCGCGAGCGGTTTCCGACGGCGTCGACCGCGAAGGCCTCGGCGCGGTAGCGGACGCGGCGCGGGCGCTTTGCTGCGCGCGCGCGGCTCTGGGCCGTCAGGCGGTTCCTCCCTGCCACACCGTTCTGGCGCAGCACCCTGATCGTGCGCCAGCGCCTGCCCTTCTTCTGCTGTAGCTGGATCGTCACGCGCGCGGCCTCGGACAGCCGGTAGGTGATCGTCGATCCGCGGACCTTCAGTCCGCTGATCACCGGGCGAATGGAGTCGACGCTGAGCGCCGCGCCGGCCACGCCGGAGGCGCCGTGCGGATCGCTCGCGCGCACGCGCGGGGTGAAGGTGGTCGTGCCGACGTAGGTGTGGGTGATGCTCGGGCTCGTGCCGCCGTCCGTCTCGAAGCTGCCGTTGCCGTCGAGGTCCCAGGCGTAGCGGAGCTGGAGCCCCTCGGGGTCGCGCGAGCCCGACGCGTCGAAGGTCACCTGGCGGCCGCCGGCGACCCTGGGGGGCGACACCGACAGCGCCGCGACGGGCGCGTGGTTCGACACCACGGCCACGCCCAGCGGGTTGTTGAAGAGCTGGCGGTCCTGGCGCAGGATGCTCTGTCCCCCGTCCGGCAGGTCCACCGACACGAGCCCGCCCTCCATGTCGTCGAGCGTGAAGTCGCTCACGACCACGTCGCCGTCGGGCGTGAGCGCCGGCCGCTGAGGGAGGACCACCCGGTCGGTCCCGGTGTTCGTGGTCTCCGCGTCCTGCACACCCGTCTCCGGGTTCACGGCCACGAGCGCGGTGCCGCCGTTCTGGTTCACGAGCAGGATGCGCCCGCCCGGCTCGACCGTCACTCCAAGCGGGTTGCGCAGCAGGTTGCCCCACTGTGCCGCGTTGCGCGACAGAATCGACTGGCCCTTCGTGACCGGGTCCACCTTCACGAGCGCGCCGAAGTCGTGCGCGCAGTTGATGACGGTCGTGCCGTCGCTGAAGTCGCCGTAGTCGGTCACCAGCAGCGAGCCGTTCGGATGCACGGCGATGCCGAACGGGTAGCAGAGCTGCCCGCCCTGGGTCACGAGCGTCTGCGCGCCGGTCGCCGGGTCCACGCTCACCACGCCCGGCTGTCCGAGCGTCCCCACGTTCTCGATCACGTAGATGAGCCCGCCAGGGGCGATCGCGAGGCCGGCCGGATCCACGAGCAGGTTGCCCGAGGTCACGAGCGACTGCTGGCCCGTCACGGGGTCCACCCGGATGATGCGCCCGTCGGGTGTCCGGGCGGAGGGCGTGGCGTACGCGCCCATGTCGGCCACGAGCAGACTGCCGTCGGCGGCGACCACGATGTCGTACGGATGCCGGAACAGGTCACCCTGCGCCCCGTTGCGCGAGATCTCGGTGAGCGCCCCGGTCGCCGGGTTCGCCCTGAGGATCACCGGCGAGGCCGCGGACTGCTTCGTGACGACCGAGTTTGCGACGTAGGCGACCCAGGGGTCACCGGGCGCGGCGAGAGCCGATCCGGGCAGGAGTAGTAGAGCCAGCGCCGCTAGCAGGACGGCAAGTTTTTGCATCTCCTCTAAATATCGGCCGATTTGGCCTATTAGATGAAGGCTGGACCCCTGCGTACGAGGTTTGCGTACAGAGCCTGCTGAATCTCGCCGCGCACGCGCTCGGATAGCTCGAGCACCAGCGCCCGGTCCTCGGCGGCCTCGGGCCCGTAGGACGCGGTCTCGATCGGCTCGAGAAACTCGATGCGCCACTTCGACGGAAGCGGGTACCACTCCGAGCGGGCCGAGCCAGGGGAACGTCGGCGTGAGCGGGAAGAAGGGCGCGCCCAGCATGCGCGCCAGCGGCGGGATGTCGCCGAGCTTCGGGTAGATCTCCTCGCTGCCCACGACCGCCACCGGCACGATCGGCGCGCCGGTGCGCAGCGCGATCTCCACGAAGCCGCCGCGGCCGAAGCGCTGGAGGCGGTAGCGCTCCGAGAACGGCTTGCCCGTGCCCTTCACGCCCTCGGGGAAGACCGCCACCAGCTGGTCCTGCTCGAGCAGGCGCAGCGCGTTGAACGGCGACGCCACCACGCCTCCGACCTTGCGAATCCCCGCGGAGATCCACGGCAGGTCGAACGCCCAGTCGAGCACGAGGAAGCGCGGGTGGCGCGGCAGCGGGTGCTCGCGCAGGAGGGCCATCGAGATCATCGTGGCGTCCCAGGGGAGGATGCCGGCGTGGTTGGAGGTGAGCAGCACGCGCCCGTGCGCGGGCACGCGCTCGGCGCCCTCGACCTTCACCCTCCACCACGACTCGTACAGGAAGGCGAAGAACGGCTCGACCAGCTCGGCGAAGTCCTCGTCGAAGCCCCACTCGTCCTCCGAGTAGTCGCCGTCCATCCGGTCGAGGATCCGCTCCACGGTCTCGCGCGCGTCGCGCGGGAGCGCCGCGGCGCCCTTGGTGATCGCCTCGGGAAGCTCGAGCCCGGAGTCGAGCCCGGCCCGGAGCCGGCGCATGAATGAGATGGCGGTGCCCTGGTTCATGCGGCCGCCGTCGCCTGTCCCGCCCAGCTCTCCACCGCGTGCACCGTGGAGTGGCGTGGCGTGTACCCGACCTCGTCGGTGAGCCTGCGCGTGTCGACGCCGCGTCCGTAGCGGAGCAGCCGCTCGAAGTCCTCGGATTGGGTGTCGAGGCCGAGCCGCTGGCCGGTGGAGGTGACCGCTCCGAACAGGGGTGCGGCTATCGGCAGCGCGCGCTTCCCCGCCAGCCGGATCATCCGGGCGAGGCCGATCGTTCCGGGTGCCGCGACGTTCACGGCACCACCCACCGGGTTGCGCACCGCGGCGACGATCGCCTCGAGCGCGTCGTCGATGTGAACGAGCTGGATGCGCGGGTCGAAGCCCATGAAGGTCGGGCACACCGGCTGAGAGAGGTAGCGCGTGATCTGCGTGCGCATGCCCGGGCCGATCGCCGGCTGGTAGCGGAGCATCGTGCAGTCCACGCCCTCGTGCCTGCGCGAGTAGGTGTCGAAGTAGTTCTCGATCTCGGCCACGTCGCGCTGAAAGCGCGTCCTCAGCGGGAACAGGCGCGCCATCTCCTCCTTGAAGAACTGGGGCGCCTGCGGCTCGGCGCCGTACACGCCGGCCGACCCGCGCACGACGATCGTGCGGAGGGTGGGCACGCGCTCGCACGCCGCGAGCAGCTGGAGCGTTCCAATCACGTTGATGTCGTGCATGGCGCGCGGCGACATCCCCGGTCCGGGCTGGCGGACGATCTGCTCGTGCACGATCGTGTCCACTCCGGTGGGCGGGATCAGCCGGCCGATCTCCGGATCGCGGATGTCGGCGTCGATGAAGTCGGTCTGCTCGAGCGGGACCTTGGGAGGCCGTGTGTCGAGCCCGGCCACGTACTCCACGTCGGGATCGCGCTCGAGCTGCGCGGCGAGGAGGCTGCCCACGTGGCTGCCCACGCCGGTGATCAGCACCCGGCGGCCGGCCACTACGAGGTGCGCTTGGAGGACGACTTCGGGCGTTTGGCGGACGACTTCGCGCGCTTGGAGGACGACTTCGCGGGCGCCTTCGCGCGCGCGCGCGTCTTGGAGGCGGCCCGCTTGGCCGGCAGCCGCTCCTCGAGCGCGTCGAGACGGCGGCCGATCGCACGCAGCTCCGCCTTCAGCTCCTTCATGTCGTCGGAGGTGGCGGGGCGCCGGCCCTCGATCACATCGGCCACGGAGCGCCGCCCGCGCGAAAGGCGCTCCTCGGCGCCCTTGCGAAGGTCCTCGACCGACTCCACGAGGTCGTCGAGCGCGCCCTGAGCCGCCGAGCGGCTGCGCCCGGCCGAGCCGAGCGTGGCCTCGACCGTCTTCTCGACGGCGTCGCGGAGGTTTGTCGGAGACTTGGCCACTGCGGGGGAGGTTACCCAGCGCGGGCATCCTGCCCGCGCCTGTGATGAGAGCGGCGCCATCCGGGCGCTGTAACCATGCTCACTATCGTGCGCCGCCCTTGTCGCTCCAGCACGAAGTCCGCGCGAACCACATTCGGCCGACCGCCGAGCTGGCCGAGCGGGTCCTGCTGCCGGGCGATCCGGGGAGAGCGCTCGCGGTGGCCCAGGCGCTGCTCGAGACGCCGCCGAAGATGTTCAACCACGCGCGTGGACTATGGGGCTACACCGGGGTCGCGCCCGATGGCGAGCCGCTCACCGTGCAGGCCACCGGCATGGGCGGCCCGAGCGCGGCGATCGTCTGCGAGGAGCTGATCGCTCTCGGCGCCACCCGATTCGTCCGGATCGGGACCTGCGGCGCGCTTGACCCGGAGCTCGAGCTCGGGACGCTGCTCGCCGCCGCGTCGGTCCTCCCCGTGGACGGCACCAGCGCGGCGCTCGGCGCCGACGCTCCGCTCGCGCCCGACCCGGAACTGCTGGAGGCGCTGGTGGCGGCCGGCGCCCGCCCCGCGACGATCGCCACGAGCGACCTCTTCTACGACCCGCGCGACGGAGCCGCGGCGGGATGGATCGAGCAGGGCGCGCTCGCCGTGGAGATGGAGGCGGCCACGATCCTGCAGATCGCCGCACGCCGCGGCGTAGCAGCAGCCGCCGTGCTCGGGGTGTCTGACGCGCCGTCGTCGAACGGCTCGCGGCGACTGAGCCCGGAAGAGCTGGAAGAGCTGGGCGTGCGCGTGGGCGAGGCCGGCTACGCGGCGCTCAGGAGTCCGTGACGGTGAGACGCTCCTGCGCGCGCGGCATCGGCTCCTCGCCCGGAGCCACCAGCGCGGAGAGCGCGGCGAGGTCGCGACTCATCTCGTCGAGGCGGGCCTCGATTCTCGCCAGGCGCTGGTCGCCGGAGGCACCGGCGGGACCGGCCACGCGCTCGTCGAGGCGGTCGATCGCGTCCTCGATCCCCTCGAGGCGCTGCGACACCGACCTGAGCCGGCGAGTGACGCGCTCGATGTCGGCGGCCGACGGTAGGTTCAGTGCACCCATGGCTGCCTCCTGCGCCTGGACGGCCTTCTCGCGCGCCTCGAAGGCGCGGGCTATCGCGCCATTTATGACCGGATTCGAGATCAGCTCCTCGGCGATCTTGCCGAGGGCCTCCTCGCCCTGCCGGGAGAGGCGGTCGACGAAGCGCTCGTCCTGCTCTGGGGCGGCCATTGCGGCGCAGGGTACATCACGGTCTGAGGAGAGACGCCGGAGAGGGGTCCAAAAGGGCCACCCTAACCCTCGACTTGACCCTGATGCACGTTTGAATAGCCGCTCCCGAGGAACATATGCCTCACCTGGACGATGCATGCGGCATTTGAAGGGTGTCCAGTCCGCGGGAGGGCGGTATTGAAGTTATGGGCAGGGCCGGTCGATACAACGACGAGATCTCGCATACCCGCCCCCGGGCGGATACCCCGTCCCAATCCCACGGTTCCCCGTTGCACAGCTCAAAGCCCTCAAGTAGCGTTCAGGCCGCAGCAGGTGGTGAAAACCCGCGCGCCTCAACGCGCGGTCGTCAGCGACGTTCCGAGGGAGGACCTGGAAAAGCAAGGATGAAGACGCGGGTAATTACCCTCCTGCTTGCAGCGGGCCTGATTGCTGTTGCCGCGCTCACCGCGCTCAGCATCCCCGCCGCCGCGCAGACGCAGACGGTCTACGTCCAGCTCGCCGACGGCTCGGTCGTGCCCGTGCAGGTGGACGTGCCGCCCGGCTCGTCCCTCGACGACATCCAGCTGCCCGGCACGCCGGTGCCCGCGCCGACCACGCCGACCCCACGCCGACCACCCCGAACCTCCCGAAGCCGCCCGAGACGGACAAGCCGGCGCCGGCCCCTCAGGACGACAACGGGCCGAGCTCCGACGGCGGCTCGCCGCAGGAGCGCTCGGACTCCGGACGTAGGGTCGAGCGGAACAGCGACGGCACCCGCGAGCTCGTCGGTGAGGTCGAGGGTCGAGCTAAGGATGAGATCTCCCGCGCGAAGCGTCGCGGCCGCCGCTCGCCCCTCCGCAATCCCGACGGCACTCCGACGCCCGGCAACCCCGGCTTCGTCGACGTGCTGCCCGGCCCCTCCACGGCCACCGGCGTCCCCAACTTCATGATCCGCAAGTTCCGCGTGCCGCCCTTCCTCCTGTCGATCTACCAGGCCGCCGGTATCGAGTACGGCGTGCGCTGGGAGGTCCTCGCGGCCATCAACGAGATCGAGACGGACTACGGCCGCAACCTGAACGTGTCATCCGCCGGCGCCCTCGGCTGGATGCAGTTCATGCCCGCCACGTGGAAGATGTACGGGACGGACGCGAACAAGGACGGCCGCAAGGATCCGTTCAACCCCGTTGACGCGATCTTCTCCGCGGCCCGCTACCTCAAGGCGGCCAACTACGAGAACGACGTGCGCGCCGCGATCTGGGCCTACAACCACGCGGACTGGTACGTGGACTCGGTTCTCCTTCGCGCGCGGCTGATCTCCGGCGTGCCCGCCGACCTGATCGGCTCCCTCACCGGACTGACCGAGGGCCGCTTCCCCGTTGTTGCACGGGCGCGCTACGCGGACGACCTCGCCGAGCAGCAGCTCCTCAAGCGCGTGAAGCGCGGCGAGAACGCGGCCAACGTGATCGAGTCGGATGACAACCGGCGCAGCATCGACATCTTCGCCGAGAAGGGCTCGCCCGTGGTCGCCGTGAACGACGGCGTGATCAAGAAGATCGGCCGTAACAAGAAGCTCGGTCGCCACGTCGTGCTCCAGGACGTCTACGGGAACCGCTACACCTACGCCCACCTCGGCGAGGTCTCGCGCCTCTATCCGGTTCCGAAGAACGACACCGCCCCGGATCCGAGCACCACCGCTCGCGCAATGAGCGCCAACGCCGACCCGCAGCCCGACGAGCCCGCCTCGGCCGGCCGGCAGCTCGACGCGTCGGACAAGAAGGCCGAGCGCGACCGCGGAGGCGACGTGTCCGACTCCGCCGCCCAGGCGTCCGCCCCGGTCAAGGAGCGCCTGTTCGCGCATCCGGATGTCCCGGGCGCGCGTGATTCCGGCGGCCTCGAGCAGCAGCTCGACGCCCAGGCCCGCAAGAGCGGCAAGTACGAGACCTACAAGAACTACTTCTCGCGGCCCTTCGGCCTCGACCCGAGCAAGGTTCGCCTGCGCCCGCTCAAGAAGGGCTCGCGCGTGATCGGCGGGACGATCGTCGGCCGCATCGGCCGCGTCGACCCCGGCAGGGCCTCCCACGTGGAGTTCTCGATCCGCCCGGCCGGCCGCGGCGCGCCGAGCATCGACCCGAAGCCGATCCTCGACGGCTGGAAGCTGCTCGAGGCCACCGCGATCTACCGCGCCTCCGGCCGCAACGTCCTCTACGGCAAGGACAACGCCGGCGCCATGTCGATCGGCCAGATCATGCTGCTGCCGAAGCCGCTGCTCGAGAAGCGCGTCCTCTCCGACGAGCGCATCGAGATCTACGAGTGCGGCCGTGACGACATCCGCTCCGGCCAGATCGACCGTCGCATCCTCGCCTCGCTTGCCTACCTCGCCGAGTCGGGCCTGAAGCCGGGCGTGACCTCGCTCAAGTGCGGCCATGGCTTCTACACCTCCTCGGGCAACGTCTCGCACCACTCCTCGGGCAACGCCGTCGACATCGCCACGGTGAACGGCATCCCGATCCTCGGCCACCAGGAGCCCGGCGGGATCACCGAGCAGGCAGTGCGCAGGCTGATGCAGCTGCAGGGAACGATGGCGCCCGCGCAGATCATCTCCCTCCTCGAGATCGGCGGGGCGACCTTCGCAATGGCCGACCACAACGACCACATCCACCTCGGCTTCCAGCCGATGTTCGGCGCGAACCGCAAGCTCGGCAAGCAGGCGCTCGCCGTGCTGGCGCCCGAGCAGTGGACGGACCTGATGTCGCGCCTGCGCGAGATCGACAACCCGGTCGTGCCGACCAAGCCGTCGAAGTACTCGCTGCCCGCCAAGAAGAGCAAGCGCGCGAGCCAGGCCCACCAGGGCGAGTAGGACCACGGCCGCGCCCGGCGACCGCGAGGGCCCGTTCGGCTTCGTCCAGCTGGAGTTCGGCTTCCTGCTCGGACCGCCCGACGGCCGCTACCTCGTTCGCCCCGCGGCCGACGCACTGGTGGAGTCCGTGCTGGTGCTGTCCACGCTCGGCGCGCCGCAGCGCGCCCGGCTCGGAGCCCGGCGGCCGCGCGCGGTCGCGTCCGCAGAGCCCGAGCCGGTGCCCACAGCCCGGGCCACGATCGTCTCGGCCAGCCCGCTCTCATCACCCGCCGCCTGGCTGGCTGAGCTGGACCGCGACGCCGAGGTCGACAGCGCCATCACGGTCCTGAACCGCGCCCTCCGTGCCCACCGCGCGGCCACGGCCGACCCCTACGTGTCGGAGGTCTCCCGCGAGCGCGCCCTGGTGAGTGCGGATCGGTTACGGAAGCGGTGACGAGGTAGCCGACGGCCGTTACGGGGAGGCCATCGAGCTGCCGCGCGGGGGCCGTCGCGTAAAGCGCTCGATGGAGGCACCGGAGGAGCGCTTCGCGGCCCTCATTGGCGGTCGCGAGGAGATCCACCCCGCCGAGGAGCTCGTGCTGCGGGCGCGGGCCGACCTGAATGCGGGGCGGCCCGCGGAGGCGGCGCTCCAGTGCCGGGTGGCGATCGAGGCTCTGCTGGCGTCTTCTGGCTCGGACGAGCTCGCCTCGCATCGCGAAGCCGTCGCCGCAGCAGCCAACGCGGCCCTGAGCGGCGCCGTGCCGGGCCAGCACGCGGCCGCGCTGGAGGAAGCCGTCACGGCGATGGAACGCGCCCTGAAGCGCCGCCGCTTGGGCGGCTAGAGCGCGGCGAGGACGGCGCGCAGCTCGGTCACCACGTCGCCGTCGAGCTTCACGGCTGCGTCGCCGTCGTACGGCGTCGGGCCCTGGGTCACGAGCACCAGGCGGCCGCCGCCACCGTGGGTGATCGCGGGTAGGCCGGCCACTGGGTAGACCTCGAGGGAGGAGCCCACGCAGATCATCAGGTCGGCGTCCATCGCCAGCTGCTGGGCCTCGGCCAGCGCCTGTTCGGGCAGCAGCTCGCCGAAGAGGACCACGTCGGGCTTCAGCGGCGCCACGCAGGCCTCGCAGAGCGGTGCGCCCTCGCTCGAGGCGAGCAGCTCCACAACGCGGTCGATCGAGACCTTGCCGCCGCACTCGAGGCAGACGCTTTGGTCGATCGACCCGTGCACCTCGATGAGCCGCTCGCTGCCGGCGAGCCGGTGCAGGCGGTCGATGTTCTGGGTGATCACCGCCCTCACGAGGCCGCGTCGCTCGAGCTCCGCGAGCGCGAGGTGCGCCTCGTTCGGCTGCTTGTCGGTGAGCGAGGCGAAGCGCTCGCCGTAGAAGCTCCAGAAGCGATCCGGGTCACGGCGCCATGCGTCGATGTGCGCGACCTCCATCGGATCCACCTTCTCCCAGAGACCCGTCCCGGGCGACCGGAAGTCCGGGATCCCGGAGGGCACCGAGATGCCGGCACCGGTGAGCACGACCGCGCGCTCAGCCTCACGGAGCAGGCTCGC
The DNA here is from genome assembly GCA_963774755.1 of uncultured Thermoleophilaceae bacterium. Lineage (GTDB taxonomy): Bacteria > Actinomycetota > Thermoleophilia > Solirubrobacterales > Thermoleophilaceae > JACVRW01. Next base: position 81,113 of record CAVZGG010000011.1, on the reverse strand, counting down.
GACCTGCTCCGCACCGGTGGATACGGCTCTCACTGGCCCTTGAACCGGGGCCGGCGCTTCGTGAGGAAGGCGGAGATGCCCTCCTTCGCGTCCTCGGACCCGAAGGCGCGCGCGAACCCCTCGCTCTCGCTGCGAAGTCCCTCGTCCAGATCCGGCTGAGCCGACCGCTTCTTGATCTCCTCCACCGCGATCGGCGCCTGCTCGGACAGCTTCCGTGCCCACGCCAGCGCGGTGTCGAACAGCTCGTGATCCGGCACCACCTGGTTGGCGAGGCCGACGCGGTGCGCCTCGTAGGCGTCGATCGGGTCGCCGGTGAGGTTCATCTCCAGCGCCTTCGGCTCGCCCACGAGCCGCGGCAGCCGCTGGGTGCCACCGAAGCCCGGGATGATCCCGAGGTTGATCTCCGGCTGGCCGAAGGTGGCCGACTCGGCCGCGATGCGGAAGTCGCACGCCATCGCCAGCTCGCAGCCGCCTCCGAAGGCGATCGAGTTCACGGCGGCGATCGTGACCGTCGAGGACTGCTCCATCCCGCGCATGAAGCGGTGGGCGGACTCCACGAGGTCGGCGCCCTCGGCGTCGGGCGACATCTTCGTGAACTCCTTGATGTCGGCCCCCGCGCTGAAGGTGAAGATGTTCGAGGAGGCGATCACGAGCGCCCGCACCTTGCCCTCCACCGACTCCCACAGGTCGATCAGGTCCATCACGGCCTGTGGCGAGAGCGGGTTGGCCGGCGGACGGTTCAGCCACGCGATTGCGATGTCACCGCGTGTCTCAACCAGCACTGTCTCCCGCTGCTCGCCGGCGTCAGGCTGCGGATACGGGAAAAAGCCCTGGCCCGTTTTCTTGCCCAGCCTGTTCTGTGCCACGAGCCGCTTGAGCACTGAAGGGGGTTCGAAGGCGTCGCCCCACTCCCTCTGCGCGTTTTCGAGCTGCTCCAGGATCGTGTCGAGGCCCGCGTCGTCGGCGCGTGTGAACGGTCCGGGCAGGATGCCGGCGCCCATCATCATCCCCATCTCGATGTCCTTCGCCGAGGAGACGCCCTCCTCAAGCACGAGGCAGGACTCGACCAGGGTCTTCAGCCCCATCCGCTCGACGATCGTGCCGAGCCCCGAAGCGCTAGCCGTGCTCATAGAACCCCTTCCCTGTCTTCTGGCCCAGGTTCCCGGCCTCCACCAGCTCCTTCATCTGCTTCGAGACGTAGAAGCGATCTCCGTATGACTCGTGCAGGTGCTCAGCCACGTGGAACGCCGTATCGAGACCCAACAGATCGGTGAGGTAATAGGGGCCCATCGGCACGGTGCCCGACTCCTGGATGGCCTTGTCGACCTCCTTCACATCGAGGTCCTCGTCCTCGGTGACCCTCCACACCTCGGACATCGCCGAGAGCAGGATCCGGTTCACCACGAAGCCGGGTACCTCGCCGCAGCGGACCGCCGTCTTGCGGATCGCCTGCGCGAAGTTGGCCGCGGCCTGAAGCGTCTCGTCGGAGGTCTCGTCCCCCTCGATCACCTCGATCAGCCGCATCATCGAGGCGGGATAGAAGAAGTGGAAGCCGCAGACCTTGTCGGGCCGCAGCGTGGCCTCACCCATCTCCGTGATCGACAGCGACGAGGTGTTCGACGCCAGAATCGCGTGGCCCGGGGTGGCCTCGTCGAGCTCGGCGAAGACCGTCTGCTTGATCTCCATCCGCTCGGGCACGGCCTCGATCACGAAGTCCACGTCGCCGAAGCCGTCGTAGTCGGTCGTCCCCGTGATGCGCCCGAGGATCTCCTCGCGCTGGCGGTCGGCGTCCTCCTGGCTGATCTTCTCCTTCTTCACCAGGCTGCCGAGCTGAGCCTCGGTCACCTGCCGGGCCTTCTCGAGGCCGGTGTCCACGAACTCCTGCTTGACGTCCTTGAGAACGACCGGGATCCCCGCGGCAGCGATCACCTGAGCGATCTCACCGCCCATGGTCCCGGCCCCAACCACGGCGGCTTTGAAGACGAACATGGCGGCGGAGGCTAGCGGAGCCGGACGGAGCTCCGGCCCGCCCCGGGGGCGAACCCATCGACCGTCCTGCTTAAGGCTTGGTATGCAAGCCCTGGACAGGACAGTCGAGCGAGAATTGGATCGAATTGCGAGCGCCAGCCACGGGGTGGTGACGCGGGCGCAGCTCCTCAGTGCTGGCGTATCGCGCCAGGAGATCGCCTCGCGGTTGCAGAGCGGCGGGTTGCTCCGCGTCCACCGCGGCGTCTACCGCGTCGGGCATCGGGCGCCCAGCCTCGAGGCCACCTACCTCGCTGCGGTCCTGGCCGCCGGCGAGGGCGCGCTGCTCTGCGGGAGGGCGGCCGCGCATCTGCTCGGGATCCTCAAGGGGACTGCTCCGCCGCCCGAGGTCATCGCCCCGACCCAACGGCGCATTGAGGGCGTGGCCACCCATCGCTGCCGTTCTCTCGATGCCCGTGATGCCACGGTGGTCAAAGGAATCCCGGTGACCACCGTGCCGCGGACCCTGGTGGACCTGGCTCCGGAGCTCTCCCTCAATGCCCTGGCCCGAGCCTGCCACGAGGCGGGAGTCCGGTACCAAACCACGCCAGCGCAAGTCGAGATCGTGCTCGCCCATCGGCCCAGCGCCGCGGGCGCCAAGAAGCTCCGCCAAATCATCCACGGAGACGCCCACGTGACCCTCAGCAAGCTCGAAGCCCGCTTTCTAGAGCGTCTGCAAGACGCGGGCCTCCCCCTCCCCGTCACCAACCGCCAGGCCGGGAGCCACCGAGTCGACTGCCGGTGGCCCGAGCACCAACTGACAGTCGAGCTCGACGGCTACCGGTTCCACAACTCGCGCTACTCGTGGGAGCAAGACCGTCATCGCGAGCGGGAAGCTCGGGCGCGTGGAGATGACTTTCGCCGCTACACCTGGAGCGACGTCGCGGAGAATCCGACCCAGATGCTGGGTGAGCTCGTTAGCGCAATGCCAGCTCCTCCTCCGCCTCGATCGCGAAGCGGAAGAGGGTCCGGCGCAGCGCGTCGCGGAGCGCGCGGCGGATGAAGATCGCGTCGGCGATGCCCGCGAGCGGGCCGTACCTCGCGAGCTCGTAGTCGAGCGTCAGCTCGACCTCGGAGCCGCCCTCGTCGGAGGGAGCCGCGCGCAGCGTCTGGGTGCCCATCAGTGCTTCCTCGAAGACCTGGGTCGAAAAGCGGTCTGTCTCGTTCTCCACGACGGTCTCGGTCACCCGGCCGCGTCCATCAGGTACCGACTCCCACACCACCCGTGCGCCCTTTGCCGGCCACTCGGGCGCGAGCTCCAGTCGGCGCGCGAAGCCCTCCACGAAGCTCGGCCAGCGCGTCACGTCGCTCCACAGAGCCAGCGCGTGCGGCGCGGAGAGCGGAACGATGGCGCGCGTCCGAGCCGTCCTCACCGGCCGTAGACCTCCTGCACGATCTCGTCGATAGACGACTTGACCGAGTCGAGGAACGGCCGTACCTCCTCGACCAGCCGCGCATATTCGGTCCGGCCTTCTGCGGTGAGCGAGTAGTAGCGGCGCGAGCGGCGCTCCGGGTGCTCCCACTCGCCCTTGATTAGCCCACGACCCTCCAGCTGCCGCAGGAGGGGGTACATGGTGTTCGGGTTGACAGAGAGGACACCCGCGGTCATCCCACCGATCCGTTCCATCAGCTGGTTCCCGTAACTCGGCCCCTCGTTGATGAGGTGAAGCACGAGCAACGGCAGGACCGCTCGCCGGCGCAGCTCGCCGGTGAGGGGGTCCTGTGCCTTCCTGCCAGGAGCAACGGCGGCTTCGATGCCGCCCGCTTGCGCGACAGCCTCCCGGACGGCATCCCGTTGCTTCTTACCCGCCATCTCTGGCGGACATTGTTACGTCTAACTAGGCAGCAGCCGTGGCCGGCTCTTCGACACGGCGAGGCATAAGCACCTCGCGCGCGATCACGAGCCGCTGGATCTGGGACGTGCCCTCGTAGAGCTGCATGATCTTCGCGTCACGCATCAGCTTCTCGACCGGGTACTCCTTGATGAAGCCATAGCCGCCGTAGACCTGCACGGCGTCGACGGTCACCTCCATCGCGGTGTCCGCGGCGAAGCGCTTTGCGTGCGAGGAGATCAGCGTGTTGCGCTTGCCCTGGTCGAGCTCCACGCCCGACTTCCAGGTGAGCAGCCGCGACGCCTCGATCTTCGTCGCCATGTCGGCGATCATGAACTGGATCGCCTGGTGCATCGCGATCGGCACGCCGAACTGCACGCGCTCCTTGGCGTAGTCGCGGGCGAACTCGAACGCCGCCTGCGCGATACCCACGCCCATCGCCGCCACGCCGGGGCGGGTGCGGTCGAGCGTCATCATCGCGAGCTTGAAGCCCTTGTTCTCCTCGCCGATCAGGTAGTCGGCGGGGATCTCGACGTCGCTGAACGAGATCATCGCCGTGTCGGAGGCGCGCTGCCCGAGCTTGTCCTCCTTCTTGTCCACGCTCACGCCGTCGAGCGCGCGCGGGACGACGAAGGCGGAGATGCCGCGGTGGCCGGCCTCCTTGTCGGTCTTGGCGTAGACCGTGTACCAGTCGGCATGCGAGCCGTTGGTGATGAAGCACTTGGTCCCGTTGATCACGTACTTGTCGCCCTTGCGGACGGCCGTCGTGCGCATGCCCGAGACATCCGAGCCGGCGTCCGGCTCGGTCAGGCAGAACGAGGCGAGCTTGGGCTCCTCGGTCAGCATGCCGAGGAACTCCTTCTTGACGTCGTCGGAGCCGCCGAGGATCACCGGGGCGGTGGCGAGGCCGTTGCACATCAGCGAGGTGCCGATGCCCGAGCAGCCCCAGCCGAGCTCCTCCTCGATCAGACAACCCGTGAGGTAGTCGAGCCCAGGCCCGCCGTACTCCTCCGGGATGTGGTTGTTCATCAAGCCAAGCTCCCAGGCCTGCTTGACGATCTCGGTCGGGAAGGTGGAGTCCTTGTCCAGCTCCCACGCGACCGGCCGGATCTCCTTCTCGGCAAAGTCGTGCGCGAGCTGGCGAATGTCCTTCTGCTCGTCGGTAAGCGTGAAGTCGACCACGGTTTCTACTCCTCTGATTGACTCGTCAGTCAATGACTGTACCCCGCAGGTTACAGCAGGAAACGCACCACCACGTAGATACCCACCGCGAGCGCCACGAGGGTGATCACAAGCAGGCCGACCTGCTCCATGTAGACCGCTGGGCGACTCGGCGCGAAGCTCCTGCGGCGTAGGCGCTTCCACATTCCGGTCAGACTACGTCCATCGACGCGTTCGGCACGATCCTGATCGTGGTCTCGCTGCTCGCCGTGGTGATCGCGGCGGTCTCCTACTGGGGCAGCGGCGGCATCTACAGCGGCCTCGGGCGCGGCGACCTCGACATGGAACGCGACCGCCCGGTGGCAGCGGCGTCGGCGGCGGAGGCGCAGGAGGAGATCCGCCAGATGCTCCAGGCGAAGTCCGACCGCCGCGAGGCACGCGGCGAGGCGCCGATCGACATCGACGCGGAGATGGACTCGCTCAACGCCGGCCCTGGCCTCGGCGATCCGGGGCTCCGCGACGAGGTGCGCCAACTGGTCGTTGCCCGCAACCAGCGCCGCCTGCGCCAGGGCAAGGAGCCGCTCGACGTGGAGGCGGAGATCGACCGCCAGCTGCGCGACCTCGGGGGGTGAAATAGCCCTCTCCAGAGGTTAGGGTGACCCCATATGGCCGACGAGCGACGATTTGACCTGGAGGACCTGCTGCTCCGCCCGGGCTGCTACTTCAACCCGCAGACGGAGATCATGGTCGTGGTGGACGACTCCCCCACCCTGGACGCCGAGATCTTCAACCTCGAGCCGTTCGAGGGCGCGGACTGGGTCCTGATCGCCGACGACGTACCGGTCGACGACGCGCGCCGCGACGAGCTGTTCGAGACCTTCCAGGCCACCTATGGGGACGGAGACGGCCGCAACATCAGCCAGTCGGTGCTCGAAGGTGACGACGAGCACGTCGACGAGGACGAGAACAAGCCGCCCGAGCCGGACCCGGACGACGATCTCGACGACTAGCCGCTCACCTTGGCGAGGCTGATCTACTCGGCGATCGCGTCGCTCGACGGCTACGTGGCCGACGAGGACGGCAACTTCGATTGGGCTGCGCCGGACGAGGAGGTGCACGGCTTCGTCAACGACCTCGAGCGGCCGATCGGCACCTACCTCCTCGGCCGCCGGATGTACGAGGTGATGCTCTTCTGGGAGACGGTGTCCACCGATGCCGGCCAGGCACCCATCCTGCGCGACTTCGCGGAGATCTGGCGGGCGGCCGACAAGGTCGTGTACTCCAAGACGCTGGAGGAAGAATCCAGCGCCAGGACGCGGATCGAGCGCGACTTCGACCCTGAGACGATCCGGCAGATGAAGGCGTCAGCCGAGCAGGACATCAGCGTCGGCGGTCCCAACCTCGCCGCTCACGCGATCAGGGCCGGCCTCGTAGACGAGTTCCAGCTGTTCCTCACGCCCGTCGTCGTAGGAGGCGGCCTGCACTGGCTCCCCGACGAAGCACAGCTGGCCCTAGAACTGGTCGACGAGCGCCGGTTCGCGGGCGGCGTCGTCTTCCTTCGCTACCGCGCCAAGCCCTGACTACGCTGGCGCGCCGGTCTCGTCGAGGCTGGCCCGTAGCTCGCGGACCTTGTCTCGGTACGCCTGCTCGCTTCCGCCCAGCAGGTGGGAGCCCCAGCGGACGCCGTTGTGTACGTGCGGAACCTCGTCCGCCAGCAGGTAGTCGAACACGAGCGCCACGCGCTGCTGGCCCAGCTCCATCAGCTTCTTGCGCCGGTGTGAGTGCCGCCACATCGCCCGCTGCTCGCTCGTGCCGTTGAAGAGGCAGAGCCGGCCGAGCAGGTCGTAGGCGTAGATCGACTTGAAGTACGAGAACCCAACTGGGTAGTCGCCCCACTCGCAGCCGAGCTGGTCCTTCATCAGGAGATCGTGCAGCTTCGCGTGGCGCACCTCGTCCCAGTTCTGGCGCGCCATGTCCACATGGAAGTCCCACGGCATCTCAGGGTGCTCATGCGAGTTGCGCGCCATCAGCTCGGCCGCGCTCAGCTCGGCGTCCATGAGGCCATGGAAGAAGTGCCGCTGCTCCTCCGGCTCGATTGGAACGTGGTTCTCCGCGCCGTTCACGTACAGCTCGCGCCCGAGGTAGGGGTCGCCCTGCTCGGTCACCTCCACGAAGTCGTCGCGCGCGGGCTCGTCGAGCGGCGGGAGGATGCGCAGCTCGCGCGGCTCCTCGCGCAGCCGCACGGGCAGTGCCCCGATGTCGCTGTCGAAGCTGCCGTGCCCGTCGGTGTGCCGCTCCTGGCGCTCCACGATCTGGGTGAGGAGCCGCAGGGAGGGCTCGTCCGCCACGGGGTCGAGGTTGTCGAGGTGGATGCGCATCGCCCGGACGAGCGCGGGCTTCGCCTCGGTGTACGCGACGGCGAGGTACTCCTGCGCGCTCTCCGCCTGGGCCATGCGGTCGAGCAGCCGCTCGAGCTCGGGCGACGGGGAGCCGGGGTACTCGGCGGGGTGGCGCAGCTCGTAGAGGCGGCGCTTGATCTTCGTCAGCGCGCGGGCGTCGTCGTGCACGTGGTCGCCGAGCGCGTACTTGCGCTTGAAGCTCGGCTCGAGCGGCATCCAGCCGTTGGTGAAGTGCACGAGCTCGCGCAGCACGTGAAAGTAGTTCGAGAAGCGGCTGGCGTTGTCGTCAACGTCGTAGCCCAGCGGTCTCTTCATCCGCGCCCTCCTCTGCAAGTAGTCGCTCCCTGTGCCGCCCCATCACGCTCGGGAGCAGCCCGCCTCCGGCGGACACATTAATGACCGCCTTGTCCGAGATCCGGGTGATCATCCCGGCGTAGCGGCCGCCCAGCCCGAACGGGTTGATGTTGAAGCGCTTCAGGCGCATCTGCACATGGCCGTTCTCGACCGCGGGGAACATCTCCTCGGGGACCGGCACGTACTCCTGCACCACGTAGTCGCCCTGCCCCACGTGGTCCTCGATCAGCCGGTCCCACTCGGCCTGGGCCGTCTCCATGCCGAGCGACACGCCGTGCCCGCCGTAGTCGGACGCCGGCTTCAGGACTAGCCGCTCGCGGTTGTCGGACACAAACGCGACCAGATCCACGACCCAGTCCCCGTACGCTGCGCGGCCGTCCCGGAGCACGCGCGTCCACGGGATCGTCTCGTCGATCACACGGCGCTCCGCGTCCTCCACCAGGTGGGCGAAGCGCGGGTCGGCGAGCAGGGCGAACAGCTTCTTGTTGTTCGCCACGCGGGCGCGGAACGGGTTCACCACGGCGGCGCGGCGGTCGCGCGCGGCGGCGATCAGGTCGCCCTCCGGCAGATCCTCGAGCAGCGCCCGGCGGTAGACCAGATGCACCGGCTCGCCCTGTACGCGCAGCACGGACCCGTCGTAGGCAACGTCGTCGAGCGTGGCGTGGATGGCCTCCACACCGGCCTGCTTCGCCGCCTCGCAGATGATCCGGAACTCGGGCACGGACGGGCTGCCCGCCACGTCCACAAGCGCAAGCCGCGGCGTCTCCGGAAGGTCGGTGCGCTCACCGCGCAGCTCCCGGTAGGCGCCGAGGAGTGTCTCGACGAGCACGGGCAGCATCGGGGTGTAGGAGGTCTCGAACTCGGCGTTCACGCGCGGTAGGTCGATCGAGCGCCGCAACCCCTCGTAGAGCACGTCCGTGTAGCCGATGCCCGCCGGCGAGTCGGCGTTGAACTCGAGGAACTTCACGTCGTAGCCCTGGAGGAACGCGTCCAGCCTGCAGATCTTCAGCGGGCGCGAGAAGCCGGGGTCGAGCCGGATCAACGCGTCCTCCGCGGCCGGCACGGCGAGTTCCTCGCGCAGCAGCTCGTTGTCCGCGTAGGCGTCGCAGAAGCGGTCGAGCACCTGCGACAGGCACGCCACCGCCCGTCGCACCCGGCGGAGCTGGCCGGGGGACACGAAGTGCGGCATCAGCACGAATGGAATCGTGCTGCCGGCGAACACGACGTCGTGCTCGGCGAGCCAGCCCTCGATCTCCTGCTCGATGCCCGCACAGCGATCGCCGAGCTTGGAGAGCTCGACCAGATGCTGGAGCTTCAGGTTGTTGACGTGGTCGATCACCCTCGCTTCGAGGTTACCCCGTAAGGTTCCCGCGCCATGCGTCCTGTCCACTACCTCGGGGTCTTCATCCCCGCGGCGATCGCGCTCGAGCTCGCGCACGCGAGCCCGCTGCTCGTATTCAGCGCGGCCGCCCTCGGCGTGATCCCGTGCGCCGCCGTGATGGGCGAGGCCACGGAGGCGATCGCCGCCAAGAGCGGGCCCGGGATCGGCGGCCTGCTGAACGTGACGTTCGGCAACGCGCCCGAGCTGATCATCGCCTTCTTCGCGCTGCTCGAGGGACTTCAGGAGGTCGTGAAGGCCTCGATCGTCGGCTCGATCATCGGCAACGTCCTGCTCGTGATGGGCGCGGCGTTCGTCGTGGGTGGCTGGTCGCGCGACAAGCAGACCTTCAGCCAGACGGCCGCCAGCGCGCAGTCCGGCGATGCTCACGCTCGCGCTCGCCGCGCTGATCTTCCCGGCGCTCTATTCCAGCTGATCCACGGCGGCAGCCTTCCGGGCGTTGGCGACGAGCACGTGGACTTCGGCTCCGACCTCGAGAAGCTCTCCCTCGGCGTGGCCCTCGTGCTGCTCTTGAGCTACGCGGCTGGGCTGTGGTTCTCGCTGAGGACTCACCGAGCGGTCTTCAACCCGTACAGCGCCGAGGAGGAAGAGGAAGCCCACCACTGGCCGGTGAAGCGCGCGGCGATCTACCTGGCGCTGTCAGCGGTGGCCGTCGGCGTGATGAGCGAGATCCTCGTGGGCTCGATCAGCGAGGCGTCCGAGGACATCGGGTTGTCCGAGTTCTTCGTCGGCGTGTTCATCGTGGCGATCGTCGGCAACGCCGCGGAGCACTGGGTTGCCGTGCTCGTGGCGGCCAAGGACAAGATGGACCTCGCCGTGAACATCGCGATCGGCTCGAGCGCGCAGATCGCGCTGTTCGTGGCGCCGGTCCTGGTGCTGCCTCGTTCTTCGTGGTCGGCGACGACCCGATGGCGCTCGTCTTCAACGGCTACGAGCTCGGTGCCCTGCTGTTCGCGGTGCTGATCGCCAACCTGGTCACGCAGGACGGCGAGTCGAACTGGTTCGAGGGCGTGCAGCTCCTGGCGCTGTACGCGGTGCTCGGGCTGGTCTTCTACTTCGCCTAGGAGCTCAGGCCGCCGCCTAGGGGAACGTGGCCACGCGGGTCGTGCCGTCCGGGTAGACCAGCTCGAGCCGCGGGAACGCGCCGCGGTCGATGTCGAAGTCGATGTCCTCGTCGTCGATCGCGACCGCCAGCCTGAGCGGGCGCGCACCGGGGGCCTCGGGCGTCCAGGGCGGCGTCATCAGCATCCGCCAGTCACCCTGTCCGAGCGGGCGAATCTCCCTCACCTCGCCCGCCACCAGGAGATCGAAGGTGCGCTGGTCGGGGCCCCCCGAGGAGCCGTGCCAACTCGCGCCGCGGCGGTCGATCTGCCTGTAGACGTCGCCGAGCGGCGGGCAGCCGCCAAAGCCCCCGCGGACGCTGCCCCGGTGACGCTCGGCGGAGACGATGCAGACCCCTCCGTCGCGCGCCAGGTAGGCGACGGTCTTGTAGACGCCGTCGCCAATCGGCACGGAGAGCGCCTCGCTGGCGTCCCCCGGACCGGGGCGGAGCTCCACGCTCGGCCCGCTCTCGATGCCTGCCAGCTCGTCGACGACCGGGACGCCGGTGGTGAAGTTCGTGAGCGCGGCCGTGGCGGCGGTCGCGGCGACCAGGCCGACCACCAACGCGGCGATCACGAGCGCGCGCCGGGCGGGGCGGCGGCGGGAGGCGCGCCGCCGAGCCACCCGCATCAGCTCTTCGCGCAGACCTCCGAGGGCGTCAGTCTCGATGTGGCGCGTGGCGCTCATCGTTCCTCCCTCCCAAGCCGCGCCAGCTTCGCCAGGCCCCGGCTCACCCGCTGGCGCACAGCCGCCGGCGTCGCCCCTGAGGCGGCCGCGATCTCGTCGTAGTCCCGTTCCTCGATCACGCGCGCCACCACCGCCTCGCGTTCGGCGGGCGGCAGCGCGGCTGTTCCGTTCGTGTAGAGCGCAGGCTCGGCGTCCAGCAGCTCCTCCACCCGCTCGAGCGCCTCGTCGGAGTAGGTGAGGCGCGCCATGCCGAGCTTCCGGCGGGCACCCGTCTCCGTGGCGGCACGGCGGCGGCCGTGGGCCAACTTGTTGCGGGCTATCCCGATCAACCAGGCACGAGCGGACGCCTCCCCGGGCCGGTAGCGCCGGCTGGCCACGAGTGCCGCCGCGAATACCTCCGCGGTGAGGTCGAGCGCCTCGTCGGTGCGCAGGCCCTCGGGCGCCGAACCCGAGCACCGCTCGCACTGGCGCTCGTAGAACTCACCGAACGCCTCCGGCTGCTTCGCCGAAAGCGCGAGCAGCTCGTCATCGGGCAGGTGCGCGAAATCCCCCACTACCTCCTACCTTCCACCTGCCGCCTATTTGGGACGTGCGGACAGGCGGCTGAGCGCCTCCGCCCCCGCCCGGGCCATCCTCAGCAGCACCGGGCGGTTCACGCGGTCCGCGGTGTCGCACGCCAGGTGGTAGCAGGCGTCGCGCGGGCGCCCGCCGGGACCGCGCTCGTTTGCGCCGGTGTAGAGGCCGCTCACCGGCACGCCGGCCTCGTCGAACGGGGCATGGTCCGATGACCCTCCCGCCTCGACCGTCCCGAGCGATCGTCCGGCCGCGCGCTGGAGCACGCGCCCGAGTTCGGCATCGCCATCGGCGTAGAACTCAGGGACGGCATTGGGCGATCCGACCATGTCGAAGTTCAGGTACGCCCTGATCCGCCGGCGCTCCGCGCGGTCGAGCGAGCGGACGTACTGGCGCGACCCCAGCAGCCCGAGCTCCTCGGCGCCCCAGAACCCCAGCCGCACCCGCGCTCCGGATGGGTTGGGGCCGATCGCCTCGGCTGCTTCGATCAGCGTCGCCGTCCCGCTGCCGTTGTCATTGATCCCGGGGCCGCCGCGAACCGAGTCGAGGTGGCCGCCCGCCATCACCACCCGCTCCCCATCTCCGCCGGGCGTCTCGGCGATTACGTTGTGGGTCACCCGGCGGCCCGACGACGCGTCCACGTCCACAAGCACAGAGGCGCCGTCGCGCGCGAGCGTGTCCGCCACGAGCACGACGGGGATGCGGATACCGGGCGCGGCGAGCGTCCCGCTCGGCACGCCGCGCCGCGTGGGCGAGTCGTCGATCACCACGAGAGCGCGCGCCCCGGCCGTCTGCGCGATGAGCGCCTTCTCGCGGAAGAAGCAGACGCCGCGGATCACGAGCGGCACGTCGCCGGCGCCAATGCCGGAGTACTCCTCCGCCTCGCAGCCCGTCCCGAGCCGTCGCAGCCGGCCGTTCGCGCGGCCGGCGCCCGAGTAGCTCAGCACCTGGAAGTCGCGCGCCTCGCGCAGCTTTCGGTCGCCGATGCTCATCGAGGCGCGCCTGAGGTCGAAGTACGGGAAGCGAACCGGCTGGAGGCGCACCGTCCAGCCGGCCTCACGCAGGCGCTCGGCCACGTAGTCCACGGAGGCGCGGTCGCCCGGCGTGCCCGCCGCGCGCGTGCCACCGTTCCCGTTCGCTATCTCCTGAAGCGCGCTGAGGTGCTCCCCGAGCTCGGCCTCGGTGATCGCACGCGGCGGCCTGGGCTCGGGCGCCGGCTCACTGTCCCCGCCCGAGTCGCAGCCCGCGAGCAGGGCCGCGGCGAGTAGCAGGGGCAGCAGGCGCACACCTGTGTTCTACTCGCCAGCGACGGCCGCCGCGAAGCCCGACGGCGGGCGGTGCAGCTCGCTCGCGCTCACGATGCGGTCCACGAGCCCGTATTCCACGGCCTCTTCGGCGCTGAAGAAGCGGTCGCGCTCCATGTCCTCATGCACCTCCTCCGTCGTCCTGTTGGTGTGCCTCGCGTAGATCTCCTCGAGCAGCCGGCGCAGCTCGAGCACCTCGCGGGCGTGGATCTCGATGTCCGAGGACTGGCCCTGGAACCCCGACGAGGGCTGATGGATGAGGATCCGTGAGTTCGGCAGCGTCAGCCGCTTGCCCGGCGTTCCGCCCGCGAGGATCAGGGAGCCGGCCGACATCGCCATCCCGTAACAGATGGTCTGCACGTCCGGGCGGATGTACTGGATCGTGTCGTAGATCGCGAGCCCGGCGTGAAGCGATCCGCCCGGCGAGTTCACGTAGACGGACACGTCCTTGTCGGGGTCCTCGGACTCGAGGTGAACGAGCTGCGCCACCACGAGGTTCGCGATCTCGTCGTCGATCGGGCGCCCGATGAACACGATCCGCTCGTTAAGCAGGCGCGAGTAGATGTCGAAGGAGCGCTCGCCCCGTGACGTCTGCTCGACGACCATCGGGACCAACGAGCTGTGCGCGCGACCGATCTGCATTTCCGTGCTCCTCTCCGATAAGCTGCAACTGTCTGGTTGCACCACAATAGCAACCGTTCGGTTGCACAACGGAGGCGTCATGGATCACACGGTTGAGCGGGAGCTGATGGTGCCGGAGGAAGCCGAGGAGGTCTGGCGCTCGCTGGCCCAGCCCGACTGGCTCGGCGATGACGCGACGATCGAGCTGCGCGAGGCCGGCGAGGTCCGCGCCGGGGAGCGCGACGGCTTCGTGGAGGAGGCCGAGGCCCCGCGGCGGCTCGTGTTCTGGTGGAGCGCGCCGGGCGAGGAGGCCACCCGCGTGGAGATCGACCTCGACGAGAGCGATGAGGGCACGCGCGTACGCGTGACCGAGTCGCGTCCGCTCGAGATCCTGGATGGGCGCGACCTCGCCGTGGAGTTCGGCGGACGGAGCAGTGGCGGTGCGGGGCCCGTGGCCCTCGCCGGCATGCTCGGCTGATGCCCGACCCGGCCGACGCCGTATTCGCGGCGCTCTCGGACGGCACTCGCCGGAGCCTCTACACCCTGCTCGGGCAGCACGGCGAGGCCACCGCAACCGACCTCGCCCGAGAGCTACCGGTCACGCGCCAGGCGGTGCAGAAGCACCTCGGCACGCTCGCGGGCGCGGGCCTCGTGGCCACGCGACGCTCGGGGCGCGAGGTGCTCTACCGCCCCACCCCCGCGCCGATGTCGGAGGCACTCGAGTGGATGGCCGAGGTGGGAGCGCAGTGGGACGACCGGCTCGCGGCGCTCGAGCAGCAGCTGGCGCGCGCCCGTACCCTGTCGCCATGACCTCGCTCGCCGTCGGATTCGGACTCGGATTCTTCGTGGGCGCCCAGCCGGGGCCGGTCTCGCTTCTGTGCATCCGCAGCGTGCTGCGTGGGGCGCTCGCCAGCGGCATCGCGATCGGCGCCGGCGCGGCGCTGATCGACCTGCTCTACGCCGGGCTGGGCCTGGCCGGCGCGGCAAGCCTGCTCGAGGCCGACGCCCTGCGCGTGGCCTTCGGCCTGATCGGCGCGCTCGTACTCGGCGTGATCGGCGTGCGCACGCTCTGGGGCGCCTTCCGGGTGCGCCTCGGCGGCGAATCCGAGGAGGAGGTGGCCTCGCCGCGACGCGCGTTCGCGACCGCCGTGGCCGCCACCGCGTCGAACCCGCTCACGATCGCCACCTGGGCCGCGATCTTCACCGCCGCCTCCGCGGCCGCGGTGGGCGATGCCGCCACCTCCGCGGACGGCGCCGCGCTGATGCTGGGCGGCGTGGCGCTCGGCACGCTCACCGCCTTCACGACGCTCTCAGTGCTGGTCGCGCTTGTCCGGAACCGCTTCGGCCAGCGCCTGCTCACGACCGTCGACGTGGTGGCCGGCGCCGGCCTGCTTGGCTTCGCCGGCGTCCTCGGCTGGCGCGCCGTGCACGAGTCCTAGCCGCCCCCGCGCTGCATCGCCGCGACGCGCTCCTCGCGGTGCTCCTCCGCCTGCGGATCGCGCCGGTCGGCCCGCACCGAGAGGGCGATGCCGACGGCGAACGCGACGGCGATCACCGCGAGGCTCGGCACCGGCCCGACCTTCACGAGGTCCTCGATCAGCAGCTTCACGCCCACCAGCCCCAGCACGACGGCGATCGTCTCGTCGAGATAGCGGAAGCGGGCGATCAGGCTCTCCACCAGCACGAACAGCGCCCGCAGGCCGAGCAGCGCGAACACGTTGCCCATCCAGATCAGCAGGGGGTCGCGCGTGATCGCGAAGGCGGCCGGGATCGAGTCGATCGCGAATGCGATGTCCGCGAACACGATTGCGGCGAGGCATAGGAAGATCGGCGTCGCCCAGCGGCGGCCGTCCCGCTTTACGAACCAGCTGCCGCCGTGAAACTCGCTCGTCACGGGGTAGACCTTCCGCACCAGCCGCACCATCAGGTTCTTGTCGGGATCGACGTTCTCGGCGACCCCGCGCCAGATCCGGTACGCCAGCACGATCAGCAGAGCGCCGAGCACGTAGATCAGGGCATGCACGCGCTCGAGCAGCTCCGTCCCGCCGAGGATGAAGAGACCACGTAGGACGAGCGCCGCGACGATCCCGACGAAGAGCAGGCGTGGGCGGTACTCGTACGGCACGCCGAAGTAGGCGAACAGCAGCAGGAAGACGAACAGGTTGTCGAGCGAGAGCGAGCGCTCGATCAGGTAGACGGTGGTGTAGGTGACCGCGTCCTCGCTGCCCTCGAGCAGCAGCACCGGGATGGCGGCGAGCAGGCTGAGCACGAGCCAGCCGACCGACCACCACGCGGCCTCCTTGAAGCTGGGCTCGCGCCCGCGCGCGAAGAAGTGCAGATCCAGCCACAGGAAGAAGATCAGGGCAGCGATCAGCGCCGCCCAGGGAGCTATGGACCCGACTTCCACGACGGGGACCTTAGAGTGAGGGCATGCTTGGTCATGTCGCAGTCGGCACCTGGAGCGGGGGACGCTTCATGCGTTTCGGCGAGCCGGTTTCCGACGAGCGCCTGGAGGCGCTGCTGCGCCCCGGCGCCGGAATCGACACGCTGATCACGGCGGACACCTACGGCGCGGGTGAGGCGGACACGCTGCTTGGCCGCGCCCTCGCCGGCGTGCCGCGCTCCGACTACGCGCTGGTCGGCGCCGTCGGCCACGACTTCTACGAGGGCGAGCGCGACGGCGCCAAGGGCTTCCCGCGCTTCACCGATCCGCGCCTGCGCGGCCCGGACGGCTACCGGGACTACCTGCGCATGGCGGTCGAGCGGAGCCTCGAGCGCTGCGGCGTGGACTCCTTCGACCTGCTGCTGCTGCACAACCCCGACCGCCGCGGCTTCGAGTCCCCCGAGGTATGGGAGGCGCTCCGCGAGCTGCGCGACGAGGGCCTGGCGGCGGAGATCGGCCTGGCCCCCGGCCCGGCAAATGGCTTCACGCTCGACGTGATCGGCTGCTTCGAGCGCTACGGAGAGCTGATCGACTGGGCGATGCTGATCCTCAACCCGTTCGAGCCGTGGCCGGGCGAGCTGGCCCTCGACGCCGCGCTGCGGCACGACGTGAAGGTCCTCACGCGCGTGGTGGATTACGGCGGGCTGTTCCACGACGACGTGCTTCCCGGGCACAGCTTCGAGGGGCACGACCACCGCGGCTTCCGGCCCGAGGGCTGGATCGAGGCCGGGCGCGAGCGCCTCGAGCGGATCCGCCCGATCGCCGATCGGCACGGGCTCACGCCGCTCCAGCTCGCATGCGTGTGGAACCTCGCCCACGACGCCGTCGAGTGCGTGGCGCCCACGCTGATCCAGGAGCCGGGCCCTGGTGCCAAGCCGATCGAGCGCAAGCGCGAGGAGCTCGCCGCCGTGCCGGCTGAGCCGGTGCTGAGCGACGAGGAGCTGGCCGAGATCCGCTCCGTGGGCGACAACCGCGGCTCGATGCTGCTTAAGGGCGCCACCCCCGACCACGAGGGCGAGGAGCGCCCTGATCGCTGGGAGCTGAGCGAAGAGCAGGCGGAGCTGGCGGCTCGCTGGGGGATCGACCCCGAGCGGGACCTGCGCAAGAGCGCGCGTGAAACGGGGTCAGACCCCGTTTCACGGGTCTAGGGCCGCTGCAGCAGCTCGGCGCAGCGCTGGAGGGCCTCGGTGTCCTCCGGGCGCGCCTTGTCGAGGCAGTCCGCGTACTCCTGGAAGTCCTGTGCCTCGGGACTGGTGCCGTCGGTGGTCGGCGGCGTGGGGGTCGTCTGGTCTGAACCGCCGCCCAGGCCCGGGAGCGCGCCGCCCCCGCCGAGTGACGTCGTGAGATCGGAGAGCGGCCGCGGATTGGCGGGCGGCTCGATCTCCTGATCGCCGTTCACGTCCGAGAACTCCACCTCGAACTCGATCGCCCCGGACTGGATCCCGCCCAGCGACTCGCGGCTCTCCTCGGGCACGTCGAACTCGATCTTCCCGGCCACCCGGCGGATGATGTCGTCGTCCTTGCCCACGTAGACGTGGAAGGTGGGGTCGCGCACGACCTCGCTGACCTTTTGGATGTCCTCCTCGCTCAGCGGCTTCGGCGGCGTCTGGCCGGTGGCGCCGCCCAGCGTGGCGCCGGACTTGCGCACGAACTCGTTCAGGTTGCGCATCACGGCCTCGACGTCGAGCTTCCCGGACACGTGGCGCGTCTGCACGCCGGCGATCTCCTCGTCTCCCTCGTCCTTCGCCTCGGACAGCCAGCTGCGCGGATCGAGCCCGAGCGCCCGCAGCGAGCCGCGCTTGTCCTTGTTCTCCGCGATCGCGCGGTTGGCCTTCGCCACCTGGGAGGCGGGCTGCTCGTAGTAGATGTCCTGGAACTTCACGAACGCCCGGTCGCCGGTCGAGAGGAACCCGGTCGTCACGGTCTGGCCACCGCCGTCGGTGCCGATCTTCAGGTCGATGTCCACCGACGGGAGCTTGTTGTCGTTGGTCCTGAACGGGCCGGAGGCGCTGATCCGCACGGGCTTGTCGAGCCCGGGGCTACCCTTCAGCTGGATCGACGCATCGATCTTCAGATCCGCGCTCTTGATCGACGAGCTGAACGCCTTGTCGAGCAGGTCTTGGACGTTCTCCTTGTCGTCGCCGCCACCGCAGGAGGCCAGGGCCAGAGTGGCGAAGAGCAGGGCAGGTAGCAGGCGACGCACGCGGCGCAGACTAGCTGGGCCACCGCAACTCGACGCAATCTCCGACGTTGGATAACCAGATGGGGTACGTGAAGCGAATCGCAGGGATAGCCGCGGTCGCGGCGATCACAATCGCCGGGCCGGCACAGGCCGGGCAGGTCATCGTCGTGGACGGCGATCACGCCCAGCGCGTGGAGGACCCGTCCGTTCCGACTCGGGCGGAGATCGCCCTCGGAATGCCGACCGGGGCGAGCGCCGCGCGCGTTCGGGCCCGCTCATCCACGAAGAGCGGCCGCCGCGCGGTCTACTCGGCGTTGCGGAGGGAGCTGCGCCGCGAGCACATCAGCAGATCCGCATACAGGCGCTGGCGCACGACGTTCGTCCGCTCGCTGCGCACGCTCAGGCGCCTCAGCGGAGCCCGCGCGACCCAGCTGGCCTACGTGCTCACATCCGTCGAGTCGCTCGCCCTCCGGCGCCGGCTTGGCGCAACGCGCATGCCCGTCGCGTTCCTCCAGCTCGAGCGCAACCGC
This sequence comes from uncultured Thermoleophilaceae bacterium, assembly GCA_963774755.1. Lineage (GTDB taxonomy): Bacteria > Actinomycetota > Thermoleophilia > Solirubrobacterales > Thermoleophilaceae > JACVRW01. Next base: position 62,502 of record CAVZGG010000011.1, on the reverse strand, counting down.
CAGTACTGGCCGCGCAAGCCCTACCCCGCTCCCGGCGACCAGGTGAGCTTCCGCGGCAGCGAGATCCTCTTCCAGTACTTCGCAGGGGAAGGCCTTCAACTTCATCCGCTCTCCACGTTCAAGAAGGCCAACCACCTGCACGGCTTCTGCGAGCGCAAGGAGGCCAGCTGCGACGAGAGGGCGCTGCGCCGCATCCTGAACGAGATGACCAAGCTCGCCGTCAAGCGCGGGCGCAGCTTCATCGCGTGGGAGTACCTCTTCTACTTCAACGGCGGCACGCCCCCGTGGATGAGCGGGATGGCGCAGGCCACCGGTATCCAGGCGCTCGGCCGGGCGGCGAAGCTGCTTGGCGAGCCGAAGTACCTGGAGACGGCGCGGCGGGCCCTGGGCGCCTTCGAGACGCCGCCGCCGAGCGGTGTTCGCACAACCGGCTTCCGCGGCGGGGTGCACTACCTCCAGTACTCGTTCGCGCCGCGCCTCTACATCTTCAACGCGTTCCTGCAGTCGTTGATCGGCCTCCACGACTTCGCACAGGCTGCCGACGACGAGCGCGCGCGGGGGCTCTTCCGCGCCGCCGAGCCGGAGGCGCGCGAGGAGATCCCATACAGCGACGTGGGCGACTGGTCGCGCTACAACTACGCGGGCCACGAGTCGAACAGCGACTATCACGAGCTGCTGCGCGAGTTCCTGGAGAGCATGTGCACGCGCCGGCTGGGCCCGCTGTACTGCGACTACGCCCGCCGCTACCGCGGCTACCAGATCGATCCGCCCGAGCTCACCTGGAAGGGCCCGGCAGTCGCGACCGAGGACCAGCCGGCAGCAATCCGCTTCAACGTGTCCAAGCTCTCGGCCATCGAGGTGAAGGTCACGAACCCGAGCGGCAAGCTCGTGTTCAGCCGGCTTGCGACGTTCCGCCGCGGGGACGGCGCCTTCACCTGGACCCCGCACGGGCCGGGAGTGTTCACGGTGAGCGTCGCGGCGAAGGAGCTGCGCACCGGGCTTGGAAAGCGCGACCGCGACGGCGGCGAGATCGAAGTGGAGAACCGGCCGGGCTGACCTGACTAGAGTGCGGCGCCCATGGCGCCCCGCACCATCCTCTACACAGGGAAGGGCGGAGTCGGCAAGACGAGCGTGGCCGCCGCGACAGCGCGCAGCTGCGCCGCGGCGGGACTGCGCACCGTGATCCTCTCCACGGACCCGGCCCACAGCCTTTCCGATTCGCTCGAGGCCCCGCTTGGGGCCGAGCCGACCCAGGTCGGCGCGAACCTGTTCGGCCAAGAGGTGCAGGCCCAGGAGGAGATGGAGCGCCACTGGGACGGCGTGCAGGGCTGGCTCGGCGACCTGCTCGCCGAGCGCGGCATCGACCGCATCTCGGCCGAGGAGCTGACCGTCCCGCCCGGCATGGACGAGCTCTTCTCCCTGCTCTGGATCAAGCGCCACCACGAGGAGGGCGAGTTCGACTGCGTGATCGTGGACTGCGCACCGACCGGTGAGACGCTGCGCCTCCTGTCCTTCCCCGACGTCGTGACGTGGTGGCTCGAGCGGATCCTGCCCTCGCAGCGCAAGCTGGCGCCCTTCGCCCGGACCCTCTTCGACATTCCGCTCCCGGGCGCTGCCGTGTTCGACGACGTCGAGCGCCTGGCCCGCAACCTCGTCGCGATGAACGGCATCCTGCGGGACCGCTCACGCACGACGATCAGGCTGGTGACGAGCCCGGACCGGATGGTGGTGAAGGAGTCGATGCGGACCTTCACCTACCTGAACCTCTACGGGTATCTCACGGACGCCGTGGTCGTGAACCGGCTGCTGCCGCGCGAGGGCTACTTCGCTGCGTGGCGCGAGTCCCAGGAGGAGCAGCTCGAGCTGGTGCGGTCAGCCTTCGCGCCGGTTCCGGTGCTCACCGCGGACTACTTCGAGCGCGAGGTCGTGGGCGGCGAGATGCTCGACCGCCTGGCGGGCGCGATCTTCGAGAACGAGGATCCGGCCGCGATCCTCTACGACCAGCTCTCACAGGAGCTCGTTACGAACAACGGCAGCGCGACGCTGCGGGTGGCTGTTCCATTCGCCGAGCGTGGCGATTTGAGCCTGAAGAAGATCGGCCTCGAGGTGATCGTGCGGGTGGGCGGCCAGAAGCGCACGATCATGCTGCCGCCGGCACTGTCCGCGTACGCTGCGTCGGGCGCCCGCTTCGAGGACGGCGCGCTGGAGATCGTGTTCGAGAAGAGCGCTGATGGATCCGACTGACGAGGTGCCGCGCCCGAACGGGGAGCCCCGCCCCCCGGACCCCGCCGCGCTGTTCGTGATGCTCGACGGGATGCGCCGAATGGCGCCGCGCGAGCTGGAGGGCCAGGTCACGAACCTGATCCGCGAGTTCCTGCTGACACTGCGCTCGCTGATCGACTGGTACCTGGAGCGCCTGGACCGCGAGCCGCACGAGCCCAAGGTCGAGGACATCCCGATCGACTGTGCAATAGCAGCAGTGAAGGGGGCATCCCAGGTGAGGGAACGTGTCGCTATGAGCAACGTTCACCTCTCACCTGGCCGCCGGGCCGCGAGCCACAGAGCCGCGCGTGAGGACATCCCGATCGATTGACTGCAGCAACGAATGGAGACGCGCCGTCAGGTGGCAGCCAAACGTTGCGTTTTTCGCACCGTTTTCTTGCCACCTGGGGGATCCGGCCCCTTCAATGCAGTAGTTACCCCTCCCGGCCGCCCTCCGGGAAGTGCGGCAGGTGGCCGCCGGCGTCGTGGAGGATCAGGTTCCAGAGGCGGCGCACCTGCTTCGGGTGGCGGTGCGCGACGTTCCTGAACTCCCCGCGGTCGTGGCGGCGGTCGTACAGGCGCAGCTCCTCGCGGCGGTTGCCGGCGATCAGGAGCCAGCGGTCGTCGCCCGCGCTCACATAGGTGTTGTAGGAGGACGTCCTGTAGCCGCGCTTCCTGCGCGGCTGCCGGCCATTGAAGAGCGGTGAGAGGTCCGCGCCGTTCATGCCGCGTGGCTCGTCGACGCCGAGCATGGAGAGCACGGTCGGGCCGATGTCGTGCGTGGAGGCGTAGTAGCCCGTGGTCCTGCCCTTCGCCTTCCCGGCGGGGTGACGCATCACCATCGGCACGTGGGTCAGCTCCTGGTGCATCTCCGAGTAGCGCTTGCCCACCCAGCCGTGCTCACCCAGCAGCACGCCGTGGTCGCTCACCAGCACCACGAGCGTGTTGTCGGCGAGCCCCAGGTTCTCGAGGCGGTCGAGGAAGCGCCCGAGCCACACGTCCACGAGCGTGACCTCGGCGGCGTACAGCTGGCGCACGCGGCGCAGCATGCGCCGGGAGAGGTCGATGTCCCCGGTGCGAGCGGCGGGCGTTTCGTAGGGCTGGATCGGCTCCAGACCGCCGCCGACGCTCGCCGCGCCGTACATGTTGATCAGCCGCCGCGGCGCGTCCCAGGGCTCGTGGGCGTCGAAGGAGTCGACCACGAGCGCGAAGGGCGCCGGGCGGGTGCGGGCCCACTCGATCCAGCCCATCGCCTTGCGGAACACCTTTGCCGCGTTGTAGTCCTCCTCGTCGCGCCCGGGCGGGTTCATCGCGAGGTAGTTCGCCATCCGGCGCTCGTGGGTGGTGCCCCGAAGCGCCTTCGGGACGTAATGGTCGAGCACGCGCCGCGACGGCAGGCCGCGCGGCCGACGCTGCACCGGCACCTGCCCCCGCACCAGCTCGACACGGTCGAACCTGGCCCGGAAGCGCCTGTGGACCGGAAGCAGGAGGTGCGGGTTGTCGGTCACGTAGCCGGTCGTCCAGCCCTCCTTTCGCAGCGTGCCCGTCCACATCTCGCCGTCGCTCCCCACCGGCTCCCAGCCCGGCTGTGGCGGGAGGTCGCGCCAGTTCGGCCGCCAGCCCCGGAATGGGAAGGTCCGCTTCCCGGACATGATCGCCCGCCGCGCGGGGATGGTCGGCATGCCCTCCGGATAGGCGTTCAGGAAGCGCACGCCCTGGCGCCCGACCCTGTCCCAGCTCGCCGTGCGTGCGCGACTGCCGTAGATGTGGTCCGCCCGCAGGCTGTCCATCACCACGACCACCACGTTCATGCGGGCGGGCGTCTGCGCCCCCACTCCGTGCGCCCCGAGCAGGGTCAGGCCGGCCGCGCCAGCTCCCCCCGCGCGAAGGAGCTCGCGTCTGGAGACGTCGGGCGGCACGCTCGGGCTACCGGCCCCTGGTGATGTCGATCGAGCGGATCGCGTGTTCGTCAGGCAGCTTGCCCAGCACCTCGCGCACGATGTCGTGGACGTCGCGCTCGTCGTGCCCGAAGTCGTCGAGGAACGACTTCAGCGCGGTGTGGGTGATCTTCAGCTGGGCGGGAGTGAGCTCGAGCCGGTAGGCGATCTCGTCCGGCCCGATGAGGTGCAGCTCTTCGTCGGCCATGAGTGCGGGACAGCGTACAAAGTAGGCTTGGCGCGTGGCCAAGACCTGGGTGCTTACCGGCTCGCTCGACAACTTCCGCGCCACCCGCGGGCACGGCTTTCGAGTGATCGGCGCCAAGGAGGGCCGGCGTGGGATGGCCGAGCAGATCGCCCCTGGCGACCGCATCGTGTTCTACGTCACGGGCCTCCAGGCGTTCGGCGGCATCGTCCGGGTGACCGGCGAGATGTACGAGGACCGCGAGAAGATCTGGCCGGGGAAGCCCGGCAAGGTGGACCCCTACCCGTGGCGCTTCGAAACCGCGCCCGAGATCGTGCTGGAGGAGGACGACTTCGTGCCGGCCGTCGAGTTCGTCGGGCAGCTGGAGCACATCGGGAAATGGCCGGCGGAGCACTGGCAGCTGGCGTTCCAAGGCCAGCTCAGGACCGTCTCCGACGCCGACGCCAAGCTGCTCGAGCGCCGTATCCGCGAGGGCGCCCGCGCCGCGGCGTGATCCACGCCCGCCATTACACACTCGAGGAGGCCTCCGAGCTGCTCCCGAGGGTGATCGAGATCATCGAGCGCATGCGGGTGGCCCGCAACCAGCTCGGAGACCGCGCGGCCCGCGATGCCCTCACCGAAGCGGGGCCGACCAACGGCGGCGGCACCCCTGGACGCACGGTTTCCCAGGGCTTCCTCGAGCTGCGCGACTCGATGATCGAGCTGCGCGAGCTGGAGGTGGTTCTGCGCGACCTCGACCGCGCGCTCCTCGACTTCCCGTCGCTCCGGGACGGCCGCGAGGTCTACCTCTGCTGGCAGGAGGGCGAGGACGCCATCGAGTTCTGGCACGAGCCCGAAGCCGGGTTCGGCGGCCGCAGGCCGCTCGATGATGGCTGAGTTCGCGGCCCGCATCTTCCGGGACGCTCGGCTGCTCAACACCGAGCAGCGCCTGGCGGCCGCGGCTGCGGTGCTGCTGATCGTGAGCACCTTCGGCCCCTTCTCGTTCGTGGAGGCCGGCGAGGTGCTGCTGGCGGGTGGTGTGCTCGCGCTGCTGTTCGCGCGCGCCGAGGGCAAGCGCTTCCACCTGCCCTTCGGCGACGGGACGGCGATAGCGGCGGCGGGGATCTGGGCGGGCGCGCTGATCGTGGCGCGCCTGTTCGACCGGCCGCTCGGCCAGAACCTGCTCGCCCTGGCGTGCGCCGCGATCCTGTTCCTCGCGGGCGCACGCGAGCGCGCCAAGCGCCCGGCCGACGACCTGCCTCCCGAGCACGAAACCCCGCCGATCCGCACGCGGCGCCCGCCACGCCGCCCGGGCGCGGCCGCCGAGGCCACCACCGAGCCGCTCCCCCCGCCCGAGTTCAAGCCCTACGAGCCGCGCTCCGGCGAGCAGCTGCATCTTCGGCCGGACGACCAGGAAGACGCGTGAGCGTCACACCCACCACGGCCGCCGTGATCTGAAGCGAGGCCGCCATCACGAGCGCCTCCGCTGAGCCGAGGCCGGTGACCACGGCGCCCGCGAGCGCGGCGCCGAGCGCGAACGATCCGACCTTCACCCCGACCGCGCTCGTGAATACCTGCCCGTAGAGCGAGGGCGGCACGTGCTGCTGGCGCACCGCGAACTGGGCAGCGAGCGCGGGCCCGTCCGCCAGCGCTGCCAGCGACACCAGGACGAGGAACAACGGCAGCGAGCCGGCGAGCGGCCAGGTGAACATCAGGACGCCGAAAATCGCGTACCCGCCGAAAACGATCCGCTCGGCCGGGAAGCGCCGCTGGATGCGCACGAGGGTCAGTGCCCCGAGCGCGGAGCCGACCGCGAAGGCGGCCCACATGTAGCCGGCCGTGCTCCGGTCCACGTCGAGGTGCTCGACCGCGAACAGGGGGAAGGCGACGGTGAGCAGGCCGAGGCCGCACATTCCGAACGCCGCGGCGGCCGTGACGCCCCGCAGCGGCGGCACGAGCACGATCTGGCGCAGCCCGTCCACGGCGATGCTCCAGAGCGTGCGCTCGTCCGCGTGCTCTGGCGGCGCGTCGAGCCCCGGGATGCGCACGATCAGCGCCAGCGCCGCGAGGGCAAGCCCGGCCTCGACGAGCAGCGGCGCCGCCGGGCCGGCCACCGCGGACAGCGTGCCCGCCAGCGCCGGGCCAACCACGAGCGCGGTGTTGAAGCTCGTGGTCTCCACCGCGTTCGCCGGCGGCAGCAGCTCGCCCGGCACCAGGGTTGGAATCATGCTGGTGAAGCCGCCGAACGAGAGCGGGTAGGTGATGCCGGCGGGCACCACCACGAGCGGGATCAGCCAGGCCGGCGCGTGGCCGACGAGCACCACGAGCGCCACGAGCACGGTGGCCATCACCAGTTGGTCGATCACCATCAATGTCCTGCGACGCCCGGTGAGGTCGAGCCACGCGCCGAGCAGCGGGCCGCTGATCAGGCTCGGCAGCGTGATCGCCGCGACGGTGGCGCCCGCCAGCCCGGCGCTGTCGGTGCGGTCCAGCACGAGCAGCACCACGCCCACCGAGAACATCTCGTCCGAGACCCGCGCCAGCGTGGCGGCGGACAGGAACTTCAGGTAGCCGGGCTGAGCGCGCAGCCCCCTCAGCGAGTCGCGATCCATCAGCGCGCGGGCGGGATCGCCTGGGGGAAGCGAAAGCGGAAGTCGGGGTCCACCTGCTTCTTGATCTCGCGCAGGCGCTCGAGGTTGGATCCGTAGTACGCCCGCTGCCAGTGCTCGAGCTGCGGGTCGATGTAGTTCTGGTAGGCCTCGCCCGGACACGTGCGGTCGCAGCGCGCGCCACACGCCGTTGATCCAGCGCCTGCTCGCCCTGCCCGCCGCGCCGCCGTTGAAGTAGGCGAGGTACTGGAGCGAGAAGAGCATGTCGCGGTGCACGAACGCCGTTGCATCGGCGGCGGGCCGGTTGAGCGCCCCTCCGTAGGCGTCCAGGAGCAACGCGCCGGAGCCGAGCGAGGGGTTGCGCTGGCGGCGCTCGATCCAGTCGATCATGGTCGCCCGGCCCCGCGGCCCGAGCCGCATGTCGAAGTAGTCCGACTTCGCGAAGAAGCTCGAGCGGGTGGACCTGTGGCAGGCCGCGAGGCCGCCGTCGAGGCAGCCGGCCCAGCGCAGCACGAGCGAGAAGTAGCTCGAGCTGCCGCTGCTGAGGCTGGCTCCCGCGACGCGGGTCAGCGGCGTTACGAGCCGGCGCAGCTTCGCGAGGTCGCCGAAGTACTGCCCCACCGCGGCCACGCGCGGGGGGCCGGAGCCGCCGGTCGTGCCGAGCGAGAAGATCGAGGTGAGCGCTGGCGGCGCCTCCGGCGCGAAGCGCTGCCATGCCGCCGAGCGCCTCCTCAGCCTGGGACCACGGCCACGAGACGCTGAACCACGCCCCGCCGGGCGCTCGGTGTGTCTTCAGGGTCAGCGCGGTCACGATCCCGAAGTTGCCGCCGCCCCCGCCTCGGCACGCCCAGAAGAGATCCTCGTTCGTGTCCGCGTCTGCGTGCCGCACGCGCCCATCCGCGGTCACGATGCGCGCCGCGAGCAGGTTGTCGCTCGTGAGGCCGAAGCGGCGCCCAGCGAGCCCGTGCCCGCCGCCCAGCGCGAGGCCGCCGATGCCCACCGACGGGCACGAGCCTGACGGGACGGTGACGCCCCGCCTGGTCAGCGCGCGCTGCACGTCGATCAGCTGCGCGCCCGGACCGACCGTGGCGCGGCCGCCCGCCACCCGCACCCCCCGCAGCTTTGAGAGGTCGAGCACCACGCCGTCGCCCGTGCTCGAGTAGCCCGCGTAGCTGTGGCCGCCGGAGCGGGCCACCACGCGCACGTCGAAGCGGTCCGCCCAGCGGACCGCCGCCGCCACGTCGGCCGTGTTCTCCACGTGGACCACCGCATCGGGCCGCAGGCCCTCGAAGCGGCGGTTGTAGACGATCCGGGTGCTGTCGCGCGGGACGAGCACCCTTCCCCTGACCGCCGACCTCAGCTCGCGCAGCGCCCGCTTCGAGACGCCGGACGCCTCGGGCGGGAGCCGCAGGAGGATCGCGCCGCCGGCTGTGCCTACGAGGAACTGGCGACGGTCGAGCTCGGCCATCCGCTCATTCCAGCAGACCCCTGCGCATGGCCTCCGCCACCGCCGCCGCTCGCTCCGACACGCCGAGCTTCCCGTAGATGTGCTGCAGGTGCGTCTTCACCGTCGCGGTGCTGAGGTGGAGCGTCCTGCCGATCTGAGGCGCGCTGAGGCCCTCGGCGATCAGCGTCAGAGTCTCGCGCTCGCGCTCGCTCATCACGGGCCGGTCGTGCGGGGCACGCAGCCTGATCTCGCCCGCCACGCCTGCCTGGAGCTCTGGCGCGAGCACCGTCTTCCCGCGCGCCACGGCGGTGATCGCGTCGCACAGCTCGCGCGCATCGGCGTCCTTTGTCAGGTAGCCCGCCGCCCCCTCGGCGAGCGCCGCGTAGACCTCGCCCGGCTCGGGCTTCGCCGCGATCAGGACGACTCGCGTGCGGAGACCGTCTCGAGCCACCGCGTTCAGGACCTGCTTGCCCGAGAGGCCCGCGAGCGCCCTGCCGATCACGGCCACATCGGGCTGCGCGGTGCCTATCGCCTCGAGCGCCTCGCGGCCGTCGCCCACCTGGCCAACCAGCTCCAGCTCCGGGCGCTCGCGGATCGCGCGCGCCACCGCGTCCCTGTAGAGCGGCTGGCCGTCCGCAGCCAGGACGCGCACCCGCCGTCCTGGCCTAGCACGAAGTCCCTCACTGGGAAAGATTCATGAGTTGTACCAGTCAGCGGAGCGTTTTGCTCTAAGACTGCTGAGCATCGGACGGCGACTCGAACTGCATGGCCACCAGCCGGGTGGAGATCCCGGCCTCACCGCTCTTCTTCAGGCGCGCGGCGCTCCGCGACTCGATCTTCTCGGCCTCGGCAAGCGCCCCCTCCAGCACCTTGGCGAGCTCGCGCCAGCCCTCGCTGTCGAGGGTCAAGGGGCTGTGCGAGAGGTGTCTGTCGCTGCGCCCCTCGAACGTGCCGGCCTTGATCGCGTCGGACACGTCCTCCCAGATGATCTGAAGCGCGGAGTCCGAGATGCTCTGGCGGCCCGACTTCGGCAGCCGCTTCCAGTCGCGGTCGCTGAAGAACGGGCGCACCAGGGCCTTGTAGTAGTGCTCGATCGCCCCGCGGCGCTGCGCCGTGTCGACCAGCTCGATGCAACCGAGGTCGAGCAGCGCGCGCACGTGGTAGCTCACGTTCGGCAGGCGCTCGTCGATCATCTCGGCGATTTCGTTCGGGCTCGCGGTGCGCTCGTTCAGGATCGCGAGGATCCGCGCACGCATCGGGTGGGAAAGCGCCTTGGCGATCCGCGGGTCGACCAGATCGAGCGTCGTGCGCGGCATGCGCCGACCTTAATCGAAAGCTGATGGCGGCAACAGTGGCGCGCGCCCGCAGCGAGTACGACGCCTTCGCGCCGTACTACGACGCGTTTACCGCGGGCTCCGACTACGACGCGTTGACGCGCGAGCTGCTCGGGGTGGCCGCCCGTCACGGAATCCGTGGCGGCACGGTCCTCGACCTGGCCTGCGGAACCGGTAAGAGCTTCGCCGGCTTCCTGGAGCACGGCTTCCGCGTGACCGGCTGCGACTCCTCGAGCGCGATGCTCGCCGAGGCGGCCTGCCGTGCGCCGGCCACGACGCTGGTGCAGGCGGATCTCCGCTCGCTGCCCGAGCTCGGCCGCTTCGACCTCGTCACCTGCCTCGACGACTCGCTCAACTACCTGCCGGACGAGGCCGGCCTCGCAGCCGCGTTCGCCGGCATCGAGCTGAACCTGGACAGCCACGGCCTGGCGCTGTTCGACCTGAACTCGCTGCTGGCGTATCGCACGACCTTTGCGAGCCACGCAGTCAGCGAGCGCGACGGGATCGTGTTCGCCTGGCGTGGGTCGTCCAGGTCCGACGCGGCGCCGGGCTGCGCCGCCGACGCGACGATCGACGTCTTCGCCCCGGACCGTGACGGGCTCTACGGCCGCGTGACGACGCGGCACGAGCAGCGGCACTTCCCGCGCGAGCGCGTGGTCGAGCTGCTCGCCGGCGCAGGGCTCGAGTGCCTGGCCGTGCAGGGCGTGCTCCACGACTGCTCGCTCGTCGAGCCGGCGCTCGAAACCGAGCACCTGAAGCTGCTCTACACCGCGAGACGCGCGAAGGGAGGTGATGCCAAATGACGATCCAGAAGACCGACAAGCCGGTCCTGCCGACTCTGTCCATTACGAAGATCGGCTGACGGGCACCGCGGCTCGGCCCGGCCCCGCTCGCCGGGCCGAGCGCGCCTTCCGGAGGTACCAACTTGGACAGACCCCGCCTCAAGCGCACCGCCGAGCTCGTGACCACCGACGCCGGCGACATCTACATCCTGCGCCCGACCGACGACTCGGACCTGAGGATCGAGCAGCCGGATGCGGTCGCCCGCTCGCTGCTCGCCGCGCTCGACGGGACCCGCACCGCCCTCGAGCTGGAGGACGAATTCGGTTCGGAGCGGGCGCGCGACACGCTCGCACAGCTCTCCGAGCTCGGCCTGCTTGACGACGCGGCCGACGATGCGCGGGTGAGCGCGCGCGAGGCCGCGCGCTACGACCGTCAGCTGCGCTACTTCAGCGAGGTCTCGAGCGGCGAGCTGCCGCCGTCCGAGTACCAGCGGCGCCTCCGCGAGGCCCGCGTGCTGATCCTCGGAGTTGGCGGGCTCGGCACGTGGGCGTCCTACGCGCTTCTGTGCTGCGGGATCGGCGAGCTCGTGCTGCTTGACGGCGACCTGGTCGAGGAGAGCAACTTCAACCGGCAGATCCTCTATCGCGAGGGCGACATCGGCCGTCCGAAGGCCGAGGCCGCCGCGGAGGCGCTCGCCGAGTTCGACTCGAGCTGCCGGCTCACCGTGTGGCTCGCCGCCTCGAGAGCGTGGACGCCGTGCGAGAGGTTGCCGAGGGCGTCGACTTCGTGGTGAACGGGGCGGACTGGCCTGCGCACGACATCGAGCGCTGGGTGAACGCCGCATGCTTCGACGCCGGCGTGCCGTTCATCACGATGAGCCACTCGCCGCCGGTCGCGCGCGTCGGCCCGCTGTACGTGCCCGGCACCACCGGCTGCTTCGAGTGCCAGGAGCGCACCTACCGGGAGGAGTTCCCGCTCTACGACGAACTCGTCGACCAGCGCCGCGGTCGGCCGTCCGAGGCGGCCACGCTCGGCCCGGTGTGCGCGTTCATCGGCGGCCAGGTGGCGCTCGAGACGCTCCACCACCTCACCGGCCTGTTCCCGCCCGCATCGCTCGGCATGGCCTACGTCTACGACCTCCGGACGATGGAGGTGAGCCGCGAGCCGGTCCCGCGCCTCGCGGACTGCGAGGTCTGCGGATAGCACGCGACCAGTCCCGCGCGGCGGCTTCGCCACATGCATTGGCCGGTGCACGCCTCGGGCCCGAAGCACGGGACGTGGTCGCGTGTGAGGCCAAGTCCGCCCGGGCACCCGATTCACCCCATCGTTCCGTCCGCGCACGAACGTATGTTCGTTGGCGAACACATAAGCGCCCCGGCGACGCGACCACGTCCCGGGGCATGGCACCGAAGACAGAGCTTCGGCGCATCAACACGATACGCCCCCGCGCAACCGGCTAATCCGGGCTGCCTCCGCGTGCCTCGACGACAGGGGGATGGCGATGGCGCGCGTGTCGGTGGAGGTTCCCGCGGAGCTCGTGGGTCGGGTTCGCGAGACGGTCCTGCTCCTCTATGAGGCCACCGCCGAGTCGCTCCACCTCTCGCTGAGGGCGCACTCGCAGGGCCGCGGCTCAGCCCGTGAGTCGCACGAGCACCGCGTGCGCCTCGCCGAACTCGACGGGCTGCTCACGCAGCTCGGCCCGCCGTCCGGCTCGCGGCAGCTCAGCGCGCCCACCGAGTTGCTCCATGACGCCCTCTACGGCGCTCTGATCGACGCGGGCGAGCGCCTGGCGGTCACAGCATCGAGCGCATGGCGCGGCGAGCGGCCGCTCCAGAGCGTCCAGGAGGCGGCGGCCGAGGTGCTGGCCCTCCACAGGCTGCTGCGGACGCTGGAGTCGCTCGGCGTGCGGCCTGACGGCTACCGCGAGGACGACGAAGCGGACGACGACGCGGACGACGCGGCCTGAGGCGCGTCCTCGCCGTGCCGGTAGAACGGCACCGGCTCGGCGGGCAGCGGCGTGTTGCCGAGGATGAGGTCGGCGGACTTCTCCGCGGTCATCATCACGGGCGCGTAGATGTTCCCGTTCGTCACGTAGGGGAACACCGAGGCGTCGACCACGCGAAGGCCCTCGACGCCGTGCACGCGCATGCTGAGCGGATCGACGACAGCCATGTCGTCGGTCCCCATCTTGCATGTGCACGACGGGTGCAGCGCGGTCTCGGCGTCCTTTGCGACCCAGTCGAGGATCTGCTCGTCGGTCTCCACCTCGGCCCCGGGTGACAGCTCGCCGCCGCTGAAGGGCTCGAACGCGGGCGCGCCGAGGATCCTGCGCGTCACGCGCACTGCCTCGATCCACTCGCGGCGGTCGTTCTCCGTCGAGAGATAGTTGAAGAGCAGCGCCGGCTTCACGCGCGGGTCGCTGCTCACGGCCTTGCAGGTGCCGCGCACGTCCGAGTACATCGGGCCGACGTGCACCTGATAGCCGTGGCCACCGCCGCCCTCGGGCAGGGTCCCGTCGTAGCGCACCGCGATCGGGAGGAAGTGGTACATGAGGTTCGGGTACTTCACCTCGTCGTTCCCGCGCACGAAGCCGCCCGCCTCGAAATGGTTCGTCGCGCCGGGGCCGGTCTTCCGCAGCAGCCACTCGGCGCCCACGAGCGGGCGCTTCTTCATCGCGAAGTAGGGCGCCATCGTGACCGGCTGGGTGGCGCTGTGCTGGATGTAGACCTCGAGATGGTCCTGGAGGTTCTCGCCCACGCCGGGAACGTCCGCCACCACGTCGATCCCGAGCGCGCCGAGCTCGCTCGCCGCTCCGATGCCGGAGAGCTGGAGCAGCTGCGGCGAGTTGATCGCTCCGCCGCACAGGATCACCTCGCCCGCCTTCGCCGTGCGACTGCCGCGGCCACGGCGCGAGTACTCGACGCCCACCGCACGGCCACCCTCGAACTTGATCTTGGTGGCGAACGCCCATGTCTCGACCGTGAGGTTCGGGCGGTCCATGACGGGGTGCAGGTACGCCCGCGCGGCCGAGAGCCGCTTGCCGTCGTGCACGTTGCGGTCGAACGCGGCGAAGCCCTCCTGGCGGTAGCCGTTCACGTCGTCCGTGAGCGGGTAGCCGGCCTGCTGGACGGCCTCGAAGAACGCGTCGAAGAGCGGGCCCTTCGCGGGGCCGCGCTCGAGCACGAGCGGGCCGTCGTGCCCGCGGAACGGATCATCCGCAGCCGCCGCCAGGCAGTTCTCCATGCGCTTGAAGTACGGAAGGCAGTGCGCGTGGTCCCAGCTCTCCATCCCGGCGTCCGAGGCCCAGCGCTCGTAATCCAGCGGGTTGCCGCGCTGGAAGATCATCCCGTTGATCGAGCTCGAACCGCCGAGCACCTTGCCGCGCGCGTGGTACACCCGGCGCCCGCCCATGTGCGGCTCGGGCTCGGACTCGTACTTCCAGTCGTAGAAGCGGCTGCCGATCGGGAACGCGAGCGCCGCCGGCATGTGGATGAAGACGTCCCACGGATAGTCGGACCGCCCTGCCTCCAGCACGAGCACACTCGTGCCCGGGTCCTTCGAGAGGCGGTTGGCGAGCGCGCTGCCCGCGGAGCCGCCTCCGACGATCACGAAGTCATAGCGCGAGTCCATGGGTGGATTCTATGCCTCTGCAATCCCCTGCACATTTGGGTTATTGCATCCCCAAGTGGGTACCCCGAACGCGGGGAAACGGATGTTCTCGATTGGAGGAGTGTCACGGATGGCAACCAGCAAGTCGGCTTCAGCCAAGAGGCAGAGCAAGCGCAGCACGTCCAACGGTTCAGCCTCGAAAGCCCAGGCGAAACGGTCCTCTCGTTCGGGCAGCGGTGGATCTGGCAATGGCACGTCGCGCTCCTCGGGCGGCTCGTCCCGTTCGAAGTCGGCCGCTTCGACGCGCGCTCGCAGCAGCGCCTCGCGCTCGACCGCGAAGCGCAGCCCCCAGACCCGAAGCAAGTCGAGCACGCCCAAGGGTGGAGGTTCAAGCCGCAGCAGCGCGAGCCAGAACGGCAAGGGCATTGTCGGGACGGTCAAGAACGTTGCAAGCAAGGCCAGCGGACCGGCAGTTGCCGTCGGCGCTGCCGCGGTGGGGGTCGCCGGCGGGTTGGTGCTCAATCGCCGCACGCGACGCACAAAGGTCCTCGGTGTGACCCTTCCGCGCTCGATCGGCAAGGCGAAGCTGCCCGATCTCGACGTCAAGTCGGTCGCCAAGAGCGTGGGCAAGGCAAGCAAGCAGTTCGGTCAGACGTCGAAGAACGTGTCCAAGGACATCGAGCGCGTGGGTGACCAGGCGGAGCGCATCGGAAAGATTCTGGGCTAGCCATGGCAGCGACCAAGACGCGATCCACGCAGGCAGCCAACGGGAGCTCGGCGTCAAGCGCCGTGGCCAAGGCCAAGGACACCGGTGACTCCATCGCGACGGCGGCCCGCAAGGCCAAGGGCCCGATGCTCACGGCGGGGGCGACCGCGGCCGGCTTGGCCGGCGGGCTTGTGTTGGGATCCCGGGCGAGGTCAAAGCCCCGCGGTGTGACTGCGGTCCTTGCTCCGCAGCGCAGGGTTCTCGGCGTGCCGGTCGGGCGCAAGAACGGCGTTGTCCGGACCGCCAAGGCGCTCGGCCAGGTGGCGCGCGAGCTCAGCCTGGCGTCCAACCGGGTCTCCGCGGCCACCGATGAGGTCCGCCAGGTACGCGAGGAGCTCGAAAAGACAACGAGGCGGTCGCCGATCGAGGTCTTGCTCGACGGTCTGACGCACCGACGCGGCGCTCACAAACGCGAGTCCTAGCGGGCGTGCCAGCCTCAGACCCCGGCAACACTCGCGAGGCTCGCCGACGCAGCCGTGAGACTCGGCGCGTCGAGTCGCCTCAGGGCATGGTGCCGGCCCGCCAGCGACGCCGCACGAAATTGGAGCGCGGCACCATGCGCCTGATTGCAACCGGCGGCATTGTCGGCATCGCCGTGGCTCTCGGCGCGGTGCTCGTGGGACAGGATGTCGCCGGCTGGATCGTCGGGCTGGTCATCGGGCTCACCACGGTGATGCTTGCCGCCCTGCTCTGGTCGTCCCGGCAGCTCTAGCTAAGAGCTCGCGGCCAGCTCCTGCTTCGGCGTCTCCTTCTTCGGGTCGATGAACGGCTTCTCGACCACGACCGCGGAGGTCACGCCCTCCGGCCGCTCGACCTCGAGCTCCGTGCCGAGCTCGGATTGCTCGATCGGCACCATCGCGTAGCCGATGTTCTTCTCGAGCCGCGGCGAGAAGCAGGCCGACGTGACCTTCCCGATGCGGCTGCCGTCCTTGTGGACCGGGAAGACGTCGACCATCGAGCCGTCGTTGTACGACCCGAGCTTCTCGCCGCCGATCTCGACGCCCACCAGCTTGCGCTTGGGGCCCTCGGCCTTGATCTTCGTCAGGGCCTCGTGCCCGATGAAGTCGGTGCCCGACTCGAGGTCGACCATCCAGTCGTAGCCCATCCCGACCTCGTAGGGATTCGTGTCGTACCACATGTCGCAGGTCGGGCCGAGGGCGAGGATGCCGCCCTCGATGCGGCGGATGTGGCACGGCCCGATCACCTCGAGCCCGTGCGGCTTGCCCGCCTCCAGCACCGCGTCCCAGAGCTTGACCCCGTTCTTGCTCGCCTCGTACAGGTAGATCTCGAAGCCGAGCTCGGCCGTGTAGCCGGTCCGCGAGACGAGCACCTTCATTCCGTCGAGCTCGTAAGGGCGCAGGTAGTAGTAGGGGATCTCGAGGATGCTGTCGCCGAAGAGATCGACCATCACGTCCTTCGACTTCGGCCCCTGCACCTGCACGGGCCCGACGTCGATCTCCTTGATCGTCACGTCGTGTCCCGACTTGAAGGCGACGCCGCGTGCCCACAGCTCCACGTCGCTGTCGGCGAGCGAGAGCCAGAAGCGGTTCTCCTCCACGCGCAACAGGACGGGGTCGTTGATGATCCCGCCGTCGGGAAGGCAGAGGAAGACGTACTTGCACTGCTCGACCGCGCACTTGTTCAGGTCGCGCGCCACGAGCAGGTTGGTGAACTCGAAGGCGTCCGGCCCGCTGATCTCGATCTGACGCTCGACGCCCACGTCCCACAGCGTGACCCCGTTCAGGAGGTGCCAGTACTCCTCGACCGGGTCGCCGTAGTGCCGCGGGTGGTAGGTGTGGTTGTAGACGCTGTACATCGCGATGCCGTGGCGGCGCGACGCGTAGAAGTACGGCGACTTGCGGAGTCGCGAATAGAGCAGGATCTCCGGGTGCTCGTTCACCTGTGTCAAGGGGTCTCCTCCTGGTTCTTCAGGCGGTCGACGAGCTGCCGCCGCCAGGTTTCAGTCTCTTTGATCTCGTTGAAGGTGTACATGTGGACTCCGCCGACCCTGGCGTCCGGTTCGGCGAAGGAAGGGGCCAGCGCGACCAGCAACTCGGTGGGCGTGTAGGTGCGCGGGCCCAGGAAGCGGCGCAGCATGCCGCGCTGCCCGCGCAGGAAACGGACCGACTGTCCCAGGCCGATCCGCAGCGAGGTTCGGAGCAGCTTGCGGGTCTCCACCGCGCCGGGAACGCCGATCCAGATCGGCAGGAAGGTTCCGCGCTCGCGCACGCGCCGGATCCAGGTGCGGATCACGTCCGCGTCGAAGCAGATCTGGCTGACGATGTAGGTCGCCATCGGCTCCTTCTCGAACATCGCCTCGATCGTGGTCTCGTCGCTGATGAAGTGGTGGCTCTCGGGGTAGCCGGAGATGCCCACCTCGGCGAGCTGCTCGGGGAGCTCGGCCATGGCGGCGAGGAGCTCGGCGGCGCCCTCGAACTCGCCCGCCGGCTGGCTCGCGTCGCCCGCGATCACGAACGCCTCGCGCACGCCCGCGTTCTGCAGCCGGAGGACGACCTCCTCGAGGTGCGCGCGGTCGGCGATCAGCCGCGCCGCCAGGTGCGGGACGACCTCATAGCCGCGTGGCGCGAGCTGCTCGGCCAGGCCGAGCGTGGCCTCGAGCCCCCGCGACGGCGACGACGTGACCGTGATCTTGCGGCCCGCGGGCAGGTGCTCGAGCACCTCGTCGGCGATCCCAGCGAGTGGCAGGATCTCGTAGCGCGGCCGCTCGAGCGCCTCGACCAGCGACGGGCCGGCGGCGGACGAGCGCTCCGGCGTATCGGACGTCGGTCATGGTCATGGGGCGACGGCGGGGGGCACCTGAGGCGGCACGCGCCTGATATATCAGTTCGCGGGCTCGGGGGTCAAACTCAGTTCCGGGCTCGGCGGTCAACCCAGCCGCCCGAGCGCCTCGTCGAGGCCGATCCGACGGTAGGTCTCCACCGGCACGCCGTCCTCGACCAGGTCGCGCCGTCCGGCGAGCACGCGCTGCCGCGAGTCCCGGTCGACCTCGCCGGCGCGGGCGGCGATCGCATCCGCACGCTCGTCGTCTCCCTCAGCGCGGAGCCTGGCAATGCGCGCCTCCGGGTCCAGGATCGCCTCGACGTAGCCCTCGGTCACCGGGTTGCCGGCGATCCGGACGTCGGCGTCGTCGGTGCGGCCCGACGGCGAGTACGCCAGACAGGTCTGGATGCGGCTGCGGGCGCTCGCCCGCGCGGCCGGGTCGGACGGTGGCTTGCCCGCGGCGCCGTCCTCGACCACCAGCCGCGTCACGGCCCGATCGTTGACGGCCTCGAGCAGGCGGTCGGCGTCGGCCGGCACCACGACCTCCTTGTGCCGCGGCCAGACGTCGAGCCGCGCGTGGTCGCCCAGTGGTCGTTCGACGTGGAACAGGAAGTAGTCGGGATAGACGACGAAGTCGGGCCCGCGGGCGCGCTGGATGTCGTAGAAGGCGGTGATCGTCGCCGTGATGAGCGCGCTCGCGCCGACCGCCCCGCACGGCTGGGTCAGGACCACACCGAGCCGGTCCTGCTCACCGAACCCCTCGAACAGCCCCTCGAGCGGTGTCGCGGCGCCGCCGACCTCGATCTCGAAGGACGAGCTGCTGAGCTCGCGCGACGAGTGCATGCGTGTGATATATCAGGTTCCTGGCCAGCCCCGACCCCGAGGTGATCCCTGTGGCAGACGAGTCCGGAACAGCGAGTTCCCTGCCGCCGAAGGCGCGCGCAGTCGTCATCGGCGCGGGCATCGTGGGCAACTGCCTGGTCGGGCACCTCGCGCGGCTCGGCTGGAAGGACCTCGTGCTCATCGACAAGGGGCCGCTCCCGAACCCGGGCGGCTCCACCGGCCACGCGTCCAACTTCATCTTCCCCGTGGACCACTCGCGCGAGATGACGGACCTGACCGCCGACAGCGTCCGCCAGTACGAGGAGCTCGGCGTGCTCACCGTCTGCGGCGGCATCGAGGTGGCACGTACCGAGGAGCGCATGGAGGAGCTGCGCCGCCGGATGGCATCCGCAAAGTCGTGGGGCATCGACGACGTCGCGCTCGTGACGCCCGCCGAGATCAAGGAGCTCGTCCCCTTCGTCGACGAGAGCGTCGTCGTCGGGGGCTTCTACTCGAAGGGTGTGGGCGTGGTGGACTCGCTGCGCGCGGGCACGCTCATGCGCGAGGAGGCCCAGAAGGCCGGCGCGCTCACGGTCTCCGCGAACACCGAGGTGACCGGCATCGACACCGAGGGCGGGCGCGTGACGCGCGTGTGCACCGACCGCGGTGACGTCGAGGCTGAGTACGTGGTGATCGCCTGCGGCGTGTGGAGCCCGCGGCTCGCCCGAATGGCAGGCGCGTCGATCCCGCTCACCCCGGCGGTCCACCAGATGATCGACGTGGGCCCCGTGCCGCGCTTCGAGACGTCGAAGAGCGCGATCGAGTTCCCGATCGTCCGCGACATGGACACGAACATGTACGAGCGCCAGGACGGCAGCGGCCTCGAGGTCGGCTCGTACGCCCACCGGCCGATCCTGCACGACCCGGACGAGATTCCCTCGATCGAGGAGTCGGCGACCACCCCGACCGAGCTGCCCTTCACGCAGGACGACTTCGTCCAGCAGATGGAGGACGCGCTCGAGCTGGTGCCGGAGATCCTGGGCGACGAGTCCGTGGGCATCAAGTACGCGATCAACGGGCTGCTCTCGCTCACCCCCGACGGCCTTCCGATCCTTGGCGAGACCTCGGAGGTGCGCGGCCTCTGGTCGGCCGCCGCGGTGTGGGTGAAGGAGGGGCCAGGCGTCGGCCGCGCCCTCGCCGAGTGGATGGTGAAGGGCGAGCCCGAGATCGATCTCCAGGCATCCGACGTAGCTCGCTTCTACGACCACCAGAAGACCGCGGAGCACGTGCGGGGCCGCGCGGCTGAGGGCTTCAACAAGACATACGGCATCGTGCATCCCGGCGAGCAGTGGGAGTCGGCGCGCCGCGTGCGCCTCTCGCCCTACTACGGACGCGAGGAAGCGCTGGGCGCGGTGTTCTACGAGGCCGCCGGCTGGGAGCGCCCACACTGGTACGAGTCGAACAGCGCGTTGCTCGAGGAGTTCGCGGACCAGGTGGGCGACCGCGAGGCCGAGTGGGACTCGCGCTGGTGGTCGCCGATCATCAACGCCGAGCACCTGGCGATGCGCGACCGCGCGGCGATGTTCGACCTGACCGCTTTCTGCGTGTTCGACATCGTGGGGCCGGGCGCACTCGAGTGCGTGCAGAAGGTCTCGATGCGCCAGATGGACGCCAAGCTCGGCAAGGTGGTCTACACGCCGGTGCTCACGCCGAACGGCGGTTTCCGCTCGGACCTGACCGTGATGCGGCTCGGCGACGAGCACTTCCGCGTGGTCACCGGCGGCGCCCACGGGATGGCGGACCTGAAGTGGTACCGCGACCACCTGCCGGACGACGGCACGGCTCAGGTCTTCGACCTCACGTCGAGCTGGACAACGCTCGGGCTCTGGGGCCCGCGCGCTCGCGACATCATGCGCGAGCTCACTCGCGATGACATGTCGCACGAGGGCTTCCCATTCGCCACCTGCCGTGACATCGAGATGGGGCCGCTGCGCGTGCTCGCATCGCGCATCTCGTACGTGGGCGACCTCGGCTGGGAGCTGTACGTGCCGATCGAGCAGGGCGCGCGCCTGTGGGACATGGTCGCCGAGGCCGGCGAGTCGCACGGGATCGTGCCGGCCGGCATCGGGGTGTACGGCACCACCGGCCGGCTCGAGAAGTGCTACCGCGCATTCGGGTTCGAGCTCGACGGCGAGTACAACGTGGTCGAGGCCGGTATGGCGTGGGGCAAGGTCAAGGACCAGGACTTCGTGGGCAAGGAGGCGCATGTCCGCCACCGCGAGGAGGAGCCGGCAACTGTGATGTGCACGCTCACGGTGGACGACCACACCTCGGCGAGCGGCGTGAAGCGCTACATGCTCGGCGGCGAGCCGATCGTCACGCGCGACGGCGAGCCGCTTGTGGATTCGCACGGCCGCCGCTCGTATGTCACGAGCGCGGGCGCGGGCCCGTCGGTGGGCAAGCACATCCTGCTCTCCTACCTGCCGCCTGAGTACGCGAACGTCGGGCAGGAGCTGGCGGTTGAGTACATGACCGAGCGCTATCCGGTGACCGTGGCGTGCGCGGACTCCACGCCGCTATTCGACCCGGACAACGAGCGCGTTAAGGCGGCGGATCCGATCCCGGCATGAGGATCCTCGTCTGCGTCAAGCGGGTGCCGCTCACGGGCGGCAAGATGGTGTTGACGGCCGACGAGCAGGCGCTCGAGACTCGCCATCTCGGCTTCACGATCAGCCCGCACGAGGAGTGCGGCGTGGAGGAGGCGGTGCGGCTCGTGGAGGAGCACGGCGGCGAGGTCACCGTGCTCACGCTGGGCCCCGCCGAGGCCGAGGAGCAGATCCGCGACTCGCTCGCGAACGGCGGCGACCGCGGCGTGCACCTCGTGACGGACGGCGAGGAGTGGGACCCGCAGGCCACCGCCGCGGCGATCGTCGAGGCGGTCCAGGCCGAGGAGGCCGCCGGCGGCGGCTTCGACCTGATCGTGTTCGGCAACGAATCGGCCGACTCGGGCAACTACCAGGTCGGCATCCGCGCGGCGTACGCGCTCGGCCGCCCGATCGCGACCGGACTGAAGGGCCTGTCGGTGGCCGACGGCCGTGCGCGCTGTGAGCAGGAGGTGCCCGGTGGCCGCGACATCTACGAACTGCCCCTCCCCGCCATCGTCAGCGTGCTCGAGGGCATCAACCTGCCGCGCTACCCATCGGTGCCGGCGAAGCTGCGGGCGCGCTCGAAGCCGGTCGAGCAGCGCACGCCCGAGCGTCCGGCTCGCGCGGCTCGAGAAGCTGCGCCTCGTCGTGCCGCCGGGCCAGGGCAAGCAGGCCGAGGTGCTCGGCAACGGGCCCGACGCGGCCCCTGCGGTGGTCGAGATGATGCGAGAGATCGGGGTGGCCGGATGAGCGTCCTCGTCCTGGTCGAGCCGATCCGGCGCGTCCGACGAGCTCTCGCTCCAGGCGCTCGTCCCTCGCCCGCGACCTCGGCGGCCCCCTGCACGCGCTCGCCTTGGCGACGCCGTTACCGAGCTGGGCGCATACGGCGTTGAGACCGTGCATGTCGCGGAGCACGACCAGCTCGCGCTCTACGCGCCGGGCGCGTGGGCGGCCTGCCTCGACCAGCTCATCGACCAGATCGAGGCCACCGCCGTGGTCGCCGCGGGCACGAACCGAGGCAACGAGGTGCTTGCTCATCTCGCCGCCCGCCGCGATCTCCCCTTCGCCGCCAACTGCACTGCGGTCGGGAGTGACGGGACCGTTACGAGGGTGCGCTGGGGCGGAAGCCTTCTCGAAGAGGCGCGCATCAA
Organism: uncultured Thermoleophilaceae bacterium; assembly: GCA_963774755.1. Taxonomy (GTDB): domain Bacteria; phylum Actinomycetota; class Thermoleophilia; order Solirubrobacterales; family Thermoleophilaceae; genus JACVRW01. Next base: position 40,172 of record CAVZGG010000011.1, on the reverse strand, counting down.
TTCGGAGCTGAAGCTGCTCTCGGTCGCCCCGCACATGGTCGAGGCCACGACCGTCAACGGAGGAACGGCGAACGTCGAGAGCTTCGCGCCCGAGCTGGGCGAAGAGGTCGTGAGAGTCGTCGAGCATGCCGAGACGCCCACGGCGGGCATCTCGCTTGCCGAGGCGAAGGTCGTGGTGAGCGGCGGCCGCGGCGTCGGCTCGGCCGACGGCTTCGGGATCCTCGAGGAGCTCGCCGGCCTCCTGAATGCGGCGGTCGGCTGCTCGCGCGTCGTGACCATGGCCGGCTGGCGCCCGCACACCGACCAGGTCGGCCAGACCGGCACGAAGGTCGCACCCGATCTCTACATCGCGTGCGGAATCAGCGGCGCAACCCAGCACATCGCGGGCTGCAAGGGCGCGAAGAAGATCCTCGCCATCAACTCCGACGCCGAGGCGCCGATCCTCGCGAGCGCGGATTACGCGGTGATCGGCGACCTGACCGAGATCGTCCCCGCGATCACGGCCGAGCTGAGAAAGGCGCAGTCCTCATAGACGTAGCGCTGGGAGCGCTCGCGCTCGCCGCGGTGCTCGCGGTGGGGGGCACGCTGTTCGGCCGCCGCGCGAAGCTGCTCGTGGACCTGGTGAGGCTCGGCAAGCCGGTCGAGCGCTTCGACGACGTGCCGGAGCGGGTCAAGAACGAGGCCGTGATCGTGCTCGGTCAGAAGAAGCTGCTCCAGCGCCTCGTGCCGGGCCTGATCCACGCAGCGATCTTCTGGGGCTTCCTGGTCCTCTTCCCCACGATCGTGATCGCGATGATCGGCGCCGTCAGCCGCGATGCCACGCTGCCGTGGCTGGGGCACCAGGGCTGGTTCGCGCTGATGGTGGACGTGTTCGCCGTGCTCGTCCTGGTCGGCGTGATCGGCGCGGTGGCGATCCGCAAGATCCAGCGGCCCGCGCGCTTCGAGGGCAGCCATCTGGGCGAGGCCGACCTGATCCTCGCGCTGATCGCCGGGATCGTGACGACGCTGCTGCTCTGGCACGCGTCGCGGATCGCGCTCGGTCTGAACGAGTGGCCGGAGTCGTGGTCGCCGGTCTCGAACGCACTCTCGGGTCTGTTCGGTGACGGCGGGGCCACCGAGGTCCTCGAGCGCGTCTTCGTCTGGGCGCACGTGCTGATCATCGTCAGCTTCCTCGCCTACCTCCCCCACTCGAAGCACCTCCACATCGCCACCGCGGCGTTCAACGTCTACTTCGCGCGCACCCGCGCGCGTGGCCGGCTCGAGCCGCTCCGCTTCGACGTGCCCGAGGAGGAGATGCGCTTCGGCGCCGGCACGGTGCCCGACCTCACCTGGAAGCAGACGCTCGACACGTTCTCCTGCACCGAGTGCGGGCGCTGCCAGGACGTCTGCCCCGCCTGGACCACGGGCAAGGAGCTGTCGCCGAAGCTCTTGATCATGGCGCTGCGCGACCAGGTGTTCGAGGAGGGCCCGAGGCTGATCCGCGGCGAGGAGGGCTTCGAGCCGTCGCCGCTGGTGCCGAACGCGGTGACCGACAACGTCGTGTGGGATTGCGTGACCTGCGGCGCGTGCGTGCGCGAGTGCCCGGTGTCGATCGAGCACGTGGACCACATCATCGACCTGCGCCGCCACCTGGTGATGATGGACTCGTCGTTCCCGACGGAGTCCGAGCAGATGCTGCGCGACGTGGAGCGCGCCTCGAATCCGTGGGGCAAGCCGCAGACCGAGCGCGCCGACTGGGCGTCCGAGCTCGGCGTGCGCGTGCTGGAGCCGGGCGACCCGGCGCCCGAGGTGCTCTACTGGGTCGGCTGCGCCGCGTCGTTCGACGAGCGCGCCCGCACGGCCGCGCAGTCCACCGCCAAGCTGCTCAAGGCCGCCGGCGTGGACTTCGCGATCCTCGGCCCGCGCGAGTCGTGCACCGGCGACCCCGCGCGGCGCATGGGCAACGAGTACCTCTTCCAGGAGCACGCGCAGACGAACGTCGGGACCCTGAACGAGGCCGGCGTCACGAAGATCGTGGCGAGCTGCCCGCACTGCTTCAACACGCTCGGCAACGAGTACTCCGACTTCGGCGGGAACTACGAGGTCGTCCACCACACCGAGCTGCTCGCCGACCTCGTGCGCTCTGGCCGCCTCCAGGTCAACAGCAGCAATGAGGGAATCACCTATCACGACTCGTGCTACCTGGCCCGGCACAACGACGTGCTGGAGAGTCCGCGCGAGCTGGTCTCGGCGGTCGGTCAGCCGATCGAGATGGAGCGCAGCGGAGAGCGCACCTTCTGCTGCGGCGCAGGCGGCGCCCACATGTGGATGGAGGAGCGCGCGGGCCCGATCAACGAGGAGCGCGCCCGCGAGGCGGCCGAGACCGGAGCCGAAACGCTCGCCGTGGCCTGCCCGTTCTGCACCGTGATGCTCGACGACGGCGTGCGAGCCCGCGGCGACGAACTGCGCGTGGTGGACGTCTCGACGCTGCTGGCCGAGTCGCTGGAGCCGGGCGACGAACAGCAGCACTGAGGCGGAAGCTCAACACATTGGGCAACCAGAGCGCGACCAATGTGTTGACCTTGCGGCGCTCCTTTAGACCTGGTGCGCCCCCGGCTGGCCGTCCTCCACGACGAACGAGGCGAACGTTGACACCGGCGCGTTCGGCGTCGAGACGGTCGGCACCATCCGAAGGTCCGTGCGCCATTCGTCGCGGTCGAGCTTGCAGAGCACGTAGCCGCGACGGTCGCCGTCGAAGAACTTGATGTCGGGGTTGAACTGGATCATCGGCCCGTAGTAGGGGCCGTAGCAAATGCAGTCTCCGTTCGACGAGATCGACGTGCCGACGAACTCGGTCGCCACGACGGGCGCGTCCTCGTCCTCGTAGTCCGCCTTCAGGTCGTTCACGAAGGTGGAGTGCCAGTCGCCGGTGATCACGACCGGGTTCCGCACGTCCTCGTCGGCGATGCGCTGGAGGATCCTCTTGCGCTGCCCGGGCCAGCCGTCCCACGAGTCGTTCCAGAAGCGGCCGCCGTCGGCGTCGTGCTTCAGCTGCCCCATCAGCACCCCGTTGGCGATCACGTTCCAGCGCGCTCGCGATTGCTCGAGGCCCTTCAGCAGCCACTTCTCCTGCGCGTTGCCGGTCATGGTCGCGTCCGGGTCGAAGCCGGCGTCGCAGGGCGGCTGCTCGCCGTCGCCGCAGGGATTGTCCGTGCGGTACTGGCGCGTGTCGAGCATGTTGAACTGCGCCATGTCCCCGTACTCCAGCCGCCGGTAGAGCTGCACTCCGCCCTTCTTCGGCGCGGCGCTCGAGGGCACGGGCATGTTCTCGAAGTACGCCTGGTAGGCGGCGGCGCGTCGCGCAAGGAACTCGGGGCTCGTGTTGGCGAACTCCGGGAAGATGCCCGAGTAGTCGTTGGCCACCTCGTGGTCGTCCCAGGTGACCATCCACGGGAACAGCCGGTGCGCCTCCTGGAGGTCGGGATCGGTCTTGTAGAGCGAGTGCTGGAGGCGGTAGCGCTCGAGCGTGACGCACTCGGGCGCGAACGAAGCCGGAATATCGGCGTTGCGCACCCCGCCCGAGCCGACCCCGTACTCGTAGATGTAGTCGCCGAGGTGGATGACGAGGTCGAGGTCCTCCTCCGCCATTCGGCGGTACGGCGCGTAGAACCCGTCGTCCCACTTCTGGCAGGACGCGAACGCGAACGTCAGCTCGCGCACGCGGTCGTGCGACCCGGGCGCCGTCTTGGTCCGTCCCACCGGGCTCTCGTCCCCGTCGGTCAGGAAGCGGTAGAAGTACTCGCGGCCGGCTCGCAGGCCTTTCACGTCGACGTGGACGGAGTGGCCGAGCTCGGGAACGGCCGCGGCGTTGCCGGACTTCTCGACGTGCCGGAAGCGCGAGTCCGTCGCGACCTGCCAGCGCACGCGGATGTCCTTCGCCGGCATGCCGCCACCCTCCACCAGCGGCTCAGGCGCGAGGCGCGTCCACAGCGACACACCGTTTGGCGTGGGATCGCCCGAAGCGACGCCCAGGCGAAACGGATAGGCCTGCAGGCGAGGAGCTGCAAGCGCGAGGTCGCCGCGGAGCTGGGCGTAGGCCGCGGTTCCCGCGAGCGCACCGGTGAAGGCGATGAAGCGTCGGCGGTCGATGACGCAGTCACCGAGGTCCGCAAGTGTCCGGCGTGGATCCGACATCTCTCCCCCTATGTCGCTGGGCGTGCCCCGCTCAGCGTTGTATATCACCGTAAGATCGCTCTGCACGCGATGGCCGTCGAACCCTCGCCCACCCCGGCCCCTGACGCCACGGCCACGCGGCTGGTCGCCGAGCGCGCCTACCTCGAACTGCGCGATCGCATCGTGACGCTCCATCTCCCGCCCGGGACGGTGCTCCGCGAGGACGAGCTGATGGACGAGATGGGCATCGGCCGGACCCCGCTGCGCGAGGCGGTCAAGCGCCTGGCGCTCGAGAACCTCGTGGCCGTGCAGCCGCGCCGCGGCACGTTCGTCTCCCCAGTGGAGGCCGCCGACATCGTCAGCATCACCGAGGTGCGCGCCGAGCTCGAGGGTTATGCGGCGGAGCTGGCCGCGCTGCGTCTCGACCCCGAGGCACACGCCACCGCCGAGACGCTCCTGCACGAGGTCGAGCATCTCCGTCGACCGGACGACCAGGACTGGCTGATGCGCTTCGACGAGCGCATCCACCGCTTCACCTGGGAGGCCGCCCGCAACCCGTATCTGGCCCAGACGCTCGAGCGCTACTTCACGCACTCGCTGCGGATCTGGTACGTGGTGCTCGACCGCGTGCCGGGCCTCGGCCACGCGGTCCACGACCAGACGCAGCTGCTCGAGGCGGTGCTGGACCGCAACGGCCCGCACGCGCGCACGATCATGCGCGAGCACGTGCTCGCGTTCCAGCGCGAGATCCTCGCCGCGTTCAGCCGGACCTGAGGCCCCCGGGCCCGTGCCACAGCTGCCGGGCGCGCAGATCCCAGCGCGCGCCCGTGAGTGCGCGCACCGTCCCGTGGCCGCCGGCTTCGAGGTGAGTGGCCATGGCGAGGAAAACCTGCGCGGCGGTGAGCGTGTCCCCCTCGGCGGTGTGCGGGCGATGCGCTGGCAGACCGAGCGCCGCGGCGATCGTGGAGAGGCTGCACGTGCCCGGATCGCGCTCACCGCGCTCGATGCTCAACAGCCGCCAGAGAACCGCCGTGTCCACGATCCGGCGCGGCAGTGGGCACCCGGCCTTCTTGAGAAACGTGCGCTCCACCCAGCTGGCATGCACCACCGGGATCCGCCCGCGCATCCGTGCCGCCAGCGGCGCCAGCGCCTCCGGCGCTCTCGGCGCCCCGGCGAGGTCCACCTCGCGCAGGCGGTGGATCTCGACGGCCGCGCTCGTGGACGTGGCCCGTGGATGTACGAGACCGTGAACCGACTCCGACACGATGATCCGGGCGAACTCGATCGGGATGCCGGCGAACGAGATGACCTCGTCGCGCTGCGGGTCGAGCCCGGTCGTCTCGACGTCGATCGCTATGAACCGCGCCTCACGCCACGACCGGTTTCGAAGCGGCGTCAACGGAGCTGGAAGCCGTACTCGTTGGCGACTCCCCGCTGCACACGCGCGACCGCGCGGAACGCCTCCTTCAGCGAGGTTCGGGCAAGTGGCGCCAGGCTCTTGGGCTCGATCAGGTCGTCGGGCGCCGCGCCCTCTCGGAGCTGTCCCACCTGGTGCTCCATGCGGAGCGCGGAGAACAGCTCAAACGCGTCGCGCAGGTTCCTGGCGTCGTCCGGGCTGAGGGTGCCCGCCTCGCGCGACGCCGTGAGGCGTGCCCGCGTGGAGGCCGCGCTGACGCCGGCGCGCAGGCCGCTCCAGCGCGCGAGCGACTCGATGGGGAGCAGGCCGCGGCGCTTGATGTCGAGCACCCCCTTGCGCTCGCCGCCCGAGTGAAGCACGAAGTTGCGCAGGAACCCGGTGGGCGGGCGCTCCGCCAGCGCGGCCGAGGCAAGCCTCCGCAACAGCAGCTTGCGGTCGGGAGCCGCCACGAACGCCCGGGCCAGATGGTCCGCCATCGCCGTGGAACCCCAGACCGCATCGCTCTCGATGACCACCGAGAGCAACAGCAGGCCGCGGTCGCGATCGGGGTGCTCGATCCAGGTCCGCGCAGCCCGCTCCCACGCCTCGACCGAGCGGGCAAACAGGGGGTTGGAGGCGACAGCGCCCTTGGTGTCCGGCTCGAACCCGCACTTCCCCAGCCCCTCGAGCACGTGCTTGGCGAGCGCCGCAATGGCGGCCGGATCTCGGGGTCGTCGTCGGGGCCCTCCCACACGATGGCGCTGTCCACGTCGGAGCTCGGGAACGGCTCGAAGCGTCCGAAGCTGCCCGTGGCCAGCCACGTGTAGGGCACCGGCGGACGGCCCAGGTCCTGATGCGTGAACTCGATCATCCGCCGCGTTACCGCGTCGTGGATGCTCGCGATGGCGCGGCTGATCGAGACGGGCGCGAGGCCGGCGTCGAAGAGCGCGATCACCGTGTCGGGGAGGTCGGCGGCCGCCTCGGCCATCTCCTCTGCATCGCTGCTGCGCGCGACTGCGGCGCGCAGCCTGAACGGCGCGCGTCGCTCGTTCGCCATCAGGTCCACGTCGTCCAGCACCCCGAGCAGGCGCCTCCCGGCCGTGAGCACCGGCAGGTGCCGGATCCCATGGTCGAGCATCTCGAGCAGCGCCTCGGTGGCCGTACGGTCGGCGGCCACGGTCCAGGCCGGGGCGGTCATCACGTCCGACAGCGGGGTCTCCGGGCCCGCGCCCGCGGCAACCACGCGAGTGCGAATGTCGCGGTCGGTCACGATCCCGAGGCCGTCGTCCAGCTCCACGACAACGCAGGTCGCGCCGGCCTCGGCCATCTGGCGGGCCGCCTCCTGCACGCTCGTCGCGGGCGGACAGACCAGCGCCGGGGCCCTGATCAGCTCTCCGACCGGCCGGCCGGCGGAAGAGAGCGGCGGCTCGGGCTGCTGCCCCGCCAGGAAGCGGAGTCGCTCGTTCATCACCCGGGTCACGAAGCGGACGAAGGCAGGGCGCTCCAGCACCGGGCCGATGACGTCCGCGGGAATGCGGTAGACGAGCGTGTCCTCCGCGGCGCGAGCCACAAATCCGAGCGGTCCCTCCGACAGGAGGGAGACGTAGCCGAACATCTCGCCCTCGGGAATCAGATCCAGCAGGCTGCCGTCGATCACGAGCTCGACCGACCCACGCCTCACGACGTACGCGAACTCCGCGACCGTGGCACTGTCCATGATCACGGCGCGCGCCGCGTAGAACTCGATCTCGGCGCTGTCGGCCACCTCGGCGAGCGTCTCCTCGTCGAGGCTGTCGAAGGGCGATTGGGTGCGGAGAAACTCGGCTATGTCATCCATTGACTTCGTCCTAGCGGCACTGCGATATTCGCCATCATGGCGACCTCAGCGGTAGGCGACGACCACGACGACGTAGCCGACTTCGGCTACAACCAGCAGCTCGACCGCAGTATCGGCAGGTTTGCGAGCTTCGCGGCGGGCGTCAGCTACATCTCGATCCTGACCGGCGTCTTCCAGCTGTTCTACTTCGGGTTCGCCTTCGGCGGACCGGCCTACTGGTGGACCTGGCCCATGGTCTTCGTCGGCCAGCTCATGGTCGCGCTCTGCTTCGCCGAGCTTGCCGCGAACTTCCCCGTCGCCGGCTCGATCTACAACTGGGGCAAGCGGATGGGCAGCGCGACCGTCGCCTGGCTCGGCGGCTGGATGATGCTCACCGCCTCGATCGTGACGATCGCGGCCGTGGCACTCGCCTATCAGATCACGCTGCCGGAAATCTCCGACTTCTTCCAGTTCTACGGCGACGGCACGGGCGACAACGACTTCGCCATCAACGCGGTCATCCTGGGCAGCGTCCTCATCATCTTCACGACCTTGATCAACGCGCTCGGCGTCAAGCTGATGTCGCGCATCAACAGCAGCGGCGTCTTCATCGAGCTGATCGCCGCGGTGGTCCTGATCGTCGCGCTCGCCGTGAGCATCGAGCGCGGGCCCGACGTCGTCTTCGAGACCCACGGCACGGGCGAGGGCCACGACTGGGGCTACTTCGGCGCCTTCCTCGCCGCGTCGCTTGCCTCCGCATACGTGATGTACGGCTTCGACACGGCCAGTTCGCTGGGCGAGGAGACCAAGGACCCGCGCCGCACCGCGCCGATCGCGATCCTCCGCGCGGTGATCGCCTCCTTCATCCTCGGTGGGCTGATCATCCTGTTCGCGATGATGGCGGTGGGGAACATCAACGCGCCCGAGATCGGCGAGTTCGGGGGCCTCCAGTTCATCATCCTCGACGTCTTCGGCGACACGGTCGGGAAGATCTTCCTGATCTGCGTGGTGATCGCCGTGACGGTCTGCTGCCTCGCGGTCCACACCGCGACGATCCGGATGGCGTTCGCGATGGCGCGCGACAACAACCTGCCCGCCGGCGAGCACCTGGCCACGGTCCATCCCAAGACCAAGACGCCGATCGTCCCGGCCGTCGTCAGCGGCCTGCTCGCCATCGCGATCCTGGTCGTGAACATCGGAAACGACCAGATCTTCACGGTGATCACGAGCATCGGGATCATCATGATCTACATCGCGTACCTCCTGGTCACGGTGCCGATGCTTGGGCAAGCGGCTGCGCGGGGAGTGGCCGCCGAAGGACGCGGAGGAGAAGCGGCTACTTCACCCTCGGGAAGCTCGGCCTGCCGATCAACGCTGCTCGCCGTCGGCTGGGGCATCTTCATGGCGATCAACCTGATCTGGCCGCGCAAGGACGTCTACAACGCGACCGAGCCGTTCCACTGGTACCTCCAGTACGGCGCGATCCTGTTCATCGGCGTGGTCTTCTTCGGCGGGCTTGCGTACTACTGGTTCGTGCAGCGGCACAAGACGGGCGTGCTCGAGTCGCATCGCTTCCAGTCGACGTCCGACGCCCTGCCTCACTCGGCGCCGTGACGACCCGGATGTTCATCGACGGCGAGTGGCGCGACGCGACCAGCGGCGCCACCGTCGAGGCCACGAGCCCGGCCACCGGGGAGTCGCTCGGCCTGGTCGCGGAGGGCGACCGCGCGGACGCGCGCCTCGCGATCGCCGCCGCGAACGCGGCGTTCCCGGCGTGGGGCGCGCGTACCGGCTTCGAGCGCGGCGCGCTGCTCCATCGCGTGGCCGACGTGATGGAGCGCCGCAGCGACGAGCTGGCTCGCGTCCTCACGCTCGACCAGGGCAAGCCGCTGAAGGCGGAGGCCGAGGTGGAGGTCGGAGAGCTCATCGAGTTCTTCCGCATGGCGGCCGAGGACGGCAAGCGCGTGGAGGGCTCGATTCCGCAGAGCGCCGCGCCGGGAAGACGCGTGCTGCTGTTGCGCCGCCCGCTCGGGGTGCTCGGGCTGATCACACCGTGGAACTGGCCGTACACCATGCCGGCGGAGGTGCTCGCGCCCGCGCTGGCCTGCGGCAACACCGTGGTGTGGACCCCGGCACCCTCGACGGCGGTGTGCTCCGGCCTGCTTGCCGAATGCGTCGCTGAGGCCGACCTGCCGCCGGGCGTCTTCAACTTCGTGCTCGGCCCGGGGCCGGAGGTCGGCGACGAGCTGGCGGCGAACCCCGGCACGCACGCCGTGGCATTCACGGGCTCCACGGAGACCGGTCTGATCGTCTCGCGGCAGGCTGCCGGCAAGGCGCAGCTGCTGGAGATGGGCGGCAATGGGCCGCTCGTGGTGCTTCAGGACGCGGACCTCGCGGCCGCGGCCGAAGCCGCACGGGTGGGCTCGTTCCTCGGCGCGGGACAGAGCTGCTCCGCCGCAGAGCGGATCCTGGTGCACGAGGCCGTTCGGGATGAGTTCGTCTCGCTGCTCGCGAGCGAGGTCGAGCGCGAGGTGCGTCTGGGCGACCCGCTCGACGACGCCACCACGATGGGGCCCGTGAACAACGAGCCCGGTGCCGCCAAGATGGACGCGCACGTGGCCGACGCGGTCGAGCGCGGTGCGACTGTCGTGACCGGAGGCAGCCGCGCCGAGGGCTTCCCGACCGGCCTCTACTGGGAGCCGACGGTGCTGAACGACGTGCCGCCCGACTCGATCGCGGTCACGCAGGAGACCTTCGGTCCGATCGCGCCGGTGGTTGGCATCGGCTCGCTCGAGGACGCCATCGAGCAGACGAACGCACAGACCTACGGCCTGATGGCGGCCATATTCACCGCCGACCTCGCGGCGGGCATGCGCTACGCCGACTCGGTCTCCATGGGTCTCGTGAACATCAACGAGACGACCAATTACTGGGAGCCGCACCTCCCCTGGGGCGGGCGCGCGCGGTCAGAGAGCGGGATCGGCCGCGTGGGCGGCCGCTACCCGATGGACACGCTCACCGAGCTCCAGACGGTCCTAATACACGCCTAATCTCAGGGCTGGCGCGGGTCGCCTGGCCTGATATATCATCGCGACGTGAGCGACTCGCACGGCTCTGGCGCCGTGGAGACCCCTGAAGCACCTCCCGCCCCGGATCGCAACGGCGACCCGCTGCTTCGCGCCGAGGGTGTCTGGAAGCTGTTCGGCAAGAACGCCGACAAGGTGATCGGCACGCCGGACGAGGACCTGTCGCGCGCGGAGCTGCGCGAGAAGAACGGCACGGTCGTCGCTGTACGCGACATCTCGATCGAGGTCTGGCCCGGCGAGGTGTTCGTGGTCATGGGCCTGTCCGGCTCCGGCAAGTCCACCCTCGTCCGCACCCTGATCAGGCTGATCGAGCCCACGGCGGGCAAGGTCACGATCTGTGGCCAGGACGTGACGGCCGCCGACTCCGGCGAGCTCCGCGAGCTGCGCCGCCACCGGGTCTCGATGGTCTTCCAGCACTTCGGCCTGCTCGCGCACCGCACCGTGATCGACAACGTTGCCTTCGGCCTCGAGATCCAGGGCGTGGCGAAGAACGAGCGGCTCGGGAAGGCGAGCGAGATCCTCGAGCTCGTCGGGCTGCACGACGTGGCCACCTCCTTCCCGGCCCAGCTCTCCGGCGGCATGCAGCAGCGCGTCGGGCTGGCGCGCGCGTTCGCGGTCGACCCCGAGCTGATGCTCTACGACGAGCCCTTCAGCGCGCTCGACCCGCTGATCCGCCGCGACATGCAGGACGAGGTGATCCGCCTCCAGGACGAGACCGGCAAGACCATGCTCTTCATCACGCACGACCTGCCCGAGGCCCTGCGGCTCGGGGACCGCATCGCGATCATGCGCGACGGAGCGATCGTCCAGCTCGGCACGCCCGAGGAGCTCGTGGGCTCGCCGGCCGACGAGTACGTCGAGAACTTCATCCGCGACATCCCGCGCACGCACGTGCTCACGCTCCGCTGGATCATGCGCGACCCGGAGCCCGGCGAGGCCACCGACGGACCCGAGCTGCCCGTGAGCACCACGCTCAAGGACGCCGTGCCGGTCGTGGCGGCCACCGACAAGCCGGTGCGCGCGGTCAAGGACGGCCGCGTGGTGGGGGTCGTCGACCGCGTGGCGGTCCTCCGCGCGATGGCCGAACCCGGGGCGTAGCGTGGCGGTAGCTACCGGCAGGGTCAGGGCCCCGGTGTTCGCGGCACCATCCGCCCGCTGGCGGAGCCGGCCCGCGCAGGTCGGCGCGATCGTCGCCGGGCATGATCGCTCGCTCTACTTCCTCATGAAGGGCGACTACCCGTGGCCGGCGTCGCTCACCTGGTCTGAGCTGCCCAGAGAGATCGACAAGGCGCAGGACTGGCTGCTCGAGCAGCGCACCGCGGAGAACCCGAACATCTTCTTCGCGATCCTCGACGGCTTCCGGGCCTTCGCCGACTGGCTCGTGACCGCGCTGCTCAACTTCCTCGAGTGGCTCACCTGGCTCGGGCATGATCGCCGCCGGCACTCTGTTCGTCTGGCGCTTCGGCGGCTGGCGAGCTGGGCCTGATCGTGTTCGGCGCGTTCGTGTCGTTCGCGCTCATGGGCCTGTGGGAGGAGAGCATCCAGACGCTCGCGCTGATGACGGCGGCGGTGCTGCTCTCGCTGGCGATCGGCGTCCCCATCGGGATCTACGCCGGGCGCAACGACCGCTTCCACCGTGCGATCACGCCGGGCCTCGACGCGATGCAGATCGTTCCCGCCTTTGCCTACCTGATGCCGATCGTGATCCTGTTCTCGGTCGGCCCCGCCGCGGCGGTGATCTGCACGCTGATCTATGCGATCCCCCCGGCCGTGCGCATCACCGCGCTCGGCGTGCGGGGCGTCACCGCGGAATCGGTGGAGGCGTCGCAGGCCTTCGGCGCAACGAAGGCGCAGACGCTCTTCAAGGTCCAGCTCCCACTCGCGCGCCGGCAGATGCTGCTCGCCGTGAACCAGACGATCATGTTCGCGCTCTCGCTCGTGGTCATCGCCGGCCTGATCGGCGGGAGGGGCCTCGGCGACGTGGTCACGAACGGGCTCTACTCGAACGCCGCGCTGGCGCTGCTCGCGGGCGTGGCCATCGTGATCATGGCCATCGCCCTCGACCGCGCGACGCAGGCGATCGCGGACCGCACGGACCCGGCGCGCCGCCAGCTCACGGACGAGGGGCGCAAGCGAGCGCGCAAGATCACCCTCGCCACCTTCGGCGCAATCGCCGCGATCGTGCTCATCGCGCGCGGCCTCGGCGCCGACGCGATCTACCCGGACGAATTCGAGACGTCGACCTCGATCTACCAGGCCAACATCCAGGACACGATCCTCGGCTGGATCCAGTCCGCGCTCGACTACGTGCAGGACCCGGACTCGCTGATATTCAAGATCACCGAGCCAATCGGGAACTTCATCCTGACGAACTTCCTCGAGCCGCTCCGCCTGTTGCTGGTCGAGTCGCCGTGGTTCGTGACGCTCGGCGGCCTCACCCTGATCGCCTTCGTGCTGAGCGGGATGCGCCCGGCGATCACCGCGCTCCTGATGCTCGCCCTGATCGGCGTAATGGGCGTGTGGGACCCGGGCATGGACACCGCCTCGCAGGTGCTCGTGGCCACCGCCATCGCCGTGGTGATCGGAGTGGCCATCGGAATCTGGGCGGCGGAGAGCGAGCGCGTGGAGAAGCTCGTTGCGGCCGCATCCTCGACACCCTGCAGACGCTCCCCCAGCTCGTCTACATCATCCCGTTCATCTATCTGATGCCGGTGTCGCGCGTGCCGGGCGTGGTCGCGTCCGTGCTCTACGCGATCCCCGTGATCATCCGGCTCGTGACGGCGGGCATCCGCAGCGTGCCGCCCGCCGCGGTCGAGGCGGCGCAGGCGTTCGGCGCATCGCGGATGCAGGTGCTGGCGAAGGTCAAGGTTCCACTCGCCCGCGAGAGCATCATGCTCGGCGTGAACCAGGGCATCATCATGGTCCTGGCCGTCGTCGTGATCGGAGGACTCGTGGGCTCCGGCGCCCTCGGCGACATGGTCGCGCGCGGGCTCCAGCGCAACGAGTTCGGCGAGGGCGTTATCGCGTCGATCGCCATCCTCGCGCTCGGCATCGCGCTCGACCGCGTGACGCAGGGCCAGCGCGTAACCACTACCGAGCGTTCCAGCGGAGGACCGCTGTTCGGCTTGGGCAGGAAGAGACGACAAGTGCAACCAGGAGGAGGGGCAGTTTGATGACGGACCCGAGATTGCGCGGCAAGCGCATGTGGGCGGTCGTGATGGCGCTTGTTCTGGCGCTGTCCGTGGCAGCCTGCGGCGAGGAGAAGGACGAGTCGTCTGGCGACGGTGGCAGCGGCAGCGCCTCCTCCGGCAAGGACTGCGGAAAGGTCGTGCTGAACGAGCAGGCGTGGGCCGGATCGACGGCCAACACGTACATCGCCAAGGCCGTGCTCGAGGACGAGCTCGGCTGCGAGGTCGAGGTGACGAAGATCGCCGAGATCCCGGTCTTCCAGGCGATGGCCGACGGCAAGGTGGACGCCGTGCTCGAGGACTGGCAGCACACCGACGAGTACGCGCAGTACATCGACAAGGCCGGCACCGTCGTCCAGGGCGGGCCGCTCGGAGTCGAGGGCCACATCGGCTGGTTCATCCCGAAGTACCTGATGGACGAGAACCCCGAGTTCAAGACCTGGGAGGGCCTGAAGGGCAAGGAGGACATGTTCAAGACCGCCGAGTCCGGCGACCAGGGCATGTTCCTCGGTGGCGACCCCTCCTACGTCCAGAAGGACAAGGAGCTGATCGAGGCCCTCGGGCTCAACTTCAAGCACGTGACCGCCGGCGCGGAGCCGGCCCAGGTGGCGCGCTGGAGCCAGCTGTACAAGCAGGAGGAGCCGGTCATCTTCTACTGGTACACGCCGCAGTACCTCAACCAGGAGTACGACCTGGCCGAGGTGAAGCTGCCTCCGCGTACCGAGGCGAACAAGGACTGCAAGGACGACGCCAAGGAGGGTGGCGACCCCGCGCAGTACAAGTGCGAGTACGACATCACGGTGATCAACAAGCTGTTCTCGAAGAAGTTCGCGGACAGCGGCTCACCGGCGTACGACATGCTCAAGAAGATGGAGCTGACCAACGAGGATCAGGAGCTCGTCGCCAAGGCGATCGCCGGCGACAAGCAGGATCCCGAGGAGGCCGGCGCCGACTGGGTGAAGGACAACCAGGACAAGGTTGACGCCTGGCTGCAGTAGCCAGCTAGTCGTGTAGAAGGCACAGCCCCGGGAAGGGGAGTCAAAGTGACTCTCCTCCTGGGGCTCGTGCTTGCCGGCCTGTCCGCTCTCGTGACCCAGGTCGGATTCCTGCTTCGCCACCGCGGAGCGGTCGCGGCGCCCGACGTCGAGCTGCGCCATCCGCTGCGCAGCGCCATCGCACTGTTCCGCTCGAAGTGGTGGACGATCGGCTACGCGCTGGCGATCGTCGCGTACGTGCTGCACGTGGGCGCGCTCACGCTCGCGGCGATGTCGCTCGTGCAGGCCGTCCTTGCCGGCGGGCTCGTCGTGCTCGCGCGTGGTGGCCGAGCGCTTCTTCGGCTTCGAGCTCGAGCGCCGCCAGTGGCTGGGGCTCCTGCTCACATCACTGGGGCTCGCGATGCTGGCCGTGACGGGCGAGGCACGCTCCGGGCAGGAGTCCGCGAACTACTCCGTCGTCGCGATGCTCGCGTTCGAGGCCGCGCTCGCGACCATCGGCGTGGCGCTGGTCATCTCCTGCAACCGCGGGCGCTCGAAGTCGCACCACGGCATCCTGCTCGGGCTCGCCGCGGGCCTGCTGTTCACCACGACCCATGTGGCCGTGAAGGCGCTCAGCGGGAAGATCGACACCAGCCTCGCGGAGGTCTTGCTCAGCCCGTATCTGTACATCGCGATCGCCGGCGGCGATCGTGGCCTTCTTCGCGTCCGCGCGCTCGCTCCAGATCGGCCCCGCCGTGCCGGTGATCGCCGTCACGGCAATCGCCGGGAACGCCTCCGCGATACCGGCCGGCATCATCGTCTTCGGCGACCCGCTCGGCAGCGAGGCGCTCACGGTCGTCGTGCGGACCGTGGCCTTCCTACTCGTGGTGGCCGCCGCCGCGCTGATACCCGCGCCCGTGCGCGCGACCGAAGCGTCGGAGCCCGAGCCGGAGCGCGATCCCGAGGCACGCCCCCGCGCCAAGCCCCGTCGCGATGTTGCCGTGCCCGCCGAAGTGGGTTAGCTAGCGCGAGACGGTTCGGCGGAAGATGAGCCCGCAGACCACGGCCACGATCGCCGCGAGGAACGGGATGCCGAAGCCCATCACGCCCACGGCCGCGAGGATGAAGCCGACGACGGCGATCACGCCCGCCGTGCCGCCCACGAGCACGAGCTGGTAGGCGCGCCGCTCGCGGCTGCGACGAGAGGGCGGTCCGCCGGATGATGGTGAGAGTCCCATTGGGCCGAACCGTACTCACTCGCCGAGCAGGCGGCGGTCGAAGCCCGCGGGCGCGTGGATGTTCAGCACGCGGGTGGGTGTGTCGAGCGGGTTGCGGAAGGTGTGGTTCACGCCGGGCGGCACGAGGACGAAGGTGCCCGTCGGGTGCCGCAACCTCGCCCTCGTCGAGGAGGAACGTGAGCTCGCCGTCGAGGATGTAGAAGGCGTCGTCCTCGTCGACGTGCACGTGCGTCTCCGGACCATCGGCGCCCGGCGCCATGGTGATGACGCTCACGTTGAAGCGCGGTGAGTGCTCGCTCAGCCCGAGGAACTCGACGTTGCCGAAGCGGACCCCTTCGCCTGGCGGGATGACGATCGCGTGGTCGTCCACTAGTACGTCAGCGTCGAGTCGGCCCAGACGGCGAGCTCCACGAGCTTCGTGGGCGGGGCCATCTCGGCGCCGTCCGCGATCGCGTCGGGTTCGAGGCCGCGCGCGTTGCTCGACAATCCGGACAGGAAGATCGGGACGCCGGCGGACACGATCGCCTCCCAGTGCTCGCCGAAGCTGCCGGTGCCCACGCCCTGGACCGTCGAGGCGGTTGCGGGCCGCGCGTACTGCACGCCGTCCCCTGCGATGAAGACCTGGACGTCGTGGCCCTCCTCCGCGGCGGTGCGGGCCACGAGCAGCGCGAGCGAGCCACGGGTGGGGTTCTCCGGACCGGTTGCCAGGTGGATCAGGACTTTCGCCATGGTTCCTTTCCAAGCCCAGGGTGCACGCCTCGCAACTCGGTCTGGCTGGCCTGGAGCTTCTGGAGGAGATCTATCAGCTGCTCGCGCTCCTGGCGATTAATTCCGGCGCAGAGCTGGGTCTCATAGTCGATGGCGATCTTTGCCGCACGATCGAGCAGGCCCTTCCCCTTCCTGGTGAGATGGAGCTCGCGGATGCGCCGGTCCTCCGGACCAGGCCGTCTCTCCACGAGGCCCGCCTCCTCGAGGCGGTCCACGAGCGCCACCATCCGGCTCGCCGGCACTCCGAGGCGCTCGGCCAGCGCCTGCTGCGACTGGCCCTCCGCAGCCGCGACGAAGCGCATCAGCAGGAACTCCCTGGGATCGATCCCGACCGGCTCGAGTGCCTCCATGAAGCCCCTCGAGGAGAAGAAGCCGAGCTGCGATATCAGGAAGCCGACGCTGCGAGGCGGCCGTTCGGCCACCGGCGGCTCAACCCGCAGCTCCTCCTTTTCCTCCGCCACAACAGGAAGATTACATGCCGAACCCATTCCTGGTATAAACCTTTCCGTTTCGTAATGATCTCAAGTCGCAAGCAATCACGTCGGAGGTAGTTGGCTTGTCCTCGCTAACCCGCTGGGTCCTCGCACACAAGCGCACGGTCGTACTCACCTGGGTCGTCCTCACCATCGCCGGCATCATGGCGGCCGGCCCCGCCACGGACGCCCTCGATCCGGAGTTCTCGGTCCCCAACAAGGAGGGCTGGGAGACGAATGTCCTGATCGCCCAGCACTACCAGGGCACGGGCGGCGACACGATGCCGCTGGTTCCGGTGGTGACAGCTGCCGGAGGGCACGCGCGCCGATTCGCCGAGCGTGAGGGCAGACCTCGCGAAGGTGGACAGGGAGCTGGAGAAGGCCCTACCGGGCTCGCGGGTCGCCTCCTATGCCTCGACCGGCAGGACGACGCCTTCATCTCCGAGGACGGCCGCACGACCTTCGCACTCGTCTACCCGCAGCCCGACCCCGACTCGGCGTTCGGTGAGAACCCGCAGGCGGAGAAGGCGGCGAGCGCCGTGCTGAAGCAGGCAACTGTCGCCGGCCAGCCGGTGCACCTGACCGGATTCGACGCGCTGTTCGAGGACAGCGGCGCGGACAGCGAGGGCCCCGGCCTGCTGCTCGAGGCACTGCTCGGCGGACTCGGCGCCCTTGCGGTGCTCACGTTCGTGTTCGCGTCGTTCCTGGCGGTCCTCCCGATCCTCATGGCGTTCGTCTCGATCATGACCACGTTCCTGCTGCTGCTCGGGCTCACGGAGCTCACGTCCGTCTCCCCGATCGTGCAGTTCCTGATCGCGCTGCTCGGGCTGGGCGTGGCGATCGACTACTCGCTGATCGTCGTCTCGCGCTGGCGCGAGGAGCGCTCCCACGGGCGCAGCGGCGACGAGGCGGTGCAGAAGGCGATGGAGACGGCCGGACGGGCCGTCGTATTCAGCGGCATCACGGTGGCGATCGGCCTGCTCGCGCTGATCGCGCTGCCGCTGCCGTTCCTGCGCTCCATGGGCTACGGCGGGATGCTGATCCCGCTCGTCTCGACGCTCGTGGCCATCACGCTGCTGCCGGTGGTTCTGGCGAAGCTGGGCTCGCGTCTCGACTGGCCGCACCGCCGCACGGACGACAAGGCCAGCCGCGCGTGGACGCGCTGGGCCGAGATGGTCGCCCGCCGCCGCTGGCTCGCGGCCGCGGCGGGCATGGCGGTGGTGCTCGCGCTCGTCGTGGCCGCCACCGACCTCCAGCTCGGTGCCTCCGACGCCGACACGGTCGCCAAGTCAGGCGACGCCAGCGACGGCCTGGTCGCGCTCGAGGACGCAGGCATCGGCGAGGGCGCGCTGCTGCCGCACGAGATCCTCGTCGAGGGCGGGACCGATCCCGGCCAGGTGGCCGACGCGGTCGGAGAGGTCGAGGGCATCCACGGCGCCGTGGCGCCGGACAATCCCGCAGTGGCGCCGCGACGGGACCGCGCTCGTCGAGGCGATCCCGATTCCGGACAGCGGCACCTCCGAGGGCGAGGCCACGCTCGACGGGCGTGCGCGACGCGGCGCACGACGTGGGACCGGACGTGCGCGTGGGCGGCCAGCCGGCGTCGAATGCCGACTTCATCGACGCGGTCTACGGCAGCTTCCCGCTGATGATCGCGCTGATCACGATCACGACGTTCATCCTGCTGGCGCGGGCGTTCCGCTCGCTGCTGCTGCCGGCGAAGGCGATCATCCTCAACATCCTCAGCGTGGCCGCGGCGTGGGGCGTGCTCGTGCTCGTCTGGCAGCACGGCTACGGCTCGGAGCTGATCTGGGGCGTCGAGGCCACGGGCTCGATCCCCTCCTGGATGCCGCTGATGATCTTCGCGTTCCTGTTCGGGCTGTCGATGGACTACGAGGTGTTCATCCTCGCGCGCATGCGCGAGGAGTACGACCGCACCGGCTCGACCGAGCAGGCGGTGATCACGGGAATCGGCCGCACCGGCCGGCTCGTGACGAGCGCCGCGCTGATCCTGTTCCTCGACGTTCGTCGCGATGGCGCTCGAGCCCGGGCACGGACCTGAAGATGTTCGCCACCGGCCTTGGCGCGGGCATCCTGCTCGACGCCACGATCATCCGGGCGCTGATCGTGCCCGCGGTGATCACGCTGATGGGCCGCTGGAACTGGTGGCTGCCCGAGTGGCCCGCGCGCGTGCTGCGCGTGGAGCCGTCGGTGCTTCAGCGCCGCGTGGCGACCGGCGAGGGCGAGGCCTAAGCCGCTAGCGAGCGGGCGCGTCTCTTCCTGCGCGCCCGCTCGTAGCGCCATGCGGAAGACCTCGACCGCGCCCGCCAGTTCCGCCGCGGTGCGCACCGGCACGGTGAGCCAGCCCGAGTCCGGCATCGCGGAGTGCGGCCGCGCGCGGCCGGCGGCGATCAGCTCGTCGCGCACCGTGCGCGGCAGCGGGATGTCGGCGAACGCGCCGCGTCGCCGGCATCGTGCAGGTGGCCGAGCTGCCGGCGTCCGACCTGGAACGCCGGAGCCGCCGAGCGCGGCTCCGTCGACCACCTCGACTCCGCGCCCAGTTGCCGATCTCGCCCACCAGCGCGTCGACCGCGACGCTGCCGCTCGTGTCCGTGTTCTCGCAGTGCTTGAGCGCTCATGGGTCCGCATCATGCAACTTCAAGTGCACTTGAAGTCAAGGCCGGATGTCTGCTTCCATCGCAGCCATGTCCGAGCTGCTCACCATCGGCGAGCTGTCCGAGCGCAGCGGCGTGGCGTCCTCCGCCCTGCGCTTCTACGAGGAGCGCGGGCTGATCAGCTCGGAGCGAGCGTCCTCGGGCCATCGGCGCTTCGCCCGGCCCGTGATCAGGCGGGTGGCGTTCATCGTCTTCGCCCAGCGCGTGGGCCTCAGCCTCGACGAGATCCGCGACGGAGCTCGCCAAGCTGCCCGCCGACCGCGTCCCGAGCCGCGCGCGACTGGGCGAAGCTGTCGAGCGCGTGGAGCGGGCGCATCGACGAGCGAATCGCCGAGCTCGAGCGCCTGAAGGACGGCCTGACCGAGTGCATCGGCTGCGGCTGCCTGTCGCTCGGCCGCTGCCAGCTGGCCAACCCCGGCGACCGCGCCGGCGCGCGCGGCCCGGGCCCGCGCTACTGGATCGGCGACCCCCGACCCTAGGGCGGCTACTAGCCCGAACGGAACCGGGCGTGAACGGCTGCGGCTCGCGAAGCTCGCGGCGCTGCACGCGTGAATCGGATTGTGAGCGTCTTCGTGAAGGTCCTCGTCGAGCCCGTGGGCTTGAAGCTGATCTTGAGCTTGTACTTGCCCGGCTTCATCTTCGCCGGCAGCTTCAACTTGAACCCGAACCTCCCGGCTCGCGTGAAGGTAGCGGCGCCCCTGGCCACCACCTTCCGGCCGAGGGCAAGCGCAACGGTGAGGCGCCCGGGGCCCGAGCTCGTGAGCGCGAGCGGCAGCTTTCGATGTCCCCTTCGCATCTTGAACTTCTTCGGCGCGACCACACCGAGTCCACCGAAGGTCGTGGCCTGGGTGCCGCCGCCGCCGGCCTCATTGCTGATCGAGTTATTGGTCGGCGGCGGAGTGATCGTGCCGCCCGTTCCGCCACTCCCGCCGCCAGTGGCCGGAGGATTGACGGTGATCACCTGCTTCCCCTCGCCCGTGTTGCCGGCGCCGTCGCCCGTGGTGACCTTTGCCTCATAGGTGCCCGGCTGCGTGTACGTGTGTGATGTGTTCGCGCCGGCGCCAGCGGCCGTGTTGTCGCCGAAGGCCCACGTGTACTGGCCGGACGTTCCCGAGGTCGCGTCGGAGGACGCCGCGCTGAAGTTGACAAGGTCGCCGACCTTGACGGTGGTGGCGCTTGCCGTGATCGACGCCGACGGGGGCGTGCGATCGAGGATGACGCTGCCGCAGCTCGTATCGGAGATGTTCGCGCTGTTCGCCGGCTGAGCCTGGTTCGAGCTCGCTGGGTTGTCCGGTATCGCGGCGTCAGCAGCTCTGGCACAGAACGCGACCACGCCGTCTGGCGTATCCGACGCGAGCGTCGTCGAACAGTCGAACGAGTTGTTGCGAGCGGCGTTGTTCAGGGCATTCAGCGGCACGTTCGGAACGCTGCAGCCCGCTGTATACCCCGTCGCCATATCAACGGTGCACCCTCCACCAAGTGCCAGGCAGCTGTAGTTCGCTGGGAATGGCACAGCAATCGCGTCGGCGTAGTCGATATGGATGTTGATCGCCAGATTTTGGGTGTACACGTCGGTCCCGTTCACATAGGTGGCGATCGCGGGAGTGGTGTTGTCGATGGTCGTGCTCTGGCAGGCGCTGCTCGCGAACTGCCAGATCACGGCCGAGGACCGGAAGTCGGTCACGCACATCTCATACGTCGAGCCGATGGCCAGCGGCATGTTCACCGCATCGGGCTGGATCCCGCCGGTCTCCCCGCTCGGGCCGTTGGCGTAGATGTTGCCGGTGCAGTTCTGGCTGCCTGGGCCGTTGGAGCCGTTGCTGGGCTCGATCACGACACCGTCCTTCCGCAGGGTGAAGCAGAGGAAGTACTCGTTCGAGGTGCCCTGAACGCGGGTGTAGTTGAAGAACCACGTGTTGGTCGTCGTCTTCGTAAAGCGCGGCTCGAGGTAAGCCCCAGTGCCGGCGCGCGCCTCGCCGGCGGTGGCCAGAGCGAGCACGAATAGGCATGCGAGGAGCACGAGTCCTGCGAGAACGCGGCGGGCCGGTGCCGCTCCGTACGGAAAGGTCACGCTCGGCCACAGTACATCGGCTATCGGCGTCTTCCCGATCAGTGGACGAATGTCGTTGTCTCCGCTGTAGCTTCCTGGGATGGCCACGGCGCCCGACCCGAGGCGGCTCCACCCGGTCTCGGGACAGGAGCGGGTCGTCTTCCTGAAGCCGCTCGTGACCGACCCGAGGATCGAGGTGGGCGAGTACACGTACTACGACGACCCGGACGACCCGCTGGCGTTCGAGCGGGAGGCCGTGCTGTACGGGTACGGGCCGGAGCGGCTCGTGATCGGTCGCTACTGCGCAATCGCCTCGAAGGTGCGCTTCCTGATGCCGGGCGGTAATCACGCGGACCTCGGGCCGTCCACCTTCCCGTTCGGGATCTTCGGCGATGCGTGGGAGAGCACCAGGGATCTCGTGATGAGCGCGCCCAGCCGAGGTGACACGATCGTGGGCAACGACGTCTGGCTCGGGTACAGCGCTCTGGTGATGCCAGGCGTGACCATCGGGCACGGAGCGGTGGTGGCCGCGGGCAGCCTGGTGGCCTCGGACGTGCCGCCGTACGCGATCGTCGCCGGCAACCCCGCGCGCGCCGTGCGCCGGCGCTACGACGACGAAGACGTCGCGCGGCTGCTGCGCGCCGCGTGGTGGGACTGGCCGGTGGAGCTCGTGACCCAGCACGCCCGCACGATCATGTCTGGCGAGCCGGCCGATTTGGAGCGGATCGCAAATGGCGCGCGGGCGCCGTGAACAGCTGCCCGAACTGCGACGCGCCCGCGCGGCCGGGGGGACGCGTCTGCACGAACTGCGGGTACCGATTTCTCGAGGATCGCCGACCCGGGCGTGCACTGCTCGCCGCTGCGGCCCTCGTGGCCCTGGTCGTGGCCGCCGTGTTCGCCCTGCCAGGCGGAGATGATCCGCCGCCAGTCGACGCCGAGAAGGGCCGCGCGCCCGACCGTCCGCGCGTGCTCACCGAGCTGATCTCGGAGCATCCGCTCTCCGCTCGCCAGGCGGAGCGCCGCCTCGAGGCGCGCTTCACGTCGCCGAAGGACGACGACAGCGCGGCCGTCCGCTGCGCGGGCCGGGAGCCCCGACCCGCGCACGCGATCCGTTACTGCCGCGTCCGCTATCCGAACGGCAGTCAGAGAAGGGTCGTGGTACTACTCGACGCACGAGGCCGCGAACTGCTGAGCGAGTTCTGATGACAACCGAGACGCCCCGGATCCTGCTTTTTGACATCGACGGCACGCTCGTTACGACAGGCGGTGCCGGCGCCGTGGCCTGGAAGCAGGCGTTCCAGGAGCTGCATGGCATCCCTGCGGACATCGGGAAGTTCACCGACGCCGGCATGACCGACCCCGACGTGGGCGCAAAGACCTTCGAGGCCGTGCTCCACCGCAAGCCCACGCCGCGCGAGCTGGCCCAGCTCGTCCAGCGCAGGCTCGAGCACCTGCCCGAGGCCGTGGCCCAGAGCGAGGGATACAGGGTGCTTCCCGGCGTGCCCGAGCGTCTCAGGCAGTTGAGCCACGACGGACACCTGCTCGGGATCATCACCGGCAACGGCGACGGGGCGGCGGCCATCAAGCTCGCGCGCGGGGACCTCAACCGCTGGTTCACGTTCGGGGCGTACGCGAGCGCCGGCGTCGACCGACCAGGGATCGTGCGCCGTGCGGTGGAACGCGGAGAGGCGATGCTCGGCTGCGACGTGCCGAACACGGACATCTACGTGGTGGGCGACACCCCGCTCGACATCGAGGCCGCCCACGCCGTGGGCTGCACGGCCGTGGCCGTGGCCACCGGCAAATACGACCGCGAAGCCCTGCGCGAGGCCGGTGCAGATCACGTGCTCGACACGCTTGAGGAGGAGCTTCCGCTCAGTTAGTTGTGCGGATCCTGGGTCAAATGTTCCGGGATCTTGACGTGACCGTTTGAAGCTCCTACTGTCGACATGGAGAGGCTCGCCCTCCCGACCACCCCCCTCGGCCCGGTAGGAGAAACCATGTCGCCGAACCGTCTCGTCGCGTTGGTCACGCCGCTCGCTGCGCCCATCGCGGGTTACCTCACGAGCTTGCTGGCGACCGAGGTTCCTGGTCTCGAGCTCCCAAAGAGTGCCGTCGAGGAGATCTTCATCGCCGGCTCACTCATCGCGCTCGCGCCCGCCGCACAGTGGCTCCACGGCTGGCAGAAGTGGGAGCAGCAGCAGGCTCAAACGGAGCAGGCCGTGCAGGTCGCGACTGTTGAGGCCGCCGCGCCCCCGCCGACCGTCCAGGTGGACGTCCAACAGGATGAAGGGGGCGTCCAGGACGACGGCTTCGACGCTTCCTTCGAACTCGACGAATTCGATGACCTCGACGACTTCGATGACTTCGAAGACGACGAGCTGTTCGCCGACGAAGAGCCCGCGCAAGCCGGGGTCTGACGGTCATGGCGCTACAGGGACTCGACCGCGCAACCGCACCCGCGGCCGACATGGCGAAGCGAATGCTCGACCAGATAGGCGGCCGCTGGTGGAACGTCTACATCGGCGGCCCGGAGTCGGGCGGGCACGGCTGGAGCCCGGACCTCGTCAGGAGTACGCCCGGCACGGGATCAACCACTTCATGCTCACCTATGTGGGCCGTCAGCACAGGGGCCCGCTCACCGCCGCCCAGGGCAGGGCGGACGCGATGCGACGCCTCTCAGATCGCCGCGAGCTACGGGTACACGGGCGGTTCCCCCTTGCCTCGACGTCGAGATCGGCACCTTCAACAGCGCGCCGGCGAAGACCGTGGCCTACACGAAGGCCTGGTGCTCGGCCGTAAAGAACGCCGGGGCGCGGCCCGGCGTGTACGCGAACCCCGCCCCCCTCAAGGCGATGGCGCAGGGGAAGGTGCCCGCCGAGTTCGTCTGGGTGGCGAGCTGGCTGAACCATGGCCCGACACCCCACGACCCGCACGCCATCCCGCAGCTCCCGAACGAGCTGTGGGGCAAGCCGGGCGAACGGGCGTGGCAGTACGCCGGCGAGTTCGACAACCGGCCCTGCCAGGTGCTCGGCCTTGATGTGGACATCAACGTCGCGGACGCCGGCTGCCTGGCGGCCCCCCAGGGGAAGTCCAGCGCCAGCACGGGCACAGGGGCCGGGCGCCACCGGAGCCCGGCTCCTGCGTCGAGGCTCCAGAGGGAAGGCGGTGCAGCATCTCACGCGGCGGCTCTCGTTCGTGCCTTCGAAGGGAACGGGTAAGCCCTACCTCGACGGGCCGCGCGGGAGTCTCGGACCGGAGGCGGAGGCCGCGCTGAAGGCCTTCCAGACCGAGCACCGGCTCGACCCGGACGGCGTCTACGGACCCGCCACCCAGCACGCGCTCTCGCGTGCGATCCAGCTCGAGCGCGCGCGCCGGCAGGCCGGGCCAAGGCGCACCCCGGCGGAGCGCCGGCCAGCCACGACGAAGGAACCGGGGAAGACGAACGGCAAGCCGCGGACGCCGGCAACGACCCTGCGCGAGCTCGTCGACGAGGTCCGCCGCCTCGATGCGGAGACCGATCGCGCCTGGCGGCGCCTGGTGGCCTACGGCACCAGCCGGCGACGCTTGGTCGAGAGGATGGGCGTCGGGCGCGACCCGACCATCGCCGAGATCACGGCGATCCTCCGGCGCATGGAGCAGACGCTCGAGAGCCTGGTGGCGCTCGAGGAGCGCGAGCTCGCTCTTGAGCACCCCGCGAGCGCGGAGCCGACGGCTGCAACCAAGGAGCACCCCGCCGCCGCCTACGAGGCCGAACGTACGGCGACGATGACCGCGGTGGCGGGCGGGGACAACGGAAGCGGGAGCGCGACGGCTTTGGGCGGGGCAGGCTCGCCGCCGGTGAAGCTGGACCAGCTCGACGACGAGCAGCTTCGGGAGAGGGTCGATCGGTTGGATCGGGCGATCGCCAGATCCCGCATGCAGCTGATGCGGCGCTATGTGGAGGCCGAGAAGACCCTGGGCGTGCTTGCGCCCAGGAGAGGGACAACCCCCAAGCAACGGGAGCGGACGCAGACGGAGCCGACGGGGCCGAAGCACACTGAGCCAACGCGGCCGAAGCAGACCAAGGGGACGACGACAAGGCCGAGGCAACCCGCCACCAGGAAGCCCCGCCCGCGCGCCGAGCCGCACGTCAAGGACCTCCAGAGCGCGCTCAACCGGTTCACCTCGAAGTACCTCGAGAACGTCTCACCGCTGATTGTGGACGGTGTGGAGGGTCCCTCCACCAAGAAGCGGCTTCGCCGCGTGAAGTACTACCTGGGATACAGGGGCGCCGAGCAACGCTCGGCGTCGTACACGCCGAAGCTCCTCCGGCATATGGCCCACCCCCGCTCACCTCGCCACGCCAACCCGGCGAAGCTCGCCCGCGCGCTCGCCCGCCGCCGCAAACAGCACAAGCTTGCGGCGACGGCAGCGGCGGTGACCGCGGGCGTGGCAACGTTCGACGGCAAGCCGGTGGCGGCGTGGATGAAGCCGTATCTGGACTGGGCGCGCGCGCACGGCTGGCAGGGCACGCTCAACAGCGGATATCGCACGCCGGAGTACTCGGAGCACCTGTGCCGGGAAATGTGCGGGGCCCCGAGCTGCCCGGAAAATGCGCCGGCCGCAGCTCACACCACTCCATCCGGGTGAAGCCCGGGGGCTCCATAGACGTGAGCGACTACGTCAAGTTCGGCGAGCTCATGCGGCAGTGCCCGTACTCTCCACGCCTCTTCAACAACCTGCCAAACGACCGGGTTCACTACTCGAACACAGGCAACTGACGCCGCCCGCGGATTGAGCCGGGCCGTAGAGGAAACCAATCGCCGCATGCTGCGCGCTCGCGACGCGATGGACCGCGACTACGCGAAGCCGCTCGACATCCCGACCCTTGCGCGGATCGCATTTGTTTCCGAAGCGCATTTCATCCGCACCTTCCGGGCCACGTTCGGCGAGACACCGCATCGCTATCTGCAGCGCAGGCGGGTGGAGCGAGCCATGTTCCTGCTGCGAGAGACCGACCTCAGCGTGACCGAGATCTGCCTGGAGGTCGGCTTCGCGCAGCCTCGGCAGCTTCGGCCGGACCTTCCGCGAGATCGTGGGCGAATCGCCGACGACGTACCGCTCGCGAGGCGGCCGACCTGCGCGCGGTGCCGGCGTGCTTCGCGAAAGCGTGGACGAGACCGAGCAGTTTTGGAGAAGCCGGCGAGCGGGCCGCGGGCTAGCGTCAGGCGCATGCTTACGCAGATCACCCACTCACAGGTGTACGTCCTCGACCAGGACGAGGCGCTCGACTTCTACGTCGGCAAGCTCGGCCTCGAGGTGAACACCGATGCCGACCTGGGCTTCATGCGCTGGCTCACGGTGAACGTCCCGGGCGACCCCGAGCGCCAGATCCTGCTCGAGAAGCCCGGACCGCCCGTCGCACGACGACGCAACCGCGGAGCAGGTCCGCGAGCTCGTGACCAAGGGTGCGATGGGCGCAGCAGCGATCTTCACCGTGGACGACATCCGCAAGACCTACGAGGAGCTGCTCGCGCAAGGGCGTCGAGTTCACCGAGGAGCCGACCGAGCGCGACTACGGCACCGACTGCGGCCTGCGCGACCCGTTCGGCAACCACATCCGCATCGGCCAGCTGAAGTAGCTGCTACTTGGGCGCCCGTGGCCGTCTAGTACGGCGCGGGCGCTCGAAGTGCACGATCGCGACCTCGGTCGAGAGGGGCGTGGCCTTCTTCCCGCCCTTCTCGGCCTGCCGGACGGACGACTTGGCCTGGATGTCGTGCAGCTTCTCGAGCACGCCGCCGAGCAGCTCGGCGACCTCGTCGTAACCCTCGCGGTCGAGCTCGAGCGGACTCCAGCTTACGTGTGCCTTCGGGTGATCGAGCCCGCTACCGGCCGCGGCAGCGCGAATGTCGTTCACGATCCGCTTCGTCTCCACTGCCAGCACGGCTCGCCGCGTCTCGGCGGGCAGGCGCGCCCACTCGCGATCGGCGAAGTACGGGCGCATGGTGGCCCGGTAGTAGTGCTCAGTGGATCCACGGCGAGGTTCGGTCCGAACCAGCTCGACACCGCCGGCCTTGGCGAGGATCCCCATGTGGTACGCCACGAGGTTCACGGGCTCGCCGAACCTGCGCGCAAGCTGCGCCGGGCTCGACTCCCCCTCGTTCAGCGCTTCGAGCATCTGCCAGCGCAACGGGTGCCCGATTGCCTTGATGACCCGGGCGTCAGGCGGGCCCACCCCTGAGCGCCGCTTCGTACGGTTGCTGTTGGTTCGCGTAGGAGGCGTCATGACCGTGATAGTGAATCTTCGAGCTGGGGGCGAAGCCGGTGAAGCCGCACCTTAACGTTTGCGACGGATAATCCGAGTGCTCCGGCCACGTCGGGGTTCGTCAGGTCCGCCTCGTAGCGAAGCCGGAACATCATCCGGTCCGTGGGTGACAGGGCACTGAGCGCGCGTTCTACGTCTACTCGACTCAAAACGGCATCCTCTCCAGATTGAGTTTGGGCGTCGGGGACGTGCTCGGTTGGGAGCTCGTGGGTCATGCCACGCCGGGAGAACTGTCGGTACGTCTCGTTTCGCGTGATCTGCCCGACCCAGGCCCATGGCCTTGCAGGGTCACGGCACGCCTCGCGGTTGCGCCAAGCGCGCAGTGCCGCCTCCTGTGCGACGTCCTCAGCGTCGTTATGTGAGCGCCCGAGGCGTCTTGCCTCGGCATAGCAATGGCGGCGAATTGCATCCCAGTTCCAATCGGCCAGGACATGGGCTTGTAACCCTACTGACTGGTCAGCGGGTCTACTAGGGAGTGCGGCCAAATTCTACTCCCGACGCCACCGGCGCGTATGACACTCTCGCGCCCTTTTATGACCGGTTCACGGCTCACCACGACTATGACCTGTGGACGGGAGGCCTGCTCAAATTGGCGTACGGCCACGGCCTCTCCGGGTACCGCGCGCTCGACGCCGGGTGTGGCACCGGAAAGAGCTTCCTTCCGCTCCTGGAGCGGGGTTTCGCGGTAACCGCCTGCGATCAGTCTCCAGCGATGCTCGACGTGGCCGCCTCGAAAGCGGGACGCCGGGTGACCCTGCACTGCCGCGATCTGCGCGCTCTCGACCCGATCGGCGAGTTCGACCTGATCACGTGCCTCGACGATGTGGCCAACTACCTGACCGAGCCTGAGGAGCTGACTGCGGCGCTGGCCGGCCTTGCCGCGAACCTTCGGCCCGGCGGCGTGCTCCTCTTCGACGCCAACACGCTCGCCACCTATCGGGGCTTCTTCTGTGAGACCGCGGTGCACGAGGAGGAGAGGCTGATGATGGTGTGGCGCGGTCTGGCCGACGAGGCGTTCGCCCCTGGCGGGCTCGCGCAGGCGGCACTGGACATCTTCTGCGAGAGCGGCGACGGCTGGTCGCGAACCACGAGCCGCCACGACCAGCGCCACCACCCCCGGGAGACGGTCGACCGCTGCATCGAGGACGCCGGGCTTCGCCACGTAGCCGTCTACGGCCAGGACCCGGCCGTGAACTTCGACGCCGAGGTCGACGAGCTCCGCCACTCGAAGGCGATCTACCTGGTGAGCCGATGAGCCCCCGCGACTTTCTAGAGGAGGTGAACACATGCTGAAGCTGGAGAAGCTCGAGAAGCCGGTCGTGCCGGCCGTCTCGATCGTGAAGGGGGGCTGAGAGCCCTTGGGTGGGCTTGCCGCAGAGCGCGGCAAGCCCCACCCCTTAAGCCGCTATGGAGAGGGCGAATGAGGACCGTGAGACTCAGACCGAGTGTGGAGCCGTTCCCGGCGTCCACGGGCGACATCTACCTGCTGCGAAGCGATGGTGGGCACGACGTGGTGCTGCGCGAGGCCACGCCGTTCACCCGCGAGCTGGTGGACTCGCTGACCGCCGGGGCCCCCGTCGCCAACGAGCCGGATCTGAACGCGGCGATCGCGGAGCTGGAGGAGGCCGGCGTGGTGGCTGTGGCATCAGCTGGTCCTGCCACGGAAGCCCTGTCTCCCACAGAGCTGCTCCGCTACGACCGGCAGCTGCACTACTTCGGCGATCAGGCATCGCCCGGCTCGAGCGCTCCCGACATGCAGCTCGCGCTCCGCGACGCGACCGTGCTCGTGCTCGGCGCGGGCGGACTCGGATCCTGGACCATGGCCGGACTGGCATGCGCGGGCGTGGGGCGCATCGTCGCGGTGGACGACGACACGATCGAGCTGAGCAACCTCAACCGACAGGTGCTTTACCGGATGTCCGACGTGGGCCGGCGGAAGGTCGACGTGGCCGCCGAGTCCCTCCGAGCGCTGAACCCCGAGCTCGACTTCGTAGCGCTTGCCCGCCGTGTCCGCGGTGTCGAGGACGTGCGAGCCGTGGCCGCGGGTGCGGACTTCGTGGTCTGCACCGCGGACTGGCCGGTCCATGAGATCGGGCGCTGGGTGAACCGCGCCTGCCTCGATCTGGGCGTGCCGCACACCTCAGCCGGCCAATTCCCGCCAAGGGTCCGGATCGGACCCACGTTCGTGCCGGGCCGCACCGCGTGTCTCGAGTGCCAGGAGATCGCGGTGCGCAGGGGCTTTCCGCTCTACGACGAGCTCGTGGAACACCGCAGGGAGCATGTTCCCGTGGCCGCGACGCTCGGCGCGCCGTCCGGGCTGATCGGCTCGCTGCTGGCGATGGAGGTGATCCACTCGATCACCGGCATCAGCGAGCCGGCCACCCTCGGGCGCGGCCTCGTGTTCGACCTGCGTGACTTCTCGAACCACTGGGAGGCGGTGGAGCCGGACCCGGACTGCCCGCTCGGCTGTTGTTGAATACGAGCATGCATCGAACCACCACGCTCGGCGCCGACTTCGCTCGCGCGTTTGCCGCCAAGGACTCCGCAGCAATTCGTGACCTGGTCCATCCCGAGATCGACTTCCGGGGACTCACTCCCAACCGCGCCTGGGAGGCGAGCGACCGGGACGAGCTGATCTCGATCCTGTTCGACAGCTGGCTCGAGGACAAGGACGAGGTCGAGGCGCTTGAGTCGGTCGAGAGCGACACCGTCGCCGACCGCGAGCGGGTGGGCTACCGCCTCAGCGTCAACAACCCGGACGGTCGCTTCTTGGTCGAGCAGCAGGCGTACCTGGCAGAGCGCGACGGGCAGATCGGCTGGATGCGCGTGGTCTGCTCAGGCTTCCGCCCGGCGGGCTAGCGGCGGGCTTCCCAGCTGACCGTGCCGGAGCGGCAGCTCCCCTTCCCGGGGATGACGACGGCCGCCCTCAGCCTTCCCTTCGCCTCGTTGTTCGCGAACTTGAACGGCTCCGGGAAGACCGGATTGCCCTGGGGGTCGAAGCCGATCTTCCCCCGCACTGCAACTCCCACCGCGTTGCGCCGGAAGAACCTGCCCTCCTCGCTCACGGGAACGTTCCTGAAGCGGGCGATCCTCAACGCGCTGCCGGACGCGCAGGCGCCGCGCCAGCGGAAGCGGATTCCGATTCTGGTGTGCGAGGTCACCCGCATCACGATCCGCTCGCCCTGGGAGGTCCTGCCCACGAACGGGCCGTGATGGCTCTCGTGGACGGCCATCGGCGGGCGCCGCGCTCCACGCGAGGACGGCGACGGTCACGACGACGGCGGGTTTTGCCAGCACACGCATGCTCACGCCGGTAGAAACACCCCTGCCGGCCGGAACTACCGGCCTTAAGATCGCAGGGCATGGCCACTGACGGCGAGCAGATGGCGCGTGGGTTCGCGGAGGCGATCACACGCTGCGACCGTGACTCCGCCGTCGCGGTCTGTCACAGGGAGATCGAGTTCTCCTCGGTGCTCGGAATCAGTGGGCGCGCCTATCTCGGCCACGATGGCGTGCGCCAGTACCTCGATGACGTGGAATCCGCCTGGGATGAGTGGGCGGTCGAGGTGGAGCAGATCGTCGAGGCGGATGACGGGCGCGTGGTCATCGTCATGACGATGCACGCGCGCGGTAGGGGAAGCGGCGCGAGCCTCGCCGCCCGCACCGCTCACATCTGGACGCTCAAGGACGGCAGGCTGTTCCGCAACCAGCCCTACCGGGAGCCGGAGCGAGCTCTACGGGACCTCGGTCTTACGGAAGGACGGGCGTGAGAACGAGCGCGTCGATCACGTCCGGATGCTCCGGTCTGCTGAAGAGGAATCCCTGGGCGGTGTCGCATCCGGCATTCTGGAGATTGCCGAGCTGGTCGCTCGTCTCCACACCCTCGGCGACGACGGTCAGGTTCAGCGCGTGCCCAAGCTTGATCACCGCCCCGACGATGGCTACATCCTCGGAGCTCTCCGGCAACCCGCGTACGAACGAGCGGTCGATCTTCACGCTGTCGATCGGGAATTTGCGCAGGTGCTCGAGCGAGGAATAGCCGGTGCCGAAGTCGTCGACTGCGATCTGGACGCCCAACGCCTTCAGCTCCGCAAGCGTCTCGGTGGAGGACTCCGGGTCCTCGATCAGCACGCTCTCGGTCACCTCGAGGCACAGATGGGCGGCGTCGAAGCCCGTTTGCGCAAGGGCGTCGGCCACTGTGTCGACAAGCCTGTGCTCGGCGAGTTGGCGGGCGGAGATATTGACTCGCACGGTGAGAGGCTGGTCGTCGGGCCGGGCCAGCTGCCAGCGCCGCGCATGCCGGCATGCCTCGTGCATGACCCACGCCCCGATCGGAACGATCAGACCGGTCTCCTCGGCGAGCGCGATGAAGTCGGCCGGCGGCACGAGACCGCGCTCGGGGTGCTTCCAGCGCACCAGGGCCTCCACGCCCACGATCGCACCGGTTTTCACCGAGACCTCGGGCTGGAAGTACACCCGGAACTCCTCACGCTCGATCGCCTGCCGGAGTGCGTGTTCGGTATGCAGGCGATCCAGCGCTCGCTGTCTGGTGACGTCGTCAAAGAGCATCAGACGCCCTCCGCCGGCCTGCTTCGCGCGATACATCGCGGCGTCGGCGTCGCGGATCAGGTCCTCGGCGTTCTCGTCGGCATCGGCCGCGAGCGCGATGCCGATGCTGGCACTGGAGACCACATCGCCGTGGGCGAGGTGGAATGGAAGGCCGAACGACTTGAGCAGCCGCTCCGCCACCGCGACCGCATCCTCCTCGTCGCCGAGGTCCTCGCAGAGCACGGCGAACTCGTCGCCGCCGAACCGGGCGATCATCTCCTGCCGGCGCAGCGAGTGCTGCAGGCGCTCCGCGACCGCGAGGATGAGCTGGTCGCCGGCAGGGTGCCCCAGGCTGTCGTTGATCACCTTGAAGCGATCCAGGTCGAGAAATAGCACCGCCGCGTAGCGCCCCGGACGACGCTCGAGGCGGTCAACCGCTCCGCTGAGCCGGCTCAAGAACAAAAGCCGGCTGGGGAGGCCCGTCAAGGGATCGCGCAGGAGCTGGTTCTCGTTGGTGCGCCAGGCAACGATGTGCGCGACGCTCGCGGCGAGGACGAAGCCGCCGTGGATCATCGCCCAGCGCCACGGATGCGCGATGGCGTCGGGGTGGTTGTAGACGCTCGCCGGCGCAAGCACGCCGACCAGTCCGTGATGGAGCACGACGTAGGCAATCGCCACGAGGAACGGGACCCATGCCTGGTAGAGGGTCAGCACGCCGACCATCACGAAGAAGTGGAAGTGGCCCTCGATGAATCCTGTCCATAGGTGCACGAGAACCGCGGAACACGTGATCAGCCCGAAGGAGGCGGCAACGACACGCTGGGTCATTGTGAACCGCTCGGAGCTCGCGAACCCTGCAGCCGCTGCGATCACCCCGCCCTCCACGAGCATGTGCGGGACGGACTGCCCCTGGAACAGCCCGAATGCGACCAGCGCCGGGACGTGGAACCAGAGGAGCCAAACAATCGCCGCGTGGCGGCGGCGCCAGATGTGTTCGGGAAGAAGCTGCCCCTTCGGCAGCCAGTCCCACACCGCGTGGGCGTGGCGGCGCATCCCCACTGGCTTGGAGCTAGGCCAGGCGTCGAGCTGCAGCCTCTCGAGGGCTTCGGTGTTTGTCTCGCTCATGCCAAGTCCCTCGAAACCTGTCTCGGTCGAGCGGCATCACCACTTGAATGGGGGGCGCTTTACGACGGGTCGGTAGGGCGCCTCCGGCTTGCCCGGGCGGATGGGCCGCACGATGCCGGACGCCGACGCTTGATCAGCCGGACGAGCGTGCCCGTCGAGCCGCGGCAGAGGCCGAGCTCCTCGACCATCGAGGCCATGAGGGCGAGCCCACGCCCCCGATGGGAGGGAGGGTCGAGGACCTTTGCCTGAGGGCTGAACTCGCCGTAGTCCTGAACACAGAAGACGAGTGCGCCGCCCTCCTCCGCGAAGCGGATGCGAATCATCCCCTCCGAGGACGGTTCGCCGTGCTCGATCGCGTTGCTCACCGCCTCGTTGACGGCGAAAGCGAACTCGAACCTCTCAGGTTCGTTCAACCCGTATGACGCCGCGGCGGCATCAGCCAGACGGCGCGTTTCTGCGAGTTCCGTGGAGTCGGCTGCCATCCACACCTCGCGCTCCATCGCAAGCACTTGGAGCCTCAGGCCCTCAGCTGCGCGGGCGCAAGGAGCCGCATCCCTGGCTCGTTGCGCGCTTCCTCGGGCGTCCGCGACACGGCGATGTGACGCTCGAGGCCTGCAATTTCGATCGTCCGCAGGACATTCCTATTGGTGCAGATCAGGCGGAGCCGGCCACCCGTTTCGCGGAGCCGCGCGGACGCCTCGAGGAGCACGCCGATCGCGGTCGAGTCGGCGAAGGTCGCGTCCGAGAGATCCACGATCACGTTGTCCTGGCGTCGGTCGACGGCGCGCCTCAGCGCGTCGCGGACTGCCGGTGCAGCGCAAAGGTCCAGCTCGCCCCCCACGATGATCGTGATCTCACCGCCGGTTGCGCCCGTCTCTGTGAGGTAGTAGCCCATATGCCCCCTGCCTGTTGTGGCCGCAAAAGCGGCGCCCCTACTCCAGAGGGTGCCCGCCGGGCGTAAAGCAAAGCGCGAAATGGACACATGTTGACGCTGGGATTGCGCGTCTCAACGGCCGTCGATCTGGACGTCTGTCCAGATCCAGCCCCCGCGACTTTGGGTGCGAAGCCGGACGCCGACATCAATCGCAGTGCCTCGATTCCGCGGTTCCGCCGAGCCATTTCTCGCTCATGCGCTCATCGCGACCTTCGCTGTGGTCGTTCTCCCTGCGCTGGCGGTGTCGTTCATAGAGACGTCCGGGCGGCCATGGCTCGTGCTGTCGACCGTACTCCTGGCCATGCTGCTGTCGCTCGTCATTGCGACCGTGGGGTCCGCCCTCTGGACTCGCCAGCCGAACTCGCGTGACCTCGTCTTCGGCGACCTGATGCTCTGGGGCTGGCTGCGGAGAGTGCGGACCGAACGACGCCTGAACAAGACACATGCATTGCTCGGCTCAGAGGCGAGCGTTTTGGAGGAGCGGGGCCTGAGCCGCGAGCGCCGTCGCAAGGTCCTCCAGCGCCTGGCAGCGATGCTCGAGGCAAAGGATCCCGACACCCTGGGGCACTCGCGGCGGGTCATGCGGCTGGCCGAGAGGATCGGCCGGGAGATGGGGCTTTCGCGCGAGGAGGTGGCGAAGATACGAATCGCCGCCAGCGTCCACGACGTCGGCAAGGTGCACACCCCGCGGCGCCTGCTCACGAAGCCAGGCCGGCTGACCGCGGCGGAGTTCGAAGTCATGAAGCGCCACCCGGTCGACGGGGCGCGGATGGTGGCCGAGCTGGGTGACCCTGAGATCACCGCGATGGTGCGCCACCACCACGAGCGCCTGGATGGAAGCGGCTACCCCGACGGTCTTCGCGGAACGGAGATCCCGCTTGGGTCGAGGGTCATCTCGGTGGCCGACACCTTCGATGCGATCACCTCGAGCCGGGTGTACCACGGCGCGCGCAACCACCAGCGGGGACTCGAAGTGGTCGCGCACGATGCTGGCTCGCGGCTCGACCCAGACGCGGTCGCTGCGTTCCAGAGGTACTACTCCGGGAAGAGGGCGATCGCCTGGTCCGCCTTCGGCGTGACGGCCCCGCCGCGACTCGCGAGCTGGCTGAGCGGACTGGCCAACGGCGTCAGCGGACTCGCCAGTCCGCTGGCCCAGAGCTTCGCCGCCATCATGGCCGCCGCCCTGGCCGGCGCCTCCCTGGGCGGGCATCCCGCACCCGCCACCGCGGGAGGCGACCGGGGAACCACCGGCCCAAGCGGATTGGGCATTTCACCCGGGACGCAACAGGTCTCCGAGCGGGTGTCGAGCGAACCCGCCGAGCGCCGGTCCGCACCCGTCCGCGAACGGACGGGCAACGGTCCACGGCGGAACCGCCCTGGCGGCGGCGGATCGAGCGAGCAGCCGGCTCCCCCAGGTGACACGGTCAGCCCGCCTCCCACGGGCCCGGGCCCGGCACCCCTGCCGGTGCCGGTGCCGGACGTCGGCGTGCCTCCCGGGCAGCTCCCGGTCGTGGAACTGCCGGATGTCCGGCTGCCGCCGGTCGAGGTGCCCCTCCTCGAGGTCCCGCTGTCCCAGGTGGTGCAAGGCGCGCCGGACGTGAACGTCCAGCTACCGCCCCTAGGAGTTCCGGGTACCACTCAACGTGCCGATAATTAACAGTGTGGTCGGCAGGGACCCAGTCTCGAAGGCCAAGCTCGCGCGCGGTTCGCTTCTCGGCGCGATGGTCTGCCTGGCGCTGATCTGCCCGTCCGCCTCTGCTCAGCTGCCGCAGGCGCCCAATCTGCCCGCGGACGTGGTTAACGAGCCGCTTCCCCAGCCCGTTGAGGACGTGGTGGACCACTCTCCCGCCGGACCGGTACGAGATGAGGTGCGGCAGGTCGTCAAGGATGTTCAGGGAGTGGCCGGCAGGGACCCAACCGGTGGCAACTCGGCGCCATCGGGCGCGCCGGCCAGCCCGGCGGCGCAGCCTCGATCGCTCGCTGGCACCCCACGTGCGGGTGACAGCCCGGCAACCGGCCAGAGCCGCTCCAACCGACAGCGCCGCTCAGCCTCGCGCGATACCCCCGCTGGCCGCTCACGTGATGCGACCACAACCCGCGAGGGTCGCGGCCCGGCGGGGAACCGCGGCCGCGCAGCCCAGCGTCGTGATCAGAAGGCGGCGGGTGAGGATTCGCAGAGTCCTGTGGTCCGGACGATCGAGAAGATCGTGGCCGTGGTGCCGACGGTGGTGTGGATCGCACTCGGCGTGCTGCTAACCCTCAGCATGATCCTGGGCGCTCGCACGTTCATCGAGCGGCGCCGGGCTCGTGAACTCGATCGGGACCGCCAGCGCTTGATGCGAGATGTCAACGCGCTCGAACGCGCGCTGCTGCCGGGGGTGCCCGAGATCCTGGGTGCGCTCGCCGTTTCCGTTGCGCACCGCGCATCGGAGGGGCCTGCCGCGGGCGGCGACTTCTATGACGCCTTCGAGCTCGCCGGTGGACAGGTTGCGATCCTCGTCGGGGACGTCTCCGGCCACGGGCCGGACGCCCTCGAGCGCACCAACTCGGTTCGGACCGTTCTGCACGACCGACTCGAGGGGGGTCTCTCGCCGCGCGCCGCGCTCGAGTGTGCCGGGCGCAGCACGGGCCTCGAGTCGAGCGCCAAGTTTGCAACCGCGGTCGTGGCCGTTCACGACCCGGCAAGTGCCACGCTCACCTACGCGACGGCCGGACACCCGCCTCCGATCATCGTCGGACGCGAGGTGCACGAGCCGATCACCACGGCCTCCTCACCGCCGCTCGGCACAGGTCTCCGGACGGGGCTCCGCGAGTCGCGGATTCCCCTTCCCGAGGGGACCATCGCATGCCTCTTCACGGATGGCCTGCTCGAGGCGCGCGTGTCGGATGACCTGATGGGTCGCGAGGAGCTGACTCGCTTTGTGGAGGAGCTGGGCCCGGAGCAGTACGCGGACTCGCTGCTGGCGCAGGTGATCGCCGTCGCCGACAAGGTCCCGGACGACATGGCCGTCTTCGTGCTGAGGCCGGTGGCTGGCGCGGAGGCTGCGGGCCCGCGCATGGAGACCCTCATAGTCGACTCCGAGGACATCACACTCGGGGTGACCGAGCGCTTCCTCGAGGCCTGCGGGGTTCCGGCGTATCAGGTGGAGACCTCCCGCGAGGCACTGTCGGCTGCCACCGCGGCCGCCGGTAGCGCCGTGCTGGAGGTCACGATCGACGGGTCAGAGCCGCAGGTCCGCGTTACCCGTCAGCCGAGTTTGGCGAGCGCCAGGTAGCGCCGCAGCACCGTGCGGTTCTTCGACGCCGCCCGCGTTGCCACCGCCACGAACCTGATGCTGCCACCCCGGACCCCGTAGACGAAGCGCGACCGTGGACCACCGCGGCCCACGAGCAGACCATTGCCCATTCGTCGGGTCAGTCCTCGCAGCCGGCTCGCGGGATCGCCCACGCGGACCCTCCGGAGGTCGCTGCCCTTGGTGTTGCTGCCCACGAGCGCCACCCTGCCTGCCGGCGTAAGGACCGCCGCGATCCTCTTGCCGCGGTCCCTCTTGCCGCGGACGCACCAGGTCCACGCCCGGTTGCCGCGAACCTTGGGCTGACCAGCGCGTCGCAGCAGCCGCGCAGAGGTGCTGCCACAGGCGGATGCGGCCGCATGCCTCGGCCGGCGAAGCGCTGGCGCGCGCGACTTGCAGCCGAAGCGGATCCCGTTGACGCGCTCCCAGGCCTGGAGGTAGGCCTCGGCTCCGCGCGCCATGTCCCTGACAGCGGCGGCACCGCCCACGCGCCGGATGTCCTCCCACCAGTCCGGGAAGAGCCCGTAGTGGGCCACGCCGTCCTTCGTGAAGTCGAACTCGCGCTGAGCCGCTCCGCTGGCGCTGGAAGGTCACGCTGCCGTCGAACGACTTGAACGGGTACTCGCACCGGGTTCGGCCCCGTGCGCGGGTCGCGGCTGCGAGGAGAGCCCGTTCTGGTCCGATCCGTAGCCGAAGCCGAAGTAGAAGCGCCGGTCGCGCTGGGCCTTCGTCGTCTCGCCAGGTCTTGATCCAGTCCGGCGCCGCCTCCTTCATCGGCGTGACCACGCCGCCGAGCTTGTAGATGCGCGGGATCACGTCGGCCGTGCTCCAGCTGTGGCTCGAGACCGCGCCCGAGTAGCGCCTCGGCCTCGAGCAGCGTCCATCACGCTCTTGCGCGCGCGCACGCTGAGGTGGTCGGGGTCGATGATCATCCGCTTCTCCATCAGCCGCCGCACCGCGTGCTCGCCGAGGTCGGTGAGCCCGCGCGCGTTGCAGTTCGAGTCCTTCGGGTAGACCGGCGCCGCGCCCAGCGGCAGGAACTGCTCGATCAGGTTCGAGAGCATGTCGTTCTCGTCGTGGTCGTAGACGCCGGGCTGCTGCTTGTCGTGCTCGTCGGGCGGCCCGTGCAGGCCTGCATCTGCCAGAACTTGCCGGTCGAGAGCCTGTTGCCGTTGTTGACCACGAGGCCGGTCTCGCCGCTGTCGCCGGCCACGCCGCCGAGCGCGTTGTCGAACTTGTTGATCAGCTCCATCTGGCGCACGCCGAAGCCGTGCACCTCGTCGAGCTCGCGGTCGATCTGCGCCCTGTCGCACTGCGGCTGCGTCGTTGTAGACCCGGCAGCCGAACGGCTCCGAGACCTCGATTCCCTTGATCACCGCGAGCTTGCCCGTCGGCGATCACGCGCCGCGCCTGGAACGGGTCGGTCACGATCCGGAACCAGCCCCGCCCGGGCCCGCCGTTCTGGGCGTCGATGTAGTCCTCGAGCGCGTCGAGGTCGCGGTTCTGCAGGCGCACGGAGTCCATCTCGTCGCAGTCGTTCTGCTTGAGCGGATAGAGCTCGCAGAGCACCCTGTTCTCGACGAACAGGTTCACGAACACCCGCAGCCCGCCCATGTAGGCGCGCTCGAGCCACTTGTAGTAGGTCTGCTCGTGGGTGAGCGAGTCGTGGTGCGGCCAGTCCTTGAAGGTCGGCCAGCCGACCGGGTCGTGGCAGCGCGCCGGGTTGCCGTACAGCGCGTTCTCCAGCACCGCGCCGCAGCCGTTGCCGACCTGGTGGTCGGGGCAGTCCACCAGCGCGTAGGGCGCGCCGTAGGGATGCCACGGACGACCGCAGTGAGCGCGGCCGCCGAGGAACTCGAACGCCGTCATGTGCAGGTGGAGGTCGATGATCCCCTTCACCTGGCCCCACGGCGTCCGGCTCGTGAAGGGCGTGCCGGTGGCGCTCGTGTCGACCTCCGGGTAGACCGCGCAGCCCTCCGGCGGTCTCGAAGCTGAAGGCGCGCCGGCGCCGGCGTCCGCGAGCACCAGCCTGCCGGCCGCCACGCCCAGCGCCTTGCCTGCGGACGGCAGGGTGATCGCTGAAGGTGCCGTCCGGGTTCGCGTCCACGCGCCAGTCCGCGGACGGGCTCGCGCCGCTCGGCGGGCGCC
>CAVZGG010000010.1:0-335469 GCA_963774755.1 uncultured Thermoleophilaceae bacterium | reverse complement strand
GTAGCCGACCAGACGTCCCTGCGTCGTCGACCCGATGCCGCGCCGCGGCGAGTTAACCGCGCGCCCGAAGGCAACCGTGTCCGCCGGGTTCACCAGCAGCGTGAGGTACGCGAGCGCATCCTTGATCTCCGCGCGCTCGTAGAAGCGCGTGCCGCCGATCACCTGGTAGCCGACCCCGTAGCGCACCAGCATGTCCTCCAGCACGCGGCTCTGGGCGTTCGTTCGGTAGAAGACGGCGATCTCGTCGCGCGACTCGCCCTGCTCCACGAGCCGCTCGATCTCGGACACGACGAAGCGCGCCTCGGCATGCTCGTCCTCGAGCTCGCGCACGTGCACCGGGTCGCCCTCGCCGAGCTCCGACCAGAGGAACTTGTCCTTGCGCTGGCGGTTGTTGGCGATCACGCCGTTTGACGCATTCAGGATCGTCTGCGTCGAGCGATAGTTCTGCTCGAGCTTGACGACCTCGGCATCCGGGAAGTCGCGCTCGAAGCCAAGGATATTTTGGATGTCGGCTCCCCTGAAGCCGTAGACCGAGTTGTGCGTCAGGAGCCCGTTGGCGACGAAGTTGTGGGTGTCCTCGACGTCGATGTCGTACACCGGTGCCCGAAGCTCGATGCACTCGACGGTGTCGACCACCTCGTAGGAGCCGTCCCCAGCGAACATGACCATGCCGGGCCGCACCGAAGCGGCGGGCGTGAATGGCAGCGACTTGCGTCCCAGACGTGCCATCCGGCGGACCGTGACGGGCGTGGCCGTCTGGATTCGGTCCACGACCTCCATCGCCCTGCCGTAGTCCGTGAAGCCGGACTCATAGCGCCAGCTCTCGCTTCCGCTCCTGGCTGGGCGGACCGACAGGCCAAAGCTCTCGAGAGCGACCCGCACCTCCGGATCACGACCGCCGACCGCCACGTGGTGCATCGGACGACCGCCGCGCCGGTCGCCGCAGAGAGTGACCGTCACGTTGCGCCGCCGCCCGTCGTGGGTCCGCGGTGTGTGATGAGGGTGGTCGAAGCTGAGTCCGTGGTCGCTCAGCAATTGCAGTCCCGTCGCCACTGTCGGGAACTCGCCAAACACCTTGTCGATCAGGCTCTGGTCCGAACTCACGCCCTCGTCGCCCTTGCCCTTGCGTGCTACGAATGGCAGTGTCGGGATGCGGTAACGAAGTGAAAGTTCGAGCTCCGCGGCACGTGCCTCGGGCTGCGAGGCGTGAGTTGATACGACCCACGCGGCGTCGGCGTGCTCTTGGACGGAGCGCAGGTGGACGCCACTGACAACTGTGGCGTCTCGCTCGGGATAAGTCCGGGTCGTCCCGATCCGGAAGCCCTTATCGCCTCGGTACATCGCGTAGGTCATGTAGAGCTTCGGGGTGAGTACACGGTGGTAGCCGGCGAAATGCAGATGCTCGGGAGTGCTCACCAGTCGGCGGCCCGACTCTGTGGTGATAACCACGCCCTCCGAAGCGGTGCTCCGGTGCGTGCGGAGCACCTCGGCCGGCCGGAAGTCGCCGCTCCCGTAGCTCGAGAGCACGAGGTCCCCGGCTTCGACCTCCTCGATCGGCTTGGTAGACCCATCGGCCATCGTGATCGGCGTACCGCCGACGAGACATTGATCATCGTCGCCGACCACGCAGAGGTTCCGGCTCTCCTCCGTGAGCAGCTGGAGCCAGCGGTACTGGGCGCGGTTGGTGTCCTGGTACTCGTCCACCAGGACAAAGCGGAATGAGCGGCGGTAGCGGTCGCGCACCTCCTCGTACAGCTCGAAGAGGTTCACGGCGCGGAAGAGCAGGTCGTCGAAGTCCATCGCGTTGGCCGCGTGGAGGCGCTTCTCGTACAGGTCGTAGACGTCGGCCGTGGTCTGCTCGAAGAAAGTGGACACCTTCAGGCGATAGGCCTCGGCGTCCAGAAGCGCGTTCTTCGCATCCGAGATCTGGCGGCGGATCCCGCGTGGGGCGAAGCGCTTGGGGTCGATGTCGAGCTCGTCGATGCAGGCCTTCACGAGCCGGAGCGAGTCCCCCTCGTCGTAGATCGTGAAGCCGCGCGTGTAGCCGAGCTTCTCCGCCTCGGCGCGCAGAATCCTGGCGCAGGCCGAGTGGAAGGTCATCACCCACATCGCCCGAGCACGGTTGCCCACGAGCTGCTGGACGCGTTCGCGCATCTCCTGCGCGGCCTTGTTGGTGAAGGTGATCGCGAGGATCTCTCCCGGTCGCGCCTGGCCGCTCCCCACCAGGTGCGCGATCCGGTGCGTGAGCACCCGGGTCTTGCCTGAGCCGGCGCCGGCGAGGATGAGCAGGGGACCTTCGCCGTGTAGGACGGCTTCGCGCTGGGGCTCGTTCAGTCCCTCGAGCAACGCCTCGCTGGCAGTGGCTTCCACCAATCCGAGGATAGAGCCGGGCCCGGTCCGCTAAAGGTCCCGACGGGCGAAACCCGCTTGTGCGGCGAGGCCCACGAGGCCGAGGTAGACGAGCGCCCAGAGCCAGAGACCCGGCCCGCTGTCCTGCGCCCCGCCGAACGGGCCGAGTTGGACGATGAAGGCGGTGGTGCCCCCTGTGTCCTGCGTCAGGGCATGCAGCCCGGCCTGGTAGAGCGCCTCGAAGGGCAGCACCCAGGAGGAGACCTTCGCCACGTCCTGGAGGGTCTGGACCGCGAGCGCGTCGCCGATCTGGCCGAGCAGGCCTGCCGCGAGGCCGGCGCCGAAGAGCATGAAGACGGCTATGCCGTTGGCGGTGGCGGACAGGAACACCGAGCCGAGCAGCGACAGCGCGGCGATCACGAGCACCCCGAGAACCAACCCTGCGCCGGGGCCGACCGGGTCGTCCGGCCACCAATCGCCGGTGATCCCGGTGATCACCATCGCAGCGACGTAGACGGCAGCAACGTAGATGGCGCACACAAGTGCGGCCCCGGCGTAGCGGCCGAGGAGCAGGCTGGTCCTCCCCACCGGGCGGACGACGATCGGCTGGAGCAGTCCCCGCTCGGCGTCGCCGCGCACCGCGCCGAGGGTGAGGAAGACGGCGAGCACGGCTCCGAGGAACAGGATCGTGAACATCGCGAGACCGAAGAGTGTGGAGCCGGCGAGGACGCGGTCATCGAGCTGGTCGTCAGCAGCGAGGCTGTTCACCTCGTCGAAGGTCAGCTTCGAGCCGAGCGCGTAGAGCGCGAGGAAACCGGCGGTGAGCAGGAGCACCACGAGAATCACGCGCCGGCGGACTGCCTCGCGCACGGCGTAGCGAGCGACGATCACGGCGCCGTTCATGCCGCACCGACCGCCTCGAGGTAGGCGTCCTCCAGCGTCGACGCGAGCAGCGTTACCTCGTAGACCTGCTCTCCGCTCGAGACCAGCTCCGCGACGATCCGCGGCACGTCCTCGCGGGCGGCGTCGGGGAAGCTGCGGACACCGTCGCCGGTCTCAACCTCCACTCCGCGCGGCCGGGCGAGCTCGGCCGGCGTGCCGCGCGCCACTATCCGGCCCCCGACGAGGATGGCCACGCGGTCGCACACCAGCTCGACCTCGCTCAGGAGATGGGAGCTCAGAACGACGGCCACGTCGCGGCGACGGAGCTCGTTGAGAAGGTCGCGCACGACCCTGCGCCCGACGGGGTCGAGGGCGCTCGTGGGCTCGTCGAGCATCAACAGGCGCGGCGAGCCCACCAGTGCCTGGGCGATCCCGAGCCGCTGCTGCATCCCCTTCGACATGGCGGCGACCTTCACGGCCCGGGCGTCGTCCAGGCCCACCAGCTCGAGCAGCTCCTGGCGCTCGGCGGGACCGCCGTCCGAGCCCGCGAGGTCCTGGTGGAGCGCGATCAGCTCGTCCGCGGTGAGCCACTCGGGGAAGCGGAACAGCTCGGCCAGGTAGCCGATGGCCGCGCGGGCTGGCGCCGACCCGGCCGGCGACCCCTCCACCTCGGCCCGGCCGCCCGTGGCGCGCACGAGGCCGCATGCGATCTTCGTGAGCGTGGACTTGCCGGCGCCGTTGGGGCCGAGCAGGCCGAGCAGCTCGCCGCGCTCAACCTGCAGATCCACGCCGCCGAGCGCCACGGTGGCGCCATAGCGCTTCTCGAGCGACTCGCAGGAGAGGACGGCCGGCACCGGGCGCAGTGTAGGAAGCTGATCGGGTGTCGCTCACCGACGAGGTCCGCGAGACATGCCGTTCGATTGCCGGGAGCGCTCGCTTCGTGTCGATCGATCTCGACGCGCTTTCGGCGCTGGAGCCCGGGTCGCCGCCTGCTCTCGACGCCGAGCGGCACTATCTCGAGGGCGCCGCTGAGGACGTGGCGGACTACATGCTCGTCCTCGACGCCGTGAACTTCGGGTCCGGGTGGTTTCCGACCCTGCGGAAGCGGCCGGGGATGTCGGGCTACTTCACGGTGGCGGCTTCGCTCACTGATCGGTGGCGCGCCGCCGGTCCGTGGTCGGCGCACGAACTACGTGCATTGACGGGCACCGAGGTTGCTTCGGTGCTCGGGCAGGAGCCGAACCACGAGCTGATGGGCCTGT
Organism: uncultured Thermoleophilaceae bacterium; assembly: GCA_963774755.1. Taxonomy (GTDB): domain Bacteria; phylum Actinomycetota; class Thermoleophilia; order Solirubrobacterales; family Thermoleophilaceae; genus JACVRW01. The sequence continues at coordinate 330,976 of CAVZGG010000010.1, read as the reverse complement.
ACGCGGAGGCGCTTCGTGACCTCGGCCGTTTCCTCGATGGTCGTCGTGCGCTCGATGTGGTGGCTGACGCTGGGGGATCAGCCGAGCGCCTCGCCTCGATGCTGGCGGCCGGCATGCCGTTCTTCGACGACCGCGGTTTCTGGAAGCGCGCCCAGATCGCCCCGAATGACCTCGCGCTCGCGGGCGTGGCCGAGTTCTCGGACCTCGACCGCCTGACGATCTTCGCCGACAACCTGGTGCCACACGTGCTGCGGGTCGACGGGGTGCTCCGGTACGACCCCGCACTGGCCGCCCGCATCGATGCCGGCGAGCTGCTCGCGCCCGGTGAGGAGGAACGCGAGATCCGTGGGTGCGCGGTGCACGCCTGCGAGCTCCTCTCCCGGCGCCTCGGAATGCCCGCGCGCCTGCTCGATACGGCGCTGTGGAACCGAGGTCAGGCATCGAGGTACAAGAGCGTGCCCCGCCACCGCACCCGGACGGTCTATTACTGACCCGCCAGCAGGAGCGCGGTGCGCCTCAACGTCGCATCCGGCTCATGCATGATCTGGCGGTGGGTGAAGCGCGTGACCGGGAACCCGGCAAGCTCCAGGTCCACGTCCTTCCTGCGGTCGCGTTCGAAGGCTCCTCGCATCGAGTGGAAGGCGTAGCCGTCGACCTCGACCACTCGCCTCTGCTTGCGCCAGAGGAAGTCGACCTCGTAGCCGTGCAGCTGCACGTTGACCTCCGGGTCGGGCAGGCCGCCTCGGCGGCATAGCGCGAGGAACGCCTCCTCGAGCTCGCTGCGGGTGAGGGTTGGCGTGGCGATCTCTCTGGCGAGGAGCCTTCTGAGTGCGGCGGTTTTTCGGCCGGGAGCGCGGGCCAGTGCGTCCTCGATCGTCCCGGGCGTAATCAACTGCAGCACGTAGGACTGCTCGAGCGCTCGTTCGACCATGCGGGGTGGGACTACGGCGCAGAGGTCGATCAGTGTCCGGGCCACCGTTGTGATCGGGATTCCGCCGAGCGTCGTGACGTCGCTCTGGTCGAGGCGGCGGACGCAGTGGAGGTCGATGCCGGGTTGCCTCCGGCGGCCGCTTCGGGTGCCGACCGTGACGTCGATGCTCGCCCGGTTGGTGCGCAGGATTCCCCACCGATCCGCCGCGGAGCGGTGACTCAAGACCGCACGGGGCCCGCACGCTAGGACAGCGCCGAGTAAACGGCCCTCGAGCCGCAGCTCGCTGTGCCCGAACGCGTACACGCCGCGCCACAGGCGCTGGAGGCGCCCGGCCCCCACACGGTGCTTGATCGCTCCGGGGCGGAGCCCACACGCCTCGAGCTGTCGAAGCGTGACGACGCCGTGTTGCCGTGCGGCTACCGCCGCGACCGCCTGATCGGCCGGCACTGCCGCGCGATTGGTCGGACTGTCAGACGAAAAGTGCGGCACCGGACCAGGGTGGCCGGTTGGGTGTTACGTGTGGGTGCGCTGTGTTACGGGCTTGCTCAGCCGCCGGTTGAGTCCGGGCCCCCGCGGCGTTTCAGGGGGCGCACCTCGGAGCCTGGTTTGCGGCCCGTTTGCTCGGCGACGAGCTCCTCGATTTCGGTCAGGCGGTTGGCGAGGCCGCTGATGGCGTCGGCGACCGGGTCGGGCAGGTGGACCCAGTCGGCGTCGGGGCCCTCCGGCTTCTTGCCGTCCACGCGCACCGGGTGGCCGGGGTTGCCGACCACGGTGGAGTTCTGGGGGACGTCGTGGATCACCACCGAGTTGGCGCCGATCTTGGAGCGGTCGCCGATCTCGATCGGGCCCAGCAGCGCCGAGCCGGCGCCGATCATCACCTCGTTGCCGACCGTCGGGTGACGCTTGCCGCGCGCGAAGCCCGTGCCGCCCAACGTGACGCCCTGGTAGATCGTCACGTCGTCGCCCACTTCGGCGGTCTCGCCGATTACGACACCCGCACCATGATCGATGAACAACCCGCGCCCAATCCGAGCAGCGGGATGAATCTCAACACCCGTCACCGCTGTAGTTAGATACGCGAGCAGCCGAGGCAGCAAAGGGATCCCGGCTTCGTGCAATGCATGGGAAACCCGGTGAGACAGAAGTGCCTGGACGCCCCCGTACGTGAGCAGCATCTCGACGCGGCCGACGGCGCGCGCCGCCGGGTCGCGCGCCAAGGCGGCCGCCAGGTCCTCGCGCACCTCGCGCGCGACCCGCGCAAATGTCGGGAGGCCGCGCATCAGAATGTGAGCAGCCCAAGCATCAGGGAGCGAAGAAGGGAGTGCTGATGTAGCGGTCGCCGGAGTCGGGCAGGATCGCGACGATCCGCTTTCCGCTCATCTCGGCACGCGAGCCCACCTGCACCGCCGCCCAGACCGCCGCCCCCGCCGAGATGCCCGCATTCACGCCCTCACGCCGGGCGCACAATCGCGCGGTCTCGATGGCGTCCTCGTCCTCCACGGGCACGATCTCGTCGATCACGTCGCGGTTGAGCACCTCCGGCACGAAGCCCGGGCCGATCCCGTCGATCTTGTGAGGGCCGGGCTCCCCGCCCGAGAGCACCGGCGACGCGGCCGGCTCCACCGCCACCACGTGCAGGCCGGGGTTGCGCTCCTTCAGCCGCTCGCCACAGCCCGTGATCGTGCCCCCGGTGCCCACCGAGGCGACGAGCACATCGATCTTGCCGTCGGTGTCGCGCCAGATCTCCTCGGCCGTTGTGCGCCGGTGGATCTCCGGGTTGGCGGGGTTCGAAAACTGGTTGGGCACGTAGCAGTTGCCGCGCTCGCGGCAGAGCCGCTTCGCCTCCTCGATCGCCTCGTTCATCCCGCCCATCGACTCCACCCACACGACCTCCGCGCCGTAGAGGCGCAGCAGCTTCTCGCGCTCGCGGCTCATCCCCTGGGGCATCGTGATGACAAGGTCGTAGCCCTTCGCCGCGCAGACGAACGCCAGCGCGATCCCGGTGTTGCCAGAGGTGGACTCGACGATCGTGTTGCGGCCGGGCTCGATGCGGCCCTCGGCCTCGGCGGCCTCGATCATCGCCACGCCGATCCTGTCCTTGACGCTGCCGGCCGGGTTGTACGCCTCGAGCTTTGCGATCAGCTCGGCGCCGCAGTTCGGCGCGACCCGTGTGAGCCGCACCATCGGGGTGTTGCCGATGAGGTCGGCGAGGTTGTCGGTGATCGCGCGGGCGGGCGGGGAAACGCTCACCGTGCCGAGAGTACCGGGCTACTCCTGTCGTTCGACCGAATCGCCGATGAGCCAGAACATCGGCGGCCAGAGCCCTACGAAGATCGCGCGGCGCTCCGCGTTGCCGCGCTCCTCCTGATCCACCGTCTTCGCGCGGATCCAGAGCGTCACGCAGAGCCAGATCGTGCTGAGCGAGACCAGATGGAGGTGCCATCCACGCACCCCGACGCGCTGAAGTCCTTTACTTACCATCACATCGGGATACCCGCGCAGCTCTCGGGTATGCAGAAAGGCCGTGCGCCGACCCACCCTCTTCCGCCGGTTGACCACCGCCGCCCGCTGGCCTGTCGGCGTGACGCTGACGTCTTGGCGATACATGTGGCGCACCACCCCGCTGTACCGCGAGGAGGCGGACGGGTCCTGGGCCGAGGATTCCCCGCCGCCGCTTGCGGACTCGGTCGAGCGCGAGGACGTGCAGCGAGTGGGCCACGGGGCCGGTCCGCACTTTCACCGGCTTTACAGCGTTCGGATCGAGGGCTCGAGCCTTTCGGCAGAGGAGCTGGCTGAGAAGGTGATGGCGGATCCGGACAGCGCAGCGCCGAGTGAGTTCGCCACCTTTCAGAAGGTCCGCGGCGACGACGGCGAGATGCAGGTGAACGACGAGTTCGTCGTCCGAATGCCCGGGCCGTGGGACGGCCCGGTGCGGGTGGCCGACATCACCCCGCGCTCGTTTCGACTCGTGACCCTGGCGGGACACCTCGAGGCCGGACAGATCGAGTTCCGCGCCTCGAACGGCGAACTGCTTGAGTTTCACATTGAGTCGTGGGCACGCAGCGGCGACCGCCTATCCGAGCTGCTGTACGACCAGCTGCGCATATCGAAGGAGATCCAGTTCCATATGTGGACGTCCTTTCTGGAGCACGTGGTCGACCTCTCAGGCGGCAAACGCGCCGGAGGGCTCCGCATCCACACCCGCAAGGTGGCGGAGGTGCCCGCTGATCTCTGAGGGAACGCTCGGCGACCCGCGGGCGCGCCGGGCGCTCGATGAGCTACACGACAGGCCGCTCAACTTCGACCGTGACGATCGCGCTGGCTGGACGCCGGAGGCGGGTTGGCGCGTCGATGACTACTGCCAGCCCCTACCGAACGAGTCACCCGGCGCGCCCGAACCCGGCGGACCCTGGGAAAGAGCGCGCGAGTTCCTTCGCAACTATCAGTTCGCCGACCCCCGCATCGTGCGCGCCGTCTACCGCCGGGACGACCCGCTGGAGGGCCGCGACATGCTTCTCGAGGTCCGGTTCTGGGGTCTCAGATTCCGCTTCGGCGTCCGGGTGAGTGACGTGATCGACGAGCTCCGCCGCGTCGAGGACCGGGACGTGCGGGTGTGGGGCTGGAGCTACGCCACCCTCAGGGGTCACCTCGAGACAGGTCAGATGGACTACGAGATCTGGAAATGGCAGGACACAGGGGCCGTGGAGTTCCGCGTTCACGTCGTATCGCGCTCCAGCCACATCGGCAACCCGCTCATCCGCTTCGGCTTCCGTCTCTTCGGGCGCCGCGAGCAGGTCAAGTTCGCCGAGCGAGCGTGTCAGCGGATGGCCTGCCTGGTGTCCCGTTGACAGACCCGTTTCACACGGCGACGGCCGGGCGGCGGCAGGCCGCCCGGCCACTCGCCGAGTCCTACTCGCAGAACGCGATGTTCGGGACGCCGATGATGGTCGTCTTGTGAGTCTGCGTGCTCACGCCGAACATGATCCGGCCACCGTTCGGGCGCTTGGGCGTCCGGACGACGGTGAGCTGGAAGACCTGGTCCGTGCTGTGGTCGACGATCGCGTTCGGGAACTTCGCCTTGATGCCGGCGATCGTCGCGCCGATGCCCACGCCGCGAGCCTTGGCTCCCTTTGTGACCGTGATCGTCGTGACCTTGCGCGGGCTGTTCAGCGTGTAGTCCACCTGTCCCTTGAGCGGGGCGCGCAGCCTGGCCGAGCGCGTATTGGGACCGCCGAACTCGCAGCCCGGGCCGATCGGGCCAACTTTGCCGCGCGAGCGCAGGTCGGCATGCGTGTCGCCGAGATGAATTCCGTCGACGCGCGTGGGCGTGATCACCGCGGCGGCGGAGTCGCGCGCCGCGGGCGGCGACGCAAGCGCCACGGCAGCGATGGCGGCCAGGCAGGCGGGGACGAGCAGAAGTACGAGGCGGAGAGGGCTCATGCGCGCAAGCTACTCTGAGCGGGCCGGGAGCGGAATTCGCGGTGGCTTCCGTGCACGTTCCGGCGCGAAAACCTGTCAGCGGCGCAGCGTGATGTCCTTGCTGGCGGTCGTCCGCGCGCCGTGCACGTCTTCAGCGATGATCGTCAGCGTTGCGCGGATCCGCTGGTCGTCGCGGAGATATCGACGAGGGGGCCAACGCAGTCGCATCTGCGTGTTGATCGTCAGCGGCGTGATCGTCAGCGGCGTGCCGATGTCGTCGGCGAGCGTGCGCTCCCGCGAAGGTAGGCCCAGTCGCCGTGCCTCGGCTGCGGAGACCCTCAGCGTGGCCGCGATCGACGCGGCCGCCGAGAACGTGACCGGCAGGCGGATCGGCTCGCCTCGAAGGATCCTGGCCAGCCCGCCCGGCGTGTCGGCCAGCGGGCCGATCGTGACCGTCAGGGGCAGGGTGCCGACGGTGTCGCGCGGAGGACTGGACTGCCCGCCCGAGAGGACCTCGCAGTTCGCGTCGGCCGCATCGTCGGCGTCCACCACGGCGCTGTCCACACCCTCACCGCAGCTCATGGTCTCGGGACCGCCGTCAACCGCGATGAGCACGTCGTTGCCCCATTCACTCGTGGCGCGCAGCTCGTCGCCGAAGTACCTGTCGGTCCCAGGGCCGCCGATCAGGCCGTCGTCGCCGGCGCCCCCGACCAGGAGGTCCGCCCCGTCGCCGCCGTCGAGATTGTCCTCGTCGTCCAGGCCGTAGAGCATGTCGTCGCCCGCTCCGCCGTCTATCTCGTCGGGGTTCGTCGAGCCGTAGATCGTGTCGTTGCCGGCACCGCCGTCGGCGACGATCCGCGGCTGCACGTCGTCCCACGGCGCGGCGGTGAACGTGTCGTCGCCCCCGCCGAGCGTGACCCTCAGGGTGACCCTGTTGACCGAGTTCTGGGTGGGTGCGCCGCAGGTGACGATGACCCGCGTGATCCCCCGGCCGCGGAGCCGGCGGCAGCCGCGACCGGCACGCAGCGCATGCCCGGAAGGCACGGTGAACGAGATCAACCGGCGGTTGTCAGTGCCCGCGTTACCGACGCGGTCGCCGCGCGAGTCCGATCTGAGCGTAACCGTGTTGCCGCTGCGCGAAACCGTCGCGTTCGCGAACGCGGACGACGGCAGCGCCGCGATTACCAGGGCAAGCGCGAGGCCAAGCCCCAGATACGGTGATCGCGGCAAGTTCACCCATCCAACCTGACGCGTGCGCCGGCGTCAAGGCTGGCGAGCTAGACCAGGTCGACGACCGCGAAGATCAGGGCGCCCCACGCGAGCAGCGAGAAGAGGATGGCGCAGGCCAGCACAAAGCGCCTCTCATTGCCGGCGGAGCTGGCGGATGACGAGAAACGTGAAGGCATCGCCGACGCGCCATTTTTATCACGATTGCGACGTTTGTCTATCGGTGGGGCGGCGTATCTGCCGTCCGAGATTCCCGCTCGTTGCGGGCTAAAAGACCGCTTCGATGAGCCGAACGGCAAGGTCTCCCAACAAGAACACCCATGCCGCAGTGATCAGCGCGCCAAGGGTGACGATCAGCGCAATGCGCACCTCTCCGCTCCCATCCGTGGGTCACATCGGTCCTGGTGCACATGTAGGAACGCGCGCGCGTCCCGCAGGTTAAGAAGTTGCAGAACTTCGGCGGCTAGATGTAGTACATGCGACGCACTGAGCGGTTCTCGGCTTTGCAGAGCGGAACCGTGCCGGGTGCGGGCCACTGGTGCGGGGCCAATGCTCTACGCACCCGGGCCCCCAGCCGCTTGCAGGTAGGTGTCGAGCAGCCCGGCCGCGGCCGCTAGAATCGCCGGGACCAGCTCGGCCACGTCCACGAACGGGTTGCCACTGCGCGGGTGCCAGCGCCTCCACGTGGGCGCTCAGAGCGCGTCGAGCAGCCGGTTCGTTAACCGCTTGTCGCTGCGAGCGGCTCCGGCCACGGCGCGTTGCGAGCACGGACGGCGTAGCTTCGCTTTCAAGTACCCGGAGTAGAGGGAGCAGACGATGCCGGTTCAGATCGGCCTGTCAAACGGCGAGAAGTGGGTCGTCGAAGGAGACCTCGACGCAACGGTGAACGCCATGTCCGGCCCCGGCGATATGTACACAGTTGAAGGCGGCGGCGGGCGGAGAATCTACGTCCTCCGCGACCAGATCGCCTACCTCCTAGAGGAAGCGCTGGGCAGCGTGCACTAGGAGCGCAGGGTCGTCAGCGCCCGGCTATGCCTAGGCGCTGCTGATGAGCCGCAGTCGGCCGGTTCTGCACTGCCTTCAGGATCGCCGCCTGCCACTTCCCAGGCAGATCCTCGAAGCGGCGACCTCGAGCAGCAACTCGTGGAACTCTCGGCGCTGAAGGTCGTCCAGCTCCACGAGTGGCGGGTAACCGACGACCTTTCCGACGCGGCGGCTCAGCGCGACGCTCGCCATTGGCAGAGCCTAGATCGAACATCCAGGGTCCGATGAGGCCAGCGCCGTCGGACTCCCGCTCTGCCTGAAAGCGATAGCCAGGGTCGTCCGTCCTAGGCTCCTGCTTCTCGTCCATACCGGTCGTCTCTCGCTCCGCGGTGTGCGCTCTCGCTCTGGCCGGAGGAGGAGACTCCGGGGTTCTTAGACAGCTCGCTGGCCGGCGAGTGACGGGCGCGTGAGCTCCGCCGCGTGCGTATGCCGCGGCGGGCAGCGGCCCGCTCCAGGGTTTCAGTCGTCTTCGCGCATGCAGAGGGCGGCGATGTCGACGCCGAAGTAAAGCGGCTGGAACTTCTGGCAGCCTATCCGCGCCGAGAACAGCTGCGCATAGGTCTCGGACATCAGGACCGCTCCGGGAGCCGCTCGCGCGATCTCCAGATCGAGGGTGCCCGCGGCGGCCTCGCGTTCGCGGCCCCCGAGGCCCCTGATCCGCTCAAGCTCGCGTTCGAAGCGGGCGCCGGCGAACCAGCCCGGCGGCATCTCGCAGCCGGGACAGCCGTCCCTGGCCGTCTGCCTGAGCTGTGTTCTGGAGCGCGGCAGCGCGAACGTGTTCTCCAGGAATGTCACGGGATCCTGGTAGGAGGACGAAAAAGTTGCGCTCATCCTCGTCAAGAGCATTTCGCCACCTTCCGCCTGCGCCCGCGCGAGTGGGTCGGAAGACGCTCGCACGTCGACTTCGATGCCGATCGCGGCGAGGTTTCCGCGGATGATGCGTCCCCATTGGGTGCACGACGGGACGTCGCAGACGTGCAGCAGGGCGCGGCCGCCAGTGCCGCGCGCGAGCTTGCGTGCTCGTTCGAGGTTCGGGCGGGCGAGCGGGTAGAGGTGTGAGTCGCGGTAGCCGGGCATTGCGGGCGGGAGGTAGTGATCGGCGGGTGGCCAGCCGTAGGTTTCTGCGATCGCGCGCCGGTCGAGAGCGAAGTTGACGGCGCGCCGTACGCGCGTGTCGGCAAAGAGGGGGCTGCGCGCATTGAACGCGAGATAGTCGATGGCGAGCACCGGATTCACGAAGAGCTCAGGCTGTCCCTCTCCGCGGGGCGGGCCGTAGCGGTCGGCGATTGGAAGGTTGGCCACGAGCTGACCGAGCCCCGCGTCGTACTCGCCCACGTGGTCGGCCGCGCCGCGCTCGACCTGGGAAATGGCATCGGCCTTGCCCGCCTTCGGGCGGCGATACACGATCGCGTCCAGATGCTGCGGGCGCGCACCCTCGTAGTTCGGGTTGCGCTTCAGGACGGCGACGACACCCTCGATGTGCTCGGCGAGGTAGTACGGGCCCGCGGTCGGAATGGGCTGCTCGAGCCCGTTCAGGATGACTGGCATTCCAACGGGAACGGCGCAGAAGAAGGGCAGCGCCATGCGGGTCGGTAGGTCGGCGGCGGGGGCGACCAGCCGGATCGAGAGCATGTCGCCGCGGGCAGTGATGCCAGACACGTGCTGGGCGCGCCCGGCGCGATAGGCGGCGACGCCGGCGATGTCTCCCGCGAACGCGGCCGCCGCGGCCCCGGGGCCGAGTCGGGGCGACAGCGCCCGCTCGATCGTGGACTTGAACGTTCTCGCCGTCACGGGCTCGTTCGACGGTGGCGAGAAGCGGAAGCCGCGGCGGATCCGGAACGAGTAAGTGCGCCCGTCTGCGGACACCTTCGGTGCGGCTGCGGCGACCTCGGGCGCGACGCGCCAGCCGGCCGGGGCCGGTGCGTCGGGATGGTTCATCAGCTTCGCGCAGGTCGCGTACTCGAGCTGCCACTGCCACGGGCTCGTCGCGATCGCCGGGTCGGTGTCGGCTAGCGGGTCCCAGGTGGAGATGAAGTGCGCGACCTTCCCGCCGAGTCCCGCAGTTACCTCGGCGGCGCTGGGACCCACGCCCACCGCGAGGAGACCGTCGCCCGCCGCGATCGCGCGCGTTTCGTGGCCGACGGCGAATGTCTTCTTGGCGTTCGTGCCGGGGTCGAGGCGAGTGACCGTTCCCGCGGAGCCCGTGGTAGCCCAGAGGGCGCCGTTGCCGTAGGCGAGCGCCCCGCCGCTCCCGGCGAGCTTCACGCTGGCCACCGGCGTTGAGGGGTTGGCCAGACCGGAGAACTTCCAGACCGTCGGGTCGAAGGCGCTCTCCATCCAGACGAATCCGCCGCCCGCCGCCGTACAGCAAAGGTCGGGCCGCAGCTTCACAGAGCTCGTGATCTGGTTGGTCGCAGGGTCCACCCGCCAGACGATTCCCTCGCCCCCCGAAACAAGCCATGCCTTCCCGTCGGCGAGGTGCACGTCGCTTGCCGTGGGCACGCGCCAGTGGTGCTCGACGCGGCCGGTCTCCGGATCGATTCGCAAAACGCGCGAGCCGCCCTGCGCAATCCAGACCGACCCCTTCCCGACCGACACCCCGCCGGCGCCGCCGCCCTTCCGGGGCAGGTCGATCGGGTGTACCGACCCGTACCTCGGGTCGATTCGCAGCAGCCTCGGCAAGTCGGCGTCCGTGACCCAGACGGAGCCCAAACCAAAGGCGAGCCCGCCGGGGTGCACGCCAACGCCGATTCTGCGCACCACCTCATGGTCGTCCGGGTCGATCTGCTCGAGCGTGCCGTCGACACTCATCGACCACAGGAAGCCGCCGCCGAAGCGCAGCAGCGCCGTCCGCTGCGCCGGCACCTGACCAAGCAGCTCGCCGCTGGACGCATCGACGAACGCCACCGAGTCCGGCACCGCACGCGCGAGGGCGGTGTCGCCGGCGTCACCCAGGACCAGAAGGACAGCGGCGCCGATGGCGCCCAAGAGCAGGATCGCGCCCAGCGCACCGACGAACCGTGGCCGGCTGATCATGCGCCGTGCGCGCGGCCACACGGTCGGCGCCGCCGGTCCGAGCGCCGGATCGTGCGCAAGGATCGCGCGCTGGAGCTGCTGCAGCTCCTCGCTCGGTTCTAGGCCGAGATCCTCGCGAAACCTCCGTCGTGCCTGCTGATACACCTCAAGCGCCTCGGCTTGACGGCCCGAGCGGTAGAGCGCCAGCATCAGCTGAGCTTGTGGCCGTTCGCTCAGCGGCTCCCGCGCGACGAGCGCCGCGAGCTCGCCGACGAGCGCAGCGTGGCGTCCAAGCGTAAGGTCGGCCTCGATCCGCTGCTCGAGCACGACGAGGCGGCTCTCCTCGAGGCGCGCGATCTCGGTGCGGGCGAAGTCGTCGTAGGCGAAGTCGGCCAACGCGGGCCCGCGCCACAGCGCGAGCGCCTCGCGCAGCTTCTCTGCCGCTTCCCGGGGCTCTACGTCGCGTGCCTGCTCGACCAGCTGCTCGAACCTCTGCACGTCGAGCTGGCCGGGGGCGACCTGCAGGACGTAGCCGCCCGGCCGCGTGAGCACCACCTCGTGTCCGAGTGTCTTGCGCAGCTGCGAGACGTAGCCCTGCAGCGCCTTGCCGGCGGTCTCCGGGCGATCATCTCCCCAGAGGTCGTCAATCAGCCGATCGGTCGAGACGAACTCGTTCGCCCGCAGCGCAAGGATCGCGAGCAACTTGCGCTGTCTGCCGCCGCCGATGACGAGCGTCCGATCGCCGTCAGCGACCTCAAATGGGCCAAGTAGACGGAGCTCCATGGCGCGCCGTAGGGCGACGCTACCACCCCTCGCCCGACCCAGTCGTTACCCGGCTCTTACCCGTCCTTACCGGCTCAGGGGGCCCTGGTCGGACGCTTGACCGACAACCCCGACAGGCCGGCGAAGGCCGGGAAGGGAGACACCCAATGATCACCCCGACGCAGAAGCGGAGCGCCATCGCGGCGCGTGTAGCGCTCGGACTCGTCGCCGCCGGCACGCTCGTCGGCGCCGCGCCCTCATACGCCGCTCCCGCGCTCCCCTGCACCAGTCACTTTCCGGTGAGCAACTATGGCTGCACCCACAAGGCGTATCCGAACCCGGAATACCCGAACCACAAGCCGCTGAGGGGCAACTACCCCGGCAGCTACACGAGCAGCTCATCCACGCCGGTGCAGCAACCCAACAGCCAATTCGATTGGCTCGCCGCCGGGGTCGGCGCCGCAGGCATGCTCGGACTCATCCTGCTGCTGATCGCGGCCAAGAACGGCGCACGGATCGCGCGCAATCGCACGCACGACGGGTCGCTAGTCGTCCAGATCGACGACCGTCCGGGCGTTGGTTGAGTCCCTCGGTCCATGTCCGGTGCACTGTGGTAGGAAGATGTACGCAGTGCACCGGAGCGGCCCGCCACTCCCGACTGGCGCTCTAGCGCTTCCGGGCTTGAGCGAGCGTGTCCCGGCAAAGCCCAGACATGCCCGCTCCGGACGAGAAGCGGTAGCGGCGGGACCGATGCCCCATGACCTCGGCGTAGATCGGCGCGGCGGTCACGCGATACCCCGCGGCGGGATACTGGGCGGGCGATGTCGCAGGAGAACGTGAAGATCGTGCAGGACGCATTTGCGGAGTTCGAACGCGGCAATTTCTGGGTCCCGGAGATCTTTGATCCGGGCGTCCGCATCGTCTGGCTTTCTGCGATTGCCGGTGGCGAGTTGGAGACCGTGGGCGTCCACGAAATGACACGCACGATCAAAGACTGGATGCAATCTTGGGAGCACGTCACGAGTGTCCCCGAGCGGTTCATCGACGCCGGAGATCGGGTGGTCGTCATCGCCGAATGGCGCGGGCGCGGGAAGACATCCGGCGTCTTTGCCAACTGGCGCTACGGCACGGTGTTGACGCTGCGCGACGCGAAGATCACGAGCATGATCTCGTACACCGATCCGGCCGAGGCCCTCGAAGCCGTCGGCCTCTCGGAGTAGGCGATGTCGCAGGAGAACGTCGAGCTGGTGCGCCGTTCCTTCGAGGCGTTCAATCGGGGTGACCTTGATGCGGCGTCCGAGATCGCGGATCCCGACATCGTGCTGCGTCCCCCGCAAACCTGGAGGACCGTGGAAGGGGGCGTGGCATACGGGTTCGATGCCGTCTATCGGTTCTTCGCCACCTACCGGGATGCGTTCGGCCCGCACGTCGAAATCGAGGAGCAGCTCGACGCGGGTGATCGGGTCGTGACCCGTTACCGCAACCACGTCCGGGGTGATTACTCCGGCGTGGAGGGCGACCTTCGGTTCACCATGATTCACACCTTCCGCGAGGGACTCGTCGTGATGATCGAAGTCTTCACCGACCATGGCGACGCGCTCCGGGCCGCCGGGCTGCGGGAGTAGGCGATGTCGCAGGAGGATGCCGCCACAATCCGGCGTGCCTACGAGGTATGGAACGAGGCCGGTCCGGCGGCTGTGGTCGAACAGTTTTGGGCCGAGGATGCGGTCTATCGCGAGGGGCCCGGCTGGCCCGACGCTGGCGTCTATAGGGGTCGTGCCGCCGCGCTCGAGCGCATGCAGAACCTGATCGAGCTCGTAGGACCGATCGAAGTGCGCATCGATGACCTGATCGACCTCGGCGATGGCCGTCTAATCGCCTGCGTTCGCATGCTTGGGGAGAGTGCAACGAGCGACACGCCGTACACCCAAACCTTTGCCGTCGTGCAGCGGCTGCGAGACGGACTCGTCGTCGAAGCCGACTACTACCTGGATCGCGCCGCCGCTCTCGAAGCCGTGGGGCTGCGGGAGTAGCAAGCCGGGGCTCTCACACGACGCGCAGCTTCGGCCGGGACTGCTCCGCCTCCAGGATCGCCGCCTGCCACTTCCCAGGCAGATCCTCGAAGCTGGCGACCTCGAGCAGCGCCTCGTCGAACTCACGGCGCTGAAGGTCGTCCAGCTCGACGAGTGGCGGGTAGCCGACGACCTTCTCGACGCGGCGGCTCAGCTCGGCGCTCGCCATTGGCGGAGCCTAGATCGAAAAGTTAGGGGCCGCGTATCAAGGACAGCGCGGTCGGACTGTTGCTTTGCATGGAAAGCAGGAGTGCGCGTTGGGCTGGGCGCAGACGTATCGCGTGCCTGGTCGAGGTTGCGCAACCATTGCGCTTACCATGGAGCACTGGTCGGGCGAGCACGTCGCGGCGCTGGTCGCCACGGCCGTCGCTGCGGCGCTTCTGGTGGCGGGCGCACGTCGGTGGGGAGACGCCTGGGCCGTCCCAATCGGCCGTGGGCTCGCGGTCATCATCTTGGGCGGCTTTCTCTGCGAGCAACTCACGTATGCATTCCGCGGCCAGTGGACGGCGGAGGTGAACTTGCCGCTGCAGCTCACTGACGCCGTCACGCTGGCGTCGGTGGCGGCCCTGTGGCGCCCCGAGTCGCTGCTGCTGGTCGAACTCGTCTACTTCTGGGCGCTCAGCGCGTCCCTGCAAGCTGTGCTCACACCCGATCTCGGACAGTCGTTCCCGGACCTCCTGTTCTTCACCTACTTCGCCACCCACTCCGGCGCGCTGGCCGCCGCCGGCCTGCTGGTCTTCGGCCGGCGCAGGGCGCCCCGCCCAGATGCCGTGCCGCGGGTCTACGCAATCACCGTCGCGTTCGCGGGTCTCGCTGCCATTGGAACATTGCTCACCGGTGGCAACTACATGTTCCTGCGGCATAAGCCGGCGCACGGTTCGCTACTCGACTTCATGGGCCCGTGGCCCGTCTACATCCTCGCGGCGGCGCTCCTCGGGCTGCTCATCTTCCTCGCGCTCGCCAACTTGGCGCGGCCGGCCTCGGCGCGCCCGCGGATTACCGCTGCTGGTCCATAGGCGTCGGCGCACACGAAGGTCCGCTTTCACAATTCGAGACGGGTTGCTAGTGCGCTTCAAGGCATACCGCGACCGCTCGGAGGCCCTCGAAGCCGGGGGGCTGCGGGATTAGGCCTGGAGGTCTCCCGGCCGGGTGACTTGTCCCACGACGATCCGGCGGTTACGGTGGGGCGGCTGTGAGTGTTCGCGCCGTGCGAGACCCCCTCCGCGGCGTGACCATCGCCCACGAGGGGAGGACCGCATGCCCGAGTACGTCGCGCTGATCAATTGGACCGATCAGGGCGTCCGCGACTTCAAGAACACCGTCGACCGCTATGAGGCCGCGGAGAATCAGTTCGAGAGTCTCGGCGTCCGCTTCACCAACATCTGGTGGACTCTCGGCGCGCACGACATTGTCGCCACGATCGACGCGCCCGACGACGAGACGCTCGCGGCCGCGCTGCTGTCGGTGGCGGCGCAGGGCAATATCCGCACGACAACCCTCCGCGCATTCAACAGAGAGCAGGCGCGCACCATCATCAGCAAGACGGGCTGATCGTCGCCACGGCGCCTAGCCGTTGCAGCAGGTAGGCGATGTCGCAGGACAACGTGGAAATCGCCAAGGCCTTCTACGACGCGTACAACGCTCGCGACAGCGAGGCACTGGATCGGCTGCTGCACCCCGAGGCGAAGATCACCACGGTTTCGGGAAGAGGCGGGCTCGGCGGCGATTGGAGTCAGGGGACGACGAGGCAATACTTCGAGCAGCTCGATGAGGCGTGGACCGGTCTCCGCATTGGGATCGAGGACTACCGCGAAGTCGGTGAGCGCGTGGTAGCGCTCGGCGTCGTACGAGGTGCCGGTACGTCCAGTCACGTCGAGGTTGTCAGCGATTTTGCGGCCGTGCTCGTGGTCAGGGACTCGCAGATCGTGCTCGTCGACAGCTACGGCAACTGGAACGACGCCCTCGAAGCCATCGGGCTGCAGGCGTAGGCGATGTCGCAGGAGAACGTGGAGGCCGTTCGACCCTAGCCCACCCGCCTCCAGGTCTTGCCCGGCAACGCGACCGTGACGCTCCATGCGGCCGCTTCACGGCAGCGGCTCGTCGAGCAGTCGGTTGGTATCACCGGATCGAACACGATCGTGTTGCCGCGGATCCGGTAGTGGAACGTGACGAGGATCGGCGGTCCCTCCTCAAAGCCGTAAGGGATCACGAGAGTGTTGGGTCCAACGATCTCGTACGTGCCTTCGTCGACCTGGTTGCCGAATTCGTCAAGCGAACCGAACTGCCCGTCGGGCGTGAAGAAGTGCGAGTGTCTCCGTGGCAACGCTCCCCTACATGGATGCTCCTCGTCCGCAACGCCCGGGGGGGTGACATGGACGAACTCGGAGGCAGCGTTCAGCGTGGCCTCTCCGAACCCTGCGTCCGTCAGTGCCCGCACGTAGTCCTGGCAGTGGGTCTCCCGCTCCCATACTCCAACGAGCGACGTGCTAGGCGGTGTCGCGCTCGTTGGAGCCGCCAGACCCAAGACAGCGCATCCCAGAATCGCTGGGAGAAGTAGCCGGCGCGCCGTCATGGTTCGCTCCTTGCCTCGAGTGCTGCGAGCCTCCCACGCCCGGGCCCGCGAGGCAAGGCCAGAAGGGCATCGGGCGGCCACGCTCGTGAACACGTCCGACGGGCTCCGGGGAGACGGACCGTCGTGGTCGGTCGGCATAGCTGCGGGAATAGCAACCGGGCGCTCACGCTCGCCCCTCGCGCCACGCTGTCTCCCAATGCCGCTGCAGGATCACGGGGTGCTCGTGCAAGAACACCCAATCGAGCTCGTAGAACGGGTCGCCGGGCTCATGCGGATACCAGCCCTCCGGCATCGGCGGCACCTGACGCTTCCCCCGCCGCGACCGCTCCAACGTCCGCAGCGCACTCGCCTTCGCGACCGCCTCGCGGCCCGACCTCGGCCGCGAACACGCCAGCCGACGCAGCTCCGCGACCGTCTCGGGGTCCAGATCGCTGCCGCCGTTGCTGTCAGGGGTCATTTGGGGTCGTTTTCTCTTTGCTGTTCTCTACAGCGACCCACCCGGCGGTCTCCAGCGGTGTGAGTCATGCGACGAGACCCTCCACTACCCCCTGGCTTGCGTCGGGTGGTTCGGGACACTCCGAAAGCTTTCGTCTGTTCCTTCGTTTCAGTGTCTGGAGCCGCAGAGGTTCCGGCGCTGTTTGGGGCCCGCGGGGTCATCTGGCAGTGGGTCCCATCAGCGTCCTCTCACCCTCAGCACTTCGAAGCTCGCTCTCTGGACTGGCGGCTCGAGCTTCTTCTCCATCACGCCGCCGCCGCTTCCGCATCGCGGGTCATCAAGCGCTCAAGATCCTCGGCCGTCAGCACCTCAACGAGCTCGAGCTGGTCGGCGATCAGCACGGCCAGCCGCCGGAAGTCCCGTTGCCGGCCGAGCTGGTTGGCCTTCCAAAGCACGTGCAGCCAGCCCGCGTTGTCGAGCCTGAGGTAGTTGGCCAGCGTGCGGGCCTGCTCGGCGTCACGGCGGGCGCCGACCGCCACGCGGTCCGGGTCGATCGGCCACGACCGCCAGCCCTGGTGGCCCTCCGTCATCCCGCCCACCACAACCGCGACCAGCACGCGCCCGGCGGTAGCGCGGTCCGGGCCGCCGCACCAGTCGACGGTCACGGTCCCGAACAGGTCGGGCGCCGGCCAGTCGGTCCGAACGCACGTCGGCACCATCCCCAACAGACACAGCGCCGCGGCATGATGCGCTTCATGCATCGCCGCCGAGCGCGAAGTCGGTAGCGCTCTCACGCCTGCGGCCCCCCGGCCTGCTTGCCGGCCTCGGCCCTCAATGCCGCGCGGACCTCGACGCGGATCAGCGGCTTCAGCTTGTCGACGGTCGCCCCGGCGATCACGTCGGCCTGCGCCAGCAGCCAAGCCGGCGGCTCCCCGGCGGGCCGTGGCGGCGGGCAGATTCGGTCGACGAGCTCATCAGGCAACGCGCGAACGCCCGAGGCGGGAAACTCGACGCCCGCGGCGGGGTTGATGGCGCCGCTGTCTAGCGCGGCGAGCGCGTCGCCCAGGTTCAACACCCGATGCCCATCGGGCGACAACCAGAACTCAAGCTGGCGGGTGAACCCGGCGGCGTACAGGTTGGGCCTGAACAGGACGGGCACTCCATGGCTGGAGATATAGCCCAGAACTGCTACCGGTAGTAAGGGGTCGACGCCGCCCGCTACTAGATGTAGTGGTTTGGTTCGCCGCAAGGTTGCCTAAGCCCCCTCCGGGGGTGAGCACAACAGCTTGGCTCGATCCAATTTCGGACGCTGAGCACGACGCCGACCGTTTCTTGGTGGCACCGGTCGCGAACTGCGGGATGTGATCCCGGGAGACGTTCCCCGGACCGACGATTTTGATCAGATCAGCACCCGCGGGGGCCGGCCGGTGCTTCCCTTCACCGCGAGTAGCTACACCTCGTCAAGGGGCCGGAACCCGGAAACGGGGCGCGGCGCGTCCGCTTGGCAGTACAGACGATTAGGGCTGAACCCCGCCGCCCCGACGCGACTCCGCGCCCCACACTCAATGTCGGACGGGCCCGAGCTAGTCATTTGGGCTTGCTGGCCTAACGGCCTTTACTTCTTGAAGCGGCTCTCTCGCTCGACACCGCCGAGGTTGAGCATCTTGTCGACCGCGCCACCCTTCGGCTCGTGACGCTCTGCGGCCTTTTCGGGTGAATCACCCGTCCGCTCGCGCTTGAGGCGCCTCTGCTCGCGCAGACGCTCTGCCCAACCTTCCTTCTGCTCAGCCACAATTGACCTCCGGAGGTTCAGGGTGGCCGACTTTGCGCCCGCCACCACGTGTCGTCAGTTCACTGCGCTCCAGTTGAGGGGGCCGAAAGTGCAGCGCACGACCCGGCCGTTCGGCTTCGTGCGCTTCGAGGTGCCCTCGATCGTCCCTGTCACCCGGGCGTCGTTCACGGTGGCTTTCACGATCAGCGTCTCGAGGTAACGGGTTCCCTCATCGCTGTAGCGAGCGACAATTGTCTTGGCGACCGTCCCATCCGGCCTCACGCCGAATGGCTGCGAGTACACGGCGCCCGTATACAGGATGTTCGAGTAACCCTTCTTGTCCGAGCACCGCCGGCCGCTAGCGGCGTACCCGAGCTCAAGGGCCATGACCACGCTCCGCGACGCGTCCACTCGCAGCCAAACCGTCTCGAAGTCCCTCATTCCGCCGTAGGAGACCCCCGGCGCTGGGGCCTCGGGCAATTGCCCAGACGAACTGCTCAAACCACCGAAAGCAGCCAGGCCGAGACTGCCAACCAACACACCGAGCGCGAGTCGCTTGACGACCATGACGAGTCTCCTTCGCCGTAGGAGCCGGAACGCTTACGTCGGGCGCGCCGCGCCCCTCGCTTTCGTACGACCAGCGCAGGAGGGCTCGGACCGTGAGGGCCTCGCTCGGCCACGAGGGCCGTACCTCTCTCGCGAGTATCCACCCCGAACGGGGCACGGTCAAGACGTCGGGCAGGTCCTGAGCCGTGGTCGTGCGGGCCCATCCGGTGGGTTCGAGGACACCGGCTGGCTCGAGGCGCACTGCTGCCCCGGCAGGACAGCAGTGAACCGGGATCCAGCGGGACTGAGGTGTCCGTATTGGTCTCGACGTCGGGGTCTCAAGCGCGCCCAGGTCAAGCTTTACCGCGCAGCCGATCACTCGGCTTCGACCCCGCCTGCCCCCTCGAAAGGGATTGGACGGGCATTGCGCCCCCGCTCTGTGAGCTCGGGGCTCTGGGAGTTCATCCGGTGGCCTTGTTCGCGGCGGCCCACTTTCCCGCCCTCTCTCCTATGGCGTCCGCGCTGTAACGGGCCCGGGTCGGCGTGGATGCCTCGACGGCCCTCGCAGACGGGATGCTCAGGTCGTCCTACCGATCGTGCCTCTTCGCCAGATGGGTGTAGACCGCGTGCGGCCCCGCGAACCCCTGGCCGCAGATGCTGCAGCCGTACCAGCGGGCGCCCGCGTGGGCCTCGGAGCGCCGCCAGCTCGCGGCGTCCATCATGCCCGGGAAGTCGTAGTTCGCCTTCGCGTTCCGGCGGGTGCCGCCGTGAGCTGCCACGCGCGGGTCTACGAGGTTCTCCGGTGCCGCCTGTACGGCCTCGGCGGCGGCGATCATGCCGCCGCCCGCCTGGCCTCTTGGCCGCGCCCACAGCGGCAGCGGTACTTGTCGACGGCCAGCCTCGAGCCGCCGATCGTGCGGACCTTCGAGCTCTCCCGCCTCTGCGGGTAAAGCGTCGAGCCGCACCGCTTGCACGTCGGCCAGTTCCCGCCCCCTTGCAGGACCGTGAAGCTCTGCGTCCTGCCGGCGAAGTCCGAACCGTCGAGTACGGTGGTGCGTGGCATTGCTGTACCCCCTCCTGGCGCCGGGGCTCCCACCCCGGCGTCGGTCGTTGTTAGGGACTGACGCCCGCGGGTGCGGGCCAAACTGCGGGCCAATCGGTGTCCCGCACAGGGGGCCACGGGGGCCACGGGGGCCGTGCTTGCCGTAGCGGTGCGGGATTCGGCTCTAGGCCGGGATGGCTTCTAGATGTAGTACATGGGCGCCGCCGAGTCGCGCGCCTCGCGCTCTGCCACGTCGGCGATCGTCGTCGCCGCGAGGACGGCTCGGACGGCGTCCGCGGCCTCGGTCCAGATCGGTCCAGAGGCGGCGGCCTCAACGCCGAGCTCGCCCTCGAGGAGGTCCACGACCTCTAGGACTGTGACCTCGCTCGGTGGCCGGGCGAAGCTGTATCCGCCCTTCACGCCACGCTGGGATTGCAGGACCCCGGCGCGGCGCAGGGTCGCAAACAGGCCCTCCAGGAACTGCACCGGGATCTCCCGGGCCCGCGCGAGATCGCCGATCGGGACGGGTGCCGAGTCGCCTCGGCGGGCGAGCTCGGACAACGCTCGGACGGCGTAAGGCGCCTTGCTCGTTATCACCAGCACCGAAACTGACTCTACGGTATGCAGATGCGCGCTCTGCGACTCGACCTGTGGCTCCCGCCACTGCTCCTCATGGGCGCGATCTTCTTCTTCTCGCACCAGCCCAGCCTCGACTCAGGTCTCGGCGTGATCGACCTGATCGGCCGCAAGCTGATCCACTTCGCCGAGTATGCGCTGCTCACGTTCCTGTGGTGGCGCGCGCTCGTGACCGTGACGAGCCCGGGCCGCGCGGCCCTGTTCGCCTTCCTGCTCGCCAGCGGCTACGCCGCCACCGACGAGTACCACCAGACCTTTGTGGAGGGACGCCACGGCAGCCCGCTCGACTGGGCGATCGACTCCGCGGGCGCCGCAGCCGCGGCCCTGAGGCTGCGTGGCGCCCGCGTCAGGGACGAGGCGGTGGCCTGATGCGTCGGATCCCAATCGAGTCGGCCGGACCGATCGTCGTATTCGCGATCGCCCGGCTCGCCGTGGCCGTCGTCGCCCTCGCCGCCGTGGCGGTCGTCGACTTCCCGGACCAGGAGGCGGCGGCCGTCGTGCTGGCGGTGTTCGTCGCGTGGTCGGTCGCGATGCTCGTGATGGCCCGGCGCGAGCCGGACCGGGTGGTCAACCCGATGGTGGCGACCGGCGACTTCGCCTTCCTCCTCGCGCTCGAGCTCGTGGCGCCAGAGGCGCTCGGGACCGTTCGCCTCGTCGCGCTCTTCCTGATTGCCGCCCACGCTCACTTCCAGGGCGAGCAGCGTGGGCTCGCCATCGCCGCGATCGGGTCGACGGTCCTCGTCGTGGGGTCCGAACTGCGCGGCGACTCGTCGTTCGGCTCGGATGTGCTGGCCTTCTACGAGGCCGTGTTCATCCTGTCGGCGCTGGCGACCGCGGTGGTGGTGGGCCTCCTGAGGACCTCCGAGTCGGCATCCCGTCTGCGCGCTCGCGGGCTCTCGCGCCGCACGATGCAGGCGGAGAGCGAGGTGCGCCGCAGGGTGGCGGAGTCGATCCACGACGGCCCGGTCCAGGAGCTGATCGGGCTCGACATGATCCTGTCCGCCGCCCACAACGCGGCCGAGAACGGGCGCGGCGACGAGGCGGCCGGCCTGATCGACGAGGCCCGCGGGCTCGGCATGCGCAACCTGCGCGCCCTGCGCGACGAGATCGTCGACCTCGGCCCCTACGCCTTCCAGGAGGTCAGCTTCGAGACCGCTATCGAGAACTGCCTACCGGTCTGGCGGCGCCGCTACGGCTTCGAGGTCGGGCTCGCAATCGCGCGCATTGACATGCCACCGGAGATGCGAGGCCATCTCTTCCGGATCGCCCAGGAGGCAGTCGTGAACGCAGGCCGTCACGCCGAGGCGCAGGCCGTGTCGATCTCCCTCAGGACGATCGGCTCACAGGTGGAGCTGCGGGTGACCGACGACGGGCACGGCTTCGACGGAACGGATCCGCTGGGCGCCAGTGAGCCGGGGCACCTCGGCCTCGCAAGCATGCGCGAGCGAGCGGAGCTGATGGACGGCACGCTCGAGATCGAGACCTCGGAGCGAGGGACGCGCGTGCTGATGCTGGCGCCGCTCGGGGTGTCCGGCCGGACCGACTAGATCCAGCCGCGCTCGGTGGCGATCAGGACCGCCTGTGCGCGGTCAACCGCGCCGAGCTTTGCGTACGTGTTGTGGAGGTGCGTGCGGACCGTGCTCGTGGAGAGCTCCAGCTCGTGCGCGATCTGCTTGTAGACCTTGCCCTCGGCGAGCCGCTTCAGCACCTCGACCTCGCGGTTCGAGAGCGGGCACGGGTCGACGTTGCGCTTGGCGTTGCCGGTGCCCTGCGGAAGCTCGTACATCACCGAGCGCAGCTGCTCGGTCGTGAGCCCGCAGGCGCGGGCCGCCTGGAGAAGCTGCTTGGGGTTGACCGCCTGTGCGTGGCCGTAGTGGGCCAGCATGTCGGCCAACCGCACGAGGGCTGCCTCGCCCTCGGCGTCGTCGGCGTGGTGGCGCTCGATGGCCGTGGCCAACCGGTTCGGCAGAGCCCAGCGGCGTGCGAGCACTCCACCGACGAGAGCGTGGTCGACACCCAGTTCGAGGCGCTCCTTGTGGAGACGCTCCTCGGGAGTGCGGGCCGCACCGTGGATCTGCGACGGGTAGCCGGGGTAGGCGTGGGTCAGGACGAGCTTGCCGACGTCGTGCAGCAGCGCGGTGACGAGGAGCTGATCGCGGTCCTCGTACTCCATCTCACGCGCGAGACGGTCGGCAGCGGACTGGGTGGCGACGGCGTGGAGGCGGAAGCGCTCCGGCATGAGGTCCCAGCCGGGCGTGCGCTCGAAGAAATCGAAGGTGGCGGTGCGGGCGGCGAGCGTCTCCACACCCTCGGGCGAGAGGACCTCGACCGCCTCGGGGATGCTGGCGATCTTGCCCTTCTTGCGCTGCGTCGTGCGGTTGGCGATCCGGAGCACGGTGATCACGAGCGCGACGTCGGATTCGACAGCCTGCACCACCTCGCCGACCGAGGAGCGATCCTCGCGGACAACCCGAAGAACGCGGTTGCGCGACTCGGCCAGAGCGGGGAAAGCCTCGAGCGCCTCGAAGGCGGCCGTGAGCCGTCTTCCGTGACCTTCGTTGTGCCGAGCCGCAGAAGAATCCTGGCCGGCGGCCTGCTTGATGGAGGGGGACGCTTCCACGGTCACCCCGGGTATCGGCAGGGGTGGACGAAAGGTTGAGGGCTTTCGTTTAGACCCGCTCGGATTCAGCTTTCTGAAGCGCTTTATCGAGCCGTGAGAGCGTCTCCTCCCGGCCCAGCGCGGCGACCGACTCGAAGATGCCGGGCGACACGGTCGTCCCCGTCAAGGCCACACGGATCGGCTGAAAGATCTCCTTGGGCTTCAGGTCGAGTTCGTCGACACGCGCGCGGAGGACGGCTTCGATCGCATCCACGTCCCATGTGCTCGCGCTCGCCAGATCGTCCCGTACCGCGCGCAGGTGTTCTGACCCTCCCCACTGGCGCCAGGCCTTCTCCTCATACTCGGTTGGAGCCTCGATGAGCGGGCCGGCGAGGTCCCAGAAGTCCGCGAGCGTCTGCATCTTCTCGCGCGAGATCGCAACGATCGCGATCGGGATGTCGTCGCGTCCATAGAACTCCTGGAGCCGGCGGTGCAGGTCCTCGAGCGGCAGCTCGCGCATGTAGCGGCCGTTCATCCAGCGGAGCTTCTGCTCGTCGAAGATGGCGGGGTTCTTCGAGACGCGCTCGAGCGCGAAGCGCTCCACCAGCTCGTCGGTCGTCATGAGGGTGGTCGTCTCGTCGTAGCCCCAGCCGAGCAGGGCGATGTAGTTGCGCACGGCCTCGGGGAGATAGCCGTCCTCGCGCACCTCCTGGACCGACGCCGCGCCGTGGCGCTTCGACAGCTTCTTGCCGTCCGGGCCATGCAGCAGCGGGATGTGTGCGTACACCGGCGGCTCCTCGCCGAGCCCGCGCAGGATCATCACCTGGCGAGGTGTGTTCGACACGTGGTCCTGCCCGCGCACCACGTGCGTGACGCCCATGTCGCGGTCGTCGACCGCCACCGCGAGGTTGTAGAGCGGGCTGCCGTCGGAACGCTGGATCACGAAGTCCTTGATGGCGGAGTACGGGTTCGTCACGTCGCCGAGGACCACGTCGTGGAAGGTGATCTCACCCTCCTCCGGCACGCGGAAGCGGACAGCGCCCTCGTCCTCGTAGGCGTGCCCGGACTCGATCAGCTGGTCGACCGCCTCCTTGTGACGGTTGCGCCGCTCCCACTGCGAGATCGGCCCCTCGTCCCAGTCGAGCTCGAGCCAGCGCAGGGCGTCGAGGATCAGCTCCACGTTCTCCGGCGTCGAGCGCTCACGGTCGGTGTCCTCGATGCGCAGCACGAACTCGCCGCCCGATCCGCGCGCGAGGAGCCAGTTGTACAGTGCCGTCCTCGCGCCGCCGATGTGCAGCACGCCAGTTGGAGAAGGCGCGAAACGTACCCTCATCGGCAGCGATGCTAGTTGGAGCACACGTATCCACGGCAGGCGGCCTCGTGCCGGCGCATGAGCGCGCCGTCGAGCGCGGCTGCGAGGCGATGCAGGTGTTCAACCAGTCGCCGCGTGCGTGGCGCCCCACGCGCTGGAAGCCGGACGACGTGGCCGAGTTCCTATCCCTCCGCAAGGACAGCCCCGTCAAGTCCGTGACCATCCACGCGGTCTACCTCATCAATCCCGCGACCAAGGACAGGGAGATGAGGAAGAAGTCGGCCGACTCGCTGATCCACGCGCTGCGCATGGGCGACGAGATCAGGGCCGACGGCGTGGTGCTCCACCCCGGCTCGACCGTTGGCGAGCCGCAGGAGGAGGCGCTGTCCCGGGTGGGCGAGATGCTGAGGCACGCGCTGTCCGAGTCGGAGGGCTGCCGCCTGCTGCTCGAGAACACCGCCGGCGCCGGCAACACGATCGGCCGTTCGTTCGAGGAGCTGCGTGAGCTGATCGACCTCGCCGGCGGCGACAAGCGCATTGGCATCTGCCTCGACTCGTGCCACATGTTCGCCTCCGGCTTCGACATCACGACCGCCGACAGGCTGAGCGATGTGATCGACAGCTACGCGAAGGTCGTCGGCATGCGCCGGCTCAAGTGCCTGCACGTGAACGACTCGCTCACCGCGCTCGGCTCGAACCGCGACCGCCACGCCCCGCCCGGCGACGGTGAGATCGGCCCGCGCGGCTGCGCGGCCTTCCTCTCAGAGCCGCGCTTCGAGAAGCTGCCGGCGCTCTTCGAGGGCCCGGGCGTGGACGGCCACGCCCCCGAGAAGGCCGACGTGGACACGATGAAGAAGCTGCGCGCCCAGGGCCTGCGGTCACGCAAGCGCCGCGCTCGGTCCTAGGCGTCGCGTGACTAGAGGTTGTCGCGGAGGTCGAACGCGGCGTCCGCAGCGTTCGCACCCGGCTTCGTGAAGAAGCCGGGGTTCACGCAGTCGAACGCCTCGGTGTAGCCGTCGTACGCACGCTCCACCGAGGCGCGGCACTGGGGCAGCGGCATGCCGGTCATCTTCACCCCGCCGAAGCCGTGGCGGGTGCGCTCGGCCTGGTCGAACATCTCGCGGTCGATCTCGCCGCGGAAGACCTTGTTCATGCACCCCATGAAGCGGCGGCCGGTCTCCTCGTCGTCGTACAGGTAGAGGAACTGGCAGCCCGACGCGATGCAGCCCGACGGATGAACCACTCGATCACAGAACGAGCAGCACTGGCGGCACTCGTGGAGCTCCGGTGCGGTGCGTGCTGGGACTGGTTGCACCAGGCCAGTGTAGAGCGGCTGGGAGGTTAAGCAACCAGGCGCGAGGCGCCGGTCAGGCCCGCCAGTTCGGCGCGGCATGCGCCGTCGGCGGACACCCGCCAGTCGGGTCCGAGGAGCAGGCGCCGCTCGCCCACCGCGAGCAGCAGTTCGTGGTCGCCGCGGTGGTGGCTGACGACCTCTCTCAGGTCCTCGAGGAAGCCCTCGGAGACCCCGGCTGACACGTGAATGGTGAGCCGCTGAATCACAGGTTCCTGGGGCACCGCCTCGGCCGCTTTGAGGACCTCCTCGGCGCTCGGCTCGAAGGCCTCCACCTCCTGGGCGACGAGCTTGGTCTCGCCCTCCTCCTTGTGGTCCACACGGCCGCGGACGATCACGATCTTGTCCAAGGCGACCTTGTCCTCGTTCGCGGCATAGGCCGAGTTGAAGACGAGCAGCTCCACCTGCCCCTCGAGGTCGTCGAGGGTGGCGAACATCATCGGGTCGCCCTTCTTCGTCCTGATCCGCTTGCACTCGGCGATCATTCCGCCGACGGTGACCCACTCGCCGTCCTTCTTCGCCGCCAGCTCCGTGAGCGAGCAGTCAACCCGCGCCCGCAGCGCCGGTCGGACCTCCTTGATGGGGTGGCTCGACAGGAACAGGCCGAGCGTCTCCTTCTCCCACTCGTTCAGCTGCTTGCGGTCGTCCGGGAGCGGCACGATCGGCGGGTCGTGGTGCGCCGCGGCGTCCTCGGTCCCGCCGCCGTCGAGGTCGAAGAACGACGACTGCCCGCTGCGCGCGTCCTCCTGCGCCTGCTGGCCGGCGGCCTGGGCGCGCGGCAGCGCGTCCATCATCCCGGTGCGCGTGCCGGGCAGTGAGTCGAACGCCCCGCACTTCACGAGCGAGTCGCTCGCCTTCTTGTTCACGGCCTGGCAGTCCACGCGCCGGCAGAAGTCCCAGACCGAGTTGAACGGCCCCTCCTCCCTGCGCGCCTGGATGATCGCCTCGACGGCCTGGTAGCCGAGCCCCTTCACCGCGTCGAGCCCGAAGCGGATGTTGCCCTCCACGACCTTGAAGTCGTGGCCCGACTGGTTCACGTCGGGTGGCAGCACCTCGATCCCCATGTCCTCGCACTTGGCGACGAAGAACGGCACCTTGTCCTTCGTCGACATCACGGACGAGATCAGGGCGGCCATGTACTCGGCCGGGTAGTTGGCCTTCAGCCACGCCGTCCGGTACGAGATCAGCGCGTAGCACGCGGCGTGCGAGCGGTTGAAGGAGTAGTCGGCCGCCGCCTCGTTAACGGCCCAGAGCTCGGCGATCACTCCTTCCGCCGTGCCCGTGGCCCGCGCGCCTTCGAAGAAGCGGTCCTTCAGCGCGGCCATGCGGTCGCGCTGTTTCTTGCCGATCGCCTTCCGCAGGTCGTCGGCCTCTGGTCCGGAGAAGCCGGCGATCAGCTTTGCGATCTGCATCGACTGCTCCTGGTAGAGGATCACCCCGCGCGAGGACTCGGTGATCGGGCGCAGCCGCTCGTCTGCGAAGTGGATGCCCTCCGGCACGCGCTTGTTGCGCGCGTAGGTGTCGATGTAGCGCATAGCCCCCGGGCGGTAGAGCGCAACCAGCGCCACGAGGTCGTTGAACTCGTCCGGCCTGACCTTGCGCAGGGCGTCGCGCATCCCGTCGGACTCGAACTGGAACACGCCCACGGAGTCCCCGCGCGCGAGCATCTCGTAGGTCTTCAGGTCGTCGAGCGGCAGCGCCGTCATGTCGGGCCGGGCTCCGCTCGACCCTTCGATGATGTCCAGCGCCGCCTCGATCACGTCGAGGTTCCGCAGCCCGAGGAAGTCCATCTTCAGCAGGCCGATCTCCTCGATCGGCTTCATCGAGTACTGCGTGACCGTGCGGTAGGAGCGCTCCCCGTTCTCCCCTCCCCCGGTCCGGTCCTCGGCGAGCTGGAGCGGCACGATGTCGGTGAGCGGCCTGTCCGCGATCACCACGGCGGCCGCGTGGATCGAGGAGTTGCGGACGATCCCCTCGAGGCCCTTCGCGGTGTCGATGATCCGATGGACCTCGGGGTCCGTGTCGTAGAGCCGCCTGAGCTCGTCCTCCTCGTTGAGATACTCGTCGAAGCTCTTGGAACGGCCCATCACCGGCTCCGGGATCAGCTTCGCGACCCGGTCGCCCGCGCCGTAGTCCATTCCGAGCACCCGGGCGGCGTCGCGCGTGGCGGCCCGCGGGAACATCCGGCCGAAGGTGATGATCTGGGCCACCGACTCGCGGCCGTACTTCTCCGCCACGTACTGGATCACGCGCTCGCGGCCCTTCACCGAGAAGTCGATGTCGATATCCGGCATCGAGATCCGCTCGGCGTTCAGGAAGCGCTCGAACAGTAGGTCGTACTCGAGCGGATCCACGTCGGTGATCCTCAGGGCGTAGGAGACGATCGAGCCGGCCGCCGACCCTCGGCCGGGACCGACCGCGATCCCGTTGTCCTTCGCGAACTTGACGAAGTCCCAGACGATCAGGAAGTAGGCCGAGAAGCCCATCTTCTCGATCACGCCCAGCTCCATCTCGAGCCGTTCGAGGGCCGCTGCGGGTGGCGGGTCGCCGTAGCGCTCGCGCAGGCCCTGCTGAGCCAGCCGGCGCAGGTAGACCTCCTGCGCCTCGCCCTCCGGCGCCGGGAAGCTCGGGATGAGCATCTTCCCGAGCTCGATCTCGACCTCGCAGCGCTCGGCGATCTCGAGGGTGGTGGCGATCGACTCCGGCCACTCGCCGAACTCGGTGGCCATCTCGGCCGAGTCCTTCAAATAGAACTCGTTGGTGTCGAAGGAGAGCTTCGGCTCGCTCAGCGTGCTCTTCGTCTGCACGCAGAGGAGCGCCTTGTGGTTGTCGTAGTCCTCGCGGCGCAGGTAGTGCACGTCGCCCGTGGCCACGAGCGGCCGCCCGAGCTCCCTCGCCACCCGCACGATGCCCTCGTTGGCCTTGTCCTGGGCCGCGATCCCGTTCTTCTGGACCTCGAAGTAGACGTTGTCCGTGCCGAAGACCTGAAGCAGCTGGTCGGCGTGCTGGCGGGCCTCGTGCGGGATGTCGTCGACGATCCGCCGGCAGAAGCGGGATTGCAGGCAGCCGGTGAGGGCGATGACCCCCTCCGAGTAGCGCGACAGCAAGTCGAGGTCGACGTTCGCCTTTCCGCGCTTGTAGCCCTCGAGGTAGCCGGCGGAGCTGAGCTTTACGAGGTTGCGGAAGCCGGCGTCACTCGAGGCCAGCAGCGTCAGGTGGTTCCGCTCGTACTTGAGGGCCGTGGAGGCGAGGTCGTCGACGAAATAGGCCTCGAGGCCGAGGATCGGCTTGATCCCGTGCTTCCGGCAGGCCTTGTAGTGCTCGACCGCCCCGTTCATCACCCCGTGGTCGGTCAGGCCGAGCGCGGGCTGGCCGAGCGAGGCGGCGCGCTCGGCAAGCGCATCGATCGGGCAGGCGCCGTCGAGGACCGAGTACTCAGAGTGGACGTGGAGATGGGCGAAGCTCATCCGGGACACCCGATCCTAAGCACGGATTCGGACGCCGCGGATCGGCATTCCCGCAAATTCGGAGACCCGAATCAGCAGCGCTTGGGGAGAACCCGGACCCGCAGCGTGTTCGTCTTCTTTCCGCCGATCGTGGCCCAGATGCGCAGGGTTCCCCCGCGCCTTGGGTTGACCCACGTGCCGATCGCGCCGAACTCGCCCAGCATCCCTCGGTCCGGCGCAGCCCGCTTGCGGACGCCGGCGCCACGGGCGAACAGCTTGATCTGGCGCATCTCGGGCACGCTTCGGCGGATCAGGGACGATGCGCTGTAGCGCAGGAAGTACTCGAGCTCCGCGTACTGGCGAGCCTGGAGCCACTGGTCGATCTTGTTCCTCGGCACGTTCACGCCGCAGAAGCCCGAGCGCAGGGTCCTGAACGACATGAGCTGCGGTGGGAGGTAGAACTGCGTTGTCGTCGCGGTGGCCTTGCCCCTGTGCTCGACGGGATCGCCCTCAGCGTTCGTGACGACGGCGGTGCAGGTAACCGTGACCTCGCCGAAGAAGCGCAGCCCCGGGCCCGCGGTCATGTTCATCGAGCCCACCAGCGGCGGCTCTTCCTCCAGCGCCTCCCCGTCGTAGGCGAAGCGCTTACCGGTCGGGGCCACGCCGTAGATCCCAACGTCGATCGTCACCCTCGCATCGGCGGGCGCGGCCGGCCCGCACGTCGCGTTCCAGCTGACGGTGGCGCGGCGGGCACGGGCGCAAAGCCCCGACTGGCTGCAGTCCTTCACCGCCTTACCCAGCACGAGCGTGGCAGTGATGCTCGGAGCGATGTGATCCGCCTGGGCGACGGGGGCGGTGAGGGCGGCCACGGCCAGTAGAACCGCGACCAGGGCGGGATATCGGCGCACGCGCCCAAGCTACCCCAACTTCGCCGCGCTAGCCAATCGGGTGACTGTCAGCCGTCGCTTGAAGAGGCCTTCGCCGCGACCACGCCGGCCGCGAGCACCGCGAGCACCGTCGCCGCGGCACCGATCTTCACCTTGTTCTCCGCGATCTTGGGTTTCACAACCCGCTTGAGCACCTGCCAGGCGAGCCAGCCCAGCACCGTGTAGCCCCTCGTCGTCATGTGGTTTCCTTTCCCCGGTTGCGCACGTTGTACGCCATCCGCGACTGGAGCGACCAGAGCTCGATGAAGCCCGGGCTCGCCTGCTGCGAGAAGAGCCCGCCGGACTCGCCGAACCCGGCCAGGTCCGCGTCGTAGAGCGAGTTCGGCGAGCGGCGCGCCACCGGCCGAGCGCTGCCCTTGTAGAGCCGCATCGTGATCTCGCCGGTGACCTGCTCGTTCACCGCGTCCATCAGGGCGTTCAGGTCGGAGAGCAGCGGCTCGTACCAGAGCCCGGCATAGACGAGGTAGGCCCAGTGGCCGTCCAGGTGCGGCTTGAAGTTGTTCTGGTGGATCGTCCCGACGAGCTTCTCGAGCTCCTTGTGGGCCGGCAGGATGATCGCGGCGGCCGGCACCTCGTAGAGGTCGCGCACCTTCAGCCCGACGATGCGGTCCTCGATGTGGTCGACGATGCCCACGCCGTGGCGGGCGCCGAGCTCGCCGGCCCGCTCGAGCAGCTCCACGAGCCCGAGCTGCTCGCCGTCGAGGGACACCGGGACGCCGCGCTCGAAGCCCACGGTCACGTCCTGGGGCTCGTCCGGCGCCTCCTCTGGGCGCGTGACCAGCTGAAAGACGTCGTCGTGCGGCGGCTCCTCGAGGTCCTCGATCGGCCCGCCCTCCGAGGAGCGGCCCCAGAGGTTGTCGTCGATCGAGTAGGGCGGTGTCTCGGTCCCGCCCTTCACGGGGATGCCGTGCTCGCGCGCGTAGGCGATCTCCTCCTCGCGGCCCATCTGCCAGCCGCGGACCGGCGCGATGATCTTCATGTTGGGATCGAGGGCGATCACCGTCGACTCGATCCGCACCTGGTCGTTCCCCTTGCCGGTGCAGCCGTGGGCGATCGTGTCGCAGCCGGCCTTCTGGGCGTATTCCACGGCCAGCTTTGCGATCAGCGGCCGGCCGAGCGCGGTGAACAGCGGATAGCCGCCGCCGTAGAGGGCGTTCGCCTTGATGGCAGGGGCCACGTAGTCGCGGGCGAACTCCTCGCGCGCGTCAACCACGTGGCAGTCGAGCGCGCCGAGCTGGAGCGCCTTGCCCTTCACCACGTCGTAGTCCTCCCCCGGCTGCCCCAGATTCACCGTGAGCGCCACGACCTCGGCCTCGTACTCGTCCTGGATCCACTTCAGCATCACGCTGGTGTCGAGGCCGCCCGAGTAGAGGAGCAGCACCCGTCCCACCTCGCCGGGCTCCGCCTCGTAGGAGGCCGTCTTGATCAGCGTGCGGCGGTCTTCGGCCATCGCGAGGGCACCCTAATGAAGCGCCGCACCCAGTCGGCGCACGGCCTCGTCGACCTCTTCCTCGGAGACCGTCAGTGGCGGCAGCAGGCGGATCGTCTCGGGCCCGGTGGCGTGAACGACCAGGCGCTCCTCGAGCAGCAGGCGGCGCGCCACCTTCGGGGCAGCGGGCAGGTCGAAGCCGACCATCAGCCCGAGTCCGCGCGGCTCGAGGCCGAGCTGGCGGAGGCCGGCGGCCAGCTGCTGTCCCCGATCGGTCACGCTCCCCAGGAAGCCCGGCTCGGTGAGCACGTCGAGCACGGCATTCGCCGCGGCCGCGGTCACCGGGCCGCCCGCAAAGGTCGAGCCGTGGTCGCCGGGCTCGAGCACGGCGGCCGAGTCCGGGTTCGTCAGGCATGCCCCGATCGGCAGCCCGCCGCCGAGGCCCTTCGCCACGGTCATCACGTCGGGCGCTGCGCCGAGCTGCTCGTGAGCCCAGAGCGTGCCGGTGCGGCCGTTCCCGCACTGGATCTCGTCGAAGATCAGGAGGGCGCCGTGCTCGTCGCAGGCCTCGCGCGCGGCGTGCAGCAGCTCGGGATCGAGCGGGTGGATCCCCGACTCGCCCTGGATCGGCTCGAGGAGGACGGCAGCGGTGCTGGCGCCCACGGCGGCGCGCAGGGCGTCGATGTCGTTGCGTGACACAACCTGGAAGCCGGGCACGAGCGGGGCGAAAGGCGCCTGCTTCGACTCCTGCGGCGTGGCCGACAGCGCACCCATCGTGCGACCGTGGAAGCCGCCCTCCATCACCACGAACTCGCCGCCCGTGCGGCGCTTGCGGGCGAGCTTGAGCGCGCACTCGATCGCCTCCGCGCCTGAGTTGCACAGGAAGACGCGGCCGCCGAGCGAGAGGTCCGCGAGCCGCTTGGCGAGGCGCATGCCGGGCTCGGTGTAGAAGAGGTTGCCCACGTGCATCAGCCGCCCGGCCTGGTCGCGGACCGCCTCCACCACTCGCGCGTGACAGTGGCCGAGCTGAGCCACCGAGATGCCTGTGAGGAAATCGAGGTACTCGTTGCCCTCGTCATCCCAGAGCCGCGTGCCCTCACCGCGCACGAACTCGACCGGGTTGCGCGCGTAGGTATTCATGAGCGCGTCGCGCTCGAGCGCCTGGAGCTCGGCTAGGGCCACAGCTTGGTGCCGCTTCCCTCGTCGGTGAACAGCTCGAGCAGGAGCGAGTGCGCCTGGCGCCCGTCGAGGATGTGGGCGTTCCCCACCCCGGACTCGAGCGCGTGCACCGCGGCCTCGAGCTTCGGGCGCATGCCGCCGCTCACCTCCGGCAGCTTCTCGCGCACCTCCTGCGCCGTGGCCTCCGAGATGCGGCTGCCCGGGTCGTCCGGGTCCGAGCGCCAGCCCTCCACGTCGGTGAGGAACACGACCTTGAACGCGCCGAGTGCCGCCGCCACGGCCGCGGCCGCGGCGTCGGCGTTCACGTTGTACGACCTGCCCTCGGTGTCCGCCCCCACCGACGCGACCACGGGGATGTAGTCCTCGGCGATGTGCAGCAGCACGTCCGCGTCCACGGTCTCGATGTCGCCCACGAAGCCGATGTCGGTCTCTCCCCCGGCCAGCCGCTTCCGAACGGTGAACAGGCGGCCGTCGTCGCCGCAGAGGCCCACCGCCGCCTGGCCGTGGCGGTTGATGCCGAGCACGATGTCCTTGTTCTGCTTGCCGACCAGCACCATCTTCGCCACCTCGACCGTGGCCTCGTCGGACACGCGCAGGCCATCCACGAAGCGCACCTCCATCCCGAGCCGCTCCATGTAGCTCGTGATGTCCGGGCCGCCGCCGTGCACCACCACGGGGTTCATGCCTACGTACTTGAGGAGCACCACGTCGCGCGCGAACTCCTCCTTCAGCTCGGGGTCGACCATGGCCGCGCCCCCGTACTTGATGACGACCGTCTGACCGTGGAACTCCCGGATGTAGGGGAGCGCCTCGAGGAGCGTTGCGACATCTCTCATGAGCTGTAGTCCGCGTTGTAGTTGACGTAGTCGGGGCTGAGGTCGCTGAAGAAGACCTCGGTCTGGCCGCCCTCGCCGGGCATCGTGAGCACAAACTCGATCTCGGGCCCGCTCACGAGCTCGGCCGGCGCGGGCTCGATCACGTCGCCGGCCGAGACCACCTGGTGGCCCTCGATCTCGAGGTCGGCCACAAACGGCTCGCCGGGCGGCCAGACCTGGCCGGCCGCCTGGAGGATGCGTCCGAAGTTGGGGTCGCCGCCGTGGAGGGCGGTCTTGACGAGCGGGGAGTTGGCGATCGAGCGCGCCACCGGCTCCACCGCGTCCGGGCGGCCGCTCACGACCACGCGGCCCACGCGCCGGGCGCCCTCACCGTCGTGCACGATCTCGAGGGCGAGCTGGCGCAGCAGGGCGTCGAGCGCCTCCCCGAGCGCCAGCTCGTCGGGCGACTCCGGCTCCAGCCGGACGCCCGAGGCGCCGCTCGCGAGCGCCACCACCGTGTCGCTGGTCGAGAGCTGGCCGTCCACGCTGATGCGGTCGAACGAGCGCTGCACGCATACGCCGGTGAGCAGGTCGAGCGTGTGCGGCTCGAGCGCGGCGTCGGTCTGGACGAAGCAGAACATCGTCGCGTAGCGGGGTGAGATCATCCCCGCGCCCTTGGCCTGGGCCGCGAGCCGCACGCTCCCGGACGGGAGCCTCACCGCCAGGCAGGCGCGCTTGGGTGCGGTGTCGCTCGTGAGGATCGCATGGGAGAAGTCGTCGGCGTCGTCGCCGAGCCCCGCGCAGGCCGCGCGCACGCCCGCGAGCACGGGGTCACGGGGCAGCTCGGTGCCGATCACCCCTGTCGAGGCCACGGCCACCTGCCCGGCCTCCACGCCGAGCTCCTCCGCGGCGGCGGACTGCATGGCAAGCGCGGTCTCGACGCCGCGGGGGCCGTCACCGACGTTCGAGCAGCCCGAGTTGGCCACCACGGCGCGCAGGCGGGCGAGCTCGGCCTCGCGCGAGACCATCACTGGAGCGCCCACGCGCGCATTGCTCGTGAAGCGGGCGGCGGAGACCGTCTCGGGCTCGCTCGACGCGAGCACGCCCACGTCGAGGCCCTCCGGCTTGATGCCGGCGGCCACCCCGGCAGCGCGGAATCCCGCCGGGAGCGCGTGCGGGTCGAGCTCGGTCACGTGCTCGGGGGCATCAACCCAGCGTGATCTGAAGAACGTCACTCGAGGCCCTCCGTCTCGGGAAGGCCGAGCATCAGGTTCAGGTCCTGCACCGCCTGGCCGGCGGCGCCCTTCCAGAGGTTGTCGATCGCAGCCAGCACCACCACGCGGCCGCCGACCACGCTCACGTGGATGCGGCAGCGGTTGGTTTCGCGCACGTCGTCGGTACCGGGGGGCTCGTCGGCGAGGTCGACAAACGGCTCGTCCTCGTAGGCGGCCCGGTATAGGTCGAGGACGGCGTCGGCCTCGAGCTCGGTGGTCACGTAGCAACTGGCGAGCAGGCCCTGCTCGATGGGCACGAGGTGCGGCACGAACGTGAAGCGTGTGCCGTCCGGCAGCTCCTGCTCGAGCTCGGCGGCGTGGCGGTGACCCTCGACCTTGTAGGCCTGGATGTTCTCGGTCACCGACACGAAGTGGGTCGTCTGGGTGGCCTCGCGCCCGGCCCCGGAGATGCCCGACTTGGCGTCCACGACCGCGTCGTCGATGTGCTCGCGCAGTGGCCACAGCGCCAGGAGGGCGGCGGTCGAGTAGCAGCCGGGCGCGGCCACGAGGTCCGCGCCGCGGATCTCCTCGCGGTGCGCCTCCGTGAGGCCGTAGACGGCGTCGTCGAGCAGCTCGGGCGCCTCGTGCTGGGCATACCAGCGCTCGTAGCGTTCGCGGTCGAGGCGGAAATCGGCGGACAGGTCGACCACCTTCAGGCCGCGCTCGCGCAGCGCCTTCACCGCGGGCGCGGATGCGCCGTGCGGGTAGGCCACGACCGCCGCCTGCGCCCGCTCCGCGATCGCGTCGGCGTCGAACTCCTCGAGCATCATCGCCACGCGGTAGCGCGGGTAGAGCCGGTCGTGGCGGCGGCCCGCGTCCGAGCGAGCCGTGACCGCCGTCAGCTCGAGCGACGGATGCCGGCGCAGGATCGCGGCGGCCACCGCGCCGCCGTAGCCGGCGGCGCCCACCACGGCGACTCCGTCAGGCACGGAGCCGTCCCCCGATCGACTCCAGAGCGCCCTCGATCGCGGTGCGGCGCTCCGCGACCTCCTCGTCGGTGAGCGTGCGGTCCGGCGCGCGGAACTCGAGGCGGAGGGCCAGCGACTTGCTGCCCTCCCCCACCTGCTCGCCGTGGTAGAGGTCGAACACTCGCAGCGCATGGAGCAGCTCGCCGGCGCTCTCGGTCACCACGTCCGCCAGCCGCTCCGCCGACACGTCGTCCGGAACGATCACGGCGATGTCCTGGAGCACGGCGGGGAAGCTCGTCACGTCGCTGTAGGTGGACGCCTGCGGCGCCAGCTCGAACAGCCGCTCGGCGTCCAGCTCGAAGGCCGCGGCCGGGCCGTCGAGCTCCCACTCGCGCAGCACGAGCGGGTGCAGCTCGCCGAGCCAGCCGAGCTCGGAGCCGTCGGCGGCCACGATCGTCGCCGCCCGGCCCGGGTGCAGGAACGGCGGTCCCCCCTCCTGCGCGCGCCACTCCACGCCCGCCGCCTCCATCAGCGCCTCGAGCAGCGCCTTGACCGCGTAGAAGTCGGCTGCCCGCGCGGGCGTGCGCCAACCGGCCGGTGCTGCCTGGGTCACGAGCGCGGAAATGTGAGTCGCCTCTTGTGAAGGGGTCTGACCCCTTTCCCCAAGTGGGGCGAGTGTCCCCTTCGGTAGGTACACGTGCGCGGATTCGAACAGCGCCACCCCGGCGCGCCCGTGGGCCGCGTTGTGCTGCGCGGCGTCCAGCAGGCCCGGCAGGATCAGTGGGCGCATCACGCTCAGGTCCTCGCTGAGCGGGTTCTCGACCCTGAGCGGCTCGATGTCGGTCAGGCGCAGGCGGCCCAGGGCCTCCGGCGAGGTGAAGCTGTACGAGATCGCCTCGAGCAGGCCGCGGTCGCGCAGCAGGTCCTCCAGGCGGCGGCGCAGCGGCTGGCTGCCGGTGAGCCGGCCGACCGCCTGCTCGCGCGCGGGAAGCGTGGTGGGCAGCTTGTCGAGCCCGTGGATGCGCGCGACCTCCTCGATCAGGTCGGCCTCGCGCTGGACGTCGGCGTCGCGCCAGGGCGGCACCCGCCAGCCGTCGTCGGTGGGCGAGAACCCCAGGCGCTCCAGGATGCCGGAGGCGGTCTCGTCCTCGATGCGCTCGCCCAGCAGCTTCTCCATTCGCTCGACGCGCAGCGCCACGACCCGCGGCTCGGGCGGGCGCGGGTACGCATCGATCGTCCCCGGCACCATGCGCGCTCCGCACAGCTCCACCATCAGTCGGGCCGCCAACCGCTGCGCCGCGATCGCCTGCTCGGGGTGAAGCTGCTTCTCGAAGCGCGCCGAGGCCTCCGTGCGCAGACCCAGCGCCTTCGAGGTGCGCATGATGTTCGGGCCCACCCAGGTGGCGGCCTCCATCAGCACGCGCGTGGTCGAGTCCGACACCTCGGAGATCTCGCCGCCCATGATGCCCGCGATGCCGCTCGGGCCCTCGGCGTCGCACACGAGCGCCATGTCGGAGCTGAAGGTGCGCTCCACGCCGTCGAGTGTGGCCATCGTCTCGCCCTCCAGCGCGCGCCGCACGATGATCTGGCGGCCGCGCACCTCGTCGAGGTCGAACGCATGCAGCGGTTGCGCAGTGGTGAGCATCACGTAGTTCGTGATGTCCACGACGTTCGAGATCGGCCGCTGGCCCGCGGCCATCAGGCGCTGCTTCAGCCACGGCGGGGACGGCCCGATCTTCACGTCCTCGAACACGCGCGCCGTGAAGCGCAGGCAGATGTCCGGGTCGGCGATCTCGACGCTCGCGTGGTCCCCGGCTCGGTCGTCGCCGCTCGGCTCGGCGTCGCGCTCGGTTGGATCCTCGGAGAGCGCCGCAGCGGTCACGGCGTGCACATCGCGGGCCACGCCGTAGACGCCCATCGCGTCGGGCCGGTTCGGCGTGATCTCCAGCTCGAGCACCTCGTCGATGATCGGCAGGTGCTCTGAGAGCGGCGCGCCCACGGGGAGGCCGTCGTCGAGGACCATGATCCCCTGGTGGTCCTCGCCGATCCCCAGCTCGTCCTCGGCGAGGATCATTCCGCTCGACTCCACGCCGCGCAGCTTCGCCTTGCCCAGCTTCGAGCCGTCGGGCATCACCGCGCCGGGGCGCGCCACTGCCACGATCTGGCCCGCGGCCACGTTCGGCGCGCCGCACACGATCGTGCTCGGGTCGCCCGCGCCGGTGTCGACGCTGCACACGGTCAGGCGGTCAGCGTCGGGATGGCGCTCGGCGCTCAGCACCCGGCCGACCACGAACTCCGCGGGGTCCCCCACTCCGACCCTGTGCAGGCGCTCGACCTTGAGCCCGGCCATCGTGAGGGCGTCGGCGATCTCCTCGGCCGGCGTGCCGGGGTCGCAGTACTCGCGCAGCCATGCGACCGGGACCCTCATGCGCCGAACTGCTCCAGCAGCCGCGCGTCGTTCTCGTAGAGCATGCGCAGGTCGGGGACCTCGTGGACGACGCTCGCGATCCGCTCGATCCCCATGCCGAACGCGAAGCCCTGAACGCGCTCCTTGTCGTAGCCGTTGTCGGCGACGTAGTCGAGGACGTTCGGGTCGACCATCCCGGAACCGAGAATCTCGATCCAGCCCTCGCCCTTGCAGGTGAAGCAGCGCGACGCGCCCTCGTAGCCCGTGCCGCCGCAGCGGAAGCAGGACACGTCCACCTCCACGCTCGGCTCGGTGAACGGGAAGTAGCCCGGGCGGAGGCGAACCTCGGTGTGCTCGCCGAACATCTGGCGGGCGAACGCGAGCAGCACGCCCTGGAGGTCGGCCAGCGTGATGTCCTCGTCGATCGCGAGTCCCTCGAGCTGGTGGAACATCGGCACGTGGGTGGCATCCGGCGTGTCGGGGCGGTAGACGCGCCCGGGCACCACGATGTAGATCGGCGGCGGCTGTGCCTCCATCGCACGCACCTGCATCGGCGAGGTGTGCGTCCGGAGCAGCACCTCCTCCGACAGGTAGAACGTGTCCTGCGGCGCCCGCGCCGGGTGCTCCGGCGGGTGGTTGAGCGCTGTGAAGTTGTAGTACTCGTACTCGATCTCGGGGCCCTCCAGGACCGCGAACCCGAGCCCGATGAAGATGTCCTCCATCCTGCGCCGGATCTGCGAGACCAGGTGGAGGCGGCCGGCGGGCTCCGGCGGGTCGCCTGGCAGGGTCACGTCGATGCGGTCCTCGGCCAGGCGGCTGTCGAGCTCCGAGGCCTCGAGCTCGGCCGTGCGCTCGCCGAGCAGCTGCTCGAGCGCCACCCGCACCTCGTTCGCCGCCTTGCCGATCGGCCCGCGCTGGTCCGGAGGGAGCTCCCCGATCGAGCGCAGCGTCGAGGTCAGCTCGGACTTGCGGCCGAGGTAGCGCACGCGCAGCTCCTCGAGCTCCGCACTGTCCCCGGCCGAGCGGATGGCAGCCTCGGCGTCGCTTCGCAGCTGGTCCAGGTCAGCCATCGGCGGCCATCCTATTTGCCACCTCGTAGAGGGCCACGCTCGCGGCCATCGCCACGTTCAGCGAGTCGGCGTGCACCGGGATCCGGGCAGTCTCGAGTCCCTCGGGAAGGTCGCCCCGTTCCGATCCCAAGACCAGCACGGAGGGCGGATCCACCTCGCGGAGCTCGCGCTCAGCGGTTGCGTCGAGCGCGAGCTTTCGGCCGGGAAGCTGGTCGATGCCGGCGCGGGCGGGCGGACGCGCGAAGATCGAGCCCATCGACGCCCGAACCGCCTTCGGTGAGTATGGGTCCGCGCATCCCGGGCCGAGGACGACGGTCGCGTCGGCGAGCGCGTGCGCGGAGCGGATGATCGTGCCTACGTTGCCAGGGTCCTCCACGCCGTGGAGATAGACGAGCAGATCGCCGGTCGGCTCCGCCCAGCGCTGCTTGTACACGCCGATCACGCGGGCTCCGGAACCCAGGGTCGAGACCGAGTCGAGCAGGTCCGGCTCCACGTCCTCGCCCGCCCGCAGAAGGAAGTCGGGGTCAGGGCCCTGGAGGTCCTCTCCCTCCGCGCTGAACTGGCCCAGCTTCGTCCGCCAGCGCTTCTGCTGGAGCTTGCGGATGGTCTTGAGCTTGTCGTTGTCGGCTGAGGTGATCATCAGAAACAAAAAGGGCGCCTACTGGAGGCGCCCGGGAGAGTTTGGTGTCCGCAATCGCCTAAGCGGCCGCGGCCTCCCGGGCTTTCTCGGCAAAACGTCGGAACGTCTCGGGGTCGCGGACGGCGATGTCCGCGAGCACCTTGCGGTCGACCTCGATCTCGGCCAGCTTCAGGCCGTGCATGAACTGGCTGTACGACATGCCCTCCTGGCGGGCGGCCGCGTTGATGCGCACGATCCAGAGGCGGCGGAAGTCGCGCTTCTTGTTGCGGCGATCGCGATACGCGTAGGTGTCGGCCTTGATGAGGGCCTCCTTGGCCCTCTTGTAGCTCGACTTCGCCTGCCCGCGGAAACCCTTGGTCCGCTCGAGCGTGGCGCGGCGCTTCTTACGCGCGTGAACTGACCGCTTGACCCGGCTCACTTGTGCAGCAGCTCCGTGACGCGCTGATGGTCGGCCTTGGAGACGACGACCGGCCGGCCGAGGTGGCGCTTGCGCTTGGCGCTCTTCTTCCCCTGGTTGTGGCTCGTGAAGGAGTGGCGCGCGAGCAGCTTGCCCTTGGCGGTCTTCTTGAAGCGCTTCTTGGCGCCCGAATGGGTCTTCATCTTCGGCATCGAACGCTGTATTGAAGCAGAAGCCCCCGGGAGAGCCCGGGGGCTTCCGCTCCGTGCCGCTAGGGCTGCGCCCCACCGAACGGCGTGGGGCCTTGCGGCGTCGCCTGCTGCGAATTCACGGGCTGGTCAGTCTGCTGGCCACCAGATCCGATGAGCGACAGAGCAAGCGTCGTGGCGACAACGGCGACCAAAACGGCGCCCAGCAGCCACATGGTGAGGCGGTGCGGTGTCCGACCCGGAAGTCTGAAGGGCCGGTGTGCGATGGTCGGCATGGCTTCCTCCTGTTGGGAACTGCGGTCCCGACCACACTGAGGAACACCGGTTGCACCGCGGCTTCATGGCGGTAGCGTGGACTCATGGATTTCCGGATCCTCGGCCCGCTCGAAGTTGATGAGGGCGCCCAGGCGATCCCCATCGTCGGCGACAGGCAACGCGCGCTGCTCGGGATCCTGCTGCTACATGCCAATGCGCCCGTCTCGAGCGACGAACTGATCGACGAGCTTTGGGGCGAGCACGCACCCGCGTCTCCCAGAAAGGGCCTACAGGTGCAGGTGTCGAGGCTGCGCAAGGCTCTCGGAGAGGGCTCCGCGCGGCTCGTGACGCAGCCGAATGGCTATCTGCTGCATGTGGAGCCGGGCGAACTGGATTTGGACCGGTGCGAGCGCCTGGCTCGCGAGGGTCGCGAGGCGCTGTCCACCGAAGACCCCCGGCACGCCGCCGACCGCCTGCAGGAGGCGCTGGCAGTCTGGCGCGGACCGGCACTGGCCGACTTCACCTTTGACTCGTTCGCGCAGGGAGAAATCGGCCGGCTCGGGGAGCTGCGATTCGCGTTGCTCGAGGACCGCATCGACGCCGACCTCGCCTGCGGAAGGCACACCGAGCTGGTTGGCGAGCTCGAGGCCCTCGTGTCGGAGCATCCGCTACGCGAGCGGCTGCGTCGCCAGCTCGTCCTGGCGCTGTACCGCGGCGGCCGCCAGGCCGAGGCACTCGAGGCATATCGCGCTGCGCGGGAGATACTCGACGAGGAACTCGGCCTCGAGCCCACTCCTGCGCTTCGGGAGCTGGAGCAGGCGATCCTCACCCATGACGCGGACCTCGCGGCGCCCGCGACGCCCGAGCGTTCTGTCAGCCGACTGCCGGCGCCGCCGACCGCCACGATCGGCCGCGACGAGGACCGCCGCGCAATCGCGGAGTTGTTCCACCGGGACGACCACCGCCTCGTAACACTCACCGGCCCGGGCGGGGTGGGCAAGACGCGGCTCGCCCTCGACGTGGCACGGGAGCTGGAGCCTCGGTATCCGGACAGTGCCTGGCTGGTCCTGCTCGCCGCCACGGCACGGGAGGAGCATGCCCCCAGTGCGATCGCACAAGCGCTTGAGGTGACCCCTGTGGCCGGCGAGGCGCCGATGACGACAGTCAAGCGCTTCCTCAGCCCCAAGCGCGGAATCCTCGTACTCGACAACTTCGAGCATCTGCTCGCCGCCGCTCCGCTTGTAAACGACCTGCTGGTCGCCTGTCCGGGGCTGCGCGTGCTCGCGACCAGCCGGGAGGCACTGCAGCTCCACGCCGAGCACCGCTACGCCGTGAGCCCATTGCAGGTCCCGCGTGACGGTGGTCCTGAAGCGGTCGCGCGGGCCTCCGCCGGCGCCCTGTTCGTGGAGCGTGCGCAAAGCAGGGACCGCGCCTTT
Organism: uncultured Thermoleophilaceae bacterium; assembly: GCA_963774755.1. GTDB lineage: Bacteria > Actinomycetota > Thermoleophilia > Solirubrobacterales > Thermoleophilaceae > JACVRW01. The sequence goes on along the minus strand of CAVZGG010000010.1, from coordinate 288,829 downwards.
GAACTCACCCCCGCGAACGCCGACGCGATCGCGAGTGTGTGCCGCCGGGTCGACGGGCTGCCGCTAGCGGTCGAGCTTGCAGCAGCCCGCATGTCGGTCCTCGGACCCGAGCAGCTGGATGCCCGTCTCGCGCAAGCTCTGGACGCCCTTGGAACTGGTCCTCGGGACGCCCCCGCCCGGCAGCGGACGCTGCGCGCCACGCTGGAGTGGAGCCATCGCCTGCTGAGCGCAGAGGAGGCTGAGGCATTCGCTCGCTTCGCCGTCTTCGCGGGCGGGGCCACCCTCGAGACGGCCGAAGAGGTCACGGGTGCCGCCATCGAGGCCCTGGAAGGGCTCGTGGAGAAGAACCTCGTGCTGCGCGAGTCCGGCCGCCTGAGGATGCTCGAGACCGTGCGCGCCTATGCCCAGGAACTGCTCGAGCGTGATAACCGCGGTGCAGAGGTGTGCCTTCGACATTGCCGCCACTTCGTCGGCCTGGCCGAGACCGGGACGCCCCACCTCCGCACCCATGCCGAAGCCGAATGGATGGGGCGGCTCGACGCGGAGACCGGCAACTTCAGGGCCGCTCTTGACTGGGCTCTCCGGGAGGGTCAGGCCGTATTGGCCGTCCGGCTTGCCGGCCGGCTCGGGAGGTACTGGGAGCTCCGCGGTGCTTCCGTCGAAGGCGGTCGTTGGCTGAGGGCGGCCACCGAAGCTGCGGATGACGAGGTGCCGCTCGAGGATCGCGCCCGGGCCCTCCGGGCCGAGGTGGTCATGCTCGAGGACCAGGGGTCGTGGTACAACGCCGACGGATCCCAGGCTGCCAGCAGGAGACTCGCCTCGGAGGCTGTCGCGCTGTCCCGCCGCGCCGGCGATCCGGCTGGAATCGCCGACGCACTCGTACATCTCAGCGGCTTCGAGCAGGAGGAGCCCGAGCGCATGCGCGCGCTGGCGGAGGAGGCGCTCCCCTACGCTCGCGAAGCGCGCGACGACGGACTCGTCGCCGACGCCCTCGCCGTTCGGGCGCTTTCGATGCGGATCGTCGATGTCGAGGTCGAGATCGCCGAGGTCGCAGCGCTCTATCGCAAGGTTGGCGACATCCACGGACTTCTCGGGATCTACAACAACGCGGGCTACACGGCCATCGCGCAGGGCAGCTCCGAACGCGCGGCGGCATACCTGGATGAAGCGCTCGTGCTCGTTGAGAGGACCGGTGAACCGCTCATTCGCATGTGGGTGTACGGCAACCTCGGACACGCCTCGCTGTTCACGGCGGACCTCGAACGTGCTGAGGCGCGATTTGGCGAGCAACTGAGGCTCTGCCGCGAGCACCGCGTGACCTGGGTCGCATCCGAAGGCATCTGCGGTTTCGCGGCCGTTGCCGCCCGCCAGGGTGAGTCCGAGCGTGCCGCACGTCTGCTCGGGGCAGCAGAGTCGCGGGCGGAGGTCCTGTGCGATGCGGTCGGCGCCCGGCTTGAGCAGGAGTTCTTCACGCCAGCTCGGGAGCGAATTGGCGAGAAGCGTTGGCGCGCCGCGTACGCGGACGGAGCCGGGCTCGGGTTCGAGGAGGCGGTCAGCCTCGCTCTGGACGGCGGCTAGGAGGTCTCGGCCTCGGCCTGAGCCGCGGGGGTCTCTTCTGCGACAGCGGGCGCTTCTGCAGCAGGGGCCTCCGCAGCCGGAGCCTCGGCGGCCGGCGCCTCGCCGTTGGCGGGTGCCTCGTCCGGCTTCTTCTTCGAGGGGGCCAGCAGCATCGTCATGTTGCGGCCGTCCTGCTGGGGCGACTGCTCGACCGTGCCGAGTTCGGCCACGTCCTCGGCGAGCCGCATCAGCAGCCGCTCGCCGCGCTCGGGGTGGGTCTGCTCGCGCCCGCGGAACATGATCGTGACCTTCACGCGATCGTCGCCCTTCAGGAAGCGGACCACGTGGTTCTTCTTGGTCTCGTAGTCGTTCGTCGCGATTTTCGGGCGCAGCTTGATCTCGCGCACGTTCACCTGCTTCTGGTGACGGCGGGCGGCCTTGGCCTTCTGCTCCTGCTCGTACTTGTACTTCGAGTAATCGAGCACGCGGCACACGGGCGGGCGCGCGTCGGGAGCCACCTCGACGAGATCGAGGTCGCGCTCCTGCGCGTAGCGGAGCGCCTGCTGGGTGTCGACGACACCGATCTGGTTGCCGTCCTCCCCGACGAGGCGAACCTGAGGCACCCGGATGCGCTCGTTGATGCGAGTCTCGTCCCGCTCCGGCATCCGCCGATCGAACTTACGAGGGATCGGCACTAGGTGAGGCTATGGCCGTACGTCAAACGGGCCGTTGCGCGGTTCGGGTCATTCGCGAGCGAGTATAGCGGCGCTTATAGAAGCGATGAAGTCGTCCACTGGGCTTTTTCCGAGGTCTCCCTCGCGGTGTCTGCGCACCGCAACCTCGCTCTGCGCCTGCTCCTCGTCGCCCACGATCAGCATGTAGGGGACCTTGTGGAGCTCGCCGTCGCGGATCTTCTTCCCGATCGACTCGGTGCGCTCGTCCACATCCGCGCGGATGCCGGCCTCGTGCAGCCGGCTCGCGACCTCGCGCGCGTAATCGTTGTGACGGTCCGCGATCGGCAGCACCAGGGCGTGGACCGGCGCCAGCCAGAGCGGGAACTCGCCACCGTAGTGCTCGATCAGGATGCCGATGAAGCGCTCGAATGCGCCCATCAGGGCACGGTGGATCATCACCGGGCGGTGCTCCTGGTTGTCCTCGCCCATGTAGGTGAGCTCGAACTGCTCGGGCATGTAGTAGTCGAGCTGCACGGTGCCGAGCTGCCACGAGCGGCCGATCGTGTCGGTCATGTGGAGGTCGATCTTCGGTCCGTAGAAGGCGCCGTCGCCCTCGTTCAGGTCGTACTCGAGGCCCTGGTCCTCGAGCGCCTTCTTCAGCGCCGCCTCGGACTTGTCCCACATCTCCTCGGTGCCGACCCGCTTCTCCGGCCGGGTTGACAGCTCGAGCCGCGGCTTGAACCCGAACTGGTCGTAGATGAAGAAGCCGAAGTTGAGGCAGCGGACGACCTCCTCCTCGATCTGGTCCTCGCGGCAGAACACGTGTCCGTCGTCCTGCGTGATGCTGCGCACGCGCAGGAGGCCGTGGAGCGTGCCGCTCGGCTCGTGGCGGTGCACGAGACCCTGCTCCGCGTAGCGGATCGGGAGGTCGCGGTAGGAGTGCAGGTCGCGCTTGTAGATCTGTACGTGCGCCGGGCAGTTCATGGGCTTGAGTCCCATGGGCTTGCCCTCCACGTCGGTGAAGTACATGTGGTCGCGGTACACGTGCCAGTGGCCCGACTGCTTCCACAGCTCGACGTCGTAGAGGATCGGCGTGCGGACCTCCTTGTAGCCGCGCTCGACGTTCGAGGTGCGCCAGAGGGCGGTGAGCTCGTTCCAGATGTGGGTTCCCTTCGGCAGCCAGAACGGCGAACCCGGCGAGAGATCGGACAGCATGAACAGGTCGAGCTCGCGGCCGAGCTTGCGGTGGTCGCGCGCCCGGGCGGCCTCCAGGCGCTTCAGGTGCTCCTCGAGCTGCTCCTTGGAGGCCCAGGCGGTTCCGTACACGCGCGTGAGCATCTGGCGGTCGGAATCGCCGCGCCAATACGCGCCGGCGACGCTCGTGAGCTTGAACGCCTTGATGCGCTTGGTCCCGGGGCCGTGCGGGCCGCGGCAGAGGTCGGTGAACGGGCCGTTGGTGTAGAGCGAGACGGTCTCCAGGGGGTGGGCGGGATCGGCAGCCTTCACCAGGTCCTCGATCAGCTCGACCTTGTAGTCCTGGCCCTCGCCGCGGAAGCGCTCGATGGCGTCGGCCACCGGCAGGTCTGCCGCGGACGAAGTGCTCGTCGGCCTTGATGTGCTCGCGCATCTTGGCCTCGATCGCCTCGAAGTCCTCATCTGACAGCTTCACGCCCTCCGGGAACTCGAAGTCGTAGTAGAAGCCGTCCTCGATCGGCGGGCCGATCGAGATCTTCACGCCGGGGTAGAGCTCCATCACCGCGGTGGCGAGCACGTGCGCGGCGTCGTGGCGGATCAGCCAGAGGCCGTCCTCGTCGCGGCCGGTGACGATCTCGATGCGCGCGCCGTCCTCGAGTGGCGCCTCGAGGTCCCTGAGCTCGCCGTCGACCCGGATTCCGAGGGCCGCCCGGGCCAGGCCCTCGCCGATCGCGCGGGCGGCGTCGGCGCCGGTTGCGCCCTCGTCGAGCTGGAGTTCAGTGCCGTCCGGAAGCAGGGCCTTCATGCGGCCTGCACGGTAGCGGCGAGCACGCCCAGCTCGCGTTCGAGCGCGGAGGTCACGAGGAAGTGCTCGCGCACGCGCTCGCGCCCGGCGCGACCCATCTCGATCGCGAGCCCCGGGTCGCGCACCAGCTCCACGATCCTGGCCGCGGCGTCCTCGGGATCTGGCGCGAGGAAGCCGTCCACCCCGTCCCTCACGGTCAGCGGGATCCCGCCCACCACCGGAGTGCGCTTCCAGAGCGCCTCGAACGGCGCGAGCTCGAATCCCTCGCGGAGCGAGCGCTCTATGACCGTGCGCGCGAGCAGCAGCAGCGCGCCGACCTCGAGGCTGCCGAGGCCCTCGTAGGTGGTGAGCAGCAGCACGTCGTCGGTTCCCTCGGCGTAGTCGGAGATCTCCTTCGCGGCCTGCCAGCTCTCGGTGGCCGCGCGGTCGAGCAGTGCCGCGAGCACGAGCTGGAGCTCTGGCTCCTCGGCCTTGGCCACGCGGAAGGCGTCGATGGCCGCGTGCGGGTCATCCCAGCGGTCGAGCTCCAGGATCTGGAGGCAGAACGGCCGCTCGAGGTCCACGCCGAGCGGGCGCACCACCCGGCCGGGCAGGCGAGACTCGAGCTCGAGGTTGCGCGGATCGAGCGGGTCGATCCCGGGCGGCGCCACGTGCAGCCGCTCGTCCTGGAGGGCGGGCGGCGCGAACGACTCGTCCGACACCAGCATCGCGGCGCAGCGCTCGGCAAGGCTTGCCGCGCGCGCGAGCGCGTCGGGCTCCGCGCGCGCGACGTCCTCGTGGAGGCGCCACAGCACCGGCGGGCCGCCGCGCCCCGCCGCGACGCCGAAACCCGGGGCCAGCCCGAGGGCGGCGTCGTGCAGCACGACCGCGTCGTAGTCGTCCTGGAGAGAGCCGGCCGTCCGCTCGCAGGCCTCGAGGTACTCCTCCCAGGCGGCGTCCTCGATGGCCGACTCGCCACCGCGCAGCCCCGACAGCAGCGCCGCCGAGGTGGCCCGCAGCTCCGCCGAGCCGAACAGCACCCGCCACTCGATCTCCACCCCCGCGCCCGCGGCCAGCGGCAGCAGCCCGCCGAGGAACTCGGGAACCCTCCCCTCGGCGCCGGCGGCGCTCACGTGCAGGATGCGCGCCCCGCGCAGCGGCTCGGCGGCATCCTGAAGCGCCTCGACCGCCCGCCCGCCCGCGGCGGGCGCGTAATCGCCCGGCGCACGCGGCGCGATCGCCATGGGCTGAAGGTCGGCGGCGGCCATGAGGGCTGGCAGCGTAGCCGCGTTAGACGAGCGCCGGGTCGATCCGGCCGCGCACCTCGCCGAGGGGGTCGCCGCGGAGGATCACCTCGTCGCCGTCCTCGAGGAAGGTGCGGGTGGAGCCATCTGCCAGCTCGATCGGCTCCTGGCCGTTCCAGCTCAGCTCGATCAGGCTGCCGCGCTGGTCGGGTCTCGGGGCCGGAGATCGTGCCCGTGGCCAGCAGGTCACCGGTTCGCAGGCTCGCTCCGTTCACCGTCAGATGCGCCACCTGCTGCGCGATCGACCAGTAGAGGTGGCGGGTGTTCGAGCGCGCGACGACCGTGCCGTTCAGCTCGACCTCGAGCGGGATGTCGTAGGCCCAGGGCTCCTCGCGCAGATAATCGAGCGGCTGCGGGTCCTGGGCCTCGCGCGGCACGCGCCGGTCGGCGAGCTGGTCGAGCGGCACGACCCAGTGGCTCACCGACGTGGCGAACGACTTGCCGAGGAACGGGCCGAGCGGCTGGTACTCCCAGGCCTGGATGTCGCGCGCGGACCAGTCGTTCACGAGCACCATGCCGAACACGTGGTCGAGCGCTCGGTCGATGGGCACCGGCTCGCCCATCGTGCTCGGAGTGCCGATCACGAAGCCACCCTCCAGCTCGATGTCGAGCCGAGCGCTCGGCCCGAACTCCGGGCCGGGGCGCTGGCCGCTCGGGCGGCGCACCGGCGTCCCGCTCGGCACCACCGTCCCGGCTCGCCCGTGGTAGCCGACGGGCAGGTACCGCCAGTTCGGAAGCAGGGGCTCCGAGTCCGGCCGGAACATGCGGCCGAGATTCGTCGCGTGGTCGAGCGACGAGTAGAAGTCCACGTAGTCCGCAACCTCGACCGGCAGCCCCAGCTCGGCATCGGCCAGCTCGCGGCCCTCGGCGACCCGCGACGCCGCCTGGCGCCAGACCTCCGGTCCGGCGGCCATGAACGCGTTCAGCGAGGCAGAGTCGAAGACGGGGTCGAGGCCACTGAGGTCCACCACCTGGTCGCCCACGCGGGCGCAGACCCCGCCGCCGCGCAGCACTCCGTACGCGAGCGTCACCTGAGCAGCCCCAGCTCCTGCAGCCCGTCGACCGGCTCTCGCCAGCTGCAGCTGCCGAAGCTGACGAAGACCTCGCGGCCGCCCTCCTCCACCTCGAGCGCCGAGGCATCCTCCTCGGCGAGCATCTCGTGGATGCGGGCCACCGGCGCGGTCGCCGCGGCGAGCAGGTTGAGGAAGCCGTGCTCGTCCCCGCGGCGGATCGGATGGTGGAGGCCGGCGGTGGCCTTGAACGGGACGCGCGCCTCGCGGCAGCAGGCGATCACGAGCGCCAGCTGTTCAACCGAGGGGATCGACGCGCCACCGCAGCGCACCTTGATGCGTGCACCGACCGCCGCCACCGCTCCGATCGCGGCGGGCACGCTGTCGCGCCAGCTCTCGTCAAGCACCAGCTCGAAGTAGGCCTCGACGCCGAGCGGGCGGAGCGCCCGATAGGCGTCGACGAGGTCCGAGGAGCGCGGCCGTGGGCCGTCGAGCGGCATCTCCACGGCCTCGACACCCGCCACGCCGGACAGGAGACTCGGCGTCCGCGGGACCCTGGAGAACGACGCTCAGCGGCAGCCCGTCCACGGGCAGTTGCGGAAGGAGTCCGACGGGCACCACGAACCGACCGATCATCCAGCCATGCTCGCCACCGCGTGCCGCCGTGTCCTCCCCCAGGGCCTCGTCGAGAGACATCGAAGCGGGCGGGAAGAGCGCGGCGTGGTCGATCAGCCTGGCAAGCACCGCGGCATCATCCCATCCGTGGGCGGACCCGAACGGCTCGTCCCGGACGTATCCACGGCATGAACGCGAAGCTTGTCGCGGCTGTCTCCGCCCTGCTCGCCGGCGCTGCGGCGCCGCCCGCCGCGGCCGAGCCCCCGTTGCTCCGCCTGATCGACGGGCGCGACAGCGACCGCATCGTCCGGGTGAACCCGAGGACGCTCGAGCCCGTCTCGCGCCCGATCGAGACGTTCCGCCGCGGCTGGTCGCGCGACTTCTCCCCCAACGGGCGATTCCTCGCCTACGCCGCGAGCGCGCGGCCGGCGCGGATCCAGCTGATCGACGTGGTTCGCTGGCGCTCGGTCGGCGTTCTGACGCGCGGGGATATCGGCACGCTCACGTGGGCGCGCGACGATCGCTTGATCGAGGCGGGTGGGACCGAGATCCGCGTCCTGGCCGTGCCGGATGGGCGGCTTGTGGCACGACACAGCCTCGACCGGTTTTGGGTCGACAGTGAAGCGATCCCGAACGGCGTCGCGCTCCTGACCCAGCCCCGCCGCAATATCGCCCCGACCGTGCTGCTCCTGGCCGACGGCGACGGCGGCCTCCGGCGCATCCGGCTCGACCGGATCGAGTCGGGGGGAAGTCGCAGGGGGACTCTGCGGCCGGCGCTTGGCGTCGACCACAGCCGGCGGCCGTGCGTTGTCGTGGCGCCGCGCGAGCCGCTCGTCGCCGAGGTCGATCTCGCCTCCGGCGCGGTGTCCTACCACTCGCTCGGGGCTTCGGCCTCGAAGGGCGACGAGGAGGCGTGGTTCCGCGACGCTGAGTGGACAGTGACGGCCAGCTCGCGATCACCGGCGACCACATGCCGCGGCCCCTTCGCAACGGGCTGCCGGCGGCCGGGCCGATCCCGTACGGCCTGCGGTTGGTGAACCCGCTCGACTGGTCGCTCCGAACCGTGAACCGGCGCACCAACCTCTTCGAGACCGCCGGCGACCGCCTGCTTGCGCACGGGACCACCTGGAACAGGGGCTGGCGGAAGAGCACGAGCACCGGCCTGCTCGCGTTCGACCTCGGTGGGCAGCCTGCATTCGGCCGCTTCGGCGGCAAGGACGTGACGGTGCTTGGAGACCACGGCCGATACGCCTACGTCTGGGTGAGGCCGGACCGCATGCTTCACGTCCTCGATCTACGAAGTGGGCGTACCGTCCACGCCATCCCCACGACGCCGGCGCGGATGCCGACGCTGCTCGCGGACCACTAGCCGCGCTTGACCCGGCTTCCGGGCACGATGTCGTCGCTGCCGTCGGGCCAGCGGACCCATGCCTTGTTGCCGCCGTCGTAGTCGGGCGCCCACAGCACGAGCGTCGCGTCCTGGCCCTCCACGCTGCAGCTCTCGGTGCCCTCCTCGTCGAGGCCGCGCCAGAGCCGCACGAAGGCGTTCGACTCCCACTCGTCGCCGATCGTCGTCGGGTCGGTGTGGCCGGGGTGCACGACGGTCTCGTGCGGCAGCTTCATCAGCACGTCCATGATCGAGTGCCTGAGATCCTCGAAGCTGGTCGAGCCGGGCGCCCGGACGCCGCCGACCGAGCCCTTGAACAGCGTGTCGCCGGTGAACACGTCGCTGCCGTTCACCACGAAGTTGAGCATCCCCGCCGTGTGTCCCGGCGTGAGGATCGACTCGATCGTGAGGCCGCCGACCTCGATGGTCTCCCCCGGCTCGATCGTCCGGTCCACGTCGTCGAGCTGCTTCGCCTCGATCGGGTGGGCCAGGATCTCCACCCCGTGGCGCTCCTTCCAGACGGAGTTCTCGGCCACGTGGTCGCCGTGGTGGTGGGTCAGCAGCAGGAGCTCCACGTCGAGGCCGTGGCGCTCGGCCGCCTCGAGCAGCGGCCCCGAGGGACCGCCCGAGTCGATCACGACCGCCTTCCCGTTCTCCTCGTCTCCGACGAGGTACGCGTTGGAGAGCCATTCCGCCTGCATTGAGCGCTCGATGATCATGGTCGGGCGCAGCCTAGTATGCGGCTCGAGTGGAGGAGCTCCGAGCCCAGTTCCCGGTCTTCGAGCGGGTGGCCTACCTGAACGCCGGCACGAATGGGCCGGTGCCACGCGCCGCGTTCGAGGCCACCGACGGCCTCGCTGCGCGAGCAGCTGGAGCTGGGGCGCAGCAGCAAGCCGTGGTTCGAGCACCAGATCGAGCGAATCGACGAGCTGCGCGCGCGCATTGCCGCGGTGCTCGGCGCGGCGACCGCCGACGTGGCGATCACCGGCTCGACCACCGACGGCATCAACGCCGTCCTGCACGCCGTGGACCTCCAGCCGGGCGACGAGATCCTCACGAGCGACGAGGAGCACCCCGGTGTGCTCGGGCCGATCGCGACGGCACGCGATACCCGGGGGTGAGCGTGCGCGTGGTGCCCTTCGCAGAGCTTCCGCACGAGGTGCGCTCGGAGACGCGCCTCGTGGTGACCTCCCACGTCTCGTGGGCCACCGGACGGGAGATGTTCACGGACCCGAATCGCTGCCTCGCACGCCCTCCTCGTGCTCGACGGTGCGCAGGGCCTCGGCGCGGTCCCGTCCGACGTGACTGCGCTTGGCTGCGACTTCTACGCGGCCTCCGGGCAGAAGTGGCTGTGCGGCCCCGGCGGGATCGGCTACCTGTACGCGAACCCGAAGCTCGTGCCCGACCTGCCGGCGCCCTGGAGCGGCTACCACGCCCTGGAGGACGGCGAGCGCGCGCTCGAGCCGGCGCTTCACCCGGACGCCCGCCGGCTCACCACGGGCTTCCCGGTGCCGCACCACGTGGAGTGGGCGCATGCATCGCTCGACGTGCTGGAGGAGGCGGGACTCGGGGCGGTGTACGAGCGCGGCTTCACGGGCGCCAGCCGCCTGGAGCAGATGCTGAGCGAGAGCGGCGTGAAGGTGGCTCCGCGGGGCTTCTCCACACTGGTCTCGTTCGAGGTGCCGGACCCCCAGGCGTTCACCGAGGTCGCGGCGGCCGAGGGCGTCGTGATCCGCGGCATCCCGGGGCGCTCGCTACGCGCGCGCCTCCGTGGGCGCGTGGAACAGCGACGAGGAGATCGACCGGCTCGTGGAGCTCGCCGTCGCGGCCGTCAGTCGTTGACGAGCGTGAGGATCCCGAACACGATCGAAGCGATCACGACGCCGAGCCCGAGGACTCCGACGACGCCGAAGAGCACGGCCTCCACGGGCCGACCGTTCCTGCCGAGCTCGACCGCCCGCGTGCTGCCGAGGATCGCCAGGGCGAAGCACGACGGCACGCCGATCCCCGCGATCAGGGACACCCAGATCACCTGAAGAAGCGCGTCGGTGTCCACGATCGACGCGATCACGAGGTCTCCACCGCAGGTGGCACCGCGGGCGGCACGCCAGCCTGCTGCGAGCGGCGCGCATACAGGACCACGGCCGCCACGAGGCATGCCGTCGAAACCACAATCGGACCGAGCGCTCCCGTACCGAACAGCCGGGTGACCAGATAGGTCAGCCCACCGAACACGGCCGCCATCGGCAGGGTGAGGATCCAGGCCACCACGATGTTCCCGGCGACGCCCCAACGGACGGCCGAGAGTCGCTTCGCCGCGCCCGACCCGATAACCGCGCCCGTGATCGTGTGGGTGGTCGAGAGCGGAAAGCCGACGTGTGAGGCCGCGAGAATCACGGTGGCACCGGCCCCCTGGGCGGCGAAGCCCTGGGCGGAATCCATCTTGTGTATGCGGCTGCCCATCGTCTTGATGATCCGCCAGCCACCGACATATGTCCCGAGCGCGATGGCCGCCCCCGACGAGATCACGACCCAGTCCGGCACATGGAAGTCGTCAGTTGCGATGGTCCCGTTGGCCACGAGTGCCAGCGTGATCACGCCCATCGTCTTCTGGGCGTCGTTCGTTCCGTGAGCGAGCGCGAGCAGCCCACCGGAGACGACCTGGCCCAAGCGGAATCCCGACGTGACGGGCCCCGGTCGAAGCCGCCCCACAATCCGGTAGAGGAAGAGGATCGCGACGCCACCGACGATGAACGCGAGCACTGGCGCCACCACGGCGGGGATCATCACCTTGCCGAGGATGCCCTCCTTGAAGAAGACAGCGTCCGCGCCCTCGGCAACGAAGACGGCGCCGACCATCCCGCCGATCAGCGCATGGGAGGAGCTCGACGGCAGCCCGAAGTACCACGTGATCAGGTTCCAGGCGATCGCGCCGACGAGCCCGGCGAACACCGCGAGCAGGCCGACCGAGTTCGGCTGGATCTCCACCACGTCGTTCGCGACGGTGGCGGCCACCGCCAGCGAGATGAACGCGCCCACGAAGTTGAGGACCGCCGCGTAGCCGACCGCGATCCGCGGCGGCATCGCGCGCGTGGAGATCGACGTGGCGACGACGTTCGCCGTGTCGTGGAACCCGTTCGTGAAGTCGAAGATGAGCGCCGTCGCGACGACGATCACGACGATGATCTCGCTACCCATGTGCGGCTCGTACCCGTCTAAGAGTTCTTGATGACGATGCCTTCGAGGATGTTCGCCACGTGCTCGGTGGCGTCGATCGCCTCCTCAAGGCGCTCGAAGATGTCCTTCCAACGGATCACGACCATCGGATCGATGCCGTTGTCGAACAGGGAGGCGATGGCTTCGCGCACGATGCGGTCGCCGTCGTTCTCCAACCGGTTGATCTCAACCGTGTAGTGCGTGATGTCCTTGAAGCCGCGCAGGCGCGGCATGGCCTCGGCGATCTGGCGTCCCGCCGCGTGCAGCACCCGAGCGAGGTCCTGGGCCTGCGTCATCGGCGCCTCGATCTTGTAGAGCCCGAGGTAGTCAGCGACCTCCTCGGTGTAGTCGACCACGTCGTCGAGCGCTGAGGCCAGCGCGTAGATGTCCTCGCGGTCGATCGGGGTGACGAACGTCTGGTTGAGGCGCTGGATGATGTCGTGCGTGATCCGGTCGCCGTCCTGCTCGCAGATCAGGATCTCGCGCGCGAGCTCATTGCGCTCGGGGTACTCCTTCGAGCAGCTCCTCGAGCAGCCCGGCCGCGCGTAGGATGTTGCCGCCCGCCTCCTCGAACAGGTCGAAGAACTGACGGTCGCCGGAGGAGAGGACGTTCGACAGGCGCACGCGGCGGGACGCTAGCACTCAGTCCACTTGGAAACGCGCAAGCTCCATGCGCCGCGCCGGCAGCTCTCCCACCCAGTCTCTCACCGCCGCCACGGCCTTCTGCCAGTCGTACTTGACCCGGCGCTGCTCCACGCGATCGCCGTCGATCAAGGCGTAGGCCGCACGGTGGTCGCCGTCCCAGGGCATTCCCACGCTCCCGGGGTTCAGCAGCTCGATGCCGCCGGGGCCCGCCCGGCGGAACGCGATGTGGATGTGCCCGGCCACCAGTCGCTGCGCCTCGACCCCTTCGAGCAGCTCCGCGTCACGCTCGCTTGGCCGGGGCAGGAAGGTCTCCATGTCCGACTGCGGCGAGGCGTGGCAGTACAGCGTGCCGTCGATCTCCGCCGACTCCGGAAGCGTGCTGAGCTCCTTCACCAGGTCGTCGCCGAGCATGTCGGCGGTGCGCGCCGCGATGTCGTCGATCGGCGACGGTGCGTCGTGACGGTCCGCCAGCCAGCGGTCCGCGTTCCCGCGGATCCAGGTGGCGTTCTCGAGTTGCTTCAGGCGCTCGACGGTCTCCTTCGGCCAGGCGCCGGCGGTGGCGTAGTCCCCACCCAGCACAAATCCGTCGGCGTCCTCGGCATCCGCCAAGACCGCCTCCAGGGCGGGGAGATTCCCGTGGATGTCGTAGAGGAGCGCAAGCAACAATCCGCACGGTACCTCCCAGAACGTTTAACCCACCTTCAAACCGGAACGATTGAATGCAGGGACTCGATTCCGAGGGAGGACTTCGGACCTATGGAGAACAGGACTGACAGCCCGCAGCAGCGGGAGAACGTTGAACGTCACGAGGATCAGCCGACCTGGCGCAAGACAAAGCCCCGCGGCAACCAGGAGATCCACCGCGCTGACCTTGAGCGCAGCACCGAGCGGCTGGAGATGCTGCTCGGCCACTAGCGCCCAGCCGCACCCGGCCCGGTAGCGTGATCTCACGTGCGGGGCCGGGTAACAGCTGAGGCTGCGGGTGTCGTTGCTGTCGCGCTTCTGATCGCCACCGCGGCCGCGGGGGACGTGCGCGCGGACCACCCCAAGGGGAGAGCCGCGCAGTCCACCGCGCCCTTCCGCCCTGAGCCGTCGTTGCTCCCCACCCCGAAGGCCAGCTGCGGGCCCGGCTCGCGGCCCGAGACCGGCATCCAGGGACGCGTGAGCCCGGACGATCACTCCAGTGGTCGCGCCGCGGACGGGTTCACCTGCAACACCGAGCTCGTGGGCGCCTACACGAAGCCCAACGCCATGGGCACGGTGGGCGGCTTCAAGGTCGAGCGCTACGTCGATGCCACCGGCCACGACTGCGCGTACTACGACTCCACGCTCCTGTTCCCCACCAACGCCCTCGACGCCGAGGGCGGTGTGAACGTCATGGACATGGCGGACCCGACCAATCCCACCCTCACGGCGCGTCTCCTCACCCCCGCGATGGACACGCCGCACGAGTCGCTCGTCCTCAGCCAGAAGCGCGGCCTGCTGGCGGCGGTGGCCGGGAACCTCGCGACGAACGTGGGCCAGATCGACATCTACGACATCTCGCAAGGACTGCCGCCAGCCCGAGTTGCGCTCCTCCACGCCGGTGGGGTTCCTTGGGCACGAGAGCGGCCTGTCACCCGACGGGAACACGTTCTACTCGGCGTCGCCCTCGAGTCAGACGATCGTGGCCGTGGACATCTCCAATCCCACGCTGCCGGTTCCGATCTGGTTCGGCAACTACGACTCCCACGGGCTGTCGATCAGTGCCGACGGGAACCGCGCATACATCGCCGGCACCAGCTCCGGGCTGATCATCCTCGACACCTCCGAGATCCAGGCCCGCGTTCCGAACCCGAACGTGCCCGTGGTCGCGCGCCTGCAGTGGAAGTCGATGAGCATCCCCCAGAACGCGATCCCGATCACGGTCAAGGGCCACCCCTATCTCGTCGAGATCGACGAGTTCGGAGCCCAGTCCGAGGTGGGCGCGGGCCGGATGATCGACATCGCCGACGAGCGCAACCCGCGGGTGGTCTCCAACCTCCGCCTCGAGGTCCACCAGCCGGAGAACTTCCCGGCCCAGGCGAACGACAACGGGGCACAGAACCCGGTGCAGGGCTACGCGGGCCACTACTGCAACGTGCCCACGCGCGTGGATCCCGCGATCGTCGCGTGCAGCATGATCCTCTCCGGGCTGCGCGTGTTCGACATCCGCAACCCGGAGCAGCCGCGGGAGATCGCGTACTTCAACGCACCCGTCACCGACCGCACCATTCCGGGCATCGGGATCGTCCCGGCCCCCAGCAACTGGGCGATGTCGAGCCCGTCCTTCGTGCCGGAGCGCGGCGAGATCTGGTACTCCGACGGCCTGAGCGGGTTCTACGCCGTGCGACTGACGAACGGGAAGCAGGCGCTCGCGGCGCCGGGCGCGGGCGGGCGTCGCTGCCTGGCGCGCCGCTCGCCGATCGGACCGCGGAACATCGGCCGCGTGCGCATCGGCTACTCCCGGCAACGACTCCAACAGCTGCCCGTGAAGCCGGTGCGAAAGACGCGCCGCTCGAATCGCTACTGCGTCAAGCGCAGCTCGGGCCGCGTGACCGCGGTGTTCTCGAAGCGCGGTCGCGTGGTGTTGGTGACCTCCACCGCACGAGCGCACGGAAACCGTGGCGTGCGCCCCGGAAGCTCAGCGCGGGTGCTGCGTGGCGCCTACTCCCGCCGCAGGCCCGTGGGCCGCGGCCTCTTCCGCGCCAACGGCCACAGCCCGCGCCTGATCGGGGTTCGCAACGGCCGCGTGCGGTTCGTCGCAGTTGCCCACCGGAGCCTGCTTCGCAACAGGCGCGCACTCATGCGCCACCTCCGGCTGGCCGGCGTCTAGCGGCCGGAGCGGCGGCCTTTACCGGCCTGTTACCGCGCCGTCGCCGTCCGGCAACCGCCTGCCCGCAAGCTGGCCTCCAGTCGATCCCCACAGGAGGCAGTCATGGCCCACCCGATCCCCGCGCCGCACGTAACAGTCGCTTTCCGGTCACGCCGCAAGCGGTCACACCGAAGGCTGGATCGGATGCTGCTCGGTATCGCGATCGCGGCCATCGTTGCTCTCACCGCGGCCGTGACGATCGTGTCGAACGACAACGGCCAGGTCATCTCGGCGACCAAGGCGTCGCCGGCCGTGCAGCCGCAGACCCAGGCCGGCATCCGCTACGACGGCGGCCCCGAGGAGGGCTCTCGCGGTCCGCAGCAGCTCCAGTTCAACGAGCGCCCCGGCGGCCCGAAGATGATGCCTCAGGGTCCCGGAGCCCGCTAAGCCTCACGCCGCAGCGATTGACGGGCCCTCTTCGGAGGGCCCGTCGCTTACTCGCCAGACACGAAGTAGCCGCACAAGCTGGCGACTCCAGCGGCGCACTTTTCCCGCGCTGAGGTTCGACGACCAGGTCGGTGTAAAGCACGGCGCGCCCCCGCCCATGGCCGTGACCCCTAGCAGCCCAATGCCAATGGCAGGACGCCGCTGTCACCGAGCTCGTAGAGCTGCACTATTTGGTAGACGGCCTCGACGTCCTTGCACGAGGCCCCGCTCTGGTGGTGGACCTTCAGGTACCCCTTGAGGAAGAGGGCCGTGTTCTTTGTGTCCGCGACCTTGTCCTGGATGTCCACGACCTTCTTGTCGAGCGCCTTGAGGCGCCCGAGGATGAGCTGAGTTCCGAGGTCGCCGCTGAGGTCGATCTTGACCTTGCCCTTCTGCCCGATCTTGCCCCTCAGGCCGCGCGGCCCCGCCGGCCCCGCCGGCCCCTGCGCCCCTGTCGCGCCCTGAATCCCCTGTGCGTTCCAGTTGACGGGGGTTTCGCTCACCCCGCAGCTTCCGCCCGCGGGGATCATCCGCAGCGTCCCGCGACCATCCGCGCAGGCATGAATCACCTCTGTGCTCGATTGCGCGCCGACCACCGCGCTGGTGGCGAGAACGCTCAGTCCACTCGCGGCGACGGCAACGACCGTCGTCCGGGCCCACCTGCGGCTCAGGAGCCTCATGCTGCACCTCCGATTCGGTGCCCACGTCGCTGCGCAAGGCCGGTCGCGGTCAGGGCGACGTCGGCTTGGGGTTAGTTCGATCCTCGCACGCCGCGCCCTGGCTCGGCTAGCGGTGCTGCTCGATTAGAAGGCGTGCCATCGATTGGGCTCGCTGTGCCGCCTCCCTGTCGCCCTCGGCGGCGGAGACGATCGAGCCCTTCATGAGAATGTGCATCGAGCGCGCGAACGACTCTGGGTCATGCAATCCGGCTTCCTCTGCGAGACCACCCACTATCGAGCGGATGGTCGCGAGATGCCGGACGCTCGCCTGGCCGGCGGGATGCGCGGGGCCCATCTCGAGCAGCACGTTGACGAATGAGCAGGCTTCGAAGTCGTCGCGCTGGAACCATTCGTCGAACAGTTCGAAGATCGCGAGCAGCTGTTCCTCCGGCGTGGTGCCACGTCGCGTCGCCTCTGCCTCGACCCACGCCAGCGTCCAGCGCTCCTCGCGGCGCTCGAGGAACGCGATAACGAGTTCGTCCTTGGACGGGAAGTGGCGATACAGAGTTGCCTTTGCCACCCCGGCTCGCTCGATCACCTCGTCGATGCCCACGTCGCGGATCGCACGCCTGGAGAAGAGTTCGTAGGCGGTGTCGAGGATGCGCTCACGCGCATCCGGCTTCGACTGCGGGGTGGCTTCGACCACAGACATGCCCGAGAGCCTAGCACTAGACAGACCGGTCTGTCTATGCTACAAATACCTGTTCGTTCCGGCCCCTGAAGGTGTGGGTCGGGGAGCAGCAGAGGCTGCTGGGAAAGCGCAACGATTGGCACACAGAGCCGCTCGAAGCGACGTCCTCGGGTTTATGGAGGGACGCCGCGCGGACCCCGGTCAAATGGGGCGCGACTCGGACCTTGCGTCATTTGAAAGACCGACGGAGGTTCATGATGTGTCCAGTCGCCCTCGCACCGCCGAGGCTGTCCCAGACCATTCGCCCCGAGCGCGGCGACCGCGCCGCCGCGCGGCAGCTCGAGCAACAGCTCCTGATCCGCTACCACCGAGTTCGGTGACCTTGCCGCGCGCGAGGAGCTGGTGGAGCGTTTCCTGCCGCTGGCGCGCGACCTCGCGCTGCGCTACACCTACACCGACGAGCCCTTCGACGACCTGCTGCAGGTCGCAAGCCTCGGCCTGATCAAGGCGATCGACCGCTTCGAGCCGGGCCGCGGGACGAAGTTCACGAGCTACGCCGCGCCGACGATCCTCGGCGAGCTGAAGCGCCACTTCCGCGACAAGGGCTGGTCGCTGCACGTACCGCGCGACCTCCAAGAGCGCACGCTCGCGGTCGGCCGCGCGACCGAGATCCTCTCCAAGGAGCTCGGCCGCTCGCCCAAGGTCCGCGAGGTCGCCGGACACCTCGGCTGCTCGCCCGAGCAGGTGCTCGAGGCGCAGGAGGCTGCCGCGAGCTACCAGGCGACGTCACTCGACGCGCCGGCCGCCCGCGACGACGGCGAGTCCGCCTCGCTCGTCGAGAAGCTCGGCGGCGAGGACTCGGCCTACGAGCTGGTCGAGGACCGCGACGCGATCGCCACCACATGGCACGCGCTCCCCGAGATGGAGCGGCAGGTGGTCGAGCTGCGCTTCATGCACGACCTCACCCAGCGCGAGATCGGCGAGCGGATCGGCTACTCCCAGATGCACGTCTCGCGGCTCCTGCGGCGGGCGCTGACCCGCCTCGAGACGGCCGCATCAGCGGCGTGACCTCGGCATGTGGCTGAGCCTGTTTGCACGGCCTTGAGCCGGGCATCAGAGACGGGCGGGGCCGGTACCGGAGCCTAGGCGACGACCGCTCTCGCGAGCTCGACAGAAGCACGGACGGCGTATGCGCCATACGCGCTCGCCCGCTGGGCTTCGAAGAACGAACCAACCTCAAGAATAAGGAGCAACAAATGGCCACCACTGGTGCCACTGGCAGTACCCGCGTCGACACGCCGCGGACAAACGGACTCCGCGGCCGCATCGCGGAGCGCAACCACGAGACCAAGGCCGCAATCAAGACCACCGAGTTCTGGGCCATGATCGGCCTCGTCGTGACGATCCTCGTCAGCGCTGCACTGATCAACGGCGGCGACAACGGCACGGACGAGTTCATCGCGAAGCAGGCATGGCTCTACGTCTCGATCCTGGGCGGTGCGTACTTCATCTCCCGCGGTCTCGCGAAGTCGGGCAGCTACGAGCCCGACTCCGACTACAACCCGATTGATCTCGCAGAGCGCAAGCGCGACGGCGGCACAGACCGCTAAATCGGATCTCGGCGTACGAGGGCCGGGCGGCTTCGAGCCGCCCGGCGCTCTGCCACTTCCGCGGTCGAGCATGCCTCGCGAGCGCCTGGGTCCTCCGCGAAGGGGACGCCGCGCTCATGTGCCGGTGTCGGCTGCCGATACGGGTACTCCGAACATCTCTGGGGTACGCGCGCGTTCTTGCATAGGACCCGTGAAGCCCGGGTGCTTGCGAAAATGAAGAACTCTGAACATGACTTCGCGCAGACGGTCGCTCTCGCCAACGGCAGGGCCCTTCGCGTCGTGGCGGACGCACCGGACTCCGTACGCCTGGAGGAGTGGCAGACCGATATGGCGGCTACGTACAGCGTGGTGCTCACCAACCGCGACCTGTACAACCTCTGGAACGCGATGGTCGAGGCGCTCCGCCGCACACGCATTGGCGAAGCTCGCGGCTCCGACTAGGCGTAACGGGGCCGGGGCGTTCACGAAAGCGTTAGCGGCCTTGCCTGTATGCCGAACACGGTTGCCGTGGCAACCCCCTGGGACGCGGGGAAGGGGTCGGCGTCCGTTCGTCGTCTCTCTCTCATCTACTCAGCCGTAGGCATTTGGAAAAGACAAAGGGCCGCCTCCCCCGAAAGATGGACGCGAGGCCATCGAGCCACCGCCAATGAGCGACCCGACCTCCTCGCGCCCGTGGAGTACCCGGCCGGGCAAACCGAATGCCCTCGAAGCCGTTAACTCCGACATCCCTCGTTTCCGAGCCGAGCCGCGTCGAAACGCACGCACCGCTTCCCCTGACAGCCGGAAGTGGTTGGAGTCTCAGGCCCAGATCTACTCGGCCCTCGGCTCCAGCACGAACACCTCGACCGCCATGTCGGGGTCGATGTGGTTGGTGCTCATGAAGGCGATCACCTTGCGGTCGAGGGCGTCCTCGACCACCTTCACGAGGTCGTCGCGCATGAGCCGCTGAAACTCGTGCCGAGTGTTTAGGACGAGCTCCGCCTTGCCTTCGTCGGCAAGGCGGAGCTCGCCGGGTGTAAGCGTGTCGCTCAGCAAGATCGTCACGCTGTTGTGGTCGATCACGCTGCGCGCCTTCGTCGGCCCCCGCCCGGTGTAGTCGCGCATTATCCGCACTGCCCCGGTGTTGATCTGTTCATTCATCCGGACCTCGCCAACCGCTTCTCTGGTGTAGAGGCCGCTAGAAGGATGAGAAGCGCCTAGAACCCGCAGGCAGCTACAACCAGCGTAGACCTATTCGGGACCACCGACTCCAGTCGGCGACCTGCACCCTAGGGAGGTTGGAGTGGTTTGAGTCCCGTTGCTCACAATTGCTTGCCGCCCATTGGAAAGATTGCGGCGCATAGAAATCTTGTGGACACATCAGAACGCTGCCCACAGTTGGGCTCGAGACACGGCCCACTCGGTGCCCTGATCTATTGACTTCGCCACGAATACGCGGAGCCGCCGCACGTGACGTACGTCCAGGCTCCGCAGCAATTACCAATCCCCTGGATCCCGCCAGAGTTGCCACCGATGCTCACGCAATCGGCGTGCACCAAAGCTCGTCATCGCAGGCCATGCGGGCTATTCGTTCAGGACCGGCTATGGGCCGTACTGGTTCAGCCCCTCTCAACCAGCGGTGTCTCGCCGCTGGTGCGTCGGGTTTGCGTCGGAACCGTTGGCCTACATCCACAGTCCGTGGCGCATCGCCCACTTCGCAAACCGCACGCTCGGCTGATGCTCGTACTGCACCGGCTCGACTGAGAGCCATTCCAGGACGTAATCCAGCCCCAGAGCCACGACGGCCAAGACCCAGGCGATAAAGAGATGGTTGCTTAGTCACTGCCGATGAGGCGCAAGTTGGGCCGGTTCTGCTCCGCCTTCAGGATCGCCGCCTGCCACTTCCCGGGCAGATCCTCGAAGCTTGCGGCCTCGAGCAACGCCTCGTGGAACTCGCGCCGGAGGTCGTCCAGCTCCACGAGTGGTGGGTAGCTGACGACCTTCTCGACGCGGCGGCTCAGCGCAACGCTCGCCATCGGGCAAGAGCCTAGATCGAACAGTCCAGGGGCTATCAGTCGAATTCCGATGCAGCGGGCTGAAACGGCTTCACGGCATCTGTGGCCGTCGCCCCTGTCGCGGTAGTGGCTAGCGCGACGCCCAACACCTTGAGCTCATCTAGGCTACCGGCTCCCCACGTCTCATTGGTGTTGTAGGCCACCGCGATCGCGCCTGCGGCGCCCAGGATCCCCGCGTAAACGTTGAGTCGGAAGGCGCCGTCTCTGAAGTACTTCCGCCAATACGGCCTCCATCGACCCCTCGCCCTGTTCTTTTTGCGCGCGGCAGCGACATCGACGAACGCCTTGAGCGCGAGCCCAGCCAGGAAGCCGATCACACCCAACACAAAGACCTCCAACTTTGGATCTCGGGTGGTCGCGACGACGCTCAAGGTTGCGGGGGCGACCCCGGTGCCTTTGACCTTCAGCGTGCCGCTATAGCGACCGGCGGCGACGTCGGTGGAGTCCAACGTGATCACGACCCTAAGGTCCCCTGACTTAGTTAGGGCTTTCGTGACGGTGACATTGTCCTGGGGGAAGGCTCGCCCGTCCTCATTCTCGATGTCGTTCGGGAAGTCAGCGTCTAGCCCCGCGAGGTCCGTGTCCTTGAGCGATGGCGTAGCCGTGAACGTGCGCCGCTTGGGTTCAGCTCGCTCATTCTCGTTGAACTCCCAGGTGGCCGTCTCGGCACTTCGATCGAGCTCAAGAGCAACTAGACCGGGAGACGTCGTTTGCGCTTCAGCAACCGAGGTCGTCAAGAACACCGTAGTGCTTGCGGCGACCATCGCACTGGCGCTAACCAGGATCCGGCATCTGGACGAAGCCCTTGACATGGCGGTCTCGTTATTCGAGTGCCCTCGAACTCACCCTACCCTTTGCGTTGGTGCTGAGCTAGCCGCCGTGGCGTAGATCGCGCCGTGTGCATCACGCTCGCCGCTCGCGCCACGCCAGCTCCCAGTGGCGCAGGAGAATCACGGGGTGCTCGTGCAGGAACTCCCAATCCAGCTCGTAGAAGGCTGGCGGGCTCTGCGTAGGTTGCGGGGCACGCAACAATCCGACCCATCATTGGCTACGGGAACCAACCCGAGGAGTCTTCGGGCATCGCGGAGAACGGCCAGTCTGGTCGGCTCCGGAACATGCTCCACGGCTTCTACCACCGAAGGCAGCAAGCTTGGGACCGGATCTACGAGCTTGAGGAGAGGGCCGAAACCGCCGTTCCTCCACCTGATCCGGCGCGAATGATGACCCTCATACAGGCCGGCGACGCGGATCCGATCGGCCACACCACCGCGGAACGGCAGCAGGCTCAGGACGAACGCCGGGCGGCAATAGTCGAGGCCCCCAGGGCCCGGCGCCGGGCGATGCTGCAGTTTGAGTTGCCCACCGCGTTACCGGGCTGGCTGATTCTCGCGGCAATCCCAGCGATCAATGCTCTCTGGCTCGCGGCGCTGGGCGTGGACTACTTCGAGTGGTATCTGCAGAGCGGCTTCCTTGTCGCTTTGCTCTTCGGCGTCGTGGCGGTCGCCATCCGCCTTGATAGCCATCCCGACCTGATCGCCGCCCAGCCCATTTTCTATCTCGCCGGAGTCCTCGATCTATTCAGTGAGCTGGCCGCAGCACTCCGGAACCTCTTTGCGTGGCCACGATCCGACCGCGCCCTTGCAGAGGCTGGGCTTCCTGGCATGGCGTACCGCTTTCGCGTGCGAACATTCGATCTTGCGCTCAACCTGTTCTTCGGCTGGTCGTGCGCCGCCGCGTTTGTCGCTTGGGCTGTGCTGGTCGCGCCGCTTCAATACTGGCTAAATCTGGTGTGCGGTGCACCAGCACGGGAGGCACTGGCTTCGTCGCAAACACTCTGGGTAGTACGGGGCGCCAAGGGGACAGAGCGCCTCTTCGCTTCCAAGAATCCGGACGAGTTCCAGAGGCAGAGGCGCGAGCTCAAGGAAGCACACGACCGGGGGGAAATGACTGAAATCGGTTTCGCGGAGAAGCCCGTGAGCTTCACCGCAGCGATCGCGGCCGCCGTCCTATTCGGCATATCTCAGCTCGCCTGAGCGCGGAGAGACTGAGGGCCCGTCAGCACGCACTTCTATCGGGCGCCCAACCGGCGACCGTGGACCGGCCCGCCGACGAGTTTCATGAGCCGCATCTCACCGTCATTCCGAGAATTGCGGTTTTCTTTGTACTGAGCCACACGGCGGTCGTACAGAGTGTGAGTCACGCTGCGACACCCTCTCATTACCCCGCAGCGGGATACTGGGCGGGCGATGGTGGTCTGCCCGGCCGTCGGTGAGAACGGTGTCCATGCCCGCAGTATCGGCCCCGCCGTGGATGGGTTTGGGCACCAGTGCCCAATGCTCGGCCCCCAATGGACGGTCGCGGTCGCCCCCCGGAAACAAGAAAACCCCGCGCTTGCGGGGCTTCCTGGAGGTGGGCCGTACTGGGCTCGAACCAGTGACCTCCGGCTTGTCGAGCCGGCGCTCTCCCAGCTGAGCTAACGGCCCGGGAGAGCCGCCGAGTATAGCTCTGGGTCCTCGGCGGTTGGGGATGCCGCGGGCACGTCGGCCGGCGGCAGCCTGCTTCCCCCTAGCAACGCCGGACTTCGCGCGCCACCGCCCGCGCTCGCGCGCGGTTGCCGGCCGCATCCACGTGGATTCGGTCGGGCTTCAGCCAGTGCGTGTTGGCCGCAACCATTGCCGCCCAGTCCACCACTCGCAGGTTCGGCCGGCGGGCGGCCTCGTCGGCGAGCACGGCGTTGATCGAATCGAAGCCGGGCCCGCTCTGCACCGGACGCCAGATGTTCGCCCACACCAAGCACCGCCTTGCACCCGCCACGCGCATGATGGCGCGCAGCGACCGGCGGAAAGCGACCGTTTTGGCTGGGTCGTCCCCGGTACCGAGGCTCACATGAATGACGGGCGGCAGCCGACGGCCGAACCGGCGTAGTACGTCTGCGCCCTCGGCAACGCGCCGTGCGAACCAGAGGTCGTCGAGCACGCGCCAGCGCGGCAGCTCCCTCTTGATGGACGAGAGCGAGTCGAACGCGAGCGAGTCCCCGTTCACGAGCACGCGGCGACCGCGCTGACGGAGCCTTGTCCGGCAACGGCGAACCTCCCGCGCCACGGCGCGCGCCCTCGCTCGATAGCCGGCAGACGAAACGTGCACGGCATCGCCGAGCAGCCAATCCGGGTTGGCGTCAACCATCGCCCGCCAATCCACGACGCGCAGGTTGTCGCGCTGAGCCGCCTCCCTATCGAGCACACGGTTGAAGCCCGCGTAGCTGATTCCCTCACGGGCGGGCCGGAAGATGTTCGCCCACACCACGCACCGCCGAGGACCAACGAGGCGCATCACCCGCCGCACCGCGCGCCGGAACGCCGGAACCTTCTTAGGCTCGTCGATCGTGCCCAGGCTCACATGGATGACGGTGGGGAGGCGGCCGCGATGGGCGCGAAGCAGCTGCACGGCCTGGGTGGCGCGCACGGACGGACGCACCCGAGCGGTGGCCCGCCACCGAGGCAGCTGACGCTCGAGGTACGGCTGGGTGAATAGGCCGAGGGAGTCGCCGACAACGAGCAGGGATCGTGCCGGAGGACCGGCGGCATGCACCGGACCGAGAACGAGCAACAGCGCAGCGATCGCGAGGAAGAGCGCCTTGCGCATTCATCGAGAATAAGCCCGTGGTCTTTCCGTCCTACGAGTTCGCGTTCTTCTTTCCCGTCGTACTGGGCGTGTCGTGGGCCCTCATGTCTCGGCCGCACCTATGGAAGCCGTTCGTGCTCGCCGCGAGCTACGTCTTCTACGCGGCGGCGAGTGCTGGATACGCACTCCTGTTGGCGGCGGTGACCCTTGCGAACCAGCTCGGGGCGGTGCTGGTCTCCCGTGCGACCTCGGAGAGCGCCCGCCGGCGGATCATGGCCGCCACGGTCGCGGTGGACCTGAGCGTGCTCGGGCTGTTCAAGTACTACGGGTTCTTCGTTGGAGAGGTCGGGCGGTTCCTCGACTCCCTCGGGCTGGGAATGCCGATACCACTGCTCTCCCTCGCCCTGCCCATCGGCCTCTCGTTCATCACCTTTCAGGCGATCTCCTACGTGGTCGACGTAAAGCGCGGGCATTTGGAGCCGGCCTCGACGCTCGACTTCGCGCTCTACCTGTCGTTCTTCCCGCACGTGGTGGCGGGACCCATTGTGCGGGCGCGTGAGTTCATCCCGCAGCTCGCGAAGCCCAGGGATCCGCGCAACGTAGCCGTGGGCGCCGGCGTGGTGCTGATCGCGATCGGGCTCGTGAAGAAGGTTGCGATCGCCGACTACCTCGCGCGTGAAGTGGTCGACCCGGTCTTCGGCGTCCCCGAGGCGTACGCTGCTCCCGACGTGGCCCTTGCGGCCTACGCGTACGCCGCCCAGATCTACTGCGACTTCTCCGGCTACACCGATATCGCGATCGGCGTGGCGCTCTTGATGGGGTTCGTCTTCCCGCAGAACTTCAACAGCCCTTACCGCGCCCTGTCCTTCCGTGACTTCTGGCGACGCTGGCACATGACGCTCTCGCGCTTCCTGCGCGACTTCGTCTACATCCCGCTCGGCGGCGACCGCGGCGGCAAGCTGCGCACCGCGCGCAACCTGATGATCACGATGGTGCTCGGCGGGTTGTGGCACGGCGCGGCCTGGGGCTTCGTGCTCTGGGGGGCGATGCACGGCGCCTGCTTGGTGGCGGAACGCACCCTGCGCGAGCGCGGGGTGACACCTCCGCCCGCCTGGCTGCGCTGGGTCCTCGTCTTCAACGTCGTGGTACTCGGCTGGATCCTGTTCCGCACAGAGAGCCTCGAGCTCGCCGCTGCCTTCCTCTCGCAGCTGGCGGAGCCAGGCCCGGCGACACTGTGGGCCCCGGTGACGCTCGCCGCAGTGATCGCCGTGATCGGGTTCCAGCTCCTGCCACCCGATCCACTCGAACGCCTCCGCGTGCGCGTGGCAGCCTTCCCCTCCCCTGCGCTCGGCTTGGCGCTGGCCTCTGTGGTCGCGGTGGTGGGAGCCACGGTGCCCAGCCAGGGTGTGCCCCCGTTCATCTACTTCCAGTTTTGACCGAGCCCTACTACCCCACCAGCCGAGACCCACATGTGCCGTCGCCGCCCGCGGGGCGGAGGCTCAGCGCCCGCCACGCGCTGATCGTCGTGTTCCTGGCGGCAGCGCTGCTGCTGCTGTTCGAGGGTTCCTCAATTCGCCACGCCGGAGAGGAGATGGAGCCGGGGCTGGCGCGCGAACTTACGCTCGCCATCGGTGAGCCCGCAGGCTGGTTGTCCGACCGGATCCCATTCGACGACTGGACGGACGAGGCCCTCGCGTTCCTCGAGGATCAAGGTGTTGGAGAAGCAGGTGGGTTCGACTCCGCCGGCACGGCACGCGTGGCAGGCGGAGTGCCGCCGGTGCCGCCGTCGTCGTTCGATCCCGGGGAGCTCGGCGCTCGCCCCACCCCGCCGGGCGAGCTTGGCACGCTGCTCGTGACCGGGGATTCGCTGTCGATGCCGCTCGACGTTGTCCTTGCACGCCAGCTCGCGGACACGGATGTGGAGGTCGAGCGCGACCCCCACGTGGGCACCGGCATTTCAAAATCGGGGCTCGTCGACTGGGGAAGGCTCTCCACCGAGCAGACGGCCGAGCTCGAGCCTGACGCCGTGGTCGTCTTCATCGGCGCCAACGAGGGCTTCGAGCTCCCCTCTGCAGACGGATCGCAGATCCAGTGCTGCGGCCCCGACTGGGCGGCCGAGTACGCCTTCCGTGCGCGGCGGATGATGAACACCTATCGGCGCGGCGGACGGGCACGCGTCTACTGGTTGACGCTGCCGGCGCCGCGCGAGAACGACCGCCAGAGGATCGCCAGGGCCGTGAACGCGGCGATCGAGGTCGCGGCACAGCCCTACCGTGCGCATGTGCGCGTGCTCGACATGGAGGCGCTCTTCACGCCGGGCGGCCGCTACCGCGCGGCCATGACCGTGGGCGGCCGGCCTCAGATCGTTCGCGAACCGGACGGCATCCACCTCAACGCGCGCGGCGCGGAGCTGGCGGCGGACGCCGTCCTCGAGGCAGTTGAACAGGACTTCGCGAAAGCGCTACCGTGACCGCAGATGCTTCGAGCGACACGGTGTCTGCTCCCCCTGGTCCTGCTGGCCGCGGCTCTCGCAATGCCCTCCGCCGCGAACGCAGATCCATCGGCCCGGGCGGCACGATCGTGCAAGGTCGGTGACGTCCGCGGATACGGAACGACCTACGTCCTCGGCATCCGCGCCAGCGGGGTCTCCTGCCGCAGAGCGAGGACGCGCGTGCGGGCATTCCACGCCTGCCGGCCGGGAAAGTCGGGCCGCTGCCCGCGCGTCTCCGGCTATCGGTGCAGTGAGCATCGCTTCAACAAGTCGAGCCAGTCGTACGACTCGCGCGTGACCTGTCGAAGCGGCGACAAGACGGTCAAGCACACGTACACGCAGTTCCTTTGAGCGACCCGGCGCTCTCCCAGCTGAGCTAACGGCCCGGGAGAGCCGCCGAGTAGAGCTCTGGGTCCTCGGCGGTCGGGGACGCCGCGGGCACGTCGGCCGCCGGCAGCTTGCCCTGGGCCCGCATCGTGATCTCGAAGGTCTCGCGCGAGGTGTGCTTCGGGGTCCAGCCGAGCGTGGACTTGACCTTCGCGTTCGACACGATCCACGGGTAGAGCGCGAAGTCGATCTGGCCGGGAGGCGCCTCGGACATGCGCAGGCGCCAGAGCACCCGGGCGATCGCCCGGTACAGCCTCAACGGCATCTTGCGCACCGGCGTCTCGAGCAGCTCGGCGCACTCGCGCAGCGTCATCAGCCCGTCCGGCGCCAGGTTGAACTGGCCGGCGTGGCGGCCGATCAAGCAGGCCGCTCACGGCGTCCACCACGTCGTCCTCGTGCACGAACTGGATGTGGCTGTCGAGGTTGCCCGCATCCACGGCGAACGGCTGCTTCGTCCACAGCCGCAGCAGGTAGTTGTCCACGTTCGGCCCGAAGACGATGCAGGGCCGCACGATCGTGGTGATCGTGTCCGGGTGCTGGAGCGCCCACAGCTGGACGATCCGGTCGGACTCGGTCTTGTCGCGCGCGTATGAGAAGCGCGCCACCCCGCGCACGGGATGCTCCTCGGTGATCGGGTCCGGGTTGTCGGGGAACGCTCCGTACGCCACGGCGGAGGTGGTCACGAGCACCTGCCGGATGCCGGCCTCGGCCGCCGCCTCGAGCACGTTGTGCGTGCCGTTCACGTCCACGTCGTACATGAAGCCCTCGTCGTGGGACGGGTTCAGGATGAACGCGAGGTGCACCAGCACGTCCGGGTTCGCCCGCTGAAGCGCGGAGTGGACGGCGCCGCGGTCGCGCACGTCCACTCGCTCGAACTCCGACTTCGGCCGGTAGCCGCCCTTGGGTGGGACCACGTCGCAGATGACGATCTTCTCGGTGTCCTCGCGACGGGACAGGAGCTCGACGAGACGGGTGCCGATGTAACCGGATCCCCCGGTGATCAGGTAGCGCATGGAGCGCATCCTAAGAGGCGGGTAGCGACTAGGACTCGTCCCCGGCCCACTGCTCCTGAAGGTCTTTCATCACGCCGGGCTCGCGCAGCGTCGTCACGTCGCCCGCCTCGCGGCCCTCGGCGATGTCTCGCAGCAGGCGCCGCATGATCTTGCCCGAGCGCGTCTTCGGCACGTCGGCCGTCCAGATGATCCGCTTCGGGCGCGAGAACTTGCCGATCCGCTCGGCCACGCGCTCGCGCACCTCGCCCTCGAGGTCGTCGGTCCCCTCGAGCTCGCCCTCGAGGATCACGAACGCCACGATCGCCTGCCCGGTGTCCTCGTCCTCGACGCCGATCACGGCGGACTCCGCCACCTTCGGATGCGACACGATCGCCGACTCCACCGTCGCGGTCGAGAGCAGGTGGCCGGACACGTTCACCGTGTCGTCCACGCGGCCGATCACCCAGAAGTAGCCGTCCTCGTCCTTGCGGGCGGCGTCGCCCACGAAGTACGTGGTCTCGTCCCACTTCGAGAAGTAGGTCTCCTTGAAGCGGTCCGGGTCCTTGTAGAGGTTGCGCAGCATCCCCGGCCACGGGCGCCGCAGCGCGAGCAGCCCCTGGTCGCCCTCGACCTCGTTCCCATCCTCGTCGAGCACGGCGGCGTCCACGCCGGGCAGTGGCCTCGTGGCGGACCCCGGCTTCGCCGGCACCACGCCCGGCAGCGGCGAGATCATGATGTGGCCGGTCTCGGTCTGCCACCAGGTGTCCACGATCGGGCAGCGCTCGCCCCCGATCACGTTCCGGTACCAGAGCCAGGCCTTCGGGTTGATCGGCTCGCCGACCGTGCCGAGCAGGCGCAGCTTCGAGAGGTCGTGGCGCTGCGGGTACTCCACCCCCCACTTCATGCAGGCGCGGATGGCCGTGGGCGCCGTATAGAAGATGGTCACGCCGTAGCGCTCGCACAGCTCCCACCAGATGTCCTTGTCCGGGTAGTCGGGAGCGCCCTCGTACATCACCGAGGTGGCGCCGTTCATCAGCGGCCCGTAGACGATGTACGAGTGCCCGGTGACCCAGCCGACGTCGGCGGAGCACCAGTACACGTCATCGTCCGGCTTCAGGTCGAACACGTGCCGGTGAGTCCACGCCGCGCCCGTGAGGTAGCCGCCGGTTGTGTGCAGGATCCCCTTCGGCTTGGCGGTCGAGCCGCTCGTGTAGAGCACGAACAGCGGGTGCTCGGCGTCGAACGGCTCCGCCGGGCAGTCATCGGACGCCGCCTCGATCGCCTCGTCGTAGAAGACGTCGCGCCCGTCCTCCATCGGCACGTCGGTGCCGGTGTTGCGGACGACGATCACGGTCTCGATCGAGGGCACGTCGCCGAGGAACCTGTCCACGGCCGGCTTGATGTCCGCCGCCTTGCCCTTGCGCCGGGCCTGGTCGACGGTGATCAGCGCCTTCGCCTCGGAGAACTCCATCCGCTCCTTCACCGAGTCCGGCGAGAAGCCGCCGAAGACCACGTTGTGCGGAGCGCCGATGCGCGCACACGCGAGCATCGCCACGGCCACCTCGGGGATCATCGGGAGGTAGATGCCGACGACGTCGCCCGGCTCGATCCCGCGGTCCTTCATCACGTTGGCGAGCCGCTTCACGTCGCGCAGCAGCTCGGCGTAGGTCACGTCGCGCTCCTCGCCCTCCTCGCCGCGCCAGTGGAAGGCCACCCGGTCGCCCCGGCCGGCCTCAACGTGGCGGTCGAGCGCCTGGTACGAGGCGTTCAGCTTCCCGCCCACGAACCACTTGTAGAAGGGCGCGTCGGACTCGTCGAGCACGGTGTCCCAGGGCTGCGCCCAGTCGAGCAGCTCCTCGGACTGCTTCGCCCACCACGCCTCGGGATCGCGCCCGGCCTCCTCGTAGACTGACTCGTCCTGGATCAGCGCCTTCTCGCGGAATTCCGCGGGCGGCTCGAAGATCTCCTGGTCGAGAAGCTCGGCGAGCTGCTGCTCGATCTCGTCTGCGGAGGCCTTGGTGGTCCCTTCCATCACGCTCCCTCTCGTAGTCCCTGGGCCAGGTTGTACCGGAAGGGACTACAAGCGGGGAATCGTCGTCGTCGCGGCCGCCGCCGTGCGGCGCCTGCCTCCGCCGCCGGTGAGCGTGAGGCCCGTGGCCACCTCGGAGCCGAGGCCGGTCTCGGAGCGCACGTGGAGCTCGTGGAACTTGGCCACGGCAGCCGGCTCACTGGTGAGCATCGTGCCGAGCCAACACCCGATGAACCCGAGCGGAACGCTGATGATCGCCGGGTTGGCGAGCGAGTACCAGGACAGCGCGCCGCCCTCGGAGTCGGCGCCCGGCCACACGGTCGGGCTGATCACGACGAGCGCGACCGAGCTGATCACTCCGAAGAGCACACCGGTCACCGCGCCTGCGGTGTTGAACCGACGCCACGTGAGCGCAAGCAGGAGAGCCGGGAAGTTCGCGCTTGCCGCGACGGCAAACGCGAGTCCGACCATGAACGAGATGTTCAGGCCCTCGCCGCCGATGATCGCGATCCCGATCGCGATCGCGCCGATCGAGACGGCCGCGATCTTGGCGACCCAGACCTCTTCCTTCTCCGAGTCACGGCCATGGCGAACGATGTTCGACCAGATGTCGTGCGCAACCGCGCCCGAGGCCGAGATCACGAGACCCGCCACGACCGCCAGGATCGTCGCGAACGCGACGCCGGCGATGATCGCGAGGAACAGCTCTCCGCCGAGCTCATCCGCGAGCGTCGGCAGCGCGAAGTTGCCGGTCGGCCCGGCCGCCTCCTCGCCGCCCTTGCCGAGGATCGCGCGCGCGCCGAAGCCGAGCGCCGTCGTCATCACGTAGAACGCGCCGATCAGGACCATGGCCCACATCACGGAGCCGCGCGCCGCCTTGGCGTCCGGCACCGTGAAGAAGCGCATCAGGATGTGCGGCAGCCCGGCCGTGCCGAGCACCAGCCCGAGGCCGAGCGAGACGGTGTCGAGCGGTGTCGACAGGAACAGGCCCGGCTGCAGGTAGGCCTCGCCATCCGACGACTTCGCGCGGGCGTCGCGGAACAGGTCGAGGGGGTTCCAGCCGACCTTCGCCAGAACCCAGACGGTCATCACGACTGCGGCCCCCATCAGGAGGAACGCCTTGATGATCTGCACCCAGCTCGTGGCCAGCATTCCGCCGGCGACGATGTAGATGATCATGAACGCGCCGGTGAGCACGACGGCAAGCCAGAAGTCGATCCCGACCAGGCCCTCGATGAGGACACCCGCGCCGACCATCTGCGCGATCAGGTAGAAGGCGACGACCGAGAGCGTTCCGAGCGCAGCCGCGGCACGCGCGGGCTGGCGCTTGAGCCGGTACGACAGCACGTCGGCGATCGTGTACTTACCCGAGTTGCGCATCCGCTCGGCGAGCAGGAACAGCACGGTGAGGAACGCGACGAGGAAGCCGACGGAGTACAGGAAGCCGTCGAAGCCGAACAGGAAGATCAGGCCGGCGATGCCGAGGAAGGACGCCGCCGACATGTAGTCGCCGGCGATGGCGAAGCCGTTCTGCGGTCCCGTTAGCCCGCGGCCCGCGGCCCAGAAGTCGGTTGCGGTGGAGACGCGCTTCGACGCGAAGTAGGTGATGACCATCGTCACGCCGACGACGACGGCGAAGACCGCCAGTGCGGTCTCGTTGACTGCTGCGAGATACGTGGTCATCGTGGCACCTCCGAGCTCGTGCCGGATTCGATTTCGGGCTCCTCTGCGATCGCGCCACGCCGGAAGCGGCGCTCCGGCGCACCCGTGCCTGTGCCGGCGCGAAGAGCGGCCTCACGCGCCCGCTCGGCGAGCGGGTCGAACACCCTGTCGGCCTTGCGCAGGTACCACCAGCCGAGCGCCCAGGTCATGACGAACTGGCTGAGCGCGAGCACATAGCCGACGGTCAGGCCGTCGGTGATGAACTCCCGGCCCATGAAGTCGGGGGCGTAGCCCGCCAGGATGATGAAGCCGAAATACCAGGCCAGGAAGAAGAGCGTCGCCGGTATGACGAACGCCTTCTTGCGCCTGATCAACTCACGAAACTCGGGCGACCTCTCGACCGCTTCCCAGTCGATGTCCGTGCGGTGCTCGGCGCCGTCGGCGCCGTCTATAAGCCCCTGCGTCATAGTCAAGCTCCTCCTCCCGAAAGGGCGACGCCCGGGCATGTACCCGGGGTCCGGGAGGCCTATGCCCTAAGTTGCGAAACCAGCCGTAGAGCGGGCTAGCGGCAGCTGCCCGGGCGCCTGTGCTTGCTGAGCACGCGCTCGAAGGCGCGGGGGTGCGAGGTCATCGTGCCGTCCACGCACATGTCGATCAGGCTTGCGCCAGGTGCCGGCGGCGTCGCGGTCGTCGCCCGAGAACCAGTTCTGCCACGCGTAGCCGTCCCGGTGCGCGCGGGCCACGTTGTCGGCCGTGGTCACCTGGAGGAGCGTGCCGCCGAACTGGAACGTGATCGGCACCTGGAACGCGACCACGCCGGGGCCGGGCGAGCCGCCCGAGAGCAGCCAGTTTGCGGCGCCGTCGATCCCGGGAGCGACGTCGATCTTGGGCGCGAGCTCGTGGAAGCGATCGACGGCGTCCTGCTGGAACGACACGACGATCAGGTTGCGCCGCTTCGTGTCCTTGAGCAGCCGCGCGAGCACCTCGGCGTTCTGCACGTACTCCTCGGTCGCCTCGTCGGGAGTGCGGCCCTTGATCTCGATGTTGATCGGCGTCCGCGGGAACGCCTTCAGCACCTCGGCGAGGGTCGGCACGCGGAAGTCGGCGGCCCTGAAGCCCTTCGGCGGCTTGCGCCGGCCGGTGGCGATGCCGCGGAAGCGGTAGGAGCGCGGCGGCAGGGCATGGCTGTAGTGGTCGCTCGCGCCCGGGGCGAACCAGAAGGCGGCGTCGAGCCGCCTGATCTGCCGGAGCGTCTTCGATGCGACGGTGCCGTGCCCGTTGGTCTTCCCGTCCACCGTCGTGTCGTGCATCACGATGACCTTGCCGTCCTTCGTCACCCCGATGTCGAGCTCGAGCATGTCCGCGCCCACCCTGAGCGCCTTCCGGAATGCGTACATCGTGTTCGACGGAAACTCGTCCTCACCGCCCTGGTGAGCGATGTTGAGCGGCGTCTTCGGCTCGATCCAGCGGTTGGCGGCCTGGGCGGTGGCGGCGGTGGCGGCAAGGAGGCCGAGGGTGAGCGAGACCAGTAGGACGCGGCGCATTGCATCCCCAGGCTAGACCAGCCAGATTGCCGATCAGGCAGGAATCACTGCGAGTCAGACCGAAATACGGGAACCCCTGTCGTTCCCGCTCTCGGAGGCACGCACAAATGTCCACGCACGCTGCTGACAACCTGCGCCCCGTCACGAGTTTCTGGTGGCTGTTCGTGCTGTTCGGCGTCGCGACCCTTGGTGTGGGCGTGTTCTTCGTGGTCTCACCCCACGAGACGCTCAGCACCTTCACTGTCATCGCCGGCATCTTTCTGCTGGTCGACGGCGTGCTGGCGATCTTCGCCTCGATTTTCGCCG
Source organism: uncultured Thermoleophilaceae bacterium (assembly GCA_963774755.1). GTDB lineage: Bacteria > Actinomycetota > Thermoleophilia > Solirubrobacterales > Thermoleophilaceae > JACVRW01. The sequence continues at coordinate 255,078 of CAVZGG010000010.1, read as the reverse complement.
GTGGCGACGGCCGCGGCCTGCTCGCGCTCATCGGCGTGCTCAGCGCGCTCGCCGGCCTGGTACTGATCAAGAAGCCGTTCGACACGCTCGTGGTCTTCACCCTGATCGTCGGCGCCTGGTTCGTCGTCGCCGGCATCGTGCGGTTCGTGGCCGCTCTGGCATCGCCCGAGGGGCGCGGAGGAAACATCGTCACCGCGATCCTCGACCTCATCGCGGGCATCGTGATCCTGTCCTGGCCGGATCTCGGCCTATCGACGCTCGCCGTGATCATCGGCATCGTCCTCATCTTGCGCGGAGTGTTCTTCATCGCCTCCGGCTGGCAACTCCGCAAGCTGAACGACGATCTGCCGGGCAGCCCGAACGCGCACGCCCTGACCTGAGCTACGCGGCGACTTCGTCGGTCTCCCACGGGCCCTGATTCAGGCGGAGCTGCCGAGCCACTCCCAGCTATCAAGCGCCTGTCGAGCCCGCGTGACGGTCACGGCGTCATCGGGGGCGTGGTTCATGCACCAACGACGTGGTCAGCTAGCCCGGGAACAGCGTCAGGCTGTCCCAACCGTGGGTCCCTGCGTCGGCGAACAGGGCCGACACGAGGTACAGCACAAGCGTGGCGAGCACGAAAGCCACGAACGCCCGGCGCGGTCCGCGGAAGGCAAAGTGGAGCGCCAGGCCGGCGGCAACCAGACCGACGAGAGACAGCGTCAGGTAGAGCGCGAACTCGGTCTCACGGCCCAGACACGCGTTCGCTCCGTCGTAGTGGATGCACACGCCCCCGAAGCCGGCGTAGGCATACAGACCGGCGAGGCAGGCGGCCGTGAAGAGCAGTAACCCGACGGTCTTCTGAAGCGTGCTCGTGTGGCTCTTAGGCCGAGTCCACAAGAGATCGTCTGGGTGCACGGGCATGCGGTCCTAAGGAATAGCTGGAACCCGGCCAAACGGGGCCGTTTGGACGGATTGGCCATCCGTGGGGCTGTTTCGCTATTTCGAGAGCGGGCATCGACTCGGTATGGAGCGAGAGAGCGCGACGCCGGAGGAACTGCCGCCCCTCGAGCTCCGCAAGCTGCGCGACCTGGACGTCGAGGAGCCATCCGGGCGCGGCCGTCCGGCCCACCTGAGCGCCGCCAGCGGCGTCGTTCGCCGGGGCGACTTCGTCTACGTGATCGGAGACGACGAGCTGCACCTGGGTGTCTTCCAGCTCTCGTCGAGCAAGCCGGGTCGGCTGCGGCGCGTGCTCGACGGCGATCTCCCTGACGACCAGGACGACCGCTCGAGCGCGAAGCCGGACCTCGAAGCGCTCACCATGCTGCCGCCCTTCGAGGACCACCCATTTGGCGCGCTGCTCGGCCTCGGCTCGGGATCGGGGCCGGACCGAGACCGCGGCTTCGTCTGTGCCCTCGCGGCAGACGGATCGATCGCCGACGAGCCGCAGGAGCTCGCGCTGGCTCCGCTCTACGGGCTGCTGCGCGAGCACGTCGACGAGCTGAACGTCGAGGGTGCCGCCACGATGGGCGATCGCCTCTGGCTGCTCAATCGCGGCACGTCTGAAGAAGGCTCCAACCTCGTCGCGGAGCTTTCGCTCGAACAGCTGATGCAGTCACTCCAAAACGACCGCTGCCTCGAAGCCGAGGAGCTCGAGAACGTGCGCTGGTACGACCTGGGCGACCTCGACGGCGTGCAGCTCACGTTCAGCGACGCGACCCCGATCGCCGACCAGCTGCTGGTCTTCACCGCGTCCGCCGAGGCGGACGACGGCGGCATCCGCGGCTCCGTGGTGGGCACGCTCGGCCTCGACGGGAGCGTGGAGCGTCTGCGCACGATCGATCCTCAATGGAAGGTGGAGGGCGTTCACGCGGCGATCGACACCGGCGTCCTCGACTTCACGTTCGTGTGCGACCAGGACGATCCAAAGGCGCCAGCACCGCTGCTGTCGGCGGCGATGCCGCTCCAGGGAAAGCTCGAATACAAGGAAGCCTGACGCGGCCAGGGGCAGTACGTGACACTGCCCTGAGCCCAACACAAGGAGTCAAGCGACGGGAACCCGAGTGAATCCCGGCCTCTTCGGGCGGAGCCTCCCGGTCTTTGGCTCCGTCATTTCCGACGTTGTCCGTGCCGCCTCCGCGTTGTAGAGACAGGTCCCCGCAAGCTTGCTTAGCCGTCGCTTGCCCTATGGGTCCGCGGGGCGTACGGTCAGAGGTAGACCCCGGAAGGTGACGTTCGACTCAGCCATTCGAGAATGCGGTGGAAGGGGGTACCGAACCAGAATCAAGGTTTGCGAACCGTCAGCCTTTTCTCTAGCGCGACATCCGAAGGAGTCGAACGCACAAACAGGATCACCTCACGGGCGTCACCATGGTCATAGTCGAGCGTCTCGGGGCCATCGAAGAGAAACTCGGGATCCCGGTGCAGAAGGGCGCTCCCCCACCGCCGAACTGAGGCTCCGCCTTACCAAAGAAAGCTCTAGGCCTGGGGAGGATGGATCGCCAGGTGGACAACAATCCAGATGCGCCCGCCGACGGCTCAAGTAGACGCGTCCGCTCGTGGAATGCCCCGTTGCTCGTTGCGCTCGCATCAGTGCTCGTAGCGCTTATCTACAACGGTGTGCAGGCCAGCAACACCGCGAAGCAACTCGACCAAGGCCAGGAGACCCTCGAACTCAGCCGTCAGGCCGATACGTTCGCGACGCTGATGGAGATACACGACCGCATCGTGCGCGCGGGCGCGCAGACGAACAGCGCCGCCGCAGCATTGGGGGAAGACCCCTCAGACCCCGAACTCATTAGGTTGCTTAACGCCGTCACGCCGCTTGAGGGGGTCGTCTTCACGCTCGAAGACGGCGTCTTACCCGCTGGAACAGAACGGCTGTGGGCCAAGTACCTTGCGTGCGACTACCAGCTCGCGAGCGCTGAAAAAGCACTCGGCGGCGGGCTTGCCCAGTGGGTACCCAGGTTGTCGGACTTCGCCGAGCGCCACGCCGTGCCCCCGGAGCGGTGCGCCGTGCGCCCGGACTAGAGCGACGAGTCGAGCGGGTCGATCCGAAGCTGGCGCCCGACGTACCGGACGGGCAGAGCCCCGCGGTGGATCTCCCTATAGATCGTGTTGCGGGCGACCCGCAAACCCAGTAGAGGCGCCGACCGGAATCGAACCGGTGTCAACGGCTTTGCAGGCCGCTGCGTAACCACTCCGCCACGGCGCCGGGGCGGCGTCTAGGGTAGCGGTGTGCCCGGCTGCGGCTGGGTTAGGTACTGCACCGCTTTGGGGATCTGGTCCCGAGGTCGAAGGTGGACCAAGGAGTGGCCCCTCACGTTGTAGAACTCGCCAACACCATGGAAACGAAGACGGTCTCCTTCTGGGTTCCCGGAGGCACGCGCGCGGCGGGCCTGGCTCGGCGATCCATCCTTTCCGTGGAGGCGGATCTCCCGAACTCGGTCCGTCATCGCCTGGCGCTGCTGCTGAGCGAGCTCGTGACCAACGCGATCCAGCACGGCGGCGCGGGCGAGCACGAGACGATTCAGGTGCGGGTCGCATCCTCGTACGAGAAGGTCCGCGTGGAGGTCTTCGACCCCGGCCCGAACGCCGCCGGCCCCCGCAACCGGCTCGAGCCGGAGGGCGGCTACGGCCTGCTTTTGGTCGACCGCCTCGCAAGCGGGTGGGGCCGCGAGAAGGTCGAGTCCGGCGGCAGCCTCGCCTGGTTCGAGCTCGTGCTCGACCCGATCGACCACATCTAGCGCCCGCCCAGAAGGCCGTCAGGCCGCGGCTATACTGACGCCCTCGTGCGGCTGTAGCTCAGTTGGCTAGAGCGTCTGCTTGCCATGCAGAAGGTCGTGGGTTCGAATCCCATCAGCCGCTCTTGAAAAGGCCTGCATTTGCAGGTCTTTTTCGTGCGGGCAGTCCGCTAGTGCGTCTGCGTCATCGGACAATGATTGGACAATCGTGCCCCTGGCGGATCTCGCAAGCGGTCGGAAGGTGCTCCTTTGCAGCCGATTCCTAGCCACCAGCACCTTGGACCTTCTGCGTCCCTGCAGCGGATCGACAGTCGACCGCGCCGGGTGGGTGCTCCGGGGCTACCCCTCCGCATTGTTCGTTGATGCAGTGCTGGCTTCGTCGAGGAGCAGCACTCTCAACCTGCGCTCCTGCTCGTCGTCCAAGACAGGCGTCTGCGACTGCCGCCCATTCGCTTCCGCTATCGGACCGATTGCAGGCGTTGGGCGGCGGGCGGCGTTGTCAGTCGAGCGTGATGATGACCTTGCCGTTGGCGCGGCCCTGCTCGACGTACGCCAGCGCCTCGAGGGTCTGGTCGAACGGGAACGTCTTGTCGATGAGCGGGCGGAGGTGGCCGGCGTCGTAGAGGGAGGCCAGCTCGCGCAGCTGGGCGCCGTTGGCCTGCATGAACAGGAACGAGTAGCTCACGCCTAGCTTCCGCGCCTGCTTGCGGACCTTGCGGCTCAGCAGCCCCATCACGACGCCCATGAACTTCGGCGCCCCGAGCTGGTTCGCGAACCCGGGGTCCGGCGGGCCGGTCACGCTGATCGCCTGTCCGCCCGGCTTGAGGACCGTGAGGGATTTCTCGAGGTTCTCGCCCCCTCGCGAGTCCAACACGACGTCGTAGCCGGAGAGGACCTCGGCGAAGTCCTCCTGCGTGTAGTCCACGACGACGTCGGCGCCGAGGCTGCGCACCAGCTCCGCGTTCTCGCCGCGGGCGGTCGTCGCCACGGTGGCGCCGAGGTGCTTGGCGAGCTGGATGACGGTCGACCCCAGGCCGCCGGAGCCGGCGTGGACGAGGACCTTCTGGCCGGGTTTCACGTGGGCGCGGTCGACGAGCGCCTGCCAGGCGGCCAGTGACACCAGCGGCACCGCGGCCGCCTCGTGCAGGGTGAGCGAGGCTGGCTTGGGGGCGACGTCGTGCTGGTCGATCGCGATGTACTCGGCGAAGGTCCCGATCCGCAGGTCGCGGGGGCGGGCGTAGACCCCGTCGCCCATCTGGAAGTCGCGTACGGCCGAGCCGACCCTGACCACCACGCCGGCGACGTCGTGGCCGAGCACGAACGGGGTCCGGTACTTCAGCAGCCGCTTGAACTCGCCGTTGCGGACCATCATGTCCAGCGGGTTGATGCCGGCGGCGCTCACCTTGACCAGCACGTCACCGTCGCCGACCTCGGGCTCGGGTACGTCGGCGGCGCGGACGCCGTCCTTGCCGTACCGCTCGACGACGAATGCCTTCATGACCGTTCTCCCCGGCAAGCTCTCATAGGAACGCGAGGGCCCGCTTGACGAAGTCCTCGTGGAACTGGAACACGCCGCCGTGCCCGGCGTCGGGATAGACGACGAGCTGGCTGTTCGGCAGTCGTCGATCGAGGTCGACGGTGTTCTTGGTGGGCACCATCTTGTCGCTCTCACCGTTCATGACGAGCACCGGCTGGTGGACGCCCGACAGGTCCGCGGGCGTCTGCTGACCCCATCGGTGGATGGCCTTGAGCTGGGCGCGGAATGAGCCTACGGAGATGGCCTTGTCGCGGTCGTTCGTACGTTCCTCGAGCCGTGCCAGGAACGCCTTCGCGGCTCCGCGCCCGTTCGGAGTCCTGGTGAAGAAGAGGAACTCCTTGGGATCCCGGCGGGTGAGCAGTCCGCGCGCGGTGTCGAGGTAGGAGATGCGGGTCACCTTGTCGATGCCATCGCCCCCCGCGGGGCCGGTTCCGGCGAGGATCATCTTGCGCACGAGCCGCGGCTGCTGCTGCGCGATCACCTGGGCGATCATGCCGCCCATCGAGAACCCGAACAGGTCGACCTGATCGAAGCCGAGGGCACGGATGAAGGCGACGGCGTCGCTCGCCATCTGCTCGATTGTCGTCGGCGTGGACCCGCTGGAGGCGCCGACACCTCGATTGTCGAAGGTGATGACCCGATGCTTGGCGGCGATGCCGTCCACGACTCGCGGGTCCCAGTTGTCCAGGACTGCGGCCAGGTGGGTGAGGAAGACCACCGGAACCGCGGTGCTCGGGCCGAGCTGACGGTAGGCGAACTGCACGCCGCCGGCGTGGATGGTCTGGGTCGGCGCCTCCTTGTACATGGCGCTCACGGTCGCACCGGTTGTCTGCGGCGGGTCGTCGCTGATGGGCGCTTGGACGTTCGTCATCTCTTTCTCTCCTTTGGGGGGACTGATTTGGAAGCCCTGATGGGCGCCGCGGCCTTGACGCGCTCCAGGCGCTCGGTGTACGCCGCGCGTTCGCCCACGTCGATCTGACTGAGGACGGCATCGGCCTGTCCTGGGCTGAAGCGTTTCTACGCGGGCAGTTGGTTGCCCTTGCGGATCTGCCTGTCGAACAAGGCCGAGGGCGCGTAGCGGCGCGCCATGCTGACACGGCGCGCGAGGGGCCCGGCCGGGTGCCGCAGCTTCGGCCGTGCGTCCGTCGCCCCGGCGACGATTGCCTTTGCCACGACAGTGGGCTCGTCGCCGGTCTTGACCGCATCGGCGAGCCATGCGCCGAGGGCTTCGCGGCGTTGCGCGTAGAGCGGAAGCGGTTCATCGCCCTCCGCGAGATTCGCGTCGAACGTGGTCTTGGTCATGCCGGGTTCGACCAGCAGGACTCGGACTCCGTGCTCGCGCACTTCGTGGTCCAGCGACTCGGAGTACCCCTCGAGGGCGTGCTTGCTCGCCGCGTACAGGGCCATGAACGGAACTGGGACGAGACCCACGAACGAGCTGACGTTGATGATCCGGCCGCTGCCGCGCTCCCGCATCTGGGGCAGTACCGCGCGGATCATGCGCATCGCACCGAAGAGATTGGTCTCGAACAGCGCGCGAGCCTGCTCGATTGAGCTCTCCTCCGCCGCGCCGGCGACGCCGAAGCCCGCGTTGTTGACCAGCACATCGATGCGGCCGGACCGGTCGAGCACCTCGCGCACCGCGCCGGCCACCGACTGATCGTCGGTTACGTCGAGCGGCAGGAACGTCACCCCGCCTCGCTGTTCCCCTGCGCTCGCCTTGCGGCTCGTCCCGTACACGCTGAAGCCCGCGGCGAGCAGCTCATGCGCGGCCGCCTCACCGATCCCGGACGATGCTCCCGTCACCAGCGCCACCCGTCCTGTCTCGACCGCCATGACTACTCCTTCGCTCGCCTTTGCATTACGAGCATAATACTATAGTACGATCGTAATACTGTGACCTGAGACACACGTTGACGGCAACGATTGAGGGCCGTTCCCAAGAGAGGTGCGCTATGCGCTACAGCAAGGACCACAAGCAGGCGACGCGGCAGCGAATCGTCGAAGCGGCCGGGCGACGCTTCAAGGAGGACGGAATCGACGGCGCCGGCGTGGCGACCGTCATGTCCGAGGCCGGCCTGACGAACGGCGCCTTCTACGGCCACTTCAGGTCGAAGGAGGACCTCGTCGCGAACGTCCTCGCCGACCAGCTGCGCGCCCAGCGCCAGAGCTTTGACGCCCAGCCCTCGGACCGCGCGGGCCTCGAGGCGTTCATCCGCTCCTATCTGTCTCCGCGGCACCGCGACCAGCACGCCGACGGCTGCCCATCGGCAGCCCTGCTCGACGAGATCGTCCGCCGTCCCGCCGCGACCAAGCGGGTCTTCACCGACGAACTGACGGGCACCATGGACGACGTCGCATCGCGCCTCGACCCGACAGACGTCGAGGCTGCACGAACCGACGCGCTCACGCTGTTCGGACTGATGGTCGGCACCCTGCAGCTCGCCAGGGCGCTGACGGACCGCGACCTGTCCGATCAGCTCCTCGCCCGGGGTGTGGAGACGGCCCTGAAGTTGCTCGACGACCGGGCATGACCGCTTAGCAGGAATCGGGCTCCCGGACCCTCGAAGCCGAGGCGGACTCGACAGCGACGCGCGAGCCCGCGCTCCCACCAAGCGCCAGGGATCGCTCATTGTCCGTTGCTTGTCTAAACCCCCGGTATCTCCGCACAATTCGCGGAACGCCAGCCCGCCGTCTAGCCTGTCGGAAGTCGTTCGTTTGCAGGCATTTTGCGGGCCCATGACATAACCCATCGACTGCTTGCCATGCAGAAGGTCGTGGGTTCGAATCCCATCAGCCGCTTCGAAAAAGGCCTGCATTTACAGGTCTTTTTCGTTGAGGCAGTCGCCTTGTCCTCCGCATCCGGTCGGACTGATTCCGGACTCGCGGTCCGCCCGATCGTCGGCCGGCTTTACCGAAAACGCCCGGTTTGCAGGCCGATTCTGGTTCGTCCGAACTGAGGTCATTCTGCAGGCCTGCATGATTCCGATCCTCAGGGCCGAGTCCGATTTTCAGTCTGGATACCGTGAGGTCGACCTCGGCGCGCACAGCGACCCCGGGCGAGCCGTAGCTCCCACCGCCCCGAGCTCTCCTCGGCCGTCTGCTCGCAACCCGGCTCGGCTGCTGCTGCCCCTCGTCCATTCGGGGCGTCTCGACTCGGTCCCCGAATACGCCTGTATCGACGCCCACCGCTTCAACCTCAGCGACGAGGCGTCGCACTCGAGACCCTGGTCCTCGTCCGCAGCGGGCGCGCGTGGCGGGCGCCCGGCTAGCCGCTCCCTCGCGTGCAGAGATGGCATGAACCGGCCCGTATCCCGCAGGCCGAGCGCGGCTAACGCGGCGGGTTTCCATGCCGATGAGACCCGATGTCACGCTGCGCGTGGCGGCATAGCTTGAGACGCTGCCGTCCCCTGTCCTAGGGCGCGAGGGCAGAACAGATAGCCGTAACGAGCGTCGTATCGGCGTTCGAGTGTCCGCTGCTCGAGCTCTGCGGACCGAAGTCTACGATCGGAACTCCGCTGGTGTTGACGAACAGGACGGTTGCGTTAGCGAACACGATCCTCCCTGCATCTGCCGGGATCCCAGGCACCTTGTCGCCGAGCCCGGTCACCGTCACGACGGCCTCGCTTCCCGGTGTCGTCCCGTTCGGATACTCGGTCCGAAACGTCGACGAAAACGGAAACGAGAAGGATTTGCCAGTGGTGGTGGACGAGCTCGGATCAGCTGTGTGCCCGGCTGGGTGTCGATCTCTCGGATGATCACACCCGATTGGTCGTGGAAGACGGTCGCCCTGAGGGTCCCCACTTGGGTGATCGAAACGTCGAAACCGCAGGCCGACGTCAGGAGCGGCGACGGGGCTGTGCTGTCGATCGGTATCGAGATCCGGGTCGGTTCAGCTGCGCTTGCCGTCGACACCAGGGCTGCCGAAGCAACGGCACATACGAACAGCACGAACTTCTCCATGAGATTCCCTCCTCGGCTGAGCGTCACAACGCTACGGAGTCCCCCTCTGCACCGCCGATGCTTGAGGTTGGGCGGTCCCCCCGCCTGAGCTCGGAGAGTCGTCGCCTCCGCAACCCGCGACAGGGGCAACGAGCGCGGCCACACGGCGGCTCCCCGCGCCAGGGCGATGAGTCCGTCAGGCAGACCGCGGGTCATCGCCCACCCTTGCGCGGCGGCGGCGTGAGCAACCAGAGCGCGCCTTCATCGCTCAGTGCGCGCCAGAGGGGGGCCGCGGCCGTTGCGTGCAGCGGCGATCCGATTCTGCATGCGGCCGCGGCCATCGCGTTCGAGGTTGGGACTGTGGGGCCGTTAGGTGAGCTGCGCATGGTGTCCCTTCGAGAAACTGGCTGGACATCTCGAAGCTATGCCCACCGCGGTCGGAGGGCATCGTCGCGAGCACCTGAGTTGGGCAGGTGCCAGCACTCGCATGGAGCCAAGGGGCAGCACGGTTGTTACCGCGCCCTGACGGGAGCATGATGGGCTAATGCGAGTTCGGCGTATCGCGCCGTGGATCGCCGTTGTCGTGACGGTCGCGGGCGTCGTGTTTGCGTTCGTGCTCAACACCCTGGCCGGCAGCCACGGCGAGGAAATCTGGACCGGCGTGCCATTGGCGACCGCCGCTCTGGCGTCGAGCGGGGCGGGCCTGGTGCTCGCCAGCCGCCGTCCCGCGAACCCGATCGGTTGGTTGCTGCTGGCGAACGGACTGGTGCTGGCCGCGCATTTGGTGGCGACCCCCTACGCGGACTACACGGTGTTCGAGGATCCGGACGCCCTGCCGGGCGCGGAGTGGGCCGTTCTATTCAACGAGCGCGCGTGGCCGACGCTGTTCATCTGCGTGACCGCAATCGCCCTCGTATTCCCTGACGGCCGGCTTCCGTCACCGAGGTGGCGCCGGATTGCCATCGTGGCGGGGGCGTCGTTCGCAGCGCTGACCGTGGTGTCTCTGCTTTCCGCGGAGCGCTATAGCGAGAAGTTCGCTCACGTCTCCAGCCCGCTTCCCGAGCTGTCCGAGTCCGTGGTCGGGCTCCCGTTCCTGATCACCGGCCTGGGATCCCTGGCCGGACTGGTGGCAGCGGTCCTCGCCGTTCGGACGAGGATGAAGCGGGCATCGCCCGTCGAGCGCCTTCAGCTCAGGTGGCTCGCGTTCGCGGCCCTATTGGTGCCCGCCGCGGTGGTGGCCAGCCTGGTCGAGAGCTCGATCACGGGAAGCGAGGGCGCGGCGACGGTGATCGCCCCGGCGGTTGCCTTGACCGCGATACCGGTCGCGATCGGGGTGGCGGTGATGCGCTACCGCCTCTACGAGATCGACCGGTTGATCAACCGCACGCTGGTCTACGTCACGCTGACCGCGGCGCTCGCGGCGACCTTCGCCGCGATCTCGCTGACACTGGGTGTGGCGATCGGCTCGGGTTCCACGCTCGCGACGGCCGCGGCGACGCTCGTCGTCGTGCTGCTCTTCAGGCCGCTTCGCTCGCGGGTCCAGGTTCTCGTCGACCGGCGCTTCGATCGAGCCCGATACGAGGGCCTGCGAAAGGTCGAGCGCTTCCTCGAAGAGCTGCGCGCCGGTCGCGCGGCGCCGGAGGCAACGGGCGAGGTGATGGCGGAAGCGATTGGCGACCCGGGCCTCCAGCTCTTCTTCTGGCTGCCCGCCGAGGAGGTTCACGTCGACGCGTTGGGGCACGCCGTGGACGAGTTGCCTACCGCCGGCGGGGCGCGCACCCCAATTCGGCGGGGTGGATTGCAGCTGGCGACCGTCGTGCACGACCGAGCACTCGGGGAGCGACCCGACCTCCTCGAGAGCGTCATCGACGCCGCCGGACTAGCCATCGAGATCGCCCGCCTGCGCGTTGAGGTGAGCCGCCGCCTCGCCGAGGTTGAGGAGTCTCGCGCCCGCATCGTCACCGCCGGCTACGAGGAGCGCCGCCGGCTGGAGCGAGACCTTCACGACGGCGCCCAACAGCGCCTGGTCTCGATCGGGCTGGCGCTCCGCCACGTCCAGGGCCAGCTACCCACGCCAAGCCCGGAGGCAGCTGAGCTGAACGCCACCGTCAAGGAGGTCTCCGACGCCATCGAGGAGTTGCGCGAGCTTGCCCGAGGTGTTCGGCCCGCCGGCCTCGACGACGGCCTCTCCCCGGCATTGCGCGACCTTGCCTCGCGCTCACCGTTGCGAACCAAGGTGGAGGCCACCGAGGAACGCTTCGAAGACAAGCTCGAAACTGCCGCGTACTTCGTCGCCAGCGAGGCCCTTGCGAACGCGGCCAAGCACGCGCACGCATCGCAGGTCACCCTGAGCATGGCGAAGCGGAACGGTCACCTGGTCGTTTGCATCCGCGACGATGGCGTGGGAGGCGCAGTTCGGTCGGAGGGTTCCGGCCTCTCCGGCATGACCGACCGCGTCGCGGCTCTGGGCGGGAGCCTGATAGTGGAGAGCCCGCCCGACCGCGGAACGATCGTCACGGCGGAGTTGCCATGCGAGTCGTGATCGCAGAGGACCAGGTCCTGCTCCGCGAAGGACTCGGACGGCTGTTCGAGGGCGCAGGCCACGACGTGCTCGCAGCGGTCGACAACGCCGACCGCCTCCGCGCCGCGGTCAGCGAGCACACACCCGACCTCGCAGTGGTCGACGTCCGGATGCCGCCGTCGTTCAGCGACGAAGGGATCCGCGCAGCGGGATGGATCCGCGACGCCCACCCCGAGGTCGGCGTGCTCATGCTCTCCCAGCACGTGGAGTCCGCCGGCGCTGTCAGCCTCGTCTCGGAGGGTGGATTCGGCTACCTGCTCAAGGACAGAGTCCTCGACGTCGCGGAGTTCCTGGAGGCGGCCGAGCGCGTGGCGGGAGGTGGCTCGGCCCTGGATCCCAAGGTCGTCGCATCACTAGTGGGAGGCGAGGCGGACAGCCTCGACGCGCTAACAGGGCGTGAGCGCGAGGTGCTCGCGCTGATGGCCGAGGGACTGAGCAACAACGCGATCGCCCGTCGGCTCGTGCTTACCGATCGCACGGTGGAAGGCCACGTCCGCAGCGTGCTGATGAAGCTCGACCTGCCAGAGAGCGACGAGTCCCACCGGCGCGTGCTCGCGGTGATCGCCTACCTCCGGGCAGTCGAGCCGCAGGGCTAGCACTGCTTCGACGACAGGTGCTGGCACCAGGCCAGGTCAGGTGGTCGCGGCGATGTGCAGCGACGCAGGTCCTCCTAGGTTCGAGACCATGTCGCGCCAGACCCTCGAGCCGGTGCGGAACGCTCTCCAAGCGCTGAACGAGCGCGACGTCGATCGTTACCTGTCCCATTGCACGCGAGATGTGCGACTGGAGTCACCCGTCGCCGCAATCGAAGGAGCGTACGAAGGCCCGAGGGGGATTCGGCGCTTGTTTCGCGACTTCCGCGACGCGATCCCCGACTTCCGGCTTGAGATCGAGCGCCTGGACACCGCCGGCCCCGACCAGGTTCTCGCTCTTCTCCGCGGCAGCGCGAGTGGACGAGTCAGCGGTGTTCCTCTCCACTTCGCGCTGGCAAACTTGTACGAGCTCGCCGAAGGCAAGATCAGGCGCGTCCGCGTGTTCGTTGTCCCCGACGAGGCGAAGGCCGCGGCGAACGCACGCTGACCGCCGCGCCACCACGGCCTCGAAGGCAGGTGCTGGCACGGGTGTGGGTCAGGTGCTCGCAGCGATGTGCACGGACCACAGCGCTCGTAGGTTCGAGAGGTCCAGTCCAACTCTCGAAAGGAACAGCATGGACAGCACACTCGAGCGGCCCGCAGTGGACGTCGCACCGAACCCGCCGCGGCCCGGCCTGGCGCTCGTCTTGGCGGTGCTGGCGATCCCGGGCTCCACGATTGCGTGGGAGCTGCCCTCCGGCGGCCTCTGGATCGGCCTGCCGCTGGCCGTCGCGGCCGTGGTGCTCGGCCTCCAAGCCCGTCGTCGCGGCGTCGGCACCGGAAGGGCCACAGTCGCCATCGCCATCGGAACGCTTGCGATCGGCCAGATGGTCGTCTGGACGATCGCCTCGGCGCTGTCCTAGGACGAGGAACGAAATGAGTACCACCCGTAACGTGCCTGCCCTAGGGACCCTCGTGCTGGTTGCCGCGTCGCTCGTCGTAGGGGCCTGCGGCGAGGACGACGAGCCGGAGCAGGCGGCAGCGGCGACACCGAACAAGCTGGCTATCACGGCGAGTGAGGCCGGCAAGCAGTCGCGCCTCTCCATCCCCAGGTCGGTGCCGGCCGGCCTCGTGACCGTCGAGCTGACGAACACGGGCAAGGTGTCTCACGAGGCCCAACTCATTCGCCTCGACCGCGGCCACACGCCCCACGAGGCGTTGAGGGTAATCGCCGCCGAAGGGGCACCCAGCCCCGCCTGGATCCACGCGGCCGGCGGCACCGGGCCCGCACCGCCGCGTGGCTCAAGCTCGGCGACACAACGGTTGAGCCCAGGCACCTACATGGTTTACGACGCCCCGTTCCTGAACGAGGGACAAGGTGTGAAGTTCGGCGTGGCGACCTTCAAGGTCGACGGCCAGGCCGACGGAGGCGAGCTGCCGAAGCCGACGGCCAACGTCGAGGCGTACGAGTACGGCTTCAGGGCGTCGGGGCTGAACGCCGGCGCCAACACCCTCAAGTTCAGGAACACCGGAAGCGAGCCGCACCACGTGATCGCTGCGCCCTACAGGCCCGGCGCGACGCTGGCCGAAGTGCGCGAGGCGTTCAAGCGAGACCAGGGAGGCGCCGAGCCGCCGCTTGACTTCGAGAGTGTTTCGTCCACCGCGAGGATCGACGGCGGGACGGAGCAGATCACCGAGCTCGATCTCGAGAAGCCGGGCAAGTACGCCCTCCTGTGCTTCGTCAGCGATCGCAAGGGCGGACCACCGCACGTCGCGCAGGGAATGATCACCGAAATCACGGTGCGCTAGGAGACAACATGCACAAGCTCATCACGACCGTGACCCTCGCCGCAAGCGTCGTTGCCGCCTCCCCGCCGCCGCGGGCGCGGCGAAGCCGCGCGTGTCGGTGACGCGCGACAGCGCCGGCATCCCGCACATCGTGGGCAAGGACTTCCGGAGCGTCGGCTACGGGGAGGGCTACGCCTACGCCCAGGACAACCTGTGCATGTTCGCCGACGACGTGATCACGCTGCGAGCACAGCGCTCCAAGTACTTCGGCCCCGACGCGGTCTTCTACCAGTACGCGGGGGCCGGGGCTTTCGACGCGAACTGGAAGTCGGACCTGTGGTGGAAGCGGGTTCGCCACTCACGCGTGGTCGAGAAGGCCGCCGCTCAGAGGCCCCCGCTCGGGCCCGACGCGGACGCCAAGGCGCTCTACAAGGGCTGGGCTGCGGGCTACAACGCGTACCTGCGCTCGGGCAAGCTGCGCGACCCTGCCTGCGCGGGGAAGCCGTGGGTGAAGCCGGTCACCGTGAGGGATCTCTATTACCGGAACGAGCAGATCGTGACGACGCCGTCCTCGTCTCGCTTCATCTCCGGCCTGGTCGACGCCCAGCCGCCGACCGGCGCCACGGCGCGCGCCGCGGGCCATAGCCGGCCAGATACCGCGGCGCTCAACCGGGAGGTCGGATCGTCCGCCTCCCCGCAAGGCTCCAATGGCGTCGGCCTGGGCTCGCGGGGGACGAAGCACGGCACCGGAATGGTGCTTGCCAACCCCCACTCCCCATGGCGAGGGACCGAGCGCTGGTGGATGGCCCATCTCACGGTCCGCGGCCGCTACGACGTCATGGGCGGCACGATCGGCGGCTTCCCGGCGATCGGCAGCGGCTTCAACAAGAGCCTGGCGTGGACGCACACCACCTCGACCGCGCGGCGCTTTGTGGTCTTCAAGCTGAAGCTCGTTCCCGGCGATCCGACCTCCTACGTCGTCGACGGCAAGCCCGAAAGGATGGGCACGCAGACGGTCAACGCCGGCGGGCGCACGCACACCTTCTACACGACGCGCTACGGGGTGGTGTTCAACCTCTCCAACGCGGGCTACCTCTGGACCGCGGACAGCGCGTACGCGCTGGGCGATGTCGAGCAGGGCAACCTCCGTACGGCCAACCAGTACATCAAGATGGGGCAGGCGCGCAGCGTGGGCGAGCTGCTCAAGGTCGAGCAGCGCTACCTCGGAATCCCGACCTTCAACACGATCGCCGCCGACCGCGGTGGTCGCGCCCTGTACACCGACACGGGTGCGATCCCCAACGCGCCCAAGGCGCAGATCGACGCCTGCCTCCCCGACGCGGCCGCCATCATCGTGTTCCGCGCGGCGCGGGTGATCACGCTCGACGGGTCGCGCTCGGAGTGCGACCTGAAGGATGACCCCGACGCGATAGCGCCGCGGATCTTCGGGCCCTCGAAGCTTCCCAAGCTGATCCGTCGCGACTACGTCGAGAACTCCAACGACTCCCACTGGCTCGCGAACCCGTCGCGGCCGCTGACCGGCTTCTCGCCGATCATCGGGCTCGAGCAGACCGCTCAGGGCCCGCGCACCCGCCACGGCAACCTGATGATCCAGCCCCTGCTCGGCCACTTCACGATCAGGCGCCTGCGGGGCATGTGGGAGAACGACCGCAACTACGCGGCCAAGCTGACGGCCAAGCAGCTGGCGGCGGCGTGGCGACGTCGCCCTTGGTCACGCTCACCGACGGGTCGACAGTCGACATCGCAGCGGCGTGCCCGGTGCTGGCCAGCTACGGCCAGACCGGCAACCTCGACGACCCGGGGGCCTGGCTGTTCATCCAGTGGTTCCGGCGCGCCCCCGGCTTCACGGCCGGACTGTTCAGCGACCCCTTCGATCCGTCCAAGCCGCTGACCACGCCCTCGAAGCTCAACACCGCCAACCCGGCCGTCCTGCAGGCGCTCGCCGGGGCGGTCAAGGACCTGCGTGACAACAGCGTCCCGCTCAACGCGAGCCTGCGCCAGACCCAGTACGCGCCGCAGTCCAAGCGGATCCCGATCCACGGCTGCGCGGGCTGCTTCCAGAGCATCCTGGCCTCCGACGGCACCCCGGGGCTCGAACGGCCCCTACGGCCAGGTCGGCCAAGGGTCCTCGCTGGTGCTGGTGACGGAGCTGCGCCAGAGCGGCCCGCGAGCCCGGGGCATCCTCACCCACTCGCAGGCCAGCGACCCGACCTCGCCGTGGTACTCGAACATGACGAGCCTGTTCTCCAGGAAGCGCCTGGTCGACCTGCGCTTCACTGCCCGCCAGCTCGCGAGGGACAAGGGCGCGCGCCGGACCCACGTGCCGGGGCCGTGGCTCCGTGATCCCCGCCCCGGCCGATGGGTCTCGCGCAAGGGGCCGGACGCCCCCCAGCACAGGATGACTGGCCCTGCCGGCAATTCGTCGCGGCAACGGCGACAACAATCCCTGGGTACCCGTATGACGCGGCGTTGCGCGCGACGGCCGTCGACGTCAGTCGGCTATGTCCGCACGACATCGAGTCATGACCAGCGAGCGACGGTGGACGGTGTGTCCGACGTAGCGGCCGCGACGACCGTGCGCTCGTCGCACCTATTGCGGCAATTCGCGGAGATGGCTGCCAGTCCGGCAGGGTGTGACGACCTCGGGGCGGACGCACTCGCGTGAATGATGCGTGGCCGATCTCGGAGCCCACCCCAGATTACTGCCGCCTTGGACGACTAGGGCGCGCAGCCCAGTTGCGAGCCAACGCCTGCTTTCGCATGGCACCCTGTGCCGGGTCGGTCATTTGCCCCTCGGCACGCGGCCCGTCGGCGCCTCCGGCCGAGCTACCCGCTGAAGTCGCGTGCACGGCTGCCGGCCGGACCGACGCGAGTCCGGTTTCAGTCCGGAAACTCCCGTGATTTCGCGCCGAAACCTAGACATCGGCGGCAATCCCATCAGCCGCTCTCAGAAACTGGGCATTGTTGAGTGCCCCGTGGTAGCGTCGGCGCGTGCGGACACTCGCCGGGGTCATCGCTCTCCTGTTGACAGCGCTACTCGCCGCGTCCGCGGCGTCGCAGCCCCGGCCGCCGCAGATCGATGACCTGCCGCCCCTACCGGCGCCGAAGGGTGGCAAGAAGGCGGTGTTCGATGTGATCGTGGAAGGCTTCGGCGGCGCCAGCCGGCAAGTGGACGGTGAGGGCGCCAACGGGGTCTGCCAGGTCACGTCGCACACGGAGAGCCACCAGACCTACGAATACGGCCGCGGGCGGGGACTGCGTGTCGTGTTCAGGAAGCCCGGTCCCACCGCGCTTCTCACCCGGGCGGGCAGGCGCGCTCCCCGGGCGGTCTTCAACGTGAGGGGCTCGACCCGGACGTCGGCGGAGGGCGAGGCCACGAGAACGGGCGATGCGGTGTTGTGTCAGCCGGTGACCGAGAAGGTCGGGGATGAGTCGGAGTGCAATCGCACGATCCGCCGCGCGGTCAACATGGCCCTCGGCTATACGCAGGGCGAGCTCAAGCTGGAGCTGGCTGCCGAGCCGCTGCCACCGCTTCCCGGGACGGGCTGCGGGTCGAACGGGGTCGAGACGGTGTCTGGCACGCCAACCCTCGGCTGGGAAGGCTGGCCCGAACTTGAGCCTGGTGGGCTGCCTATGGGCCGGATCTTTGGGAAGAGGCGCCGCTTCAGGGTCAAGATGGACGGATTGGACCGCTTCCAGGGCGACTCGCCCAACCCCGCGTTCGTGGGCCGCTTCATCGAGCGTGGGTCCCACGACGCGGTGGTGCGCTTCATCCGCGTCGTGCCATAAGGGTTGCGGGGAAGCGGCTGATCAGGACTCGCCTCGGAGATCCTCGACCAGCCCGATGATGATGCCGTCGGGGCCGCGGACGTAGCAGTACCGGTAGATGTCCTCGTACTGCGCCACCTCGCCCACGAGTTCGGCGCCGTGGGCGCGCAGGCGGTCGAGGACGTCGTCGACGGCGTCGACGACGAACGTGAGGCGAGGGATGCCCGGGGTGTTCACCGGCGCCCTCGGCGCAGCGCTGGTGGCCACCGGCGTGTGGAACGT
The DNA here is from genome assembly GCA_963774755.1 of uncultured Thermoleophilaceae bacterium. GTDB lineage: Bacteria > Actinomycetota > Thermoleophilia > Solirubrobacterales > Thermoleophilaceae > JACVRW01. Next base: position 236,865 of record CAVZGG010000010.1, on the reverse strand, counting down.
CGACAGCTCGACCCGGCCGTGGCCGTCCGGGGTCCGCACGAAGGCGAGGTCCGCTCGGACGCCGTCCAGCCCGACGAGCTGGTCCACCCATTCACCCTCGACCGTTGCCTCGCCCTCCAGTTCCAGGCCCAGTTCGACGAAGAACGCGACAGCAGCCGCGAGATCCTCGACCACAACGCCGACGTGATCCATCCGGTAGATCGTCAAGGCCGCGCAGTGTACGGCTCGGCGGCGCGAGCGCGGGCGGCCTGGCGGACCAGGTGGTCGCGCTCGGCGACGTTCGTCGCCCGGCGGGCGGCCTCGGCGTAGGCCGTGGCGGCAGCGGGCAGGTCGCCGTCGAGCTCGTGCAGGTGGCCGCGGACGGCGTGCCACCGGTGGCGGTCGCCGAGCACCTCGCGCAGCCGGTCGGTCTCGAGCAGCCCCGCGGCGGGGCCGAGGACGTGGCCGACCGCGACCGCGCGGCCGAGCACGGCGGCGGGGTCCTGGCGCACCGGGTCGTCGGTGAGGGCGACGAGGTCGTCGTACCAGGCGAGGATCTGCGGCCAGTCGGTCTCCTCGGCGCTGGCCGCGTCGTCGTGCAGGGCGGCGATCGCGGCCTCGATCTGGTAGCGGCCGGGGCGCTGAACGGCCAGCGCCGACTGCAGGACGCGCACGCCCTCGGCGATCTCGCGCGTGTCCCACAGGCCGCGGTCCTGCCGGTCGAGCGTGACGATCCGGCCCTCGGGGTCGAACCGCGCCGGCAGGCGGGCGTGGTTGAGGAGCATCAGCGCGAGCAGCCCGCGCGCCTCCGGCTCCTCGGTGGCGAGGGTGAGCTGGCGGGCGAGCCGGATCGCCTCAACGGCCAGGTCCACCCGGCCCGCGTGCCCGGCCGTGTAGACGAGGTAGAGCACGCGCAGCACGACGGCGAGGTCGCCGGGCTGGTCCAGGCGGCGCCCCCGCACGGTCCGCTTGGCCCGGCTGATCCGCTGCGCCATCGTCGCCTCCGGCACGTAGAAGGCGTCGGCGATCTCGCGAGTGGTGAGGCCGCCGACCGCGCGCAGGGTCAGCGCCACCTGGGAGGCGGGCGCGAGGTCGGGGTGGCAGCAGCAGAAGAGCAGGAAGAGAGTGTCGTCGCCCTCCTCGGTGGCGGCGGGCGGCGGCTCGGCGTGCGTCGCCTCCTCGCGGCGGTGGCGGGCGGCCTCGCTGCGGCGGGCGTCGACGAGCCGCCGCGTCGCGACCGTCGCCAGCCACGCGCGCGGGTCGCGCGGCGGGTGCTCGGGCCACACCCGCAGCGCCTCCAGCAGCGCCTCCTGCAGCGCGTCCTCGGCGGCATCGAAGTCCTCGCCCCGCCGGACCAGGCCCGCGAGCACCCGCGGGACGAGGGCGCGCAGCGCGCCCTCGTCCAGCCGTCGCGCCGGCTCGTCGATCACGCCGCGTCAGTCGTCCGAGGACGCTCCCACATGACCTCCCGGACGTCGATCCACTCGTACAGCGGCTCCCCGCCCGGGCCGGGCTCGGAGGAGACGTAGGCCGCGAGCTCGACCGCACGCTCGTGCGACTCGACGTCGATGATCCACCAGCCGGCGACCAGGTCGCTGGTCTCGGGCAGCGGGCCGTCGGTGGTGACCGGCGCGGCGTCCGGGCCGCCGTAGCGCACCCAGGTCCGCGCCGGCGTGAGTGCCTGCGGGTCGACGTACTCGCCGTTCTCCTCGAGCAGCTCGCTGACGTGATGCTGGAAGGCCATATGCGCCTCCACGTCCTCGGGGGCCCACTGGTCCATCGGGGGCACGGGACGGTGCGGCTCCGGGCCGCCGCGGTAGTGCTTGAGCAGCAGGTACTTCGGCATGGTGGTCTCCTGGTGTCGTGGGCCCGCCTGTCGTGGCCCTTCACCTGGTGAGCGGAGCCGGCCGAGCTTCTCGACATGGAACCACTCATCCAGCTGCGGAGACCATTGCTACTGGCGCTAGTCAGCCCACCAGTCGCGCCGGCCCTCGACGTCTTCGCGCGGGGACTCGCCGAGGTTGGGAGCGCCGACGACGAAGATCTCGAGGCCCTCCGGCCCGGCCTCGTAGCCTCGCCACGTCCCGGGCGGAACCCGCACCGCGTCCCATTCCTCGAGCTCGACGATCTCCTCGTCGAGCTTCATTCGCCCGCTCCCGCCCAGGACCACGTACACCTCCTCCTGCTTCTTGTGGGTGTGGCCGTACGGAAAGCGATAGTTGGGCGGGACGCGCTGGTAGCCCAGGCCGGATTTCTCGAGCTCCAGCGCCTGGGTCGCCAGACGGAACTCCAGGTCCGGCGCGCCGTCGAACTTGGACCCGACGTCCTCCAGGTCCTCCTTGAGGTTCCTGAGCGTGAACGGCATGGCGAAATCCTAAATGCGTGATGCTGAGCTCGCTGCAGATGCCTTTTCTACGAGGTGCAAGAGACTCAAGGCAGCATTCGAATTCGAGCCCGACGCCGCCGGCGAGGAGCTCGCAGAACGCGCACGCTCGCGTTCAAGTCAGCGACGAGATCGAGCGTTGGCTGGAGAGCGAAGGCGACAAGACGCTCGGGAGCATCATCGAGCTCTTCGAGCAGAAAAGCTTCGCACTGCTGTTCATCGTGCTGCTCGGCGTCTCGGCCCTTCCGCTTCCCACTGGCGGCGCCACACACGTGTTCGAGATCGTCGCGATGCTGCTTGCCCTTCAGCTCATCGCGGGTCGCGACCACATCTGGCTGCCAGAGCGCTGGCGACGGCTGCAGGTTGCGGGCCCGACCAAGCAGCGCTTCATCGATCGCCTGATTCGGGTGATCCGCTGGCTTGAGCGCTTTTCACGACCGCGCGCAACGTTCCTGTTCGACCACCGGCTGAGCAACATCGTGTTCGGGGCGCTTGTCCTGGCCGGCTCGCTCGCGGCGTTTCTCGCCCCGCCGTTCTCCGGGCTCGACACGCTGCCGTCGCTGGGCGTTGTGTTGCTGTCGCTTGGCGTGGTCCTGGAGGATCTGGCGATCGTGGTGGTTGCGGTCGTCGTGGGCATCGTCGGCGTGCTGCTCGAGCTCGTCCTCGGGCGAGCGGTCGTGGACGGCATCGAGAAGCTCTTCTAGCGCACGTCACCAAGCGTGAGAGAGTGGGCACGTGACTCGCGCTCATCTATCCGTCCTGGCCGCCGTGCTCGTGACCTTCCTGTCGGTGCCGAGGATCGCCGTCGCCTACGACCCTCCACCCTGTCCCCCCGACCAGCCGCCTCCCACGCTGTCGCTGAGCGACCCCAAGGGCGCGGGCTCGTTCTTCGCCACACACATACTCCGCGCAAAGCTCGAAGGCGGCGAGGCCCGCTCGTTCACGGCTCCCGGCGCGCGGTTCTTCAGCCAGGACAACATGAACCGGCCAGAGCTCGTATCCGACACGCCGGGACCGCTCACGGTGAGCGCCGTGGTCGTGATCAGGGACACCGAGCGGCTCCCGTACCAGGACGACTACTCGTGCACGACGGGCGTTGCGAGGACGGTCGAGCTGCTGGCCCCCGCACCGTCGGTCTTTGGGAACTTCAGGCGTCCGCGCTACATCGTCCCGTCACGCAAGCTCTACAGCCCGTCGCCGACCTTCTCCTTCACGGTCAAGCTCGCGAAGGCGGGTGCCGACCTGTCGCCGTTCACCGTTCGCGCACGGGGCTCGAGCCGCCTCAAGGTCCCGGGCTCCGGTGTCAGGCAGGCCTCCCACGTCTACCCGCTGCGAGAGTTCGAGGTCCCCGATCGCGAGGGAGGGTCACGGCGATGCGAACTGCTCTGTACGCCGGTAACCGACAGGGGCTTCGCCAAGCGCATCGCAGTCCACGTGGAGCAGCTCGGAAGCCGGCCCGGTGCGGGCGGCCTGAAGATCACCGTGGAGCCCCCGACCGGGCTGCACTTCTTCGCTCGCGGGGAAGAGCGCTTCAAGCCGACGCCCTGGGGCGTGGACGTGGAGGTGCTCCAGTCCGGTCGCCGCCTCGCCCGGCTGCGGGCGGCCGGCCGCTGCGACTCGTTCGGTCAGTCGTCCACCTGCCGCTTCAAGACGATCGACACACGGCGCTGACCGTCACATCAGTACCTGTCGTGGTGGCGCAGCCAGAGCGTGGCGCCCTCGCCCTCGTTGCGCCCCAGCGGCGTGCGGTCGAGCAGTCCGTAGTAGGCCATCGCCGGCTCGAGTCCCCGCGTGGTGCTGACGTAGGTCCGGTAGACCGTCCCGTCCGAGAGCGCGTACACGCTTAGGCCCGGCCCCTCCGTGACGTAGGCGGCCACTTCGGTCCCACAAGAGTCCGCGCCCTGCCTCACGGCGGGCGGGATCTCGCCCTCGAGGAAGGGGCGCAGCTCCTCCTCGGTGTGGGTGAAGCCCAGGTCGCGATTGAAGTCGCTGCCTCCGGCTGAAGCCCAGTCAATGCCCCAGCCCATCCGCTTCTTGAATGCTTCGAGCTTCTCGACCGGGGCCCGCGAGACGAGCAGCATGGTCACGTCTCGTGCCGCCAGATGGACCGCGTTCGCAGCGAGGGTGTCGGCGATCGAGGAGCAGACGGGGCAGCCCGCCTCGTACGTCGGGCCGAACATGAAGTGGTAGACGAGCAGCTGCGAGCGACCGTTGAAGAGCTCGGCGAGCGACTTCGTCCCCGCCTCGGTCTCGAAGCTGTACTCCTCCTCGACGGGCACCCAGGGGAGCTCCCTTCGCTTCTTTGCAAGCTCGTCGTTGCGACGGGTGAGCTCCTTCTCCTCCGCAAGCAGCTCGTCGCGGGCGGCCTGCCACTCATCCTGGGTTCCGATCTTGTGGTTCGTCATGATTGCTCCTTACCCGAGCCAGCGGTTGCTCTTGAATCGCAGTGAGGTCGTTGAAGGCCGCGGCATAACGGAATACGCCACGCAGACCCGGCGCATACGCGCTGAGCGTGCGCACCTGAAAGTGCGGGGCCCAATCCTCCACCGGCGGGTCGATCTCGAGCTCGGCGGCGGGGCGAAAGCCGAATCTCGGGTAGTACTCGGCGTGGCCCAGCAGCGCCACGAGCGGTTCCTCGAGCGCGTCGGCCGCGCCGAGCACGGCATGCATCAGGGCAGCACCCACACCCTGGCCCTGGACGTCGGGTAGGACCGCCAGCGGCCCCAGCCCGAGCGCCGGTTGGCCGTCCACCCATCCGCGGGTGCAGACGACGTACCCGACGACCTCTCCCCCATCCGCCTCCGCGACCATCGACAGCTGCGGGATCCACTCGGAGCCGGCGCGCAGAGCATCGACCAACGCGATCTCCACCGGCGCTTCGCCCGGCGAGGACTCATCGGCGAAGGCCGCGGCGAGCACGGCTCGAATGACGGCATGGTCTTCGGGGCGGTCGCGACGGATCAGCATGCCCGTCTTGCAGCCGTCCGTCAGCTTCCGGGGCCCAGCAGCGCGGCGATCTGGTTCGCCATGGGTGAGCCGAGCCCGGTGGCGAGGTCGTAGCCCGGCCGGGCCGGGCAGCACGATCCTCCGAACAGGGCGTTGGTGCCTTGTGTGATGTCGATGAACGCGCCGGGGTTGCTCTTGGCACGGGAGTAGAGCAGCGGCGGCACGAAGCCGGGCTTTGGCAGGCCCTGCTGCTTTGCTTGCTGGGCCCAGAGGGCGATCATGCCCGCCACGAGTGGCGTCGCGGCGCTGGTGCCTCCGACGAACGTGATGCCCTGTTGGGGGGAGTTGGGGCAGCTCTTGACGCCGCTCGAGCAGACGATCGCGTAGCCCGGGCTCTCGTCGGCGAAGGCGGCCATGTCGGGCACCATGCGCTTGCTCGAGTTTGCGAAGGACTGCTCGGGCTGCCACCACGGCCGTGACTCGAACGTGCTCTGTCCGCCGCCGCCGCCCTTGGTCGCCGTGAACGGTGCCGGGTAGGCCGTGTCGTTCCAGGTGCCGGTCGACGCGATGCTGTTGTCTGGGTTGAGCGTCAGGTTCGTGCCGCCCACCGCCAGGACATACGGCGAGGAGGCCGGCCAGGACAGCTGCGGCTTCTTGTCGGCCGAGGTCAGCTTGCCGGGCGCGACCCCGCGGGCGCACGCGGATGACCCGGTGTCGCCGGCGGCCACGACGACTGTGATGCCGAGCGCCGCCTCGGCTGCGAGCGTGCGCTCGACGAGCGTGCGGGACTCCGAGTAGGGCGACACGTCGGACTCGCACTCCCCATAGGACACCGACACGACGTTCGGCAGCGGCGCGCCGTTGGTTGTGGCCTGCAGCGGCGCCGCCAGCATCTTCAGGAAGCCCAGCACGTTGGCGTCGTCCGAGTTCTCGCTGAGGGGCTGCACCCAGAGATCGAACCGATCGAGCTGCGGCGCCACCATCGAGACCACCATCGCGTCGAGCGAGCTCTCGATGATCGGTTTGATCCCGGAGCCATTGTGGATCTTCAGCGCGGTTCCCTGCGCACCGAAGCAATTGCGGAACTGGTTGACGTCCGCGGTCGGCGTCGGCGCCTCGCCGACGATCGCGAGCTTGATCCCCTGTCCGCGCAGGCCGGCTGCCTGCAACGGTGCGATCCCGTACGCGCTCAGGATCTGGTTCGGGAACAGGCCCTCGGAGGAGGCCAGCACGCTCGGCTGCGTCGTGGCGAGGCACGACGGGCCCACGGTCCCCGTCCGGGTGGGCGTGCCTCCGTCGTAGGGAGCCGCAGCCGGAGAAGCGGGGACCCTCTTGTGCGGCGGACCCACGTGCCCGGACGACGACGCGTGATTGACGATCAGGCGCATGCCGGCAACGACGTCCACGTTCCCCTTCAACCCCTTCGGCAGCTTCGGGGTGTTCACCGGCAGCGCCACCAGCTGATTCCCCGTTGACGTGTGGTAGACGGCCCACTTCGTCCCGAACATTTTCTGCGCCTTGCCGATCGACACCGTCGCCCACGCGCGCAAATGGGTCACGTCGATCTTGGCCGTCACCCCCTGAGACTTGAACGCGTTCTTGACCCCGTTGCGCACCGACGACTTCGCGCCCCACTTGCTCTGCAACGTCGACAGCGACGGGTACTTCCCATACGAATCAGACTTCGGGTTGCTCGCCTTCTTCGCAGCGCTGTTGATGCCCGAGTTGTTGGCCTCCAGGCCGATCTGCAACGTCAGCTTGGAGCTCGTCGACGCCCCGCCCGCCTTCTTCAGCCCCTTATGGGAAATGGGCCCGTAGTTCACCGCCCCGGCCGTGTCCGCGCCCGCAGCAACGCCGACCGCAGCCGCGAGCAGCGGTGCGACAACCCTTGAGAACCGCGAGCTGGTCACGTGACACGATCGTTACCGCTCGCTAGCCGGCATTGCCTCGCCCCGATGGGATGAAATCGAGGCAAGCATCAGCGCCCCGACGAAGAAGCACGCCGCGCCGAGCGCGGTGGTCCAGTTGGCCGCGGCCAGGTCGAGGACCGAGCCGCTCGATGGCACGACGTAGGACGCCACCGCCGAGATCCCGAAGAAGACGCAACCGGCCAGGTTGACGGCGGCCATCCTCCACGGCGGGTCGCGGCGCACCGGGAGCAGGCGCGGGCCGGTGGTCACGCGGTAGGCGAGCACACCGGACACGAGGAAGGCGGCCGAGCCGAACAGGTCCGGTGCCCAGACCAGGCGATTCGCCTGAGTTGTCGAGAGGCCGTCCTGCATGCCCCCGAACGTGCTGAGGTTGAAGAGCAGGGTGCCCACGAACTGGATCGCCGCGCTCCACCAGGACGGATCTGAGCCCCAACGGCTCCCACGGCTCAGGGTGGCCTCCCGCAGCGCGAGGCCCGCCGCCAGCGTGAAGAAGATCGAGCCCGCGAAGAAGACCACGCCGACGGCCCCCGGCCCCACAAGCTGCTGGAACCCCGGGAATGGACCAATGAAGAAGCAGACCGACCCGATCGCGAAGCCTCCCGCGATCCAGCGATCCCAGGCCACCATCACGATGCGACCGTACGGGCGCCCGGTCGCGCGCGCATCGCCCTAAAGGGATGACCTTGACGCCGCTCCCACCCGGTGAGACGGTCGGCGCGCCCACGAACCAAAGGGACTCGCAATGAGTACGGACTACGACGCAATCGTCGTCGGCGCGCGTTGCGGCGGATCGCCCACCGCGATGCTGCTGGCCCGCAACGGCTACCGGGTGCTGCTGGTGGACAAGGCCACCTTCCCGAGCGACACGATGTCCACGCACCTCGCGCACCCGCCCGCGGTGGCGGCCCTCGACCGCTGGGGCATCCTCGAGCAGCTCGAGGCCACCAACTGCCCACCCATCACGCGGTATTCCTTCGACTTCGGTCCCGTGTCAGTGGCAGGAACGCCCCGGCCGTCCAATGGGACGGACAGGGCGTACTGCCCCCGCCGCATAGTGCTCGACGCGCTGCTGGTCGAGGCCGCTGCCGCCGCCGGAGCGGAGGTCCGCGAGGCTTTCGCGGTTGAGGAGGTCGTGGTCGAGGACGGGCGCGTGACGGGCATCCGCGGCCATGCCAAGGGCGGCGAGACGGTGACCGAGCGCGCGAAGGTGGTCGTGGGAGCGGACGGCAGGCACTCGCTCGTGGTGAAGGCCGTGGAGCCTGAGGCGTACAACGAGGTGCCGCCACTGGCGCCCGCCTACTACGCGTACTGGAGCGGGCTGCCGACCGACGGCTTCGACACGTACATCCGCGCGGAGTCCGGCCGCGGCTGGGCGGCGATACCCACGCACGACGGCCTCACCTGCGTGGTCCAGGGCACGCCGCAGGAGGACTTCGGAACCACCAAGAAGGACGTGGAGGGCACCTACCTGAAGGGCTTCGAGCTCGCCCCCGAGTTCGCCGAGCGCATCAACGGCGCCGAGCGGGAGTCGGGCTTCATGGGCGCGGGAGACCTGTCGGGCTACTTCCGCAAGCCGTACGGACCCGGATGGGCTCTCGTGGGAGACGCCGGCTACCACAAGCACCCCATCACAGCGTTCGGGATCACCGATGCGTTCCGTGACGCGGAGGCGGTGGCGGCGGGCCCTCGACGACACGTTCGCCGAGCGCCGCTCGTTCGACGAGGCGATGTCCGACTACCAGCGGGCCCGGGACGAGGAAGCGCTCCCCATCTACGGATTCACGTGCGACTTCGCGAAGCTCGAGCCGCCTCCGCCCGAGATGCAGCAGCTGATCGGGGCGATGCAGGGCAACCAGGAGGCACAGGACGGCTTCGTGAGCGTCATGGCTGGCACGCTGCCGGCGCCGGAGTTCTTCGGGCCCGAGAACGCCGGGCGGATCATGGCCGCGGCGGGCTCACCGCCCGCCTAGGTCAGCCGCTCTGCGCCCACGCGTCGCGGATCGCGGCCACGTGGCGATGGTCGGTGCCACAGCAGCCACCGACCACGTTCAGCTGCGGGAGGCGTGCCCTGAGGGCGGCGTAGCGGGCGCCGAGGTCATCGGGGTCGCCGTCGTCCAGCTCCTCCGCCGCGTCGAGCTCGTCGTGGCTCATGGTCGACGCGTTCGCGCGCAGTCCCCGGATCCGGTCGCGCCACGGCTCGTCGGTGGCGAGCACGTCGTCGAAGTGCGTGGGATGGGCGCAGTTGATCATGTAATAGGCCGGCGCTCCGCCCGTGGCCTCGTCGACCTTCTCGATTGCCTCACCGAGCCCCTGGCCGTTCGGTAGCCGGCCGTCGGTCTCGAGCGTGAACGAGATCACGGCGGGAAGGCCGGCGTCCTGCGCGGCCTGTGCCACGCCGATCGCCTCGTCCGCGTAGGTCATCGTGATCGCGCTGACCATGTCCGCAGCGGTATCGGCGAACGTTCCGATCTGGGTGGAGTGGTAGTCGCGTGCGGCGTCGGCGCTCAGCAGCACGGCCGGGCGATAGCCGTCTCCCTCAGGGCCGACGCAGCCGCTGATCACCACGGGATTGTCGCCGGCCTGCTCACGCAGCTCCTCCATGAGAGCGATGGCCCTGCGGTTGAGCGCGTCGAGCTTCTCCGCGGACACGTCGAGCCGCGCGGCCCAGCCGGGGCTGGCGCGCCAGGTCGGGCTCTCGAGCACGAAGCCGGCGCCGCTCCCCTTCGCGAGCGCGAGGTACGGCTCGTAGTAGCGGCGTAGCTCGTCGAGGCCCTCGTCGTGGTCGAGCAGCACGAAGGCGGCGAACTCCGGCAGGTCGAGCCCCTGGTGGAATATGAGGCTGGTCTCGATCCCTCCGTCGGTTAGGAAAAGGTCACCTTCGAGTTGTGGAAGCGACGTTCGATGGCTCATCCGGGGCAGTATCTCCCACCTCTCCTCCTCAGTATCTGATGGTCACGGGCACGCCGGGCGCGATGCGGGCGGCGAGCCAGCTGATGCTCGGGTTGTCGAGCCGTACGCAGCCATGCGACACCGCCGTCCCAGGTGTGCCGCCGAGGTTCGCCACGCCGTGAAGTCCGATCTGCCCCGGGCCACCATCGAACTCCTGCAACACGTTCGAGCGAGCGCTCAGTGCGAGCGCGAACGGCCCCCCGGCACTGCCCGGGAGCATGCGAACGCTCTCCTCCACGAAGAAGTGGCCGCGAGGCGTGGGCGTAGAGACCTTCCCGACGATCGCCAAGAAGGTCCGCACCGGACGACCGTGGCGGTACACGAGCACGCGACGGGATGACGTCCTGACCATGAGGTGCCAGCCGGTTGTACTGAGGATGGTGCCCCGCTGCTTGATCCATCCGCTCCGACCGTTCGGTCGCCCGGGGACCATGACCCGCAGCCAGCGCACTCCTCGGACGGTGGTGCGGTCGCTGACGGGGAGCACGGTTCGCCCGCCGGTGATTGGCCGCGAGGCCGAGACCCTGGTCACCCACGACGGGTGACCGTGGATCTTCGAGACCACCTTGTGCGACGTGAGCAGCCCGGCGAGCTGTTGCTCTGGCCCCACGCCGGGCGTGGCCCGGGCATCTGGCGCGAAGGCCGCTCCGCTTGCCACCGCGGCGAGCGCGGCGGTCCCGGTCAGCGCCCTACGCAGGCGGCCATCAGCGAGCTTCATAGTGAACTTGCCCGGCTCCGTCGAGCTGGGTGATTGCGAACCTCGTGCGGTCGCCATTGACGACCGCGGTGCACGAGAACCCGACACCCTTCTTCTGATGAACGCCCGACGGACAGATCACCTGGGCGTGTGCCCCGCGCTGAGTCAAGCTGCTGTGCTCGATAGCCCGCTCGACCTTCTCAGTGTTGAGGATGGTGGGTGATTCCGATGAGCCGCAGCCGGTGACCGTTAGCGCCCCGACAACCAGGGCCCCGGCCACGAGCATCGGCTTACGCAGGCTCCGCATGCCTAGCCGACCTTCTCGATGACGATTGACGCGTTCGCGTTCGGCGCGGTTCCACCGGCAAGCCCCTGGAGCCCCACGGCCGCGGCCGAGGTGTGATTCCTCAGGGTGAGACTGGCACCGGCGCCGAGACTGACGATCGCCTGTCCGCCGTTCTGCTGGGTCCCGGCGCCTGAACCGTAGACGGTGCCTGGGACAACGACTCCGTTGGCGAATATCGCCCACTGGCTCGATTCCGTGGCCGAGGTCGAGAACGTGATCTTGTAGTCGCCCGCGTTCACGAGCACGATCGCCGCGGTGCCGGCCGCGTGGGTGATGCCACCCGTGTGCGCCCCGTCAGTGTCGAACGTGACATCGCCCTCGACCGGAATCGTCTTCGGGGTGAGGTTGTAGTAGTAGCCGTACTCGGCGAGCCCTCCGCCGGAGCCGGCCGGTCCAGCTGGTCCGGCCGGACCGATCGAGCCTGTAGCGCCGAGGGCTCCAGCGTCTCCCTGCGGGCCAGCGGGTCCGATGCCGCCTGTCGAACCGACCGTTCCGTCGGTGCCGTTGGTGCCTGCGGTGCCGTCTAGGCCGTCTAGGCCGTCTAGGCCGTCTAGGCCGTCTGATCCGTCGGTTCCGTTTGTTCCGTCCGTTCCGTCCGAGCCGGCGGCGCCGACGTTCCCTTGCACGCCGTCGAGGCCGTCGGAACCGTTCGTTCCGTCGGTCCCGGCGACACCGTCTGTTCCGTCTGCTCCGGCGAGGCCGTCCACTCCGTCAGTTCCGGCGAGACCGTCTAGTCCGTCCAGACCGGCAACGCCGTCTTGGCCGTCTTGGCCGTCTGTTCCGGCAACTCCGTGCAAGCCGGTTAGGCCTGTTGGGCCGGCTGCGCCGGTGTCACCCTGAAGTCCCAGCAGGCCGCGGGGACCGGCGGGGCCCATCGGTCCTCTTGGTCCACGTCTCCCGGGGGCAGCGTTCCTGCCGGGGACTCCCGGCCGACCGCGGGGGCCTCGCCGACCACGGTGGATCGGGGGACTCGTGTGGACGCACGCGGAGGAGTGGGCCCCGACGCTGCCCGTGAGGGCCGTTGGGCCGCAGGGCGTGAGCGGACGGGGAGCGGCAGCGCCCGCGACGCCCGCTGGGGCCAGAACGGCAAAGGTCGTCAACCCGAGGATGACCAGCTTCCGGTAATGGGAACGGCTCATGCAGACCTACCTTTCGGGCTCTCCGTTCCGGCTTGCCGGTTTCGGATTCCAGTTGATGTCACCCGGGGTAATCGGCGGCAGCCGCGCTTATTCCAGTCCGCGTAGGGTGAGCGGGATGGGCTGGTCTTCGGAGTGGCGGTTGGGGACCTGGCGGGCGGACCGATCGAGACGCGTGGCGAGCTGAGCGAGAGCCGCGCGTGGTCGACGATGAAAGTCCCGGTGATCGTGGCGGCCATTCTGGCGGGCCAGGCGGACTGGCACGCCATCGAAGCCGCCATCACGCGCTCCGACAACGACGCCGCGCTGCTCCTCTGGCACGGGCTCGACGACGGCGCCGCCGAGGTCGAAGCCGTGCTCCGGCGCGCAGGCGACGCGCCAACGACGCTCGAGACCGACCCCGACCCGCGCGGCTACAGCTCCTTCGGTCGCACCGTCTGGTCGCTGACGGCCGCGCTCGGCTTCTACGCGGCGCTCGCGCGAGGTGAGCTGCTGCCGGAGGCGGACACGGAGCGCGTGCTCGACGCCATGGGACGGATCGTCCCGGAGCAGCGATGGGCGCTCGGGCAGATCGCGGGAATCCGCTTCAAGGGCGGCTGGGGACCGAGCGAGCGGCCCGAGGGCGGCTACGAGGTGATCCAGGTGGGAATCGCCGGCCCACGGTGATCGCGATCGCGGCACGCGCGGAGGACTCTGAGGCGGCCAAGCGGCTAGCCTCGAAGCATGTGCCGCAACATCCGAACACTCCATAACTTCGATCCTCCGGCGACCGACGACGAGATCCGCGCGTCCGCGCTCCAGTACGTCCGCAAGATCAGCGGATTCTCGAAGCCGTCGCAGGCCAACACCGAGGCCTTCGAGCGCGCGGTCGACGAGGTGGCCGCGGTGAGCACCCGCCTGCTCGGCGAGCTCGTCACGAACGCGCCGCCCAAGGACCGCGAGGTCGAGGCCGCCAAGGCCAAGGCCCGCAGCGCCGCGCGCTACGCCGCGTAGGCGACGACCCTCAGGGTCAGACCCGCTTAGGGTAGAGCCAGGCTCACTCGTACTGCAGCGCCTGGAGGACGTTCAGGCGCGACGCGCGGCGCGCCGGCAGCACCGCTGCCAGCGTGCCCGCGATCATCGAGACGATCGCGAAGACCACGATGATCACCACGGGCAGCGAGAACGTCACGTCCAGGTCGCTCAGCCCCTGGACGATCACCGCCGCGATGAACACCCCGAGCGGCAGCCCCAGGGCTGCACCGATCAACGCGGTGATGATCCCCTCGTGCCGGATCATCCGGCGCGTCTGCCGACGGGTGAGGCCGATCGCGCGCAGCATCCCGATCTCACGCGTGCGCTCGAACACCGCCAGCGCGAGGGCGTTCACCATCCCGAACAGGCTGACCACGACCGACAGCGCGAGCAGCACGTAGAAGATGTTCAGGATCGTGTCGATTCCGCCGGCACGCTCGTCCACCCAGTCCGCCTTGGTGTGGAGCACCGCGTCCGGGTAGGGGCCGAGCACACGCTCGAGCCCGGCGGTGGTCTGGCTCGTCACGCCCTCGTCCGTGTCCACGAACGAGAACAGGTCCTTCGGCCGCGGGAAGTGCGTGTCGAACGCCCGCTGCGCGAGCGTCACCTCTCCCAGCAGCGGATCGAGCTCCTCGGACGGCGGCTTGTAGATCCCGCGCACCACGAGGGGCACCTTCTTGCCCTGCGGCGTCGTGATCGCGAAGTCGTCCCCGACCGCCAGGTTGTGCGTGTCGGCGAACGCGTCCCGGACCACCGCTCCGTCGAACCCGAGCGACAGCAGCACGCTGTCCGAGCCCTTGTTCCAGCGGTAGTCGTAGACCTGGCCGATCGTTGCCGGATCGACGCCGGTGACGGTCCCCTCGTCGCCGAACGCCGCCGCACTGTCACTGCGGACACTCGACGCCACGGCCACGCCGGGCGCGCCGTCGAGCGCCTTGCCGGCGGCGGCCGTGAACGGGTCGAACCCGTTGTCTGAGGTCACGACGTAGTCCGACCTCACCTGGTCCTCGAGCGCGCTTCGGTTCGTGCTCTTGAGACTCGCGCCGAGCGTGGCCACGAGCGTGACCAGCGCCAGGCCGATCATCAGCGCGCCGGCCGTGCGGGCCGTGCGCGTGGGATTGCGCGTGGCGTTCTCCCTGGCGAGCTGGCCCGACACCCCGCCGAAGCGCTCCCCCGGGGCCCCGAGGGCCGCGGCGAGCGGCTTCACGAGCCGTGACGCGATCAGCCCCACGCCCACGAACATCAGGATGCAGCCCAGGCCGATCAGGCCCAGCGTCGGGCCGATCTCGAGGCCGCCGAACAGCCCGACCCCGAGTGCCACGACCGCCACGCCGAGAACCACGCTCGCCGTAACCGGGTGCGAGGCAATTCGAGACGGTGCCAGCGTGGCGCCCTCACGCACCGCCGCGATCGGCGGCACGTTCGTGGCCTTGCGGGCCGGCGAGATCGTCGCGAGCATCGTGATCCCCACGCCGATCAGCAGCGACACCACGACGGTGCGGGTCTGCAACACCGTGCCCTTCGTCGGCAGGTCCACTCCGACCGCCTTGAAGAACGCGTTCAGCCCCTTCGCGAGCAGGAAGCCGCAGAACAGCCCGATGATCGCCGCCACGAGGCCGGTGATGAAGCCCTCGAGCAGCACCGAGCGCCTCACCTGCTTGCGCGACGCGCCCAGCGTGCGCAGGGTGGCGAGCTCGCGAACCCGCTGCGCCACCGTCATCGAGAGCGTGTTGAAGATGACGAACGAGCCGACGATCAGCGAGATCGCCGCGAACGCCAGCAGGAAGTACTTGATGATCGCGAGTCCGTCGTTCGTCTCCTGGGAGTCCGCCGCTCCCTGCTCGGCGCCGGTCCGCACGACGGCGGAGCTGTCCAGCAGCGGCTTGACCTGGTCGGCCACCGCGCTGTCCTCCACGCCGCTCTTGGCGGCGATGAAGATCGAGTCGACCTGTCCCTGCTTGTTCAGCATGGACTGCGCCGTCGGCACGTCGAAGACGGCGAACGTCGCTCCTCCGATCGAGTCGACCGAGCCGAATTTCGCGATGCCGACGATGTTGAACTCCCGCGTCGGCCCCTCCGCAGAGGCACGGATCTTGTCGCCGACCGCGTAGTTCTCCTTCGACGCCGTGCCGGCGTCGATCACGATCTGGTCCGAGCCGTCCGCCCACGTGCCGGCGGTGAGCGTCAGCGGGTTGAAGCGCTTCTCGTTGGGGTCGAATCCCCAGCCGAAGTTGGGCGCCTCACCCGTGCCGAGCTGCTCCCCGTCCCTACCGATCAGCTTCGTGAGGTCGGTCGTCCCGCTCACGTCGTAGACCGAGCCGGTGGCAGACGCCACACCAGGAAGCGCGCGCACCTCCTCCACCAGGGACTCCGGAACGGTCGCCTTCCCGCTCGAAGCGTTCTTCACGACCTCCTTCCCGGAGATCACTGCGCTCGTCCCCTCGTACGAGTCCTCGTAGAGCCCGTCGAATGCCTTTGTGATCGTGTCCGTCAGGACGTAGGTGCCGCTGACCATCGCCACCCCGAGCACCACCGCCAGCGCGGTGAGCGCGGTGCGCAGCTTGCGGCCCCACAACCCCTGGACCGTGGCGGCGATCATCGGTTCCTCAGTCCCTCCATCGTCTCGAGCACCTGGTGCTCGCTGAGGCCGTGGACGTCCTCGACGATCGACCCGTCCGCGAGGAACAGGACGCGGTCGGCGATCGCCGCCGCGCTCGCGTCGTGGGTCACCATCAGCGTTGTCTGACCGAGTTTGTCCACGGACTCGCGCATCAGCGCGAGGATCTCGTCGCTGGTGGTGGAGTCGAGGTTTCCGGTCGGCTCGTCGGCGAACAGAATCGTCGGGCGCGAGACGAGTGCCCGCGCGATCGCGACGCGCTGCTGCTGGCCGCCGGACAGCTCGGACGGCCTGTGGGTGCGCCGCTCTCCGAGTCCGACCTGGTGGATCACCTCGTCGACCCACTCCTTCTCGGGCTTCTCGCCCGCGATCGACAGCGGCAGCACCACGTTCTGCTCCGCCGTGAGCATCGGGAGCAGGTTGAAGAACTGGAAGATGAAGCCGATCCGGCGCCGACGCAGCAGGGTGAGCTCGTCGTCGCTCATGTCGGTGATCTCCTCGCCGCCGATCCAGACCTGCCCGGTGGTGGGCACGTCGAGCCCGGCGAGGATGTGCATCAGGGTGGACTTGCCTGAGCCGGAGGGGCCCATCACGGCCGTGAACTCTCCGGGCGGCACGCGCATGGACACGCCGCGCAGGGCATCGACGGCGGAGTCCTGCTCGCCGTAGCGGCGCGTGACGGCCCAAGCGGCAACAACGGCGCCAGCGGTCACCGCCTCGGAAGGAGGTGCAGAAGCGGGCGAAGTGGTCATGGGGCCTCCTAACGAGGCGTCTGGGGAGGGCGTCCGGGGCGGGTTGCGAGTCCGGCCCTGTAACCACCGTACGCCGATGGGGGACCCGGGACAACCCCCGGTTACCGGTCTGGGGTAACCCGAAGCTCCAGTTGCGCCGCCGGCGCGAGCAGCATCGTGAGGCCGTGGCGCGGGTCGCGCGGCGAGCGGCGCTGCTCGCGCAGCACGATCGCCGACCACGGCCGGCCGGCGTCCAGCTCGGGCGCGAGCTCCGCGGCCAGCTCGCGCGGCACCCAGCCCACCTGCTCGCCCCCACCCGCCGGGTGAACCGCGATCGCGTTCGGGTCGTGCGGGTTGTCGGGGTCGCGGCGCAGCTCGAGCGGCTTGCCGGGCGCCACGGCATCGCTCGCCAGCGCGTCGGCGTGGTGGGCGCCCGCGCCGGCCGCACCCACGACGTGCAGTCCGCGCGCGGCCAGCTCGGGAGCGTCGCGGGCGAGGTAGCGGCCCGACTCCGGATCGACGAGCTGGTACCCAGCGACCCAGACCTCGCCGCCGTCGTCGGGGTACCAGTAGCGCTCTTCGTAGCCGGCGTCGATCAACACGGTTGAAGCCTTCAGGCGTTCGGGTACGGGGCGTGTATCCGAGCAGGAGGAAAGCGAAAGTGTCCATGACGACGCCGCACACCGCCGAGGTCCCCGCGCCAAGCCCCCCGGAGCAGCCGCAGCCGAGCCCTCCGGACGCACCTCAGCCGGACCCGAAGGGCCCCGAGATTCCCGACGATCCAGGCCAGCCGGAGCCGGCGATGCCGCCGGGCGAGGCGGGCTGATGCGCTTCGAGACACCCAGCCCCGGCCCCGGCCCGTCGCCGGGCCCGGACCCCACACCGCCCGACCCCACGCCACCGGCACCGAGCCCGGACCCGGGCGGGCCACCTTCGGATCCGGTTCCGCAGATCTAGCGCTTCGCCGGCAGCAGGCGGAAGCGGGTGCGGTCGGGTGACGAGACGTTGCCCGCCGCATCCTTCGCGGTGAGCGTCATCCGGTAGCGGCCGGGCTTCAGCGGGTGCTTGCAGATCGAAGCGGCCCCGGAAGCGGAGCTCTGAGCGCCCGGCGGTCGACTGGAACGCCATCGTCCGCCGACGCGTCGCCAGCGGCCGCGACGCGGCGCTCGAACCGGATCGTAACCGTGGCGTCCTCCGATGAGCGTGAACCGGATCACGGTGCCGAGCCCGCCGAGCCGGAACACCTTGCCGGGTGATCGCGGAAGTCCGTGACATCCGGGACGGTGGTGTCCGGGGGCGGTGGGGCGGCGGCTGGCTGGCTGCTGTGGCAGGTCGATCCCGGTGATCCGCCCGATCCGGTTGCCGTCCTTCTCCGTGAACCAGAGCGTGTTCTCGGGGCCCGGCGCGATGTACTCGGGCCGCGCTCCGGCCGTCAAACCGCCGATCACGGTGAAGTTCCCATCCAGCGTCATGCGCCCGATGTTGTTCGCGACGGCCTGCGCAAACCACAGCGCGCCGTCCGGGCCCGACGGTGATCCCGAGTTGGTCGCCCAGCATCGGTCACGTCGAACTGCAGTCCCGAACTCGCCGGCGGGCGTGATCCTGCCGATCTTGGAGTCATTGCCCTCCGGTGCCGTGTACCAGAGGTTGTTGTCCGGCCCGATCGTGATGTCCCAGGCGCCGTCACCGGGGACATCGAATGGCGTAACGACACCCGCGGCGTGACCCGCGCGATCCTCCCGCCGAAGTCTGTGACCCAGACGTTCCCGTCGGGACCGGGCGAGAGGTTGCGGATGTTGAAGCCGGTAACGTCGATGTCCGAGGTCGACCAGCTCCGTCCATCGTCGTGGTGTCTGCTCCGTACGACCGACGCGGCCTGCCCGCCGAGCCACATCTCCCCGTCAGGTCCCGCGGCGATCCCGGCCGGGCTGCCCCAGCAGGCTGTAGCCGCCGTGGCCCTCTTTGTCCGGTGGTGTTGTTGCCGGGTTGATCCGGCACAGCGCACCCGGCTCCGTTGCTGCAGGTGAACCAGATCTTGTTGTCGTGCCCGACCGTGATGTTGAACGGCTGGTGAAGCCGGCGGGAAGCTCGAATTCGTCGATCACCGGCGGGTTCCCGGGCGTGACCCGCCGATCTTGTTCGCGGTCTTCTCGGTGAACCAGAGCTTGCCGTCGGGACCGAGGACGATGTCCCCCAGTTCCGCGTTTGGGGTGATGCCGGCGCTGAACTCGGTGACCACCGGCGCGGCCGCGGCAGGTGCCGCCAGCGCCAGCCATAGGAGCGGCGTTGCCTTAAGCCAGCGCCTCGTCGAGGGCTTCGTTGACCAGTTCATCGGCGCGAGTGTTCTGTTCGCGGGGGACCGAGCGGACCGCCCACTTGTGGAAGCCTCTCAGTTCTCCCATGGCCTGCGCAAACAGCGGCTTCAGGCCGGCGTGCTTGACCTTGTACTCGCCGCCGATCTGGCGAGCGATGAGTTCGGAGTCGTTCACCACCTCGACCTCCTCGGCCCCCAGCTCGCGGGCCAGCTCCAGCCCCAGCAGCAGACCGCGGTACTCGGCCACGTTGTTGGTGGCCTCCCCGATGTAGGCCTTTCGCTCCGCGAGCGTCTCCCCGTCGGAGCTCGACGCCACGGCGGCTGCAGCGGCCGGGCCGGGATTTCCACGCGAGCCGCCGTCCACGTGGACGACGACCCTCACGCGGAGGCGGGCGGCTCGATCGCCGGGAAGCTGCCCTTGGGCCGCTGGCGGCGATGCTCGCTGTACGACTGGTGATCGCCCGGGGTGCCTCCCTGGGCGCGCCGGTCGATGATCACCTCGACATGCGGGTCGTCGCGGTAGTAGTCGGCCAGCTTGTCGTACAGCTCGTCCGCCAGCGCCTGCGGCACCACGCAGTAGATCACTCCTCAGAACCTCCGTCGCTAGCTGCAGGACCGGCCACCAAGCGCCCGTCAGTATCGAGCGCTGCATTCCACGAACGCAGGGACTCGTCGATCTGATCGAGCTCCTCGCCCTTCTCGAGCATCTCCACAGGATCGTTCTCGTCGCCCAGGTCCACGCGATAGCGATACCACGAAAGCTCCCATGCGACGAGTAACGACACGGCGCTTGCCTGTGCCGGATCCGGCAGCGCGCTCACCCAGGGCTGCCCCAGCGTGCGCGCCAGACCGGCGACGGTGCGCTGGTGACCTGAGCCGTTGAAGAGCTCGAGCGCCCGCTCCACCTTCACCTCCGCGGTGGTCGGCACCGCCCGGACGTGGCGCGGGCTCTGAGGCCGGGAGCGCGGCCGCGGGGGCGGCGGCGCGGCGTCCCCAGCCTCTGGGGACTCGGGGTCAGGCTTGAGCCTGACCCCGTCGCGTCCGTTGTCCTCGGCCATCCGCGGCTCGTCCTCGGCAGGGCGCCCGGCCGGGCGGCGCTTGCGCAGCCGCCCCATCACGCCGCGGCGCGGCTCGTTGCGAGGCACGCGGGCCGGCAGGTCGCCCGCCCCCGACTCGCGGATCCAGCCGTGGTGCTGCGCACGCGTGGCGCACAGGTCGCAGACCTGGTGCCGGTGGCCGCCCGGCGCGAGGTACCACTCGGCGCGCTCACCCTTGAGGATGGTGCGCCCGCAGACATCGCAGCTGACGGCGTCGTGAACGGGCCGAAGCTCCTTCTTCACGCCGGCAAGGATAGTCAGGCCTCCACAGCCTCCTTCTCACGCTGCGCCTCCTGCACGACCTGTTGCGCCACGTGCCCCGGGACCTCCTCGTAGCGGGCGAGGTCCATCGAGTACTCGCCCTGCCCGCCGGTGATCGCTCGCAGGTCGGGTGCGTAGTCGAGCATCTCGGCCATCGGCACCTCGGCCTTCATCTCGGTCACGGCGCCCTTGGGCTCCATTCCGAGCGGCCGCCCGCGGCGAGAGTTGAGGTCGCCGATCACGTCGCCCACGTACGCCTCGGGCACAACGACCGTCACGGTCATGATCGGCTCCATCAGCGTGGGCGTGGCGTTCTCCATGGCGTCCTTGAAGGCCATCGAGCCCGCGATCTTGAACGCCATCTCGGAGGAGTCCACCGAGTGGTGCTGGCCGTCGAAGAGCGTGACCTTCACGTCCTGGACGGGATAGCCGGCCACGGTGCCCGTGCGCATCGCCTCCACGACGCCCTTCTGAACGGCCGGGATGAACCCGCCCGGGATCACGCCGCCCTTGATGGCGTTCACGAACTCGAGCCCCTCGCCCTCGGTACCGGGCGCGATCTCGATGTGGCAGTCGGCGAACTGGCCGCGGCCGCCGGTCTGCTTCTTGTAGCGGGCGTGTGACTTGGCGGAGCCCTTGATGGCCTCGCGGTAGGGCACGTGCGGCGAGTGCAGCTCCACCTCGGCGCCGAAGCGCTCCTTCATCCGGTCGACGATCACCTCCACGTGGATCTGCGTGATCCCGGCGAGGATCTGCTCGCCGGTCTCCGAGTCGCGGTGGAAGTCGATCGTCGGGTCCTCCTCCTGAAGGCGGCGCAGGGCCTGGCCCATCTTCTCCTCGTCGCCCTTCGCCTTGGCCTCGATCGCGAACGCCATCACCGGGCGCGGCATCGGCGGCAGCTTCAGCGGGATGTCCATCTCCTTCGAGGCGAGCACGTCACCCGCGTGGGTCTCCTTCAGCTTCGCGACCGCGCCGATGTCGCCAGGTCCGAACTCGTCGGCGTGCTCGGTGTCCTTGCCCTGCGGCACGAGCAGCTGGCCGATGCGCTCCTTGGCACCGGCGCGGCAGTTGTGCGCGTGCGAGTCGTGCTTGAGCACGCCCTGGTAGACGCGGAACAGGTTCACGCGTCCGGCGTACGGGTCCGCGAGCGTCTTGAACACGAACGCGACCATGTCCTTCGACTCGTCCGGCTCGAGCGTCACGCCGTCGACCTCGATCGGGCCGCGCTTCGCCGGCGAGGGCAGGTCCTCCACGAAGGCGTCCAGCAGGCGGTTGATGCCGAGGTTGCGCGTGGCGGCGCCACACGTGACCGGGAACAGGTGTCCCTCGGTGACGCCCTTCTTCAGAGCGGCCACCGTCTCCTCGTGCGAGATCTCCTCGCCCTCGAGGTAGCGCTCCATCAGCGCGTCCGAGACCTCGGCCACCTCGTCCATCAGCTTCTCGCGGTACTCCTCGGCCTGCGCCTGCAGCTCCTCGGGGATCTCGATCTCCGAGCAGTTGTCGCGGCTGTCGCCGTCGTAGCGGTATGCCTTCATGTCGATCAGGTCGACCACGCCCTGGAGCTCGTGCTCCTTGCCGATCGGAATCTCGGTGGCCACCACGTGCGGGCCGAAGGCCTGCTTCAGGGACTCGAGCGCGCGGAAGAAGTCCGCCCGCTCGCGGTCCAGCATGTTCACGAAGATGGTGCGCGCGAGCCCGAGCTCGGAGGCGCGCTCCCAGAGGCGGCTGGTCGTGACCTCGACGCCCATTACGCCATTCACCACGAATACGGCGCCCTCGACCACGCGCAGCGCCGCGAGCGCGTCGGCGATGAAGCTGGGCTCACCGGGCGTGTCCACGAGGTTGATCTTGCGGTCCTCCCAGCGGAACGAGGAGAGGCTCGCGGAGATCGACATCTCGCGCGACTTCTCGTCGGACGCCGAGTCCGAGACCGTGCTTCCGTCTGCCACCGAGCCGAGCCGGTTGATGGCGCCCGCTTCGAACAGAAGTGCCTCGTTCACGGACGTCTTGCCGCTGCCCCGGTGGCCAACCAACGCCACATTGCGGATCCTCTTCGGCGATTCGTGCGCCATCCGACTCCCTTCCCTCGCAGATTCGGTGTGCGAGCCTCAGGTTACTGCGAGAGGGCGGAGTCGAGCGAGTCGTACACCGGCGCGGCGCTCCCGATGTCGGTCAGCTCGATCACACGCTTCAGCGGCGAGCTCGGCGGCACCACGAGCCGCAGCTCCTGGCGGCGGCGCTCGAGCCGCCGCGCGAGGTCGAAGAGAACCTCGATCGCAGCCGAGTCGAGGTAGCGGCAGCCGCCGATGTCGATCACGAGCGCGAGCGCGTCGTTCGGGGTCGAGTCGAGCAGCTGCTCGCGCATGTACTCGGCATTCGTCATGTCGATCTCTCCGCTCACGTGCGCCACCACGCTCCCGCCGCGGCGCTCGACCGCGATCTCCGCCGGCGAGGTCACGCAGCCCGTTCGGCGGCGAGCCGCCGTCGCATCGTCACGACGGTGCCGTCGTCGTGCGTCGACACCTGAACCTCGTCCATCAGCTCCTCGATGATGTTGAGGCCGCGCCCGCGGTGCTCGCCGCGCTTGTCGCGCCAGCTGCCGCTGTCGCGCACGGTGGCCACGAGCTCCCCGTTCGCGAAGGTCACCTCCACCTCGTAGGTGGCGTCGCCGGGGCCGTAGGCGTGCTCGATCGCGTTGCCAGCCGCCTCGCAGATCGTGAGCGTGAGCTCGTACTGCTCCGCTTCCGTTGCGCCCGTGGCGTGCAGGAAGCGCGCCAGGCGGCGCCGCAGGCTCGCCAGCGACCCCGGCTCGGCCGGGAGCGTCAGGCTGATGCGCTCGGCCGCTGCCGGGAGCGGACGTACCGCGAGGAGCGCAACGTCGTCGCCGGGCTCGCCGTCCCCGAGCACGAGCTCGATCACGCGCTCGCACAGCACGTCGAGATCGTCACCCGCCGCACCGGCCACGTCCGCGAGCTCCGCAAGGCGCTCCTCGAGCCCCACATCGCGGCGCTCCACGAGCCCGTCCGTGTAGAGCAGCAGCGACGAGCCCGGCGGAAGCACGGCGCTCGCCTCACGGAACACCGCGGGGTCGGATGCTCCGATCGGCACCGAGCGCCCGCCCTCGAGGAAGTGCGGGCCGTCCGGCGTGAGCACGAGCGGCGGTGGGTGCCCGGCGACGCTGTAGGACACCTCGCCGGTCTCACGGTCGAGCACCAGGTAGACGACGGTGGCCATGGCGTCCTCAACCCCGCTCATCACGAGCCGGTTGATGCGCGCCACCACCTCGGCCGGGAGAGGACTCGACGAGGCCGTATGCGCGGAAGGCGTTGCGGAGCTGGCCCATCGTCGCGGCGGCGCGCAGGCCGTGGCCCACCACGTCGCCCACCACCAGCGCCACGCGGCCGTCGGGGCGCTCGAGCACGTCGTACCAGTCGCCGCCGATCGCGGCTCCGCGAGCGCCGGGCAGGTAGCGGGCCGCCAGCTGCAGGCCGTCGATCTGGGGCAGGCGCTCGGGCAGGAGGCTGCGCTGAAGCGTCTCGGCGATCTTGTGCTCGCGCCGGTAGACCTCGAGCAGCCGTCCCTCCATCGTCTTGCGCTCGTGGATGTCGATCGCGGTGCCCACGTAGCCGGTGTAGCGCCCGCCCTCGTAGCGGGGAACGCCGCGGTCCACGATCCAGCGGTACTCGCCAGAGTGGTGAAGCAGGCGGTACTCGCGCTCCCACGAGCGGCGCTCCATGCGCGCCTCGTCCCACGTCCTGAGCATCACCTCGGCGTCGTCGGGGTGCACACCGAGCTGCCAGCTCGCCCCGAGCTCGTCCTCGAGGCGCGTGCCCGTGAACCGCATCCAGCCCTCGTTCACGAACGTCACGAGCCCGTCCTCGTCGGTCGTCCACATCATCGCCGGGGCGGTGTCGGCGAGGTCGCGGAAGCTCGCCTCGGACTCCCGCAGCGCCTCCTCCATCGAGCGGCGCTCGTGGATGTCCGTGGCGGTACCCACGTAGCCCACGAACTCGCCGCCCGCGAAGCGCGGCACGCCCAGCTCGAGCACCCAGCGGTACCCGCCCGACGGGGCATGGCGCAGCCGGTATTCGCAGCGAAACTCCTCACGGCGCGCGGAGGCCTCCTCCCAGATCCGCAACGCCTCCTCTCGATCATCCGGGTGGGCGCTCGTCGCGAACGTCACGCCGACGTCGGACGTCCCGCCGGTGAAGCGCAGCCAGCCCTCGTTCACGAAGGTCACGTCGCCCTCCGAGTCCGTCATCCACATGAGCGCCGGCGTCGTGTTCGCCAGCTCGCGGAAGCGGGCCTCGCTGTCGCTCACGAGGTCGTCGTGCCGCGCGCGCTCGCCGGCGGCGCCGACCACCCTCGCGATGGCCTGGAGGTAGGCGTCCTCCTCAGCCGTGAACTCGCGCGCGGCGCGGCTGTGGGCCTCGATCCAGCCCGACCGGCGTCCGCGGGTCTCGATCGGAACGTGGCGCGAGCTTGCGGCGCCCAGGTCCTGACCGAGTGCCGACGGCCCCGGGGGGTCACCCGGCCCGAGCGGCAGCACTCCGCCGAGCACGCCCTCCGGCAGCCCCACGCCCGCACGCGCAAGCAGGCCGCGCCCGTCGCGCGTCAGCTCGAGCAGCGCAACGTGGTCCACCCGGAGCTCGCGCGCCACCGTCGTCGCGGTCACGTCGAGCAGCTCGTCGAGCCCTGTCCCCTCGAGTGCGAGCTGGCCGAGCTCCGCCAATGCCGTCTGCCGGCTCGCACGAGACCTCAGCTCCTCGCTGTGGCGGTTCGCACGGCGCCGCAACATCCGCTGTGCCCGCCGCTAGCCGGTTTCGCTGATGGGATCGCCCTGCAGGCGCGACTTGAGCCGCAGGACGGCCTTGGTGTGAAGCTGTGACACGCGCGACTCGGTCACGCCCAGCACCTCGCCGATCTCCCGCAGGGTGAGGTTCTCGTAGTAGTAGAGGGCCACGACGAGCTTCTCGCGCTCCGGCAGCCGCGCGATCGCGTCCGCCAGGCGGTCCTTCATCTCGGTCGTGTCCATCTCCATGGCGGGGTCGAGCGCCTGGGGATCCTGGATCGTGTCGAGCAGCGAGACCTGGTCGCCGGATGCGTCCGAGACGGTCCACAGCTCGTCGAGCGCCACCACCGAGGAGTTGGAGATGCGCACGAGCGACTCCTGGAAGTCCTCCACCGACACGTCGAGCGTGTCGGCCATCTCCTGGTCGGTCGGCGCGCGGTGCAGCTGGTGCTCGAGCTTGGCGTTGGCGCGCTCGATCTCGCGGGCCTTGGTGCGCACGGAGCGCGGCACCCAGTCGAGCGAGCGCAGCTCGTCGATGATCGAGCCCTTGATGCGGGTGATCGCGAAGGTCTCGAACTTGATCTCGCGCTCGGGCTCGAAGCGCTCGATCGCCGAGATCAGGCCGAGCAGGCCATACGAGATCAGGTCCGCCTCCTCCACATGGGAGGGCAGTCCGCTCGACATCCGGCCGGCTACGTACTTGACGAGCGGGGCATACGCGAGCACCAATCGCTCGCGGGCCTTCTCGTCCTTCTCATCCTTGTAGCGGCGCCAGAGGTCGCGGAGCTCTATGGCCTTGAGGTTTGTCTCCATCCGTGTCTTAGGTCACGCACGTGGGTGAGAGCGCGCGTACGCCTTTTTGAGGCGTTTCGACTCTACCCGAGTGTATGTCTGGGTCGTGCTGATACTTGAGTGTCCCAGTAGCTCCTGAATCGCGCGAATGTCCGCTCCCGCCCTCGAGCAGGTGGGTCGCAAACGAATGTCGCAGGGTATGCGGCGAGATCCCGGCCCGGCGCGTCTGTAGGCGCAGCCGGCGGCGGACGTCGGAGGTGGACAGGCGCCGGCCGCTCTTCGAGAGGAACAGCGCCTCGCTCTCCCCGCAGTTGAGGACCGTGCGGCCGCGAGCCAGGTAGCGGTCGAGCGCCCTCCAGGCGTGCTCGCCCACCGGCACCACGCGCGTCCGGCCGCCCTTGCCCTCCACGCGCACCTCCTCGCCATCCGCATTCAGGCTGATTACGTCGAGATTCACGAGCTCCTCCACCCGCAGCCCCGCGGCGTAGGCCAGCTCGAGCAGGGCGCGGTCGCGCAGATCGAGCGGCGTGGAGCCCGGTATCCGCTCGAGCATCTCGGCCACCTCCTCGGGCTTCAGGACCTTCGGCAGGTAGGAGTCCTTCTTGGGGCTCGCGACGAGCTCGGCGGGGTTCGCCTCCAGCTCGCCGCGCTCCACGAGCTGGCGGTAGAAGGTGCGGATTGCGGCCAGCTTGCGCGCCACGGTCGACTTCATCGCGCCCCGCTCGGACACGACGCCGGCGAAGTGGCGCAGCTCCCGGTGGGTCAGCGACAGCGGGCCGAGCTCGCGCGAGGCGGCCCAGTCGGCCAGCTGCGCGAGGTCCACCCCGTACGCGCTGCGCGTCTTCTCCCCCATCCCGCGCGCGAGCTGCCAGTCGTCGAAGCGGGCGAGCGCCTGCTGCCAGCTAGCCTCGATCGGAGTGGGTTCTTTCTTCGTCAACACTGAGGATGGTCGGGTCGCCACGCGGAATCAGCTCGCCGACGCGGAGCTCGTGGACGAGTTCGACAAGCCGATCAAGCCCTGGCATCCCATCCAGGGTCCGAGCGACGCGTCGACCATGTGGTACGCCGTGCTCCGCAAGCAGGAACGAGGGATCTTCATCGGCACGCTCTGCATTCGACACACCGGGCGCCAGAACCTGCTTGCAGAGCAGGGTTGGGAGGAAATTCCTGTGGGCGAGATCGGGGTCTGAGGCACTAAGCGGCTACGTGATGTAGCACCCTGGGTCTGATCCCGAGGGGTCTGACCCCCAACGCGAGGGCTCGGTTGTGATCTCCGCGTTATACCGACGATGCCCGGCCAACGCCGGCTTGCCCGGATGCGCCAGCCGTTACAAACCCTCAACCTCCCTCCGAAAAGGGTCAGACCCCTCGGACGTCTCCAAACCCTCAACCTCCCTCCGAAAAGGGTCAGACCCCTCGGACGTCTGACCGAGATCGGGGTCTGACGGGCTCAGCACGTTGCGTCCCACTATGGGACGCATTGTGTTGAGCCTCCGATTGGGGTCTGAGCCCGCAACTGCTGCGTTTGAAGGGTTGCCCCCGCTTGGAGGCTCAACACATTGGGCAACCAGAGCGCGACCGATGTGTTGAGCCCCCGGCCTGGCCACCCTTCGATGCTGCTCTTTCGAGCCGCAGGACCCGCCTACGCGATGTAGATCGGCGCGCCCACCGGGACCTGGTCGTACAGCTCGATCACGTCTGGGATCGCCATCCGGATGCAGCCGTGGGAGGCCGCGCTGCCGAGTGAGTAGGTCTGGTCGGTTCCGTGGATGCCGGCGCCGTCGAATATGCCGAGCCAGCGCGCCTTCAATGGGTTCTCGGCCGTGCCGCCCGGCACGATCGTGCCTGCGAGGTCGCCGGCCCAATCGCTGTTCGGCACGTGCCAGGCGGGGTCCACCGCCTTGTTCTGGATGTGGTAGAGCCCGGCCGGGGTGTCGAACCCGAGCGCGCCCACCGCGACGGTGTACTCCTTCTGGATGTTCAGGTTCCTGTAGAGGCGGAGCTTGAAGTTGTAACGGTCGGCCACGAGCACGACGGGGTACTTGCCCGCCAGCTCCGCCTGGGTGACCTTCGGCTTGAGGATCCGGACGGGCGCCCGCACGGTCCGCTCCACGCCCGGCACCGTGAGGGCCTGCGCGATCCGCTGCTGGAGCACCGCGGCCCTCACCCTGCGGCCCTTCTGCTCCTTCACCTTCTCCAGCGAGGGGAAGTCCACCTCCGCGTCGCGTGCGGGGCGGTTGAGCTTGGTCTCCACCCGCTTGACGAGCTGCTCGACGGCGTCGGTCGAGTAGGTGACCCGGGCCGAGACCTGGGCGTCCTCCTGCCCACCGGTGATGTCGCGGGCCACGCGGCTGAAGATGCTGCCGTCGCGGCTCTCCTTCAGCGCCTCGTCGACCATGCCGCCCACGTCGGCCTTGACGCCGGCGTCGTGGGCCGAGAGCGTGAAGCGCTGCGCTCCGCGCCGGACGGCGATCGGGCGCTCGAGGGGCTTCTGGAGCTCGTGGCGCACGATGCTGCGCGCCTCGGCGCTCGTCATGCCGCCCACGTCCACGCCGGCGATGGTCACGCCCTCGGCGATCAGGTCGTCACGCGAGCTGTCGTACGCGAACGCGGCGACCGCGCCTCCGATCATGACCAGCAGGAGGACGGCCACGAGGATGAACCACCGGTGCCTCATGGGGGGAAGCTGAGAGTAGCGCCGGGGGCGGCGGTCGCCCACCGTTGAAAGCCGGGTTGCGGCTAGACCCTGGAGCCGCCGCGCGCGAGCACGGACTCGATCGCACTCAGCACCCGCGTGCGATTGGCGTGATCGCGCTCGTACTCGCGCAGCATCTGGAGGTCCTCGTGCTCCAGTGAGGCCAGCAGGGCGATCACCTCCTCGGCGGCGAGGTCGTCGTAGTGCTCGACCGGCCGGCGCGATGGCTGGGGCCGCGCGGCCTCCTCCTGGGCGCGCTTCTCGGCGCGCTTCTCCGCCCGCTCCGCTCGCTTCGAGGCCTCGCGCGCGGCGTCCTCGGCAGCCTCGGCGCGGCGCTCGGCCTCGGCGGCGCGGTCGATCCCCGGCTCGCTGTCCAGGTCCATCCCGGCGGTGTCCGCGAAGCCCGTGAGCAGCCTCTGGAGCTCGGCGAGCTGGTCGCGGCTCAGGGCGCCCGCGCCCGTGTCCCGCGTGTTCTTCACGTGCGGGCTCCAGCGCAGGAACTCCTCCACCTCGCGCTCGTAGCGATAGGGCTCCTGCGCGCCGCGAACCACGGGGTGGATGCGCAGGTGCTCACCGAGCTTGATCACCGTCTCGCGGCTCGTGTGCTGGTAGTGGAAGCCCGAGGCCTTGAAGCGCCGGTTGTCCACGCCGCGCCCGTAGCGCATCTGCTCGAGCGCCTCGGGTGGGATCTCGAGCCCCAGCCGCCTGATCACCGAGGTCGCGATGCCCGTGCCCCACGGCGGCAGCACCGGCGCGTACGGCTTGCCCAGCAGGCCGGCCACCTCGCTGAGCGCGAGCACGCCGTCGCCGGCCACGTTGAAGGTGCCCGGGCACGCGGTGCTTCACGGCGTGCTCGAGCGCGTGCACCACGTCGTCCTCGTGGACGAACTGGTAGCGCGGGTCGAAGCCCAGGATCATCGGCACGGCCGGCAGCGAGAACAGCTTGGTATGCGAGGTCTCGACGTCCGGGCCAAGGACATTCGCGAAGCGGAGGATCGAGACCGCGGTGTCCGGGTGGCGCTCGGCGAACTCGTTCACCGAAGCCTCCGCCTCCACGATGTCCTTCTCGATCCCGCTGCGCGGCGGGTGCGGGCGCCGCATCGTCTCGTCGAAGAAGGCCGGGTCGTCCTGGTGGCAGCCGTAGAAGTGGGTCGAGGACTTGAAGACGACCTTGCGCACCGGCGAGTCCGCCCCCGTGCATGCCGCGAGGATGTTCATCGTCCCCATCACGTTGTTCTCGTGGGCCTTGGAGGACGAGGTGATCGCCGAGTCCACCACCAGGCGCGTGTCCACCACGGTGTCGATCTCGGCGGCCTCCACCACGCGCCGGAGCAGCGCGTGCTGCGCCCCCACCTTCACGTACTCGGTGCGCTCGAGCTCGACGTTCGGCTCCTCGTTGTCCACGCCGATCACGGCCTCGACCTCGGGGAAGCGCTCCAGCGCCTGGGCGAGCCGCCCGCCCCAGTAGCGTCGAGATGCCGGTGATCAGGATGCGCTTCGAGTCCACGCCGCTACCCGAACCAGACCGACTTGCGCTTGGCGACCATGTCCCACAGGTTCTCCTGGATGCGGGCGCGGACCTCGTGGGCGACCGTCTGGACGAGCGCCTTGTCCTCGTGCATGCCCTCCTCGTCGAACTCGATGGGCTCGAGGAAGCGCAGCTTGAACTTCGCGGGCAGGTAGCCGGCCATGCCGAGCAGGCCGAAGTGCGGGAACGTGGGCGTGATCGGGAAGTAGAGGAGCCCGGTCAGGCGCTTCATCAGCCCGACCTGAGCGAAGATCGGCGCGGCCTCCTCGGCGCCCACCACGCACACCGGCACGATCGGCGCCCGGGCGCGCATGGCGGCCTCCACGAAGCCGCCGCGTCCGAAGCGGCGCAGTCGGTAGCGGTCCTTGTAGAGCTTCTCGGTGGCCTTGCGGCCCTCTGGGAACACCAGCACGAGCTGCTCCTCGTCGTAGAGGAGGCGGTGCACGTTGGCCGGATGCGCGGGCACGCACCCGATCTTTGGAAGCAGAGTGCTGAAGCCCGGATAGCCCTTGAAGAAGTGCTCGATCGTGATGTTGAGCGGCCGCGGGTGGGCGTGCTCCTCGCGGATCGACTTGGCGATCATCGCGGCGTCCGGCGGCAGCGCGCCCGAGTGGTTCGAGACGAGCAGCGCGCCGCCGGCGGCCGGCACGTTCTCGATCCCCTCGACCTCGGCGCGGAACCAGTAGCGGTAGAAGAACTCGGCGACGGTGCGGTCGAACATGCCCTCGATCCGCTCCGAGCGCCCCCAGTCGTTCAGCTGGCGCTCCGGTTCGACGCCAGGCAGGTGCGCCTTGAGCTCCTCCGCGGGCACGAGCGCGGTGGTCGCGGAGCTCTCGCTCGCGCATCGACAGGGTGGTGCGTGGTGAATCCGCCACGCGGCCGATTCAAGCAGGCTCGGCGCCGAGGCGATCCAAGACCGGATCGAGTGCCGCCTTGAGGCCGCGCCAGTCGCGGGCCGCGATCACCCCGTTGGCCTCGAGGATCTCCTCGTTCCACGGATGGATGATCGTGGCGGGCACGATGCCCTCCTCGCGCGCCCTCGCGATGTTCACGGGGCTGTCGTCCACGAGCACCGCGATACCGAGCTCCACGCAGCGTGGGACCTTGTCGAAGGAGCAGTGGAGGTCGTCGTAGGGCATCGCGATCCGGTCGAGCCATGCCGCGGTGGCGTCGTAGGTGCTCGTCCGGCGATGGCTCGTCACGTGGATCCAATGGCCCTGCTCGTGCCACTCGCGCACCGTCTCGACCGCGTCCGGGTACGGCACGCCCGCGGCGATGTTCTCGTCGGAGTGCGTCTCCTCCACGCAGTGGACGATCGCGTCGCGCTCCAGCACGGTGATGCCCCAGTCGCGCTGCTCCTCGTAGGGCAGATCCACGCCGTAGCGCTCGCGGGCTATCCGCTGGAGCAGGTCCCAGTAGTGGTGAAGGGTCGAGTCGATGTCCAGCGCGATCCGGGCCACGGCCTCGTACAGTAAGGACATGGCACGCAAAGCTCTCTCCCCCGGCGCGCCGCCCACCACGCCGTGGCGCGACCGCGAAGCCGGCAACGACTACGGCGCCAGCGCGTCGCCCAACTGGCGCGAGACCAACTGGCTCGACGAGCTGAAAAAGGTTGAGATCAACGGCACCCCCATCAACTACGTCGACGTGGGATCGCCCGGCTTGCACGAGCCCGTCGTGCTGGTGCACGGACTGGGCGGGCAGTGGCAGAACTGGCTGGAGAACATCCCGCGGCTGGCCCAGGAGCGGCGTGTGCTCGCACTCGACCTGCCGGGGCACGGGCTCACGCCGAATCCGGCGGATGACGAGATCAGCATCCAGGGCTACGGGCGCTGCGTCGACGCGTTCTGCGAGCAACTCGGCCTCGGCAAGGTCGCGCTCGTGGGGAACTCGATGGGCGGGTTCGTGTCGGCCGAGGCGACGATCCAGTTCCCGGAGCGGGTCTCCCGGCTCGTACTGGTCTCGGCCGCCGGCATCTCCTCCGCCGACGCCCTTCACGCGCCGATCCTGACGATCGGCCGGCTCGCCTTCGCGATCGCGACGAACACCGCGGCGCGCGACCGCGCGCTGGCGTCGCGGCCGATCACCCGCCACGCCTCACTTGCACTCGTGGCGCGCCATCCCAGGCTGCTGAAGCCGGACCTGGCCTACGAGGGCCTCATCAAGGGCGCGGGCAAGCCGGGCTTCAACGACGCCCTGCGCGCGTGCCTCGACTACGACTTCCGCGACCGCCTGCCGGACGTGAAGGCGCCGACCCTGATCGTCTGGGGCGAGAAGGACTCGATCATCCCGGTTCGGGACGCGGACGAGTTCGAGCGCCTGATCGAGGACAGCCGCAAGGTCGTGATGAAGGACACCGGCCACATACCGATGGCCGAGCGCCCGCAGGCGTTCAACGACGTGCTGGTGGACTTCCTGGCCGAGACGGGCTCGGCGGAGGAGAAGGAGCCGGTCGACGGGGAGTCACAGGCCGCCTAGCAGGCGTCGTCGCTGTAGTGCTCGACCTTCGCCGCCTGGACTGCGTCCATGGCCAGGAACAGCCGGCTGTACGCGGTGCCCGAACCCCGCCCGCGGTTGAGACGCAGCTCCCATCGCCCGGACTGGTGACTCAGCCTGCCGCCCTGCGTCCGGAGCGCCTCGCGATCCTGCTTGAGCTGGGCGCACAGCGCCGGACGCTGCTCGGTTGGGACCTGGCTGCTGAGCGGAGGGCTCGGGCGGATCCCGGGCCCCGTCGGCGAGCTTCCGCCCAGGGCGGTCCCGGGGATGCTGGTGCGCCCCCGCACCCGCTTGTCCCGCAGCACGACCCAGCCGGAGAGGTAGTGCCGGCCCGCGTGGCGGTAGCTGCGCTCGATGAGCGCACCACCGAACCCGCTGTCGGCCTCGAAGTCGAACGCTCGCCCGTCGGGGAGGGTCACCGTGCCCGTGCCAGATCCGCGCGCGAGTTGCGCCTCGAGCCGGAAGCCGTGGGCCGACCCGCTCACGTGGCCGTCGGGGCCGAGGTCGCCCCTGAACCACACGGAGAGAGTCGCGCCCTTCGCGGTGGCGTCGGAGACGTGCGCCCTGAACCGGGCGCCGCGCTTGACTATCCCGACGAACGCGTCCGTGCCGTCGATCTCCGCGGTGTAATGGACCGGTGGAACGGTCACCGCCGACGCCGACGCAGGAACCAGCAGGGCCGCGAGCACCAGGAGCGCGGCGACCCGGGCCATCTAGCCGGTGATCGCGCCTTCGGCGGCTGAGTGCACGAGCTTTCGGTACTTGCCGAGCACGCCGTTCGTGTAGGCCGGCGCGAGCGGCTCGTAGTCGGCGAGACGAGCGCGCAGCTCCTCCTCCGAGATCTCCACGTTCAGCTCGCGCCTGGCCACGTCGAACACGATCGTGTCGCCGTCGCGCAATGCAGCGATCGGGCCGCCGTCGGGCGCCTCCGGTGCCACGTGGCCGGCCATGAAGCCGTGTGTGGCGCCTGAGAAGCGGCCGTCGGTCATGAGCGCCACGCTGTCGCCCAGCCCCTCGCCCACCAGCGCCGCGGTCACGTGCAGCATCTCGCGCATCCCGGGACCGCCCTTCGGGCCCTCGTTGCGGATCACGACCACGTCGCCGGGCTTGATGTCCTTCGCCATCACGGCGGCGAAGGCATCCTCCTCGCGCTCGAAGACTCGTGCGGGCCCGCTGTGCTCCATGCGGTCGTGGCCCGACAGCTTCACGACGCAGCCCTCCGGCGCCAGGTTGCCGCGCAGGATCGCGAAGCCGCCGTTCGGCTTGAGCGGCTGGTCCACCGGCCGCACCACGTCCTGCCCCGGCGTTTCCTCGGCGGCGTCAGCCACCGCGCCGATCGTCTGGCCGGTCACGGTCAGCTCGTCCTCGTGCAGGGCGCCGAGCTCCTTCAGCCGCTTGATCACGAGCGGCACGCCACCCGCGCGGTAGAGGTCGGTGGCCACGTAGCGGCCCCCGGGCTTGAGGTCGCACAGCAGCGGGGTCTGCCACGCGATCCGGTCGAAGTCCTCGAGCTCGAGCTCCACGCCGGCCTCGTGCGCCACGGCCAGCAGGTGCAGGATCAGGTTGGTGGAGCCGCCGGAGGTCGCTCCGGCGGCGATCGCGTTCTCGAGCGAGCGCTTGGTGATGATCGAGCTGGGCCGGCGGTCCTGCTCGAGCACCTCGAGCACGAGCCGGCCGCAGTCCTCGGCGACCTTGCCCTTCTTGCCGTCCTCCGCGGGCACCATCGAGCTGCCCATCGGCGAGATCCCGAGCACCTCGAAGGCCATCGCCATCGTGTTGGCCGTGAACTGACCACCACACGCGCCGGCGCCGGGCGAGGCGTGGTTCTCGAGGTCGGTGAGCTCGTCGTCCGTGAGGTCGCCCGCGGCATGGGCGCCGATCCCCTCGAACACGTCCTGGATCGTCACGTCCTTGCCGCGCCAGCGACCCGGCGCGATCGAGCCGCCGTAGAGCATCAGGCTCGGCACGTCGAGCCGTGCGAGCGCCATCACGCAGCCGGGGATCGTCTTGTCACAGCCGGACAGGGCCACCACGGCGTCGAACATGTGGCCGCGCGCCACCAGCTCGATCGAGTCCGCGATCACCTCGCGGCTGACCAGCGAGGTCTTCATGCCCTCGGTGCCCATCGTGATGCCGTCGGAGATGGCGACCGTGTTGAACTCCATCGGCGTGCCGCCCGCCGCGCGCACGCCCTCCTTCACCTTCTCGGCCAGGCGGCGCAGGTGGAAGTTGCACGGCATGGTCTCGGTCCACGTGTTCGCGATCCCGATGATGGGGCGCTTCAGGGCGTCGTCGTCGAACCCGATGCCCTTCAGGTACGCGCGCGCCTGTGCGCGATCCGGGCCGTCCAAGATGACCCGGCTGCGACTGCGGAGATCGTCGTTCACCGCTGGCTCTGCGGTACCTGTTGCCGGTCGCCGCGGCGACGCTCCCACTCGGCCAGGCGCCAGAGGTCCCGGCGCACGCGCGCGGGGTCGAGCTGGCGGCCGATGAGGTGCATGTTGGCGCGCCGGATCACGCGGTCCTCGTCAGAGGTGAGGGCCATCCACTTGGCGAGCACGTCGTCCGAGGCGGGCAGGCGGTGGCGGCCGCCGCTGCCGGTGAGGTCGGGGAACTCGACGCAGTACTCGGACAGCAGCTGCCCGCTCTCGGGCACGTAGGCCACGATCGGCTTGTGCGGGTAGACGAGGTAGGCGTAGGCGGACCGTGCTCCGCGGTCGATCTCACGCCGCGCGTGCCTGCCGGCCACGCGAATGAAGCCGAGGTCGCGGTACATCCCCCACTCCTCCGCGTTCACGCACGAGCGCAGGAGCTCGCGGGCGCGCTGCTCGGCGCGGCGCTCGCGGCCGGGGTCGTAGAGCTCGTCCAGCGAGTGCGCGGCGCCGCGCTGGGGGCGCGGCGGGCGCTCGGCCCGCCACTGCTCGACGCGCCGGATGGCGAGCGGCATGGCAAGCACCACGGCGATCAGGGCGAGGGCGAGGAGCGCAAGCAGCATCGGCCAGGCGCGGTCAGCCGCCGGAGGCCCGCGGGAAGAAGATCACGCGCTCGGACTCCGGCGGGATGTCGGCGTACTCCTTGACCATCTGGGCCTCGCGCCGACCGCTTCCCGAGTTCGTGACCGGAACCGCCGCCCACATGCCCTCGTCGAGCTGGCGGCGGAACGCCTCCACGAGGCGCTCCTCGTCCTCCTGCACGCTGGGATCGCCCTCGGCAAGCAGAACCTCGCCATGCCCGGGCTTCATACGCAGGAACTTCATCACCGCCACCAGGCGATTATGTCACGCAGGCTGGGGCGGACGGGCGGTTTGGTGCGTGGCGGCACGGGTAGCGCTCTAGCCATGCGCAAAGCGGAAGCTCATGGCCCCCCGCCCACACTGTTCCAAGTCGTCCACCGCGGCGTCGAGGTCGCCGACCCGTCCGGCCAGTTCGGCGTCGCCGACCTGCTGCCGCCGGTCGAGGACGCCGACGAGCCCGTCACCGGCCATGCCGACATCGAGCAGGAGCTGGCCGAGCTGAAGGGACGGATCGACCCCCAGGACGAGGACCCCGCCGCGATGATGGCCATCGCCGTGGCGACCTATCTGGCGTTTCGCCGCGACGAGATCGACGACGCCCCGCAGGACCTGCTGCGCCTCGCGGCGCGCGCGGAGTACGACGGCAACCCGCCGGACAACGTCCGCGCCTGGCTGGACGAGCAGGGCGTGGAGATCTAGGGGCGCTCGCGCTCCTCGCCCCCGAAGACGTCCACCGGACCCGGCCCAGCCCCCACGCTGCGCAGGCCGTCGCGCACCGCCTCTGACGCGATCCGCTTCGCCGCCCGCGCGGCCTCGAGCGGCTCAAGTCCCAGCGCCAGGTGGGCCGCCAGCGCCGAGGAGTGCGTGCAGCCGGACCCGTGCGCGGCGCCGTCCACGTAGCGCTCTCCAGGGATCTCCACGAGCTGGTCGCCGTCGAAGAAGACATCGACGGCCTGCTCGCGGTGGCCCCCCGTGACGACGACGGCGCCCGGCCCCAGCGCGTGCACGGAGCGCGCCAGCTCCTCCGTCTCCACGTCCGGCCCGGCGCCGGCGAGCGCGCGCGCCTCCGGCACGTTCGGGGTCACGACGGCCGCGCGGGGCACCAGCAGCGTCCTCAGCGCCTCCTGGGCGTCCTCGTCGAGGAGCCGGGCGCCGCTCTCGGCGACCATCACCGGATCCAGCACCACGGGCGCGCCCGGAACGAGGTCGAGCGCCCTGCCGACGGCCTCGATTGTCTCGACGGTCCCGAGCATCCCGATCTTGACGGCGTCGACGCCGATGTCGTCCGCGACCGCGCGCACCTGCTCGACGATCAGCTCGCCCGGGAGCGGGTGCACGGCCGTGACCGCCACGGTGTTCTGCGCGGTGATGGCGGTGATGGCGGTCATCCCGTGGACACCGCAGCGCGCGAACACCTTCAGGTCGGCCTGGATACCGGCGCCACCGCCCGAATCCGAGCCGGCGATCGATAGCACTCGGGGGATTCGGCGGTCAGGGGCCACGGGCAGGGCAGGATAGGCGGGCGGGCACGCGCTCGCCTCAGCACGCTGCCCGCTCCCAGCCCCCGAGGTCGCGGCGCACCAGGTAGCCGTCGGCCTCCAGGCGCCCGAGCGCGGCGCGGGTCTGCGCGGCCGAGCGGCCGGTCGTGCGAGCGATCGCCTCCACGGAGGTGCAGCGCTCGGCGGCGTCGAGGACGGCGCGCAGCACGGGGTCGTCGGGCGCTGCGCAGGCTGCGCGGACCTTCGGCGCGTGCCGCACGCCGACGCCGAACAGCTCGTCGAGCACGTCGTCGGTGCCGGTGATCGCGGCGGCGCCCTCCTTCAGCAGACTGTTGGTGCCCTGCGCGACGCTCGAGGTCACCCGACCCGGCACGGCCGCCACGCAGCGGCCGAGGTCCTTCGCGAAGTCGGCGGTGATCAGGCTGCCGCTCGGATCGGCGGCCTCGACCACCAGCGTCATCCGCGCCACCCCGGCCATGATGCGGTTGCGGGCCGGGAAGCTCCAGCGGAAGGGCTCCGTGCCAGGCGGCAGCTCAGACATCACGAGCCCCAGCTCGCATACGCGCTGATGCAGGCCGCGGTGACGGCGTGGATAGACCACATCCGGTCCGCAGGCCACCACCGCCACGGGAACGCCGCCCGCGTCGATGCAGCCGCGGTGGGCGGTCCCGTCGATGCCGAGCGCCAAGGCCGCTCACAACCGGCACCCCCGACGCACCCAGTCCGCGCCCGATCGCGTACGCCACCTCGGTCCCGTACGGACTCGCCCGCCGCGTGCCCACCACCGCAACGGCGGGCTCCTCGCGGAGGACGGCGAATGTCTCTTCGCGTCCGGCCGCGAACAGCACGGCCGGCGGGTCGACCAGCTGTCGCAGCAGCGGCGGGTAGGCCGTCGCGTGGGTGCAGAGCACCGAGAAGCCACCCGCGGCGAGGCGCTCGCGCTCCCCGTCGGTGTCGAGCGCCTCGAGAAACGCGAGCGCCTGCTCCACTCCCCGGCCGGCCGTCGCCGCGAGCAGCTCGTCCTCGGGCAGGGCGAGCAGCCCCGACGCCCTCCGATCGCGGCCGCCGAGCAGCCCGGCGATGCGAGGCGCGAGGTGGGCGATCAGGAACGCCCGTCGCAGACAGGACGTGCAGCTGTCGATCACGCCGCGATCCGCTCCCAGCTGTCGAGCCTGTAGGAGAGCGCCTCGTCGACGTCGCTCTCGTGGAGCAGCTCGCGCGCCTCGAGGTCGGCGATCGTCCGCGCCACTCGCAGCACGCGGTCGTGCCCGCGGCCGCTCAGCGGGATCCGATCGCGCACGGCGAGCAGCCGGCCCGCGAGGCCTGCCTCGAGCGGAACCTGCCGACGGGTGAGGCGACCGTCCATGTCGCCGTTGCAGAGCGCGCCCGTGCCGGCCAGGCGCGCGAGCTGGCGCATCCGGGCCGAGACCACTCGGGCTCGCACGTCCGCCGAGCGCGCACGCCGCTCGTCCGGCCCACCGACCAGCTGCACGGTCGGCACCGGCTCCACCTGGCAGACGAGATCGATGCGGTCCACGAGCGGGCCGCTCAGCCGCCGCTGGTAGCGCGCCAGCTCGATCGCGGTGCAGCTGCAGCTGTCGGGCGAGCGTGCGCATGGGCAGCGGTTGCACGCCGCCACGACGATCGCGTTCGCCGGGAAATCGAGCGTCCGCTGCCCGCGCATGATCTCCACGCGTCCCTCCTCGAGCGGCTGGCGGAGCGCGTCCACCGCGCCGCGGGCGAACTCGGGCAGCTCATCCAGGAACAGGACGCCCCTGTGGGCGAGCGTGATCTCGCCCGGCATCGGCCGCGCCCCGCCGCCCACGAGCCCCTGAGGAGAGATCGTGTGATGCGGGGCGCGGAAGGGCCGCTCGGTGGCGAGCCGCCCGGTTCCGATGCCGGCCGCGCTGTGGACCTGCGTGATCTCCAGCGCCTCCTCGAAGCTCGGCGGCGGGAGGATGCCCGGCAGCCGCCGGGCGAGCATGGTCTTCCCGGCGCCCGGCGGTCCGATCATCAACAGGTTGTGGCCGCCCGCCGCGGCGATCTCGAGGGCACGCTTGGCGTCCTCCTGCCCGCGGACGTCGGCCAGGTCCGCCCCCTCAGGCCTCGCCTCCTCCGGATCCGCAACGGCCGGACGAGCCGGCTCGGGCGACCATCGCCCATGGAGCAGATCCGCGAGCCGCGCCAGACTCGGGATCGCGCTGACCTCGATTCCCTCCACGAGCGCCGCCTCGGCCGCGTTCGTCTCCGGCACGAGCACGCGGCGGTACCCGGCGCGGCGGGCGCCGAGCGCTGCGGTGAGGGTCCCGCGAATGGAGCGCAGCTCGCCGCTCAGGGAGAGCTCGCCCACGAGCGCGCAATCCTCGAGCTGGTCGGGCGGCACCTGCGAACTCGCCGCCAGCAGCCCCACGGCGATGGCCAGGTCGAAGCTGGGCCCCGCCTTGCGCACGTGCGCGGGCGCGAGGTTCACGGTCAGTCGCTTCTGCGGGAAGTCGAGGCCCGAGTTGAGCAGCGCCGCCCGCACGCGCTCGCGCGACTCCCGGATCGCCCGGTCAGGCAGCCCCACGAGCGTGAAGGTGGGCAGCCCGCGCCGCACGTCCACCTCGACCGTGACCTCCTGCGCGTGGACCCCGTCGAGCGTGAAGGTGGCGACCGCGGCGAGCACCCTGCGAAGGCTCCCGCCATGTGTCCGACGCGTGGGCGCGCGGATGCGACAAGTTCGTCACTGCTGCACGGAGGGTGCGGGCGTATGCTGCTTCATGTGCAGGCGCTCCTCGAAGACGGGCCCCTCAAGGGCAAGACGGTCGAGATCGAGTTCGTCGAGGGTCGGCCGCCGATGACGGTCGACGTCCCTGATGAAGAGGGCGGCGTTTCCCGTTACTGCCTTGGGGAGTTGACCCAGGAAGGCCACACGGCGATCTACACGTTTCTCTACGCCGTCTGATCCGCGAGCAGCCGCTCGAGTTTGTCGAACGAGTCCGTCCAGCCGTCACGGTGTAGCGCGCGGCGGTCCTCGGTTCTGAACGGACCCTGCGTCAGGGCGACCTCCGTGGACTCGCCGAGATCCCGAAGGCGCAGGTCGACCTCCGTCGCCACGTCGTCGGGATCGGGCTCCTCCCAGAGGAAGCTGAACGCGAGCCGGATGGGCGGGTCCACCTGCGCGGAACTCGCCGGTGAGATAGAAGCGCTCGCCCTCCGGCGGCTGCATCTCGATCCTGTAGCTCTCACCCACCCGGGGGTCGAACCTCAGGCTCGGAGTGGTGAAGCCGCTCGGCCCCCACCACTTCGCCAGTTCGGTCGGGTCGCTGAGGGCGGCGAACACGGTCGCGGGAGGCGCCGGAAGGACGCGCTTCAGCTCCAGGGTGAGCCCGTTCGAGCCCGCGGTCATGGTTTGAGCGTAATCGTCACGGTCGTAACCCACGCGTGCCGCGCGCCGTCCTAGCTTCGCCGGGGTGGCCGATGACTGATCCACGTCGGAAGCTCGGGGCTGAGGGGGAGCGGCTCGCGGCGCGGCATCT
This sequence comes from uncultured Thermoleophilaceae bacterium, assembly GCA_963774755.1. Lineage (GTDB taxonomy): Bacteria > Actinomycetota > Thermoleophilia > Solirubrobacterales > Thermoleophilaceae > JACVRW01. The sequence goes on along the minus strand of CAVZGG010000010.1, from coordinate 196,130 downwards.
GGAGGCGCGTGGCTGCGAGGTGATCGCGCGGAACTTCCGCACGCGCTTCGGCGAGCTCGACCTCGTGGCGCGGGACGAGCGCTTTCTCGTGTTCTGCGAGGTGAAGACGCGCATCGTGCGCGGCGTCAGGGGACCGCCCGGGCCGCCCGAGCCCAGCCGACCCGCTCGGGCCGTTCGCCTCGATCGGCTCGCGCAAGCAGCGCCAGGTGCGCGCCATGGCGCGCGAGTGGCTCGCTCAGGGCCTGCTCGAGGGCGCTCGCCCACCCGAGATCCGCTTCGACGCGATCGGAATCAGCTTCGACGCCCGCGGCCGGCTGCTCGCACTGGAGCACCTGGAGGCGGCGTTCTGAGCATCTCGATACACATTCGTGGATGGAGCCCGAGACCGACCTTGCCGCGCTCGCGCGGGAGATCATCGATTCCAACCAGTACATGACCCTGGCGACGGCGGACGCGGATGGCCGTCCGTGGGCATCGCCGGTCTGGTTCGCGCACGAGCGCTACACCGAGTTCGTCTGGGTCTCGAAGCCGGAGACCCGCCACTCCCGCAACCTCTCGGCCCGTTCCCAGGCCGGCATCGTGATCTTCGACTCGACCGTGCCGGTCGGAGGCGCCCGCGCCGTGTACCTCGAGGCTTCGGTCGAGCGGCTCGAGGAGGACGATGCAGAGCATCACATCGCCGTCTTCTCGCACCGCTCCGAAGAGCTCGGCGGCGAGGCGTGGGGTGTCCAGGAGATCAGCTCTCCGGCGTCGCTCCGCCTCTACCGGGCGAGCGCGTCGGCGCACTACGTGCTCGGCGAACACGACGAGCGCATCGCCGTGAGCCCCGGGTAGCTCCGCGGCTTAGCCCTCGAGGGCGAGCTGCGTGTACGCGATCGACTGGAACGACATCCGGTGGAGCGGTGAGACGCCGTTGGCTGCGATCGCCGCGCGGTGCTCCGGGGTGGAGTAGCCGACGTTCGACTCGAAGTCCCAGCCCGGGTGGCGCTCGGCGGCGCGGCGCATGTAGCGGTCGCGGCTCACCTTGGCCAGCACCGAGGCGGCGGCGATCGCGGCGCTGCGGCAGTCGCCGTCGATCACGGCCCGCTGCTCGAAGCCGAACTCGGGAACGCTGAAGCCGTCCACGAGGCACACCGCGCCGGGCAGCGCCACGCCGAGCAGCGCGGTGCGCAGCGCCTCGAGGTTCGTCTTGTGAAGCCCGCGGCTGTCGATCCCGGTCACGCAGCGCGACACGATCACCGAGCGCGCCGCCGCCCTCATCACGAGCGGGTAGAGCTCCTCGCGCGCCTCGGCGGTGTGCTGCTTCGAGTCGTTCAGGCGTGTGAGGGCGCGCCGGTCCGAGAGCGTGAGCCGCTCGAGGTCGAACAGGACCGCGGCGGCCACCAGCGGCCCGGCCAGCGAACCTCGGCCGGCCTCGTCGGCCCCCGCCACGTAGCGACAGCCGATCTCACGGTCGAAAGTGAACAGCCGCCGTCCGTTGCCGGTACGCGGCCGTCCCCTGCGGCGACGGCTGCGGCCGCGGAGCGGCTGCGAAGGCGTCGTCTCGTCGTTGTCCGGCATCCCCACGGTTGGCGCCGATCATAGGCAGGGTCTCGGCGGAAGCGACCCTCGGACCTAGAGTAGGCCGATTCGGCCGGGAGGCCAATAGGTCATGAAGGCCTTGCCGATGATCCATTTCTTCGGCACCGGCCCCCACTCGCGGCTGTCGGCCGACTCGCCGCGGTTGTCGCCCATCATGTAGTAGTGGTCGTCGGGGATCGTGATCTCCCGGGGCAGGTTGCAGGTGCCGCACTCCGGGTCGAGCCGGGCGAACGACTCCTTCTGGCGCTTGCCGTTGATGTAGACGGAGCCCTCGAGGACCTTCAGGCGGTCGCCGGGCAGGCCGACCACGCGCTTGATGAAGTTCGTGTCCGAGCGCTCGGGCGTCTCCTTCGGGCACGGCTGGTCGCTCGGGTGCTCCACCCCGCAGGAGTTCAGATCGGCGCCGTGGGGCGGCTTGAAGACGACGATGTCGCCGCGGTCCGGGTCGCTGAAGCGGAAGCTGACGCGGTCCACGAGCACGCGCTGCCCCACCTCGAGCGTCGGCACCATCGACTCGCTCGGGATGCGGAACGGCTTGACGAGGAAGGCCTGGATGCCGAGCGCGAGCCCGAGCGCGACCGCAACGATGATGACCAACTCGACGAGCGAGTTGTGCCCGCTCTTCTGCTTGCTCTTCGCCACCTGGGCCGTCCCGGCCTCCGGCCTCGCCTAGGAGGCCTGGTCGTCGCCGGGCTCGGCCTCGACGTCAGGGTTGTCACCCTGCTCGTCGCCCGGCTGCTCAACCGGCTCCTGCGCCGGCTCGTCGCCCTTGGCCTCGGAGTCGGCCGCCACGTCCGGCTCGGCCGCAGTCTCGTCGGTCTCCGGCAGCCTCCTCGACCGCCACCTGGTCGCCGAGCTCCTCCTCGCCGGGCCGCGGAGCGTCGTCCGCCGGCATCGCGCCGGCCTCCACGAGGCCGGGCTCGATGATCTCCTCGGCGCCCGTCCAGCGGCGCTCGCGGACGCGCGAGGCGCGTCCCACGCGGTCGCGCAGGTAGTAGAGCTTGGCGCGGCGCACGTCTCCGCGAGACGCGACCTCGATGCGCTCGATCTTCGGCGAGTGGACCGGGAACGTCCGCTCCACCCCCACGCCGAACGACTGCTTCCGAACGGTGAACGTCTCGCGCACGCCGCTGCCCTGGCGCTTCAGCACGATGCCCTCGAAGACCTGCGTGCGGCGGCGGGTGCCCTCCACGACCTGGAAGTGGACACGCACTCGGTCCCCGGCCTGGAAGGAGGGGATTCGGCGCAGCTGCGCGCGCTCGATGCTGTCGATTACTCCGGACATGGGCACAAAAAACGCGACCTTGGGAGCCGTCGCGCGTGGACGGGCAATGGTAGCGAAGCAGTCGGGGGCTAAGTTTGGCCGCGCTCGCGGCTCTGCTCGAGCCGCCACTCGCGGATGCGGCCGTGATCGCCCGACAGCAGCACGTCGGGCACGGTGTGGCCACGCCAGTCGAAGGGGCGGGTGTAGTGCGGGTACTCGGGCGCGCCCTCGAGCGCCTCGCTGAACGACTCCTCGACCACGCTGTCCTCGTGCCCGAGCGCCCCGGGCAGCTTTCGCATCACCGCGTCCATCACCACCATCGCGGCCAGCTCGCCGCCCGACAGGACGTAGGGACCGACGGAAATGACATCCGTGGCGAGGTGCTCGTGCACGCGCTCGTCGAAGCCCTCGTAGCGGCCGCACAGGAGCGTGAGAGCGGGCTCGGCGGCCAGCTCCCCGGCGAGCGCGTCGTCGAACTGGCGACCGCCGGGCGACAGCGCGACCGTCCTGTGCGGCGGCGGGGCCTGGCCGTAGCGCTCACGCAGCGCGGCCTCCACCACGTCGACCCGGATCACCATGCCGGCGCCGCCGCCGTAGGGCGTGTCGTCCACCTGCCCCGCCCTGAGCGGCGTCGAGGCGCGCAGGTCCACGAACCCGAGCTCGTGCCCCAGCGTGAGCGCGTTCGCCACGTGGCGCTGCTGCGCGAACCACTCGAACCAGGCCGGAAACAGCGTGACGACGTCGATCCTCATCCGAGGAAGTCCCTGTTCACGTGGATCTCGCGAGCCTCGAGGTCCACGCGTTCGACGGCATCGGAGATGAGCGGGATGAGCGTGCCGTCCTCGAGCTCCAGCACCGAGCAGGACGGCTCGTCGAGGATCCGCGCGACGACGCTGTCGAGCTCGGGGACCCGGCATCCGACCAGGTCGGAGGCGAGCCACTCCCCCTCGCCAAGCTCGTCCTCCACGAGCAGGACCTCGCCGCGCAGCGACCGAGGGTCGTCGACCCCCGTGAGGCGCACGAGTGGCCGGTCGTCAGTGCCAGCGCGCCGCTCGACCGTGTGGGACTGGGACTGCAGGAACACGGTGCAGCCCTCGGGGAGCGCATGGCGCGGCCCCTCCACGTAGAAGCTTCCGTCGAGGCCGTGCGGCTTCCCCACGCGGCCGGCGGTCACGAGGGTCAATCCACGACGTCGACGAGTACCCGCTGCCCGTCCCGGACCGCGGTGGCCTTGATCACGGTGCGGAGCGCAGCGACGGTGCGCCCGCCGCGGCCGATCACCTTGCCGGCCTCGTCATCGGCCACCTGCAGCTCCAGCACGATCGTGCCGTCGTCCTCCTCGAACGACTCCACGCTCACCTCGTCCGGGCGGTCGACGAGCGACCGGGCGAGGTACTCGAGAAGCTCCTCCACTACTCCGCCGGAGCGTCGGGCTCCGGCTCCGGCGCCTCGGTGGGCTCCGGCTCCGGCTCGGCGACCGCGACGGGCGGCGTGCCCTTCGCCTGCGCCCTCGCCAGCTGCTTCACGGTGTTGGTCGGCTGGGCCCCGCGGGCGATCCAGTACTGCAGCCGCTCCTCGTCGATCAGGATCGTCGAGGGCTCCGTCTGCGGGTTGTAGTGGCCGATCGTCTCGATGAAGCGGCCATCGCGCGGCGAGCGCTGGTCGGAGACGACCACACGCCAGATCGGATTCTTCTTGCTCCCCACGCGGGTGAGGCGGACTCGTACTGACATAGGGCGGAGAGGTTAGCGACCGCCGGCCAACTGCTGCAGCGATGGCATCTTGCCGCTCGCCACCTGCTTCATGACCTTCTTCATCTGCCCGAACTGCTTCACGAGCTGCGAGACCGCCTGGACGGAGGTCCCGGAGCCGCGCGCGATCCGGCGCCGGCGCGACCCGTTGATGATCTTGGGGTTGGCGCGCTCCTCGGGCGTCATCGAGCGGATGATGGCCTCGAGCCGGTCGAGCTCCTTCTCGTCCACGTTCAGCGAGCCGAGCTGGTTGCCCACCCCCGGCATCATCTTGAGCAGCGAGCCGAGCGGGCCCATGTTGCGCACCTGCTGCATCTGGTCGAGGAAGTCGTCGAGCGTGAACGTCTCCTTGCGGATCTTCTTCTCGAGCTCCTGGGCCTTGCTCTCGTCCATCTGGCGCTCGGCCTTCTCGACGAGGGTCATCACGTCGCCCATGCCGAGGATCCGCTGCGCCATCCGGTCCGGGTGGAAGCGCTCGAAGTCGCCGAGCTTCTCGCCCGTGGAGGCGTAGAGGATCGGCTTGCCGGTGACCGCCTTGACCGACAGGGCGGCGCCGCCGCGGGAGTCGCCGTCGAGCTTCGAGAGGATCACGCCGTCGAAGTTGGCGGTCTCGGCGAACTGCTCCGCCACGTTCACCGCGTCCTGGCCGGTCATCGCGTCGACCACGAGCAGCACGTTGTGCGGCTTCGTGCGCTTCTTGATCTGAGCGAGCTCCTTCATCAGCTCCTCGTCGACGTGGAGCCGGCCGCTCGTGTCGACGATCAGCGCGTCGCGGCGGTCCTGCTTCGCCTGGTCGAGCGCCCACTCGGCGATGTCGACCGGGTCGCGGCCCGTGCCCTGCTCGTACACGTGCGCGCCCGCCTGCGCGCCGACCTTGATCAGCTGGTCCACCGCCGCGGGCCTGTACACGTCGCAGGCCGCCACGCCCACGTCCATCCCGTGCTCCTCGCGGAGGTGACGCGCGAGCTTGCCGGCGGCGGTCGTCTTACCCGATCCCTGAAGGCCCGCCAGGAGGATCACGGTGGGCCCGGGCTTGGCGAATGCCAGGTCTCTGCCGCTGCCGCCCATGAGGGCCGTGAGCTCGTCGGAGACGATCTTCACGACCTGCTGGCCGGGGTTGAGCGACGAGAGCACGTCCTGCCCGAGCGCCCGCTCCTTCACCGCGGCCGTGAACTCCTTCACGACCTTGAAGTTCACGTCGGCCTCGAGCAGCGCGAGCCGCACCTGGCGCATCGCCTTGTTGATGTCGTCCTCGGTCAGCTTGCCGCGCGAGCGGACGTCGCCGAGCGCGGCCTGAAGCCGGTCTGAGAGGGCGTCGAACACAGATAGGAGGCTAGCTGTACCGTCGCCGCATGGACAAGCGCCGCGTCTCGACATTCGCCTCGGCAAAGCTCCTGAACCCGCTGGTGAGGACTGCCGCGAGGGCTGGGATACCGCTACCGGGCTACGTGCTCCTCGAGACGACCGGACGCAGGAGCGGAATGCCGCGTCAGGTGCCCGTGGGTAAGTCGCTCGACGGCGACACGCTCTGGGTGGTGGCCGAGCACGGGCTACGGGCCGGATACGTCCGGAACATCCAGGCGAACCCGCGTGTGCGGGCGCGCGTCGGGCGCCGCTGGCGGTCAGGTACCGCGCAGGTGCTACCCGACGACGACTGGCGTGCCCGTCAGCGCCGGATGTCGAACCGGCTTAACTCGGCGGTGGTCCGCGCCATGGGCACCGAGCCGGTCACGGTCCGGGTAGATCTCGATCCGGTGGGGCCGGCGGGGCCGGCGGGGCCGGATCGCCCTTCGGGATGATCGAGCCGATGTTCGCGAGCGCGGACGTGACCTCGCTCGGGATGATCCAGACCTTGTTCGACTCGCCCTGGGCGATCTGCGGCAGCACCTGGAGGTACTGGTAGGCGAGCAGCTTCGGGTCGGCGTCGCCGCGGTGGATCGCCTCGAAGACGGTTTCGATCGCCTTCGACTGGCCCTCGGACTCGAGGATCTGAGCCTGGCGCCGCCCCTCGGCGCGCAGGATCGCCGACTGCTTCTCTCCCTCGGCGGTGAGGATCTGTGACTGCTTGACGCCCTCGGCGGTGAGGATCGCGGCGCGGCGGTCGCGCTCGGCGCGCATCTGCTTCTCCATCGCCTCCTGGATCGAGGCCGGAGGGTCGACGGCCTTCAGCTCGACGCGGTTCACGCGGATGCCCCACTTGCCGGTGGCCTCGTCGAGCACGTGCCGGAGCGCGGCGCTCACCTTGTCACGCGACGTGAGCGTGTCCTCGAGCGTCATGCCGCCGATCACGTTTCGCAGCGTCGTGACCGTGAGCTGCTCGATTCCGGCGATGAAGTCCTGGATCTCATAGGTCGCGGCCTTCGGATCGGTGACCTGGAAGTAGATGACCGTGTCGATGTTGATCACGAGGTTGTCCTCCGTGATCACGGGCTGCGGCGGGAACGAGACCACCGTCTCGCGCAGGTCGATCAGCGGCTTCACCCGGTCCACGTACGGAATGATCAGCGCCAGGCCCGCGTCGAGCGTGCGGTTGTAGCGGCCCAGCCGTTCGACGATGCCGGCGCGCGCCTGAGGCACGATCCGGATCGCGCGCGCGAGCGTGATCAGCACCACCACGGCGAGTACTCCGAGCACGATCAGCGAGGCCATATGGGGCTCATTCCTCTCATTCAGCGACGAGCGCCGTGGCGCCGTCGATCTTCATAACCGCAACGCGGACGCCCGGCTCGAACGTCTCGTCCTCGTCGTACGACCGCGCGGTCCAGAGCTCTCCGCCGATCTTCACGCAGCCGCCGTTCGGTCCACGCGCTCGACCACCGTGGCCGGCCCGCCCACGAGCGCGGCCGTGCCGGTGCGGATCCGCGGCGGCGTGCGCAGGTGGCGCTTCGCGATCGGCCGCAGCACGACCAGGGACCCGAGCGACGCCGCGATGAACACGACCCACTGAATGGGAAGCCCGACGCCGAGGGCGGCCACGACGGCCGCCAGGACGGCAGCGACCGAGATCGGGCCGAGGAAGAACCCCATCGTGAAGATCTCCCCCACGGCGAGCCCCCCTGCGGCGATCATCCACCAGACCCAGTCTTCCATCCGCTTTCGATCCTACGCGGAGTCGAGCGCTTGTTCGATGTCTGCAAGAAGATCGGCCGTCTCCTCGCAGCCCGCGGATAGCCGGATGAAGCCCTCCGAGACCGCGTCGCCGCCCCAGCGTGCACGGCGCTCCGCGCAGGTGTGCACGCTGCCGAAGCTGGTTGCGTCGGTGACGAGCTTGGCGCTCGCCAGGAAGCTCTCCGCACGCTCGGCCGTGCCGAGATCGAACGAGACGACAACGCCGTAGCCGCTCATCTGCCGCCGCGCGATCTCGTGGCCGGGGTCGTTCGGCAGGCCGGGGTAGCGCACGCCCTCGACGTCGTCGCGAGCGGCGAGCAGCCGAGCAATCGCGAGAGCGTTGTCGCAGCCGCGCTCCACGCGCAGGGCGAGCGTAGGCAGCGAGCGGTGCGCGAGCCAGGTCTCGAACGGGCCAGGGAGCGCGCCGGCCTGGCGGCGCCAGTCGCGGAGCGCCTGCGCACGCTCGGGGTCGCGCGTGGTGACGTAGCCGAGGAGCAGGTCGGCGTGGCCGCTCATCCCCTTCGTCGCGCTGGTGAGCACGTAGTCAGCACCGAGGTCGAGTGGCCGCTGGAGCAGCGGGCCCGCGGTGGTGTTGTCCACGACCGTCGTCACACCCAGTCCGGCCAGCGCCGCGAGGTCGTACACCTCGAGCGCCGGGTTCGAGGGCGACTCGAGCCAGAGCAGGTCCGCGCCGGCCGCCGCCCCGGCGAGCTCCGCGGGTGGCGCGAGCCGCACCTCCACCCCGCGCGGCTCGAGATGCGAGGCGGCGAGCACGCGGACGCCGTGGTAGCAGCCGGAGTCCATGGCGACCACCGAGCCCGGCTTCAGCAGCGTCAGGAGCAGCGCAGCGGCCGCCGCCATGCCGGACGAGAACAGCGTGGCCTCGGCGCCCTCGAGGCTGCCGATGGCGTCCTCGTAGCGGGCCCATGTGGGGTTGCCGTAGCGGGTGTAGGAGGCCGGCGCGGAGTACGGGTCGCCGGACAGGTGGAAGGGCGCCGCGAATACCGGGCCGGGCAGGAAGGGCTCGCCCTGCTCGGGCTCGGGAAGCCCTGCGCGAACCACGCGCGTGCCGTCGCCAGCTCGCTCATGGCTCCAGGATCGCCTTTGCGAAGTCGTCCGGGTCGAATGGCCGCAGGTCCTCGAGCGCCTCGCCGATCCCGATCAGCTTCACGGGCACGCCCAGCTCCTGGGCGATCGCGAGCGCGATCCCGCCCTTGGCGGTGCCGTCGAGCTTGGTGAGCGCGATGCCGGTCACGGCCACAGCCTCGCGGAACAGGAGCGCCTGGCGTAGCCCGTTCTGGCCGGTGGTGGCGTCGATCGTGAGCAGGGTCTCGTGCGGGGCGCCCGGCGCCTGTCGCTCGATCACCTTGCGCACCTTGCGCAGCTCGTCCATCAGGTGCTGCTGGGTGTGGAGGCGCCCGGCGGTGTCCACGATCACGACATCGTGACCGCGCGCCCCGCGCCGCCTCGATGGCGTCGTAGACCACGGCGCCCGGATCCGACCCCGCCTCCCCGCGCACGATCTCGCAGCCGGCTCGCTCCGCCCAGAGGGTGAGCTGCTCCGCCGCCGCCGCTCGGAACGTGTCGCCGGCCGCGAGGAGCACGGACTTCCCGAGCTCCCGCTGGAGGTGCCACGCCATCTTTCCGATCGTCGTGGTCTTGCCGCTGCCGTTCACGCCGGTCACGAGGATCACCGTCGGGTGCTCGGTGAGCGGGATCGTGTCGCCCTCCAAGCGGGCCGTGTCCGCAAGCAGCTCCCGCAGCCGGCGCGACAGATCCTCGCCCCCGCTGAGCTCGCCGCTCTCGGCCTCGGTCTCGAGGCGCTCCACGATCTTCGCCGTGGTGGGAGCGCCGACGTCCGCGTAGATGAGCGTCTCCTCCAGGCGCTCGAAGGCCTCGTCGTCGAGCGACTGGAAGACGGTCGTCTGAAGCTCCGCGCCGAACGCTTGGCGGGTCTTCGACATGTTGTCGCGCAGGCGTTTGAAGAAGCCGCCGCGCGCGGCCTCTCCGTCGTCCGGGGCCGCCGTGGCCGGCGGCGCTTCCTCACCGGTGTCGAATAGCTCTTGCCAGGTCCGGGCCACGAGCAGGCGAGGATACGGACCCGCCCACAACGCGTGGCGGGGCGCCCGGCGGACCGGGCGCCCCTACCTCCAGGTCCTAGTACTCGCCCGGCTCGTCTACCGGCTCTTCGACCGGCTCGTCCGGCTCGGGCATGACGACCTCGGGGTCGCCGCAGCGGGGCGTGAAACGCGCCGCGCACGGCTCCTCAATCGATTCGTCGCCATCGCACCCCTGCGAATTCGCCGCACACGGGTCGCGGTGCTTCTTGTGGTCCCGACCCTTCGGCCGCTTGACCTTCTCGCAGCCGTCGTCGCTCGTGTCCTCGTCGGGCTCGACCTCGTCCGGCTCGACGTCACCGTCGTACTCGGCCGCCGCGCTCTGCACGACCACAACGTCTCCCCTGCCGAGCACGGCCACGTCGTAGCCGTCGCCGCAGACGACCTCGTCGCCGTCGCGGCCGTCACCGCGACCGTTGATGTAGTCGTCGCCGTCGCCGCCGTCCAGGTAGTCGTCGTCCTGACCACCCTTGAGGCGATCGTCGCCGTCGCCGCCGTAGAGCTCGTCGTCGCCGCGGCCGCCGCGAATGCGATCGTCGCCCGCGCCGCCCTCGACGCTGTCGTCACCGCCGCGCGCGAACACGCGGTCGTTGCCCTCCGACATCGTCAGCTCGTCGGAATCCTTCGTTCCCGGCAGCCGGCCCTCGTGCGCAAGCGCAACGGCCGACACCAGCAGCATGGCCGCCATCGCGACCACCACCAAAACTGTCTTCTTGCCCCTCATCCCCGCTCCTCCGTTGGTCTGGTCTCCCAACTGGAGAAATCGGCTCAGAGGCCGCTGTTTCTTTACGCGGCGGCCTCTTCTGTGGACGCGAGCGCGTGCTCCTCCGCAGGGCGTCCGGCGAGCTTTCGCGAGACCACGCGCGAGATTCCGTCGCCGCCCATGCTCACGCCGTAGAGCGTGTCGGCGGCGTCCATCGTCCGCTTCTGGTGCGTGACGACGATGAACTGCGCGCGGTCCGAGTAGCGCTTCACGAGCTGGAGGAAGCGGTCGATGTTGATGTCGTCGAGAGCGGCCTCGACCTCATCGAGGATGTAGAACGGGCACGGCCGAGCGAGGAAGACGGCGAACATGAAGGCGAGCGCGACGAGTGACTTCTCGCCGCCCGAGAGGAGCGACAGGCGCTTGGTGGACTTACCGGGCGGCGTGACCTCGATCTCGACCCCGGCCTCCGGCTGCTCCTCGTCGTCGGCCTCCGGCTCGGCCCCCTCGCCGTCGGGGTGGGGCTCGCCTCCCACGACGGGCCGCGGGCCCATCTCCTCCTGGACGAGCCGCAGCTGGCCGCGACCGCCCGGGAACAGGTGCTGGACGACGTCCTCGAAGTTCTTCGCGGCGGCCTCGAAGGTCTGCTCGAACGCCTCGCGGATCCGGCGGTCGGTCTCCTTGATGAGGCCCTCGAGCTCGGCGAGCGCCGTCTCGAGGTCGCCGCGCTGGGTCTCGAGCTCCTCCACGTGCGCCACGGCCTCGTCGTACTCCTGCTTGGCGAGTGGGTTCACCGGGCCGAGTTGCTCGCGGCGGCGCATCAGGCGCTCGACCCTCGCAAGCAGCGACTCGCGCTCCTCGTCGGGAAGCGCCTCGGTGGCGGGCTCGGGCTCCAGCCCGAGGCGGCCGGCCAGCTCGTTCAGGTCACGCTCGGCGTCGGCGGCCGAGTCGCGCACCTGCTGCGCCGACACCTCGGCTGCGGTCACCGACTCGCTCGCCCGCTTCAGGCGACCCTGTAGCTCGGCCTCCTCCTGGGCGCAGGACTTGAGCGCGGCGGCGGTCTCGTCGCCGACGGCGGCCCCGGCCTCGAGCTCCTGCCCGAGAGCATCGCGGCGGGCCGCGACCGACTCGGATGCGCTCTCGAGCGCCTGGGCGGCGCGGTCGGCGTCGGCGGCCAGGGCGAGATCGCGCTGGGCGCCGGTCTGGAGGGCGGCCAGCGAGCGCGCTCGCTCTTCGCGCTCGCGCCCGATGCGCTCGGCGAGCCGCTGCTCGGCGCGCAGGTCTCCGAGCAGCTCCGCCCGGCGCACGGCCTCGGGTCCGTCGTCCGGTGTCTCGCGGCGGCGGGCGATCACCCACTCGGAGCGGCTCACGATCTCCTCGGCCTCGGCCGTCTCGCGCAGCGCAACGCGAAGCGCGCCCTCGGCGCCCTCGCGTGCCGAGTCGGCCTCGGTAACCGAAGCGCCGTGGCGCTCCACTGCGGCCCGGGCGTCGGCCTCCTCGGCGACGGCTCGCTCGGAGGCGGTGACGAGCTCGTCGCGCCTGCCCAGCTCCTCGAGCAGGCGCTCGGCGCCGCCGGTCGGTGCCTGCGCCAGCTCGCCGGTGCGGGCGTCGAACAGGCGTCCTGTCCTCGTGACGGCGATGGCACCGAAGGTGTCGGGAAGCGCGTGGAGCGACTCGACGACCCAGACGCCGGCGAGCAGCCGGTCCGCCAGCGCCGCCACGTCCCGCTCGGGGCGCACAAGTTGCGCAAGAAGTTGCCCGCCGGGCACCGACGGTGAGGCCGGAACGGCCCGCGGCCTGTCGACCGTCCTGACTAAGGCTTGCTGAGCCAGCCCTAAGCAGGACACTCGCGCCGTTTTCGCCGGCGGCGTCCAGGACACGCTCACCCTCACCGCGGTCGTTCACCACGTTGGCGGTGAGGCGCGGACCGAGCACGGCGGCGAGCGCGAGCTCGTAGCCCGGCTCGACGTGAAGCCGCTCGGCGAGCGGAGTGCCATCGGAGCGCCCGCCCGCCCCGCGCACGAACTGGTTCACGGCCGCCAGGTCCGCGCCCACCTGCGCGGCGCGGGCTCGTGCTGCCTCGGCGGCGCGCTCGGCGTCACGGCGCGCCGTGCGGGCTTCCTCGGCGGCCCGCTCGGCGGCCTCGAGGGCGCTGCGGCGCTCGGTGGCCGCCTGCTCCAGCCGAGACACCCGGGCCCGCGCGGCCTCCAGCTCCTGCTCGAGGCCCGCCAGCTCGCCCTCCAGGCGCTGCTCGCGCCCGGCGTCGAGGGCGGCCAGCTCGCTCTCGATCGTGGCGATGCGGTCCTCGGGCCGTTCCTCCTCGGAGGACAGGTCAGCGTCCGCGGCGGCCTGCTGCTCGAGCACCTCGAGCTGCCGCAGCCGCCGCTCACGCCGCTCGCGCGCGGCCGCGGCCTGCTCGCGCACCCGCTCGAGGCGCATGGCGATCCGCTCGCTCGCCGAGCGCGCCGCGTACAGCCGCGCCTGGAGGCGCTCGCGGTCGCGCGTCTGGGCGGCGAACGCCTCCTCGGCCTGCTCGCGGCGCCTGGCGACCTCTCCGAGCAGGCGCTCGGCCTCGTCCCGCTCGCCGCGCACGCTGCGGGCGCGCTCCTCCGCCTCGGCCAGAGCAAGCCGGGCGCTGCGCGCGGCGTCGCGTGACAACGAGTAGCGAGCCTCGAGCGTCTGGCGCTCGAGCCGCTCGTGCAGCTCCGCGGCCTCGGCCTGGCGCTTCAGCGGGCGCAGCCGCGAGCGCGCCTCGCGCTCCACGTCGAGCGAGCGCGACAGGTTCTCCTCCGTGCGCTCCAGCTTCAGCTGCGCGCGCCGGCGGCGCTTGCGGTGCTTGCCGAGCCCGGCGGCCTCCTCGATCAGGAGGCGGCGCTCGCGCGGCCGCGACATCACGATCTGCTCGACCTTGCCCTGGGAGACGACGGAGTGCATCTCCTTGCCGAGGCCCGAGTCGGACAGCACCTCGACCACGTCCACGAGCCGGCAGCGCGCGCCGTTCAGGCGGTACTCGCCCTCGCCGTCGCGCTCCAGGCGGCGCACGATCGAAATCTCGGAGAAGTCGATATCGAGGGCGCCGTCTCCGTTGTCGATCACGACCTCGACCTCGGCGGCGTTCGAGCCCTGCACCCCGTGCGCGCCCGCGAAGATCACGTCCTTCATCGACTGCCCGCGCACCGCGAGCGGCGACTGCTCGCCGAGCGCCCACAGCACGGCGTCGGTGATGTTCGACTTGCCGGAGCCGTTCGGCCCGACGATCACGGACACGCCGGTGCCGAAGTCGAGCTTGGTCCGGCTGGGGAACGACTTGAAGCCCTTCATCGAGATCGAGCGCAGGTGCATTACGAGGCCGCCTCTTCGTCGAGCGCATCGAGGGCTTGCAGGGCCGCCTCCTGCTCAGCGGCCTTCTTCGTCTTTCCCTCTCCGCGCCCGAGCTCCTCTCCCGCAACCTCGGCCACCGCAACGAAGCTGCGGTCGTGCGCCGGGCCCTCCTCGGACACCGTGCGGTAGACCACCAGCTCCGCCCGCCGGGCGAGGCGCTCCTGGAGCACCGACTTGTAGTCCACGGGGTGCTCGAGGGCGTCCTCGATCTCCTCGGCGAACGAAGCGACCACGGCCGGCGCGGTGCGCTCGATGCCAAAGGCGAGGTAGCCGGCGCCGATGATCGCCTCGCAGACCGAGGCGAGCACGCGCTCGGACTCCACGAGCATGTCGGCGCTGCGCCCGGTGCTGCCGCTCGGCGCCGTTGCGCGCAGCTCCTCGGGCACGCCGAGCTCGCGCGCGACCCGCGCGCACGACGAGCCGCTCACGGCCTGCGCGCGCACCTTCGTGAGCCGCCCGGCGCCGTAGCGCTCGAAGCGCGGAAACAGGTGGTCCGAGACGGCGAGGCTCAGCACCACGTCCCCCAGGAACGCGAGCCGCTCGTACGCGTCGGAGCGGTGCTCAACCCATGACGCGTGCGTGAACGCCTGCCGCCGCAGGTCCTCCGGCAGCTCGGCGAGCAGCTCTGCGAGCGACTCAGTGTTCGAGCTCCGGGGCATGGGCAGCGACGAAGTCCGCGGCCTGGCCGACCGTGACGATCTTGGCCGCCTCCTCGTCCGGGATGCGAACCCCGTAGCTGTCCTCGAGCTCCACGACCAGCTCCACCAGGTCGAGCGAATCCGCCTCGAGGTCCTCCTTGAAGCGGGTCGAACCGTCGATGCGCCCGGGATCCACCTCCAACTCGGTGGCCAGGTGCTCGCGGATGCGGTCGAGAACCTCCTCGCGGGTCATCGCGAAGCGACGCTAGCAGCGGTCGCGGACCGCAAGGCCCCGGCGGCCTCGAGGGCCGCCGTGGTGCGGCCCACCATGTCCTCGTCGACCGCCCGCTGAGCGAGTTTCACCGCGTGCTCGATGCCCACCGGCCCGAAGCTCCCATGCCCCACCACGACCGGCTTGCGCAGGCCCAGCAGGATCGCGCCGCCGACCTTCTCGGGGTCGAGGTCGTCCCGCAGCCCCCCGAGCTTTCCGCGGATCAGGAGCCCGCCGAGGGTCGAGACGAGGCCGGAGCGGATGCGGCTGCGGATCTCGCCCGTGATCGCCTTCACGGTGCCCTCGAGCACCTTCAGGGCGACGTTGCCGGTGAAGCCGTCGGCCACGATCACGTCGGCTCTCGCGTGGGGCAGGTCGAAGCCCTCCAGGTTGCCCACGAAGTTGAGATTGCCCTCCGAGATGCGCTCGTGCGCGGTGAGCACGTCCGGCGTGCCCTTGCCCGACTCCTCGCCCACCGACAGCAGGCCGACCGACGGGCGCTCGATCCCCACCACCGCCTCCATGAAGCCGGCGCCCATGTAGGCGAACTGGACGAGGTGCTCGGGGCGCACCTCCACGCTCGCGCCCGCGTCGAGCAGCAGCACGGGGCCGCCGGGGATCGGCATCAGCACTGCGAGCGCCGGGCGGTAGACGCCCTTGATGCGCTTGATCGAAATCGTGGCCGCGGCGAGCGTCGGGCCGGTGCTGCCGGCGGAGACGAGGGCGTCGGCACGGCCGTCGCCGACGGCGGCGGCCGCCTGGACGATCGAGGCGTCTGGCCTGGAGCGCACGGCCGCCACGGCCTCCTCCCCGGCCTTCACCGTCTCGGGTGCGTCGATGACCTCGGCGTGAGGGCCGGCGGGCCCGGCGATCTCGCCCGCGGGGCCGAACAGCAGCACGGGCAGTCCCGAGCGGGCGACTCCTTCAGCGACTGCGCGCGGCCCCTGGTCGGCGCCGTTCGCGTCGACCGCGATCACTCGTCGTCGGAGTCGACCCCGGCCTGCTGCACGACGACCTCGCGGCCGGCATAGGTGCCGCAGTTCGGGCAGACGCGGTGCGGGCGGCGCGGCGCGTTGCAGCGCGGGCAGTGCCTGAGACCCGGCGTCTCGATCTTGTGCTGCGAGCGGCGCTTGTTCGTCCGCGAGTGGGACTGTCTCTGCTTGGGGACGGCCATGAGGGCCGGAAGGATAGCTTGCCCAGGCCGCTCGACCCCGTTAGCGTCGCCCTATGTACGACTACGTGATCGTCGGGGCCGGCTCAGCCGGCTGCGTGCTTGCCAACCGCCTGTCCGAGGACCCGGACGTGAACGTGCTGCTGCTCGAGGCCGGCGGGCCGGACACGAACGACCTGGTTCACCTGCCGGCCGCGTTCTCGGCTCTCTACCGGACCGCGCAGGACTGGGACCACTCGACGATCTACGAGCCGTTCGTGAACGACCGCCGCATCTACCTCCCGCGCGGGAAGGTGCTGGGCGGCTCGTCGTCGATCAACGCGATGATCTACATCCGCGGCAACCCGATCGACTACGACGAGTGGGGCCCTGGCTGGACCTGGGACGAGATGCTGCCCTACTTCAAGCTCTCCGAGGACAACGAGCGCGGCGAGGACGAGTACCACGGGGCCGGCGGGCCGCTCCCGGTGTCGGAGGGGCGCTCGCGCAACCCGCTGGCCCAGGCGTTCCTCGACTCGGCCGCGACGCACGGGCTGCCCGCGAACGAGGACTTCAACGGGGCTGAGCAGGACGGGGTCGGCTGGTACCAGGTGACCCACCGGAACGGCGCGCGCGCGAGCGCCGCCGTGGCGTACCTGCATCCCGTGATGGACCGGCCCAACCTCACCGTCGAGACGCACGTGCACGCGCTCTCGCTGCTGTTCGAGGGCGAGCGCGCTGTCGGCGTGGTGGGCATGCGCCTGTCGGAGATGCTCGTGCACCGCGCCGAGCGCGAGGTGATCGTGTGCGGTGGCTCCTACAACTCGCCGCAGCTGCTGATGCTCTCGGGGCTCGGCCGTCCCGCCGAGCTCGAGGAGCTTCAGATCGAGGTGGTGGCCGAGCTGCCCGAGGTCGGGCTGAACCTGCACGACCACCCGAACGCCGGCGCGGTCTACTCGATCGACGAGGAGATCTCTCTGTTCGGCGCGCTGAACGAGGAGAACCTGGCGCTGTTCGAGGCGGAGGGGCGCGGACCGCTCACCTCGAACGTGGCCGAGGCGGGCGGGTTCATGCGCACGAGCGACGGGCTCGAGGCGCCCGACATCCAGGTCCACTTCGCCCCGGCGCGCTTCCAGTCGGAGGGGCTCGTGCCGGGCGACGGGCACGGGTTCGCGCTCGGCGCGTGCGTGCTCAAGCCGAAGAGCCGCGGGTTCGTGGCTGCTCGGCTCACCCGATCCCACCGCCAAGCCGCTGATCGTGCACAACTACATGGAGCACCCGGACGACGTGGCCTCGATGGTGGCCGGCGTGCGCACCTGCCTCGAGATCTGCGAGACCGGGCGCCTCGGCGAGCTCTCGACGGGGATGCTGATCGGCCCGGACTCGCATTCGGACGAGGACATCCTCGACCACGTGCGGGCGCGCGTGCAGACGCTCTACCACCCCGTCGGCACGTGCCGGATGGGCGACGACCCCGGCGCCGTGGTGGACCGCCAGCTGCGGGTGAACGGCATAGAGGGCCTGCGCGTGGTGGACGCCTCGGTGATGCCGACAGTGCCGCGCGGCAACACGAACGGCCCGGTGATCGCGCTGGCGGAGCGAGCGGCCGACCTGATCCGCGGCCGGACGCCGCTGGCGCTCGCAGCAGGCGGAGCTGCCGGAGGCCGCACCCGCGCAGTAGGCGACTGTCACAGGCAGTCCCCCTCCCTCGTCATACGGGTTAGAAAACGATGAGAGGAGAAGCCATGAAGATCCTAGTCGCAGGCGCCACCGGAGCACTCGGAAAGCAGCTCATTCCCAAGCTGGTCGCGCGCGGACACGAGGTGGTCGGCACCACGCGCAGCGAGTCCAAGCGTGAGGCCATCCTCGAGCTCGGCGCCACCCCCGCGATCGTCGACGCGCTGGACCCGGAGCAGGTCGCCCGCGTGGTCGCGGAGGCCGAGCCCGAGGTGATCGTGCACGAGCTCACGGCGCTGTCGGGCGACTTCGACCTGCGCCACTTCGAGCGCACCTTCGCGGAGACGAACCGGCTTCGCACCGAGGCCACGGACCACCTGCTGGCCGCCGGGCGCGCGGTCGGGGTGAAGCGCTTCGTCGCCCAGAGCTACGCGGGCTGGCCGTCCGCGCGCACGGGCGGGCCCGTGAAGACCGAGGATGACCCGCTCGACCAGACACCCCCTGAGGCGGTGCGCACCACGCTCGACGCCATCTTCTACCTGGAGAGCGCCGTGACGGGCGCCGACTGGACCGAGGGAGTGGTGCTCCGCTACGGCGGCTTCTACGGCCCGGGCACCAGCCTGAGCCCGGACGGCGGCGAGATGGTGGAGGCGGTCCGCAAGCGCAAGTTCCCAGTGGTCGGCAACGGCGCCGGGGTCTGGTCCTTCATCCACATCGAGGACGCGGCGGACGCCACCGTGGCGGCAATCGAGCACGGCGACCGTGGGATCTACAACATCGTCGACGACGAGCCGGCGCGGGTGGCGGACTGGCTGCCGGCGGCGGCCAGCGCGATGGGCGCACCGCAGCCCCGCCGCGTGCCGCGCTGGCTCGGCCGGATGCTCGCCGGCGAGGCCGTGACCGTCATGATGACCGAGGTGCGCGGAGCCTCCAATGCCAAGGCGAAGCGAGAGCTCGGCTGGGAGCCGAAGCACCCGAGCTGGAGGGAGGGCTTCTCCCAGGTGGCCGCGTGAGCGGAACGTACGAGGAGCTGCTCGAGGAGCTGCGCCCGACCGCCTTCGCGATCGGCTACCGGATGCTCGGCAGCGTCGCGGAGGCGGAGGACGTGGTCCAGGAGTCGCTGCTGCGCCTCCACGAGGCCCTGCAGCGTGGTCAGCGCATCGAGTCGCCGCGCGCCTACCTGGCGACCATCGCCACCCGGCTCGCCATCGACCAGCTGCGCTCCGCTCGGGTGCGCCGCGAGACCTACGTGGGCGAGTGGCTGCCCGAGCCACTCGTCACCGACAGCGACGACGACCCCGCGCGCCAGGCCGAGCTCGCCGACTCGCTCTCGCTCGCGTTCCTGGTCCTGCTGGAGAGCCTCTCGCCGGAGCAGCGCGCGGCACTCCTCTTGCATGACGTGTTCGACTACGGCTACGCCGAGATCGCCGAGATCGTGGGAAAGAGCGAGGACAACGCACGCCAGCTGGCCGCGCGTGCGCGCCGCCACGTCGAGGAGGGCCGGCCGCGCTTCGAGGCCTCCCGCGAGCAGCGCGAGGAGCTGGCACGGCGCTTCTTCGCAGCGGTCCGAGAGGGCGACGTGGGCGCCCTGGAGTCGCTGCTCGCGAAGGATGTCGTCCTTCAAGGCGACGGCGGCGGCAAGGTGCCGGCCATCGCGCGCGCCCTGCACGGCAGCCGCCGCGTGGCCCGGACCCTCGGCGCGTGGATGCGGGCGGCCACCCGCATCCCCGGCGTGGAGATCCGCGAGGTGGAGGTGAACGGCCAGCCGGGCGCCCTGATGCTCACGGGCGACGGCGGGTTGATCGGCGTCTGGTCACTGGACATCGCGGACGCCCAGATCCAGGGAATCAGGTCGGTCGTCAACCCGGAGAAGCTGGGCCACGTCGGCCCGGTCGCCGACGTGTGGGCGCTGCTCCAGGGGCGCGAGCGCTAAACCCTCAAGGGGGTCAGACCCCCTTGAGGGTTAGTCCAGCTTGAGCTCGCGCAGCGCAGCCCAGCGCGGGTCGGGCTCGCGCTCGTGCTCGTGGTCGGGCGCGCGGTTCAGGTTCTCCCCGCACACCGAGCACAGGCCGGCGCAGTCCTCGCGGCAGACGATCGACGTGGGCAGCGCGAGCGCCAGCGCGTCGCGCGCCCACGAGCGCACGTCGAGCTCGCCCTCGTCGTAGTAGGGCGAGCTGAGGTCCTCGCCCCCGCCGGGCTGGTCGATCTCGCGGGAGTCGACGTCCATCTCCTGGTCAGCGATCTCGAGGCAGCGCACGCACGGCCCCTCCACGGCGGCGTCGAAGCGCAGCCGGAACGCGTACCCGTGCACGGTGTGCGAGATGTCGAGGACCGCGTCGACCGCACCGTCACGGAGCTCGTAGCGCTGTCCGCCGAACTCGAAGGGATCGACTGGCACCTCGATGTCGAGGCGCCGTCCTTCGCCTGACGAGAGCCCGAGCTTCCCTACGTTGAAGATGTCCGTGCGCTGCGCCATGCCATCGAGGCTAGCGCCCGCCTTGACCGCTAGGCGCCGCGCCCGATGAGCTCGATCCGGTAGCCGTCCGGGTCGCGCACGAACGCGATCATCGGGCCCTCGGTGCGGCCGCCCGGGCGGTAGGGCGGCTTCTCCGGCTCGATGCCGTCGCCGGCCAGCGTCTCGAGCGTGCCGTCGAGGTCCTCGACCAGGATCGCGATGTGGTTGTAGCCCGTCCCGAGGTCGTACGAGTCCACGCCGTGGTTGTAGGTCAGCTCGAGCACCGGGATCCTCGTCGGGCAGGCCCATGAACACGTTGACCGCCTCGGTCCCGATGTCCATCCGTCGGCGCTCCTCGAAGCCGAGCTTCTCGTAGAAGGAGACCGAGCGGTCGATGTCGCCGATGCGGTAACAGGTGTGGAGGTAGGAGGGCATGCCTGGAATCTAGTCCGCCTCTCGCTCGTGGCTCGGGATGCGCTCGTCCAGCTCGTAGTAATCCCCGGCGCTGGCCACCCAGATCTGCGCCATCGTCCGAATGCCGGTCGGCTCGTCGAGGCAGCCTGGCGCGATGCTGATCCGCTCCCTGCCGGGCGCCTGCCAGAACAGCGACGACCCGCACTCACAGCAGAAGCCTCGCCGCGCGTCGTGAGCGCTGTCCGGACTGTCGATCCACCTGAGCCCGCGGTCCTCGACGAAGCTCAGGTCCTCCACCTGCGCCGCGGTCGCCGCCCACACGTGCCCGGCCCACCGGCGGCACTCCGTGCAGTGACAGAGAAGAACGTCACGAAGCTGCCCGTCCACCTCGAAGCGAACGGCACCGCAGATGCACTGACCCGTGGCCGCCATGCACTGCCGCACTTTATTCAGCTATGTCATGAAGAAAGTGCGGCACCGCCCGGGCGGCGCGCGGCGAACTAGCTGCCGCCGCTGCCGCTGCCGACTTCGGCTTCTTCGCGGCCCTGCAGGCGGTCGCGGCCGCGCTGCACGGCTGCGATGAACTTCGTGAGGTTGACCTCGAGGGTGTTGAGGATGTCGTCCGCGTAGTCCTCGGCGCCCAGTCGGATCTCGCGCTCGCGTGCGCGGGCGTCCTCGATGATCTCGTCGGCCTGGCGCTCGGCCTGCTTCACGATCTCCTCCTCGGAGATCAGGCGGATCTGCTCCTCGCGCGCCTCGCGGATGATGCGCTCGGCCTCGCGCTTCGCCTCGGCCAGCATCTCCTGGCGTTCCTTCACGATCCAGCGCGCCTGCTTGATCTCCTCGGGGATCGTCGCGCGCATCTGGTCGAGGATGTCGTAGATCTCCTCCTTGTCGACACGCACCTGGTCCGTCAACGGAACGGGCTTAGCGTTGTGAATCGTGTCGTCCAGCTTGTCGATCAGGACCAGTACATCCATCGGCGCCTCAGTTCTTCACCGCTTCAGTTCTTCCTGCAAGCGCGAGGCCACCCGATCGGGCACCAGGCCGCTCATATCACCGCCAAACATGGCCAGCTCCTTCACTCCGCTGGAGCTTAGGAAGCTGAACTGTGGCGCCGCCATCATGTACATGCTCTCGATGTCGGGTGCCATTTTCCGGTTCAGCTGGTTCATCTCGAACTCGTATTCGAAGTCCGAGATGGCCCGCAGTCCCTTGACGATCGCCTTCGCACCGTGCTCCCGGGCGAAGTCGACGAGGAGAGTATCAAAGGGTTTTACCTGCACATTGGGGTATTCCGCCACCTCTGACGCGATAAATGCAACGCGCTCCTCGGCGGTGAACACGGTCTTGCCCTTGCGCACCGCCTGGTTCACCACGCCAACTATGACGGTGTCGAACACGTTCGCGACGCGGGCGATGATGTCGAGGTGGCCGAACGTGACCGGGTCATAGGACCCCGGCACGACCGCCGTTCCGCCGTTCCAGGACTCGTTCACGTCGAGTGAATCGCTATCCGCGTGTCGCCATAGGTTCGCTCGACCACCAGCGGCAGCGGGAGTACCAGCGGATTGCGCTTGTCTGATTCGGTCACGATTCGAGCGTCCTCGTCGAGCATCGCAGGGAGCGCCTCGGAGAGCTGGGCGGCCACGCGGGACGCCTCATCATATGGGGGGTCGCAGAAAACGAGGTCGAATACCCCGTCCGGATGCGCGATAAAACGCAGCGCGTCCTGACTCCTGACCTCGGCCTCGGCACCGACCGCCTCGAGATTGCGGCGCAACGCGGCGAGCGCCTGGCGGTCGCGCTCCACGAACAGCGCCGAGCTGGCCCCGCGCGAGAGTGCCTCGATGCCGAGCGCGCCCGAGCCCGCGTAGAGGTCGAGCACGCGCGCACCGGTCACATCACCGAGCATCGAGAAGAGCGCCTCGCGCACCCGGTCCGCGGTCGGCCGCGTCCGAGCGCCTCGGGGCGTGTGCAGCCGGCGGCCCTTGAACTCGCCGGCGACGACCCTCATGCGGGAATCGGGTCGAGCTCTGACCCGAAGCGTGTGACCACCGCCTCGCGCAGGAGCGCGTGCTCCGGCTGCTCGAGCCGGGGATCGTCGATCAGGATCTGATCCGCCCGGTCACGGGCGCGCACCAGCAGCTCCACATCCTCCGGCAGCCGCGCGACGCGGAACTCGGGCAGGCCGTGCTGGCGCGTGCCGAGCACGTCGCCGGCGCCGCGCAGCTCGAGGTCCACCTCGGCCAGGCGGAAGCCGTCCCGCTCGCGGGCGATCGCCTCGAGGCGCGGCAGCGTCGGATCGCCGAACACGATGCAGAGCGAGGCGTGCTCCCCCCGCCCCACTCGCCCGCGGAGCTGATGGAGCTGGGACAGGCCGTAGCGCTCGGCGGCCTCGATCAGCATCACGGTGGCGTTCGGCACGTCGATGCCCACCTCGATCACGCTGGTGGCCACGAGCACGTCGGCCTCCCCCGCGGCGAATTTCTTCATCGCCGCCGCCTTCTGCTTCGACGGCATCTGGCCGTGGATCAGCTCCACGCGAAGGTCCGCGAACTCGGTGGTGCGCAGGCGCTCGAACTCGGCGGTGGCGGCCTTCGCCTGGAGCGCCTCGGACTCCTCGACCAGCGGGCAGACCACGAAGCACTGCCGCCCCTGCGCGATCTCCTCGCGAATGCGCTCGTAGGCCCGCGCCCGCGCGCGGGCCCCGTCGACCACGTGGGTATCGACCGGCCGGCGTCCGCTCGGCAGCTCGCGCAGCACGGTGGCGTCGAGGTCGCCGTACGCGCTCAGCGAGAGCGTGCGGGGAATCGGCGTGGCGGTCATGTGGAGAGCGTGCGGCACGAGGTCGTCGGGCGCCTTGGCGTCGAGCGCCGCGCGCTGGCGCACGCCGAAGCGGTGCTGCTCGTCCACCACCACCACAGCGAGGTCGCGGAACTCCACCGGGTCCTCGATCAGCGCGTGCGTGCCGACCACGAGCTGAAGCTGCCCGCTCGCCAGCCGGTCGAGCAGCTCCCGGCGCCTGGCGGCGCTCGTGGAGCCGGTGAGGAGCTCAACCGGCAGCGGGCCGCCGAGCAGCGAGTCGAGCGTACGGTGGTGCTGCTCCGCGAGCGTCTCCGTGGGCGCCATCAGCGCGGCCTGGGCGCCGTTCTCGACGGCGCGGAGCATCGCGGCGAGGGCAACGCAAGTCTTGCCCGATCCGACCTCTCCCATCAGCAGGCGCTGCATCGGCTGCTCGCCGGCGAGGTCGGTGTCGATCTCCTCGATCGCCCGCTGCTGGTCGCCCGTGAGCTCGAACGGGAGCGACCAGCGCCAGCGGTCCACCACCACCCCGCGCGCCTCCAGCGGCCGCGCGCGCCGTCCCTCGCGCCGCGCGCGCCGGCGCCCGGCCACGGCGAGCTGGAGCAGGAACAGCTCCTCGAAGGCGAGCCGGCGCCGCGCGTGGCGCTCGTCCTCCTCGCTGATCGGAAAGTGAACCGCCTCGATCGCGGCCGGCCGCTCGGCGAGCTCCTCCTCGATGCGGAGCCGGGCCGGCAGCGGCTCGACCACGGCGAGCATGCGCGAGCGCGCCTCGCTCACGAGCTGCCTCAGGCGCGCGGGACTGACGCCCTGCGTGGCGGGGTGCACCGGCACGAGCCCGAGCGTGTGCACCGGGGCCTCGCCGTTCCCGATCAGCTCGTGCTCGGTGACCCAGAACTGGTTTCGCTGGCGGAGCTTGCCGTGCAGGAGCACCATCGCGCCCTCGCCGAGCTGGCGCGCAACCCACGGCTGGTTGAACCACACGGCCACCAGCGGCCCGGTCTCGTCGAAGACGCGCGCCTCCACGCGCTTCTGGCGCCGGTTGCGCATCGGCTTGACCGAGGTGGTCCGAACCGCGACCGCGACCGTGGCCTCCTCCCCCACCATCAGCTCGGCCACCCGCCGGACCTCGCGGCGGTCGCGGTGCGAGTGCGGCAGGTGCTCGACGAGGTCGCCCCAGGTGGCGATTGCGAGCGCGTCGAGTCCCTTCACGGGCTCCGCCAGCACGCTCGGGCGCGGGTAGGACCGGATGGCCGCCGACCGCAGATCGTCGGCGGTCAGGTCCTCCTTGGATGCGAAGCGAACCGGCACTGAATACCAATGATGGCCGCCGCGCCGGGCGTCACTCGGCGCAGAGAAGCCACCACCAGGCGGGCTGGCCGCCATCGTGGTACTCGACCTCCACGCCCTCCGGCATGCGCGCCTCTACGTCGTGCTGGCCGAGCGGGGGCTTCTCCCCCGCGATGCAGGTGACCAGCTCCGCGCCGTCCACGATGCGGTCGAGCGTCGCCGCGAGCGTGGCCGCGGGATCTCCCCACGCCACCAGCTCGCCGCCGGCGTAGCCCACCGCGTCGCCGGCGGTGAAGCGCCCCTGGGCGTCGTCGCGCGCCGCGGGCGCGACCCCGCCGATCCGCAGGGCGTCCGCCGCGCTTCGCACCGCCAGGGCGTTGTCCGCGGACGGGCGCGCGGGGTCGAACGCGAGCAGCGCCGCGAGGCCCTCCTGCGGCGCCGTCGTGGGCACCACGCTCGCCGGCTTCTCCGACAGCTCGGCCGCGCGCTCGGCGGCGAGGATCACGTTCGGGCTGTTCGGCAGCACCACCACCTCGATGCCCGGCGCCGCGTGGATGCCCGCCAGCAGCTCGTAGGTCGAGGGGTTCATCGTCGACCCGCCGTCCACCACCAGCACGCCGAGCTCGCTGAACAGCCGCTTGACGCCCTCGCCGCTCGCCACCGCCACCACCGCGCACATGGTCTGCTCGCCCCCGTCCGCCTCGGCGGCCAGCCGCGCGTTGCGCTCGGCCACCTGCTCGTGCATGTCGGCCACGTCGAAGCGCGATACCTCGCCCGTGGTGTCGAACAGCGCGACCGCGGCGTCGGGGTCGTCGGTGTGCACGTGCACGCGCAGGGTGCGGTCGTCACCCACGACGAGCACGGAGTCACCGAGCTTCTCGAGCAGCGGGGTGAAGTGTCCGGCGTCGAGGCTCTCGCCGGTGACGGCGAAGTTGGTGCAGTAGCGGAAGCTCGACGACTCGTGCTCGGGGCGGTGGAGCGCCGCCGGCGCGTACTGATGCTCCAGAACCGGCGCGGCCTGCCCACGCAGCCCGGCCAGGCAGCCCGCGATGATCACCGTGAGCCCGTAGGCGCCCGCGTCGACCACGCCCGACTCGCGCAGCACCGCGAGCTGCTCGGGGCCACGGTCCACGGCCTCCTTGCCGGCCTCGAGCGCGTTCTCGAGCACCTCGGCGAGCAGCTCGTCCTGCTCCGCCGCGCTGGCCTCCGGGCCGAGCCGCTGAGTGTCCATGTGCGCGAGGTCGTGCGCCACGCGGCTGGCCATCGCCCGCACGGCGGAGAGCATCGTGCCCTCGGCTGGGTCGCGCACCGACGCGTACGCCGCGTCGGCTGCCCGGGCCAGCGCCGCCGACATCAGCACCGGGTCCACGAGCTCGCCGGGTCGCGACGCGAGCTCCTCGGCGGCCCCGCGAACGATCTGGGAGAGGATCACGCCGCTGTTGCCGCGCGCGCCGAGCAGCGCGGCACGCGCAACCGCGCTCACGATCTCGTCACGGCTCACGTCGTCGATCGACGCGCCGTCGAGAGCGTTCAGCTCCTCGACCACCGCGCGCATCGTCAGCGCCATGTTGTCCCCCGTGTCACCGTCGGCGACCGGGAAGACGTTCAGGTCATTGACCTCCTGGCGGCGGTTCTCGAGTTCGCTGAGCGCTGATGCCACGACGCGCTTGAATCGGTCGAGGCTCTCGTCGTGGGGCACGCGCGGGTTGTACACCATGTCGAGTCTCGCAACTTGACGGACCAGCGGCCGCCGGGCGCCCCCACGGCACCCGGCGGCACTGGCTGCGTTCAGGAGGGATTAGTTGAACGCGTACTGCTCGTACTCGTCGACGTTGTCCTTGGTGACGACGGCGGCCGGCACGATGAGCTGGCGGGGGACCTCCGGCGGCACGAGCTCAGGGAAGCCCTCGCCGAGGCCGATCAGCCGCGCCATGTTGACCGCGGATGCCGCCATGTTCGGGTTGTAGAGGAAGGTCGCCCGGTAGAGGCCGCCCTCCTTGATCTGCTCCATGGCGTCCTGTGAGCCACCGACGCCGGTGAGGAACATGTCGTCCTCGCGGCCCGCATTGCGGATCGCCTGGACCACGCCCTGCGCCATGTCGTCGTCGTGCGTGTACACGGCGTCGATCTGGTCCTCGGCCTGGAGGATGTTCTCCATCACCTTCAGACCCTGGTCCGGATTGAAGTCACCCGGCTGAGACGCAACGATCTTGACGCCGCCGTCCGGGCAGCGCTTCTTGAGCTCGTCCTCGAACCCCTTGGTCCGGTCCTCGGTCACCGAGATGCCGGCGAGACCCTGGATCTCCACAACGTTGCCCTTGCACTTCAACTCGTCGGCGATGTAGTCGGCCGCCAGCACGCCGATCTGGTAGTTGTCGCCGAGAATCGTCGCGGTCGCGGCGTCGGGCGCCGTGAACAGCCGGTCGATGTTCACGACCGGAATTCCGGCCCGCTCGGCCTTCTGAGCGACGGGCGTGAGCGCCGCGCCGTCCTGGGGCAGCACCACGAGCACGTCAGGCTTCTGCGCGATCGCCTGCTCAACCTGCTGAGCCTGCGAGTCGGCGTCGGCCGCCTGGAGCAGCTCGAAGTCGACGTCGTCGTGCTTGTCGGCCTCACTCTGAGCGTTCTTCGAGATCGCGCCGAGCCAACCGTGATCGGTCGGCGGCACGCTCGCAATGATCTTGACCTTCTCCCCGTTCTCGGTGCCGCTGGCGGGACTCTCGTCGCCGCCGGACGGCGCCTGCACGGTAACCGTCTCGGTGTCGCCGCCACAGGCCGCGACACCCACCGCCAGCAGCACGGCTGCGGCGGTCGAGATGCAAAGTCGCTTCAGCGACATGCGATACCTCCTGTTGTTGTTTGTGCGCTCATCGTCAGTACCGGGCCTCCGGCCTCTGGAGCAGGACGGCGCCGAGGACGATCGCGCCCTTGGTCACCTGCTGAACCTCCGTCGAGAGGTTCATCTGGGTCATCAAGCTGAAAATGAGGGCGAACGTGAGGACGCCGAGGAACGTCCCGACGATGCTCGCGCGGCCTCCGGCGAGGCTCGTTCCGCCGATCACGACCGCGCCGATGGCGTCGAGCTCGTAGAGGTTGCCGCTCACCGGCGAGGCGCTGCCGAGACGCGCGCACAGCAGCACGGCCGAGACGCCGGCCAGTATCCCCGAGAGGACGTAGACGCTGAAGATGATTCGCCTCACCGGCACGCCGGCGATGCGCGCGGCCTCGCGGTTGCCTCCCACCGACACCACGTAGCGCCCGTAGCGCGTCCGGTTGAGCAGGATCCAGCCGGCGATCGTGACGGCGAGGAAGACGTAGACCGACACGGGGATCCCGAGGAGTCGCCCGTTGCCGAACCAGAGCAGCGATCCCACCTTCGGGTCGCCGAAGGAGCCACCGTTCAGGTCGAGCAGGCTCACGGGCAGCTTGTCGTTCAGGAGCAGCGCGAGGCCCCTGCCGATCGAGAACATCGCGAGCGTCGCAATGAACGGCACCACGCGCCCGTAGGCCACCGCCACCGCGTTGATCGATCCGAGGACCGTCGCGAAGCCCACCGCGCCCAGGATGAAGACGAGCGTGCTGGTGCCCTCATCGCCCAGCAGGATGCCTCCGAAGACACCCGCGGCCGCGACCATCGAACCCACGGAGAGGTCGATGCCGGCGGTGGCGATCACGAACGTCAGGCCGATCGCGAGCACGCCGACCACGCTGGCCTGGGTCAGCATGTTGCGGACGTTGTCCCAGGTCGGGAACGTGTCGGGCTCGAGGATCGCGCCCGCCACGAAGATCAGCACCACGACGATCGCGAGCGCGTACTCCTGGAACTCCAGTTGCTTCATCCGGCCTATGGCCGCGGTCGTCATACGACCTCCTCAGCGAGATCGGGGGAATCGGTGGGTGCCACTGCGTGGCGAAGGAGCTCGCGCTCGGTCGCGGCCTTTCCGTCGACCTCGGCGACGATCTCGCCCTCGCGCATGACCAGGATTCGAGAGCAGATGCCGACGAGCTCCTCGAGCTCGGACGAGACCACAAGGACGCCGACTCCCGACTTCGCCAGGTCGCGGATGATCCGGTAGAGCTCCGCCTTGGTCGCCACGTCGACGCCGCGCGTCGGCTCGTCGAGCAGGAGCACGCGGCAGCCCCGCAGGAGCCAGCGCGCGAGCACGACCTTCTGCTGGTTCCCGCCCGAGAGCAGCCGCACGATGCGGTCGGGGTCGTCGGGCACCGTGTTCAGGATGCTCAGCTGCTCGCGCGTCCGCTGGCGCTCCTCGCGGATCTTGAGCAGCGGGTGCCCGAACCGCCGCAGCGAGGGGAGGCTCACGTTCTTGGCCAAGCTCCAGTCGAGGAGGAGCGCCTGGGACTTGCGGTCCTCTGGGGCGAGGCCGAGGCCTGCGGAGATCGCCGCGGCGGGTCTGGACGGGAGCCGCGTCCCCTCGAGCCAGACCTCGCCCTCCTCGGGCAGGTCGAGGCCGTAGATGAGCCTGAGCAGCTCGGTGCGACCCGAGCCGACGAGTCCGCCGAGCCCGAGCACCTCGCCCGCGCGCACCTGGAGGCTCACGCCCCTCACCGCCGGGAGGCGCCTGACGTCGCGGACGTCCAGCAGGACCTCGTCGCCGCCCACCGGGCGCTCGGGGTAGAGCTGGTCAACCTTTTGGCCGACCATCAGCTCCACGAGCTCCTCGGTCGGCGTGGTCGACGGGATGCCGCTCGCGGTGGTGCGGCCGTCGGCGAGCACGGTCACCCGGTTGCCGATGCGGCGGATCTCGTCAAGGCGATGGGAGATGTAGACCACGCCCACGCCGTCGGCGGTGAGGCGTCTGACGACCTCGAAGAGCGTCTCGATCTCGCCCTCGTCGAGGATCGCGGACGGCTCGTCCATGATCAGCAGCCGGACGTCCACCGAGAGCGCCCGCGCGATCGAGACGATCTGCTGGGCGGCCGGCCGCAGCGCCCTCACCTTCGTGCGAGGCGAGATGGACTCGTGGCCGAGGCGCGTGAGTAGCTCGGTCGAGTCCCTGCGCATCCGGTCGAAGTCGAGCAGCGGCCCGCGACGCGGCTCGTGCGCCAGGAAGATGCTCTCCGCCACCGTCAGGTCCTCGACCAGGTCGAGCTCCTGGTAGATCGTCGCGACGCCGCGCGCGAGCGACGCGGCGGGGTCACCCACGGGAAGCGGCTCGCCCTTGAAGAGGATCTCGCCGCTCGTGGGCTCGTGGACGCCGGAGATGCACTTGATCAGCGTCGACTTGCCGGCTCCGTTCGGCCCGAGCAGGCAATGGACCTCGCCCTCGACGACGTCGAAGTTGACCCCCTGGAGCGCCTTGACGCCGGGGAACTCCTTGACGAGGTCGCGCACCTCGAGAACCGTGGTCACGTGACCACCAGCCCTCGGAGGTTCCGATGGGCGATCCGCAGGCCGGCCTCGATCCGCTCGGGGCTCCCGCCCCAGACCGGATCCTCGTGCTCGACCGACAGGACGCCGTCGAAGCCGCCCTCGTAGAGCGCGTCGACGTAGTGCGGGAAGTCCACCTGGCCGAGGCCCGGGATCCTGTAGCGCCACCAGCCCATGTCCCACGGGTCCTCCTCGCGCGTGGACACGCGACCGAAGAACCCGTAGCGGTTGCGCTCGGCCGGAAACGTCTCGGCGTCCTTCGCGTGCGCGTGCGCAACCCGGTCCACGTAGGGCCGCAGCGCGGCCACGGGATCGATTCCGAGCCAGAGCAGGTGCGACGGGTCGAAGTTGAGATACAGCCCGAGCTCGAACATCCACTCCCAGAGCTCCGGGGAGTAGGCGAGGTTCCCGGGGTAGCCGTCGGGGTGCCACCCCTCCATCACGCAGTTCTCGATCATCAGGCGCACGCCGCGCTCGCCGGCGTAGTCCACGAGCGGCGGGAAGATCCGCTCGGCCTCGCGCAGGTTCTCCGCGACGCTGCGGCCGGGGTCGCGCCCGATGAAGCTGCCCACGGGCACGCCGCCCAGCGCCGCGGCGGCGTCGATGCACGCGCGCAGGTGAGCATGGTTCGCCTCGCGCTCCGAGGGGTCTGGATCCAGGTTGTTGTCGTAGTACGCGAGCGCCGACAGCACGAGCCCGTTTCCTTCGAGAGCCGCTCGCACCCGGTCGGCCTCGGCATCGTCGAACGCGTCCGCCGCGACGTGGCTGGCGGTGAACGGACGGTCGCCCAGCCGCGGCCATGCCGCCAACTCGAGCGCCTCGTAGCCGTTGGCACTGGCCCAGGCCGCGACGTCCTCGAGGCTCCGCTCGGGCATGCACGCGCTCAGGAAGCCGAGCTTCACGGCGTCACCGCCTCATGCGCGGCGGCCACGTCGACCCACTCGCCGCTCGCCGCAGAGGCCAGCACGGCCTCGGTGATGCGGTTGGAGCGCAGCCCGTCGGCAAACAGCGGCAGACCGTCGGGCGGCGTGCCGGTCTCGACGGCCTCGTAGAAGTCAGCCACGAACGCGTCGAAGCAGTCCGCGTAGCCCTGGGGATGGCCTCCTGGGAGCGTTGCGTAGCGAGCCGCCGCTGGCGACAGCGATTCCGGGTCGCGCCGGACGATCGTCTCCGAGGGCCGCCGGCCCGCCCAGAGCAGCTCCGGCTGCTCCTGGTCGAAGGCGAGCGCCTCCTCCGAGCCGTCGATCTCGATCCAGAGCCGGTTCTTGCGACCGGCGGAGACCTGGCTGATGACCACCGAGCCGAGCGCGCCCGCGTCGGTCTCGAACTGGACCAGCGCGGCATCCTCGGTGCTCATATGGCGCAGCTCCCCGCTGCCATCCCCGCCCGCGAAGGCGTGCGTGTCCGAGCCGATGACTCGCTCCGGCACGGTCGTGAGGGTCCGGGCCGATAGCCGGGTTAGCCGCTGCGCGGTCACGAACTCCGCGAGGTCGCACCAGTGCGAGCCGATGTCGGCAAAGGCGCGTGACGCGCCACCGAGGCTCTCGTCCACACGCCAGTTCCCGTCCTCGGGACGCAGCAGCCAGTCCTGGAGATAGGTCCCGTGCACGAGGTGCACGCGCCCCGTCTCACCCGCGCGGACGCGCTCCCGCGCCTCGCGGACCGTGGGGTAGAAGCGGTAGACGAACGGAACCGCGGCCTGGCGGTCCGCCGCGGCGGCTGCGGTCACGAGCAGCTCCGCTCCCGCGGCGTCCATGGCGAGCGGCTTCTCGCAGACCACGTGCTTGCCGGCCGCGAGGGCCGCCGCTGCGAGCGGTTCGTGAAGGTGATTCGGCGTGCAGATGTGCACCACGTCGAGTTCCGGGTCCTGCACGAGCTCCTCGGCAGAGGCGGCGGCACGCTCGGCGCGGAGGGCCACCGCGGCCGCCTCGCCGCGCTCAGGAGAGGAGGCGGCGACTGCCACCACACGGCCGCCGGCGAGGCGGGCGGAGCGGGCGTGAACGGTGCCGATGAAGCCGGTCCCGGCGATTCCCACTCGAAGCTGCTGCGAGGACATCGATGGGCAACCTATCCCTCACTTAGTCCAAATGTCAAGCAAAAGTATGCGACTGACCTTTGCCAAGTCCTCGCACTTCCTCCAAAAAGCGTGATTTACTTGTCTGCGTGAACACGCCCGGCGAGCTCCTCAGCCTGATCCGCGCCGGGACCGCCGTGACCCGGGCCGACCTCGCGCGACACACCGGCCTGGCGCGCTCCACGGTGGCGCAGCGGGTGGACGCGCTGCTCGCCGGCGGGCTGGTGCTCGAGGCCGGCGGCACCCCGTCCACCGGCGGCCGGCCGGCCACGATGCTCGCGTTCAATCACGAGGCCGGCGTCGTGCTCGTGGCCGACCTGGGCGCGACCCACGCGCGCGTCGCCCTCACCGATCTCGCCGGCACGCCGCTCGCCGAGCGCGCCGGGGACCTCGATATCGCGCTGGGGCCGACCGAGGTGTTGACGTGGGTGTCGGCCCGCTTCGACGAGCTGCTTCAGACGACCGGGAAGGGCACTGCCGACGTCCGCGGGATCGGCATCGGCGTGCCGGGCCCGGTTGAGTTCGACACCGGGCGCCCGGTCAATCCCCCGATCATGCCCGGGTGGGACGGCTACGACATCCCGGCGTGGTTCGCGGAGCACCACGCGCGTACCGGTGCTCGTGGACAACGACGTGAACATCATGGCCCGTGGCGAGCACTGGGTTCACTGGCGCCATACCCCCCACCTCCTCCTCGTGAAGGTCGGCACGGGCATCGGCTGCGGGATCGTGGCCGACGGGCACATCCACCGAGGTGCGCGCGGAGCCGCCGGCGACATCGGTCACATCCGCGCGACGGGCGAGGACGTGATCTGTGCGTGCGGGAACATCGGCTGCCTCGAGGCGGTTGCCGGAGGTCACGCCCTCGCGATGCGGCTCGCGGCCAGCGGAATCGAGGCATCCAACAGCCGCGACGTGGTCCGGCTGGTGCACGAGGGCAATGTCACCGCGACCCAGATGGTGCGCGCGGCCGGGCGCACGCTGGGCGAGGTTCTCGCCGGCACGGTGAACTTCTTCAACCCCGCCGTGATCGTGGTCGGCGGCGACATCGCCGAGGCGCACGCACAGCTCCTCGCCGGCGTACGCGAGGGAATCTTCAGCCGCTCACTTCCACTGGCCACGCGCGACCTGCGCATCGTCCCGTGCCGCCTCGGCGACCGCGCGGGCGTCAGCGGCGCCGCGATAACCGCCATCGAGCAGGTGCTCTCACCGGCGGCGGTCGATCAGGCCCTACAGGCAGCCGCTGCCTGAGGGAAGCGGCTAGAGCGCCTTCAGGACCTTCCCGGCCTTGAGGCAGCGAGTGCAGACGTATTCGCGCCGGGGGGTGTCCCCGACGAGGATGCGGACCTTCTGGAGGTTCGGGTTGAAGCGCCGCCTTGTCGCCACCATGGAGTGACTGCGGTTATTCCCGAACGCCGGGCCCTTTTTGCACGAGTAACAGACCTTTGCCACGGCGCGTCAGGCTAGCAGGGCCCGGGCCGCCTCGAGCGCGGATTCGACCCCCGCGCGGTCCACGTCGAGGTGCGTCACGGCACGCACGCGGCCGTCGGGCGTGTCGCTCAGCTCGACCCCGCGCTCGGCCATGCCGTGCACGAATCCGTCGGGCGCGGCGAAGACCACGATGTTCGTCTCGGGCGCGATCACCTCGCAGCCCAGCTCGCTCAGCCCGTCCGCCAGCACGCGCGCGTTCTCGTGGTCCTCGGCCAGGCGCTCGACGTGATGGTCGAGCGCGTGAAGGCACCCGGCAGCCACGATCCCGGACTGCCGGAACGCGCCGCCCATCTGCTGCTTCCAGCGCCACGCCTCCGCCATCAGCTCGCTCGAGCCGGCCAGCACCGCACCCACGGGCGCGCCGAGGCCCTTGGTGAAGTCGAGCCAGGCGGTGTCGAATCCGCCGGCGAAGTCCGCGGCGCTCGTGCCCGAGGCCACCACGGCGTTCATGAGGCGCGCGCCGTCCATGTGCGCGCGCAGGCCGTGCTCGCGGGCCACCCCGAGCACCTCGCGCACGCGCTCGAGCGGCCACACGCGCCCGCCGCCCATGTTGGTCGTCTGCTCCACGGACACCACCCGCGAGCGCGGCAGGTAGCGGCTCTCCGGCCGGATCGCGGCGGCGAGCTGCTCGCCGCTGAAGATGCCGCCGTCGCCGTCGATCGCGTTGATCATCAGCTGCGCGTTCGCGGCCGGCCCGCCGGCCTCGGCGATGATCGGATGCGCGCTGCGGTCGAGGATCAGCTCGTCGCCCCCCGGGCGCGCGTGCAGCCGGAACGAGATCTGGTTGCACATCGTGCCGCTCGGCAGGAACAGCGCAGCCTCCTGGCCGAGCAGCTCCGCCACGCGCTCCTGGAGCAGGTTGGTCGTGGGATCCGCGCCGCGCTGCTCGTCGGCCACCTCGGCGGACGCGATCGCCTGCCGCATCGTCTCGGTCGGGCGCGTCTGAGTGTCGCTGTAGAGGTTGATCACCGGGCGCCGAGCTCCCGCCGCAGCGCGGCCATGCGCAGCACGGCTCGGGCCGCGTCCTCACCCTGGTGGCGCTTGCCGCCGCCGCTGCGGGCGAGCGCCTGCTCCATGGTCTCCACCGTGAGCACGCCGAACGCGCACGGCACGCACGTGTCGAGTGCCACACGCGCGATCCCGCTGGCCGCCTCGGCGCAGACGAAGTCGTAGTGGTCCGTCTCGCCGCGGATCACCGCGCCGAGGCACGCGACGCCGGCGTAGCGCCCGGTGTCGGCGCAGTAGCGAGCGGCGAGCGGCAGCTCGAAGGCACCGGGCACGTCGTGCACCTCCACCGTGGCCCCGGCCTCCTCGAACACGCGCTGCGCGCCCTCCACCAGCCGCTCGGCCAGCTCCTCGTAGAAGCGGCCGACGCAGGCCGCGTAGACGTCAGGCATTCTCCGGGCGGCGCGGCGCCGGGCCCTGGCCGTATGGGTCCGCGTCCTCGGCGAGCGCCCGCTCGCGGTCCTGCACGCGCTCCTCGTGGATCATCTCCTCGTCGAGCGCCAGGCCCTGATGGTGGAGCATGTGGCCGAGGCGCTCCTTCTTCGCGCGCAGGTAGTCGCGGTTGTGCTCGCCGGGCGCGTGCTCGATCGGCACCTGGTCGGTGACCGTCAGGCCGTAGCCCTCCAGCCCGACGATCTTCTTCGGGTTGTTCGTGAGCAGACGGATCGAGCTGAGCCCGAGGTCCACGAGGATCTGAGCGCCGATCCCGTAGTCGCGAAGGTCGGCGGGCAGGCCGAGCTTCATGTTGGCGTCGACGGTGTCGAGCCCCTCCTCCTGCAGCCTGTAGGCGCGCAGCTTGTTGAGGAGGCCGATGCCGCGTCCCTCCTGCGAGAGATAGAGCAGCACGCCGCGGCCCTCCCTCTCGATGCGGGCGAGCGCGTCCTCGAGCTGCTGGCCGCAGTCGCAGCGCAGCGAGTGGAACACGTCGCCCGTGAGGCACTCGGAGTGCACGCGCACGAGCACGTCCTCCTGGCCGTCGATCTCTCCCTTGACCATCGCCACGTGATGCTTGTCGTCCACGAGCGAGCGGAAGCCGACCACGTCGAAGTCGCCGAACGTGGTCGGGAGGTGGGCCTCCACGACGCGCTCGATCAGCTTGTCGTTCTGGCGCCGGTAGGCGATCAGGTCAGCCACCGTGACCATCTTCAGCCCGTGCTTCTGGCAGTAGCGCTCGAGGTCCGGCACCCGCGCCATCGTGCCGTCGTCGTTCATGACCTCGCAGATCACGCCCGACGGATTCAGCCCGGCGAGCCGCGCCAGGTCCACGGCGGCCTCGGTCTGGCCGGTGCGCTCGAGCACCCCGCCGTCCTTCGCCTTCAGCGGGAAGATGTGGCCCGGCTGGACGAGGTCCTGGGGACGCGAGCTCGGGTCGATCGCCACCTGGACGGTGTGCGCGCGGTCGTGCGCAGAGATCCCCGTGGTGATCCCCTCGCGCGCCTCGATCGAGACCGTGAACGCGGTCTGGAACGGCGACTCGTTCTTCGCGGCCATCAGGTCGAGCCCGAGCTCGTCGCAGCGCTCGCCCGTGAGCGCCAGGCAGATCAGCCCGCGCCCGTGGGTGGCCATGAAGTTGATCGCGTCCGGCGTGCAGAACTGGGCGGCCATCGTGAGGTCGCCCTCGTTCTCGCGGTCCTCCGCGTCGCAGACCACGACCATCTTGCCGTCGCGGATGTCCTCGATGGCCTCCTCGATCGCTGCTGAACGGGGGATTCGTCATGTCCTCAGCTTCTCCACGTACTTGGCGAGCACGTCCACCTCGAGGTTCACCGGACGGCCGGGCGCGGCCGCCCCGAGCGTCGTCCGCTCGAGCGTCTCGGGGATTAGCGACACCTCGAAGGCCTTCGTCGTCCACGCCTGAAACGGTAAGGGACACGCCGTCCACGGCGATCGATCCCTTCTCGACCACGTAGCGGAGCAGCTCCGCCGGGGCGCTCACGCGCACCACGCGCGAGAGGCCGTCCTCGCGCACCGACTCGACCGTTCCCGTGCCGTCCACGTGGCCCTGCAGGAAGTGCCCTCCGAGGCGGTCGCCGGCGCGCAGCGGCAGCTCGATGTTCACCTCGTCGCCCTCGCCGAGCGGGGCGAGCGAGGTCCGGCGCAGCGTCTCCGGCATCACGTCGGCGGCGAACGACCCGCCGTTCGGCTCGACCGCCGTCAGGCAGATGCCGTTCACGGCGATCGAGTCGCCGGGCGACAGCTCGATGGCGAGCGGCGTCTCCACCTCGAGGCGGCCGTCGCGGAGCGCGCGGATCACCCCCTTGCCGGCTACGAGACCGGTGAACACCTCACCACTCCTTGAAGCGGGCCACGATCAGCACGTCGTCCTCGATCCGCTCGGCCTCGATGGCGAGTGCCCGCGGGCTGTCGGCGATCGCGCCCACGCCCATGCCCTCCACGGCCGTCCTCGCCTTGGCGCCGCCGAGCATCATCGGCGCCACGAAGATGCGCGCCTCGTCGATCTCGCCGGCCTCGAGAAAGGCGCCGGCAAGGTGAGGCCCGCCCTCGAGCAGGAGCGACTGGATCTCGCGAGCGCCCAGCTCGTCGAGTGCGTGCTCCACTCGTGCGCCCTCGTTCTCGCCGGTGGCCACGATCACGTCCACCCCGGTCGACTCGAGCGCCTGCACGGAGGTCCGCGAGGCGGCGCGCGAGCAGACGACGATCAGCGGCACGTCCGCGACCTCGCGCACGAGCTGCGAGTCGAGCGGCAGGCGAGCCTCGGAGTCGAAGACCACGCGGCGCGGCTGGCGGGCGACGCCCTCGATGCGCGCGGTGAGCCGCGGGTCGTCCGCGAGCGCGGTCCCGATGCCCACGGCCACGGCGTCCGACTCGGCGCGCCAGCGGTGCGCGCGTGCGCGGCTGGCTTCGCCGGAGATCCACTGCGAGTCCCCTGTGCGGGTGGCCACCTTGCCGTCGACCGTCATGGCCGACTTGAAGACCACGAGCGGGCGGCCCGTGCGGGCGTGCTTGCGAAAGGGCTGGTTGAGCATTCGAGCGGCTTCCGCGATGGCGCCGTCCACCATGTCCACGCGCACGCCCTCGTCACGAAGGATCCCGGGGCCGCGGCCCGCGGCCTTCGGTGTGGGATCGTCGGAGGCGATCACCACGCGCGCGATCCCGGCGCTGATGATCGCGTCCGTGCACGGCGGGGTGCGGCCGTCGTGGCAGCACGGCTCGAGCGACACGTACAGGGTCGCCCCGGCCGTGTGCCCCTCTGCGGCCTCGAGCGCCATGGCCTCCGCGTGCTGCTCTCCCGGCGGCTGCGTGATGCCCTCGCCGATCACGCGACCGTCCTTGACCACGACGGCGCCGACGATCGGGTTGGGACTCGTCTGGCCGCGCGCACGGGTGGCCAGCTCGATGGCCCTCTCGAGGTGGCGCGCGTCCGTCTCTGTGGCGGTGATATCAGGCATTCCGTTGCGCTTTCAGAGCCGGATTGACTCGCGAGTCAACGATACCAGTGGGGTTTTTGGGGCCCACCGGGCTGGGCGCCGTCTAACGTCCGGCCGCGTGCACCGCCTCGTGCTCGCGCTGATTCTGGTGGCCGGCCTCGCGCTGCGCCTGTGGAACATCGACTACGGCCTGCCGTTCGTCTACTCGATCGACGAGGGCTCGCATTTCACGAGCCGCGCGGTGGAGATGTTCTGGCAGGACCTCGATCCCGGCTACTACCAGAACCCGTCCGCGTACACGTACCTGATCTACGTGCTGTTCCGGGTGATGTACGGCCCGCTGGGCTTTCTCTTCGACCTGCCGTTCGGCAACGTCACCGACCAGTTCGACAAGAACCCCACGGAGATGTGGATCGCGGCCCGCGCCCTCGCCGCGGTGCTCTGCACCGCCGGCGTCGCTGCCACCTACTGGGCCGCACGGCGGCTCTGGGGCGTGCGCGAGGGGCTGGTGGCGGCGGCGCTGCTCGCCTTCGCGTTCCTGCCCGTGGCGTACTCGCGCGTGGCGGTCACGGATGTTGGAGCCCTCCTGGGCGTGGCGCTCGCGCTCGGCTTCGCGGTGTGGGCGTACGAGGACGGGCGCGTGCGCTTCTTCGCGGCCGCCGGCGCCGCGGCCGGCCTGGCGCTGTCGTTCAAGTACACGGCGGGGCTGGCGCTCGTGCCACTCGCGATCGCGGCGCTCGCGCGCCTGCGCGCCGACCCCGTGCGCGCACTCGGCGGGCTCGCGCTCGGCGCGGTGCTGGCCGGGCTCGTGTTCGTCGTGCTCAACCCGTACCTGTTCGGCTCGCTCGACGCGTGGTGGCGCGACCTTCGCGACCAGGCCGAGGTGGCCGCGGACCAGCCCAAGCCGGGACAGGAGTCCGGCGGCGTCTCCTACTACCTCGACAGCCTCACCTGGGGCCTCGGATGGGCTGCGGCGATCGCGGCGCTGTTCGGCGCCGCGATCGAGCTGCGCCGCAATCTGGTGCGCGGGCTGATGCTGGTGGCGGTGCCGCTGGCGCTGTTCGTCTACCTCAGCGTCCAGTCGCGCTACTTCGGGCGCTGGCTCCTGCCCGCCTACCCGGCGCTCGCGATGCTCGGCGCGCTGGCGCTCACGCGGTTGTCCGAGCTGATCGCGGCACGCGTGCAGACGCGCCGCGCGCATGGGCGCCGCTTCCGCACCCGCACGGCCGCCGCGGTGCTCGCCGGCCTGACCGCGCTCGTGCTCGTGCAGCCGCTCGCAGCGGACATCCGCAGCGCGCAGGTGCTCGGCCGCGACGACACCCGCCAGCAGGCGCGCGACTGGATCGAGGCGAACTACCCGCCGGAGCTGCGGCTCGCCGTTGAGCCCGCGGTGCCCGGGCGCTGGTTCCGCTCGAACCCGGAGGGCGACCCGCCGAGCTGGCTGAGCCGTTGCGACAAGCGCGCGGGCTGGACCGAGCCGGGCTGGTCGTACGTGGCCGATCGCGGCAGGCGCATCTGCGCGCAGTACAAGCCCGGACTGGTCGCGCGTCCAGACGGTGGCGTGCGCGCTTCCTCCTACCACTCCGTGCTCGAGCCCGGGGTGATCGACGACTACCGGCTCTACGGCTACTGCCTCGTCATGACGG
This sequence comes from uncultured Thermoleophilaceae bacterium, assembly GCA_963774755.1. Lineage (GTDB taxonomy): Bacteria > Actinomycetota > Thermoleophilia > Solirubrobacterales > Thermoleophilaceae > JACVRW01. The sequence continues at coordinate 156,534 of CAVZGG010000010.1, read as the reverse complement.
TGGACGTGGTGCGCGACCGCGCGCTTCAGGCGGGCGATCCGGAGGCACGCGCCTACTACAAGCGCCTGGAGAGCGAGTCGCGCCTGCTGCGCGAGTTCAGCCCGTACGACGAGGGCGCCGACCCCGTGCCGTTCAACTTCGACCTCTCCTACAACTACTACCCGCCCGAGTACCACCGCCCGGGTCCGACCGTGCGGGTCTACCGGCTCGACGACTGCGAGCAGGCCTCGGGGCCGCCCGTGATACGCGTCCCGCAGGCGCGGGAGCCCGCGCCGGTGTTCTAGCGCCCGAAGGCGCCGAGCGCCTTAAGCGAGTAGCGCTTGAAGTGGCCGTGCACGGTGCCCTTGGGCGGCGACTCCCAATCGGTTGCGTACTCGGCGTACATCAGGCCGCGCTCCGGCCACCAGGTGCCCACCGGCAGCGGACCACCGTTGCAGGAGCCAGCCGAGTAGCCGGGCCGGTTGATGTACATGTACGCGTCCACGAGCGGGTGCGAGGTGGCCGTTGTGGGAGCCGGCCCGAGGCCGCGCAGGCCGGGGTGGCACCACACGTTGATCCGGCGCCACTTGTGCTGAGCCTTGTTGATCCAGCGCTTGTAGTGGAGCGGGCCGCGGCCGTTGTAGGACGTGTTGATGATGAAGTGCTTGCCGCCCACCATGCGCGAGATGTCGAGGCCGTGCTGGACGTTGTAGCGCGTCCAGTCGTGGTGGGTCACGTTGAGCATGAAGCCGCGCACCTTGCTGATGCCGATGTAGCGCAGCTGGTTGGCGGTGCGTGTGGCGGCCTCCCAGTCGGATGCGCCGGCCTCGAGGTAGATGGTGGCGTTCGGAAGCTGTGAGAGCCGGTCGACGCCGTAGCGCAGCACGTCGAGGCGGTCCTGGCGACGGTCGCGTGCGAGGCAGTCGACCGTGCCGAGCGAGTCGGGCTCGAAGCCGATCACGACGCGGGCGTCGCCCACGGAGTCGGCGAAGTCGTCGTACCACTTCATGGTGCGGCGGTCCTCGGCCTCGCCGCCGGCGCGGTAGGTGCCGCTGCAGCCCTTGCCCTGGTGGCGCATCACGATCATCAGCGGCACGGTGCCGGGCTGGTCGCACTGCACGCGGTCCAGGAAGCCGCGGATCTTCTTCTGCATGCGCGGTCGCGTGAACTTGCCGAACCAGCGGAAGCGCGGCTCACGCGCGAGCTTCCAGATCGTGTCCGCCTTGAAGTTGTCGCCGGCGCGCTTCCACCTCGCCCACTGCATGTAGGCGGGCTCCATGCGGTCCATGAAGAAGCGCTGCCCGAGCAGGGGGTTGGGGAGCGACGGATCGACGGCTCTCGGGTCGATGCCCGCTGGCGCGGTCGGCCAGGTCGGATGGGTCTGGGAGACGCACTTGGCCCAGTCCTCCGGGTACTCGCCAACCGGGCCCGGAGGGACGCTCTCGGGCGGCGCGATCATCGCGGGATCGACCAGCCGGCCGGTGGGGTAACCCTGGGCGGCGGCGGCCGTCGGGAAGACGGCGGCGAGAGCGAGCAGCACGAAGAGGAGTCGAATGCGTGACATCACTCCTTCCTTGTCGGCAAATCGGCCGCCGTTTTTAGCCCCGTCGCTACTCTCCGGCCGCGTGGATGCGCGCCTGAGCCGCCGGCGGTTGTTGCAGGCCGGTGCCGCTGGCGCCGCCGGTGCTGCCATCCTGCCCGCGGCCGGCTGCAGCTCAGCCGACGGCGACGGAGGTGGCGAGGACGGCCAGCTGAACGTCCTCGTCCTGATCATCGACAGCCTGCGGCCCGACCATGTTGGCGCGTACGGCTCCCCGCAGATCCGTACGCCGAACATCGACGCGCTGGCGAACCGCGGCCTGCGCTTCTCGCGCGCATTTCCCGAGGCGATGGTCACCGTGCCGGCGCGCCGCTCGATCTTCGGCAGCCGGCGGATCTTCCCGTTCCGCAACTGGAAGCCGAACAAGGAGATCGGCACGAGCCCGGGCTGGCTGCCGATCGACGACCCCGAGCGCACCTTCACCACGGCTCTGAAGGACGCCGGCTACTGGACGGCCCAGGTGAGCGACAACCCGTTCATGGCGTTCATGAACGCGTTCGAGCCGTTCCGCGAGACCTTCCACGAATGGCGCACGATCGTCGGTCAGTCGGGCTTCCGGAAGCCGCCCGAGAACGTGTCGCTCGACGAGGTGGAGCACTGGCTGCCGCCCTTCCTGCGCGACGACCGCTACATCCCCGGCATGCGCAAGTACCTCGCCAACACGGGCGAGGGCCGGGACGAGGAGGAGACCTGCGCGGCGCGGGTGTACAAGGACGCCGCCGACCTCCTCGACGACGCCCGCCGCCGCCAGCCGTTCGCGCTGACGGTCGACTGCTTCGACCCTCACGAGCCCTGGAGCACGCCGCGCAAGTACCTCGACATGTACGGCGACCCGGACTACTCGGGCACCGAGGTCGGGGTCACGCCGTACGGCTTCGCGCAGAACTTCACGCCGGAGCAGTTCCGGCGCATGCACGCCGCGTACGCCGGCGAGGTGACCATGACCGACCGCTGGCTCGGCCACTTCCTCGACCGCTTCCGCGAGCTCGGGCTGCACAAGAACACCGTGATCGTGCTGCTGAGCGACCACGGCTACCTGCTCGGCGAGCGCGGCTTCACCGGCAAGGTGCCCTCGCAGCTCCACCCCGAGCTGGCGCAGGTGCCGTTCATCGTCGTGCACCCGGACGACCGCGCGGCCGGCGAGGTGAGCCAGCACTTCGCGTCCACGCACGACGTCGGTCCGACGGTGCTGTCGATGGTCGGGATCGACCCGCCCGGCTGGATGGAGGGCACGGACCTCTCCCCCATCCTCGAGGGCGGCGCGCCGAAGGAGACGCGCGAGTTCCACTACGGCGGCATGTACAACCGCTTCTTCATCCGCACCGACGACTGGGTGCTGATCGGCGACAACCAGGGCAACGAGCGCACGCTCTGCGACCTGCGCGTGGACCCGCACGAGTTCGAGAACGTGGTCGAGGCGAACCCGCGGGTGAGCAAGGAGCTGTACGACACGGTTCTCGGACGCGGCCGGCGGGCCGCTGCCGTACTACGAGTAGGCGATCGCGGCCACGCCGGCGACGACGCAAAGCGCCCCGGCGATCCTCCATACGCTCACCGCTTCGTGGAGAAAGACAGCAGCGAAGAGGGTGGCGATTACGACGCTGCTCTCTCTCACCGCGGCCACCGGCGCCGCCGGCGCGAGCCGGAACGCGGCGAGCACCATGAGGAAGGCGCCGAAGGTGGCTGCGGCGGTGAGGGCGCTTCGCGGGCTCAAATCGGGCCGTGTCCCCGTTACGGCGGGGTAGACCGCGGCGCACGGCGCAATGACGAGGGCCAGGTACGCAATCGGGTCGGCATGCTCAACCGCCTCGGAATCCACAAGCGTGTACGAAGCAATAACGAGCCCGATCGCCAGCCCAAACCACACGTCCCGCTGGGGTGTGGCGCTTTCCCTTGCGATTCGGAAAGGTAAAGCGCCCAACCCAACGAGCAGCACCCCGGCGGCGATGGCGAGGACGCCGACGGCGGCGCCCGCCGACACGTTCTCATTCAATGCAATCGCGCCGAAAACGAGAACCACGACCGGGGCCGACCCGCGAGCGATCGGATAGATGACGACTGACCTCACCGCCGTCGTACGCGCGGGCGAGCAGAACGAAATAGGCGAGCTCCAAACACGCCGACGCGGCGATGAAGGGCACCGCCTCCGACGAAACGCCGCCGGTGAGCACCGCCGGCACGGCCAGCAGCGCTACGCCGAAAATGAGGACGCCGGCGGTCGAGGCCGCGGTGTCCCGCGAGCCCGCGAGCAGCACGTTCCAGCCCGCGTGAAGCACAGCGGCGCCCAGCGCCAGGGCGAGCGCGCCGCCGCTCACGTCAGGAGTGCAGCGGCTCCTTCATCGACTCCGTCTCCGGAGCCTCGATGTAGGGCTGCTGGTCGTCCTGCTTGCCCTCCTCGTGGTACACGGACTCGGCGTTGACCGCCCAGATGTCGTGGTCGGCGCCGTCCACGAGGTTGTCCACGGCGCGCATGGCCGTGAGCATCGAGTGGTCCGAGTTGTTGTACCGGTGCAGCCCGTTGCGGCCCACCTGGATGTAGTTGTCGAGGCCGTCGAGCCAGGAGCGGATCGTCGAGACGCGCTCGGCGTACTCGGCGTCGTAGATCGGGTAGGCCTTCGGCACGCGCTCGACGAAGCCGAACTCGAGCTGGTTTCGCTTTGCAAGGCCGAGCTGCTCGAGCTCGCGCATGCCCAGCTCCACGAGCTTGTCGTCGTCGGTCTCCCACAGCTCGTCGCCGGCGAAGCAGAAGAACTCGAGACCCACGCAGGCCTTCGACGGGTCGGGCACCATCCACGGGCTCCACGAGCGGAAGTTCTGGATGCGGCCGACGTTCACGCTCGGGTCGTGGATGTAGATCCAGTTGTCCGGGAAGATGTCGTCGCCGTTCAGCACGACCGCGACGGTGAGGAAGTCGCGGTAGCGCATCCCCTTCGCGGCTGCCACGACCTCCGAGCGCGGGTGCGGGTTCGCGATACCGACCGCGTTGCGCAGCGGCAGCGACGAGATCACGGCCGAGGGCTCGAACACCTTGTCGTCGCCGACGTGCACGCGCACGCACCGCTCGCCCTCGAAGTCGAGCTTGGTGACCTTGTGCTCGAGCAGCACCTGGCCGCCGAGGTTGCGGATGTCGTCGGTCATCGTCTCCCACATCTGGCCGGGGCCGTAGCGGGGGTAGTTGAACTCGGAGATGAGCGACTTGATCTTGTCGCCCTTGTTGCCGAAGAACGCCGACTTGGCGGCGCTGAAGAAGGACAGGCCCTTGATGCGCTGGGCGGCCCAGTCCGCGCGGATCTCGGTGGTGGGTACGCCCCAGACCTTCTCGGTGTAGGACTTGAAGAACTCGTTGAAGAGCCAGCGGCCGAAGCGGTTCACGACCCACTGCTCGAACGTGTCCTCCTTGCCCTTGGGCGTGACCTTCGCCCACAGGTAGGAGAGGAACGCCTTGGTCAGGTCGACCGGCCCCAGCTTCTTGATCACGTCCGGGCCGCGCAGCGGATAGTCCAGGAACTTGTGGTGCCAGTAGATCCGCGACATGCGCGGGCGCTTCAGGAACTCCTCGCGCATGATCTCGTGCCAGAGGTCGTCGACCTCCTTCACCTTGGTGAAGAAGCGGTGGCCGCCGAGGTCGAAGCGGTAGCCGTCGCGCACGGCGGTCTTGGCGATGCCGCCGACCTGGTCCTCGGCCTCGAGCACCACCACGGGCAGGCCCTTCTTCGCGAGCAGGTAGCCCGCCGTGAGGCCGGCGGGGCCGCCCCCGAGGATCACCGTGGGCTTGTCGCGCATGTCGGGCCGCGCGAGGTTTGCAGGAGGCTGTGGCTTCGTTTCGTTCTCAGTCATCCGGTCTTCTCGTACATGACGCCACGCACTCCGATGCGCGTGGCTCGGCGGTAGGTGCGGGGAACCGCCCCGCGGCGGAAGGCAGTCACGCGCTTCAGGCGCGGATCGTTCGTAAGCGCCGCGCCCCACTGTGCGGCTCGGCGCCTGACAAGCTCCGTCCAGGGCGCGTCCCAGTCATCCGCACGTGAGGTCACGGGAAACACGATGAGGACTCGCCCGCCGGGCGGCAGACTAGCAATCAGTGGCTCCAAATTCTCCGATGGGGTCGCCGCCTTGAGCTTGTCGTACCCGTCGGTCCAGTCCATGATCTGGTCGTTCTCGACCGCCCCCATGGCGTTGCCGAAGCGCAGGTCGGGCGCCCCACCGAGGTTCTCGAGGTGGTACGCGAGCAGCGGCCCCTGCTCCGGCTGCATCGACAGCACGAGGTCGCCCTTGCGCAGCTCGGGCACGGCGTCGTCGCGCAGGTCCGAGGCGTTCGACTTGTTCTCGAGCCCGTAGCTCTTGGGGATCGCCCAGATCCCGATGATGATCACGAGCGCCACCAGGCCGAGGGTCCCCGCCCGCGCCAGACCGAGCGCGCCGAGCAGCAGCATCGGGCCGAGCAGCACGCCGAGGTAACGGGTGGTCCACGCGGGCGACACCTGCGAGACGATCCAGGCCACGCACAGCGTCCCGAGCACGATCACCGCGCCGGCGAGCAGCGCGGTGCGCTCCTTGTCCTCCACGCGGCGAGCGAGGATGGCCGCGATCCCGGAGCCGCCTGCGAGCAGGAGCGCCACCGTCGGGGTGCCGCCGCCGAGCAGCGACTTCGAGATCTGCACGGGTGCGCCGAAGTTCGGTGGGTTGAGCCAGGGCGCTCCCGTGTGCTGCACCTGATGAAGGAGGGTGGGAACCCACGGCAGGTAGAGCAGCCCCGCGCCGCCGAAGCCGATCAGCGCGTCCTTCCAGAAGCTCGAGCGGTTCTCGGAGACGTACCAGCACGGGATCAGTCCGAGCGCGAGCCCCGCGCCGAGGAACAGGCCCCAGTTGTGCGTGTAGAGCATCCCCGCGAGCAGGATCATGAAGAGCGGCAGGTAGCGCCGGCGGCCGAATGCGAACACGTGCAGGAAGGCAGCCGTCGCCAGCAGCGACATGACGAGCATGAGCGCGTACATGCGCGTCTCCTGCGCGTATGCGGTCAGGAACGGGTTGACCGCGCACATCGCTGCGCAGAAGAGGCCGGCGCGGCGCCCGAAGAGGCTCCAGCCCGCCCACAGGCCGCCCGGGATCGCCACGAGCGCCACGGCCACCGACAGCGCCTGGGTGGCCGCCGGACCGTCGCCCACGAGGTCCATCCAGACGGACAGGAGCATGTAGTAGAGCGGCGGCGAGCCGTCCATCCGCAGGATCCCCGGGATGTCGAGGAGCGGCTGCGACGCGATCCCGATCGACAGTCCCTCGTCCATCCAGAGCGACTCGCCCAGGGAGTTCGTGCGCAGGTACGCGGACACGGCGAACAGCCCGAGCAGCACGAGCCCGGGGAGCACGAAGTTGTTGGGGAGCGAGCCGAGTCGAGGCAGGGCTCGTGGACGAGATGCGACGCTTGCCACCCGGCGATCCTAGTGAGCGCTCTTCACGTCAGCGGCCGATCACTTCGACTGGGCGCGTGCCGGTCGCGGAGTCCGACGCCGGGGGTGCCGTCGGCGTGTTGGGCCCGGAGGCCGGACACTCGCCGCGCTTGTTGCCGTCCGGCGGAACGGTGAGGAGGCGCCACTTGCCCTGCTGGTCCACCAGCCTGAAGCGGTCGTCGGTGGGCTTGGTCACGAGCGGGCCGTCCGGGACCGTGCGCGTGCGGAAGGCCACTCCGGGGGCCGGGGTGACCTTCCAGCCGACGTTGATTCCGTGCACCCCGAGCTCGTACGCGACCATCTGCGTCTGGAACGGGCCGCTGAAGACGCCGCCGCAGGCGAGCAGGCGGTCCTTCCCCCCGTTCGCGTCGATCAGGGCCTTCAGGTCGTGCCACAGGAACGCCTCGTGCTCGATGCCGCCCTGGACGCGGCCGGTGTTGTCGGCCTTCGCCACGATCGTGGGCGACGCGATCGCGACCCCCACGAAGAACGCCGCGGCGGCAGTGATCGCGCCGGCGCGCGCACCGCGGCCCGAGAACCAGCGGTCGCCGAGCTTCTCCATGCCCTTGGAGCACTCGCACCGCGCCCACTCCGCCGAGGACCGAGACGGCGGCGGTGGTGACCATCAGGTAGCGCTGGTTGCCCGCGAAGCCCCCCTCGGTCATCACGGCCACGAGCGCGAACCACGAGAACCCGAGCGCGGCGAGCGCGAGCACGGCGCCCTGCTCTCGTCTGCGCCACCACGCCACGGCGGCCACGCCGACCGCCACGAGCGTGCCGGCCTCCACCGGCGCGACCGTGCTCTCCGCGAAGCGCTTGAACAGCTCGAGCGCGGGATGCGCCGCGAACGCCGCGCTGCCGGGGTTCGGCGCGTTGGCGCGCGAGCCGGCCCGGAGCGGATCGCCCGCTCCCCACCACTCCGGCAGGATCCAGCAGGCCGGCACGAAGACGGCGAACGCCACGAGCCGCACGCGCAGCCGCGGCTCGAAGAACCACAGCCAGAGCCCGTAGAGCGCCAGGAACGGCCACGCCTCCGGGCGCAGCAGCGCCGCCGCGACGCCGAGGTAGAGCGCGTGGTCGCGGCGTCCGTCGAGATGGCGCTCGAACGCCCACAGCACGACCGCCGCGAGGATCGGCTCGGAGTTGCCGAGCGCCGCGTCGCGCACGTACTTGTTGGACGACAGCAGGGCGGCGAACGCCGACACCCCGGCGAGCACGCCGTAGATGCGGCCGCCGCTCAGCCGGTACGCCACCCGGTACGCCATCACGCAGCCGAACAGCCCGCCCGCGCGCGCCACCCACAGCCACAGGTACGGCGCAAGGTCCTGGCCGAAGAACGAGAACGGGACCGTGAAGAACATCGGGAACGGCTTCCACGACGGGCCGCCCTCGGTCACGAGGTCGAGATGCGCGATCTCCCGGCCCCAGAGGATCCACGCCCAGGGGTCGTACGTCGGCGTGGACGGGTAGATCAGAGTGAGGGCGGAGATCGCCAGGCAGCCGGCGATGATCAGCGCCATCTGCGCCCAATGGCGTTCCAGCACCCCGCCGACTGAGATGCTCTCCCCCCGGCGTGCCCCGGTCGAAATGGCCGACATCGCCGGGCTTACGCGCGCGAGGCCTCGAGCCGCGCCGCCGACCGCAGGCGTGACCAGCCGCCGTAGCGGGTGACCAGCACGACGAGCCCGAACACCGTGATCGGCACGTAGAGGACGAAGCGCAGCAGGATCACGTACGAGAGCGCGGCGGAGCCACTGGCGCCGAGGGCCTTGGCGCCGAACGCGACGGCTGCGTCGAACGTCCCGATCGACCCGGGAGCTGCGGGCAGCGCCGCGACGAAGTTCGTGAGCGCCACGAGGTAGAGGGCGCCGCTCACCGAGAAGTTCAGGTCGATGGCGTGGGCCACGGCCAGGTACACCGTGGCCTCGAGCGCCCACAGCACGAAGGTGCCCGCGAGCAGGATCAGTCCCCAGCGGTTCAGCAGCGCTCGCGGCGCATCGGCCAGCGGACGCAGCCAGTCGCGCGCGCGCTCGAAGATGTGGTGAGCGCGCAGGACCCAGACCGCCACCGCCGCAACCACCACGAGCCCCACGCCGACGCCCGTGACCACCAGCGGATGGTCGGTGGGCAGCACGTCGGAGGTGCTCAGCACCCCGTAGACGGTCACGACGAAGATCGTGATGAGCGCGATCAGGTCGAGCATGCGCTCCGCGACGACGGACCCGAGCAGCGTTCGCTTGCTGCCGTCACAGCGCTGGGCGAGCAGCACCACGCGCAGAGCCTCACCTGCCCGCGCCGGCAAGACGTTGTTGCCCATGTAGCCGACCGTGGTGAGGGCGTAGACGTCGATGCGGCGGGTGTGAACGCTGGCCAGCTCGAGGATCTTGTGCCAGCGCTCGGCGCGCACCATCGTGGCGAGGGCGTACAGTCCGACCGCCGCCAGAAGCCACGCGATCGCAGCCCCATCGGTGGGGATGTGCGGCGAGTCCTGGCGACTCGCCCACCAGACGACCGCCGCCAGCGCGACGAGCGATACCAGCGCTTGAATGATCGCGAAACGACGGTTCATGGCGAGAGAAACGGCGCGGCTGACCGTAGCAGTTGCACTTACCCCCAGACAGGCGTCTCCAAGCGCCGCTACCCTCAAGCGCTTCCTGTCCGTGGCCGCCCCAAAGCTCACCATTCTCGCCTGCCTGGCCCTCATGGCGGCCTCCCCCCTCCCGGCGTTTGCGCAGGGCGGTGGCGAGGCGCCTCCAGGCGGCACGCAGACGCCGCCGCCGGTGGCGCCGGAGCTGCGCGTGGAGGAACCCGGCGGCAAGCCGCTCATCCGCGAGGGGCAGACGGACCGCCAACTGCTCGGCGGCACGTGGTACTTCCGCCAGGACGACGCCTTCGTGGGCGAGTACGAGCGCTGGTTCGACCAGGACGACCTCACCGGCTGGAGCGTGATCGGCGTTCCCCACAATTGGAACGCCACGGACACGACCGAGAACCGTCCCTCCATCGGCTGGTACCGCAAGGACTTCACGCTGCCGCGCTCGCCGAAGAAGGCGCGGCACTTCTGGAAGGTGCGCTTCGAGGGCGCGAACTACCGGACGAAGGTCTGGCTGAACGGGGAGGAGCTCGCGTTCGTCACCGGCTACTTCCCCTTCGAGGTGCTGCTCAAGAACCTCCGCAAGGGACACAACACGCTCGTGGCCGAGGTGTCCTCGCTGCGCAGCAACACGGACCTCACGCACTGGCGGCCCGCCGCCTTCAACGGCTTCGGCACGGGTGGATGGTGGAACTTCGGCGGGATGCTGCGCGAGGTCTACGTGCGGCGCGTGGACACGGTCGACGTGGAGCACGTGACCGCCCTCCCGCGGGTGAAGCGCGTGGGTGGCCCGGCGAGGGTGGAGCTGCACACGACGCTGCACAACTTCACGAAGAAGGATCGCGACGTGTCGCTGATCATCGCCATCTCCGGCGAGCGCTTCAAGATCGAGCCCGAGACTGTTCCCGCGCTCGGGCGGCGTGAGATCACCGAGACGTTCATCATCAAGAACCCCCGCCTCTGGGCGCCGCGCGCGCCAGAGCTCTACGACGCGTCCGTGACCGCGGTGACCCAGCGCCAGCGGCGCGGCACCTACCGGCTCTCGTTCGGGGTGCGCAAGATCGAGACGCTGCCGGGCGGGATCATCAAGCTGAACGGCAAGCGGCTGAACCTCAGGGGCGCCAGCGTCCACGAGGACGACGCCCAGGAGGGCGGCGCGCTCTCGCAGCGCACCCGCACGCAGCTCATGAACCGGCTGAAGAACCTCGGCGCCACGATCACGCGCTCGCACTATCCGCTCCACCCCGCCTTCATCGAGGCACTCGACCGCGCCGGGATCATGTACTGGGTCGACGCGCCCGTCTACCAGGTCCCGACCTCGAACTGGGTGAAGTCCGGCGTGCGCAAGCTCGCGCTGCGCGCCGTGGAGCGGACGGTGCGAAACAACGTGAACCACCCGTCGATCCTCACCTGGTCACTCGCCAACGAGCCCTCCGAGGCGGGACCGAACCTCGGCGTCTTCGGGCCGAGTCTCGTCCGCTACATCCGCGAGGCGTCGACCGCCGTGCGCGAGCTCGACGACACGCGCCTGGTGGGACTGGACCGCCAGTCACGCGTGGGCGAGCCGCTCACCACCGACGCGCACCAGTACCTGGACGTGCTCGGGGTGAACGACTACTTCGGCTGGTACCGGTCGGTCGCGGAGAACCTCCCCGACCAGCCGTCCACCACGACCGCGGACCTCAGCGCCTACCTCGACGCGCTGCACGTCGAGAACCCGGACCTGCCGCTCGTGATCACGGAGTTCGGTGCGGAGGCCGCACGCTCCGGGCCGGTCGAGCAGAAGGGCACCTACGAGTTCCAGCGCAAGTGGACGGCCGAACATCTCGCGATTCACGCGTCGAAGCCGTTCGTGAACGGCTCGATCTACTGGGCGCTGCGCGACTTCCGCGTGCACCCGACCTGGCAGGGCGGAGCGCCGGACGAGTACGCCACGCCGCCCTGGCACAACAAGAGCCTCATCGAGGAGAACAACCACCGCAAGCCGGTGTTCCTCGACGTGGCGAGAGTGTTCCGCCGCGCAAAGCCGCTCCGCTAGCCTGCGCCGCCCCGTGAAGCGCCCGCTCCTTGCACTCCCGCTCCTCCTGCTTGCCATTTCCGGATGCGGCTCCGATGACGCCGCGCCCGCGGTCGACGAGTCGGACAAGCCGGGCAGCACGGTCGCGTGCCTCGACTTCCATGGGATCGCGTCGCACGTGGAGGGCGAGGACGACGAGCAGGTCGTGCTCGACGCCGGGCCGCGCGTGAGGTTCTACCTGACCGCGGCCGAGGCGGAGGCCGCCCAGTTCCGCGGAACGGGCGAGGGCGCGGAGCAGATCGGCAGCGCCCTGCTCTTCGTCGATCCCGAGGTCGATCCGAAGACCGAGGAGATCCTGAAGGACGTCGAGGGCTGCCTCGCCGAGCTCTAGGGCGCGGCGAAGACCTGCACCCGGTTGCGGCCCTTCTGGAAGGCCGACTCCGGCACGATCACCGACACCAGCTCGCCGTCGTCCCCCACGGCGAGCTTGAACGTGTTGCCCACCGCGCGGATCGTCCCGTTCACGGCCACCGCGATGTCGCGCGGCTCGCGGTCCGGGCCGTTCACCTTCCCGACCACGTGCACCGGCACGTACAGCGGGTCGGCGCCCACGTTCCCGTAGTCGCGCTCGTAGGAGAGGTCCACGTCGAGCTCCTCGCCGGCCGCCGAGGCGGGTTGGCCGATCAGCTCGGGGTGCGGGCCGATCTCATACAGCCGCTCGGGCCCGTCGGCGCCTGAGCCGAACAGGCGCTGGTTGCGGTCGATGATCGCCCGGCGCTCGCTGTGTGAACGTGTCGGCCGGGATGCGCAGCTCCTCGAAGCTGTTGCGGATCAGGATGCGCAGCTCGTCGCGGTTCTGCACCTCGTCGCTGAACGCCGACCTGCCGTCCATCTTCACGCGCGGGTCGAGGTTCAGGATGTCGAAGATCGTCGGCAGGATGTCGATCGTCTCGACCCAGGCGTCGTCGGTCTTCGCCCTTCTTCTGGTTGGGCGCCTTGATGAACAGCGGCACCGGCGCGATCTCGGCCGCGGTCTCGCGGCTCAGCCGCCGGCGCTCGCGCGCGTGCGGGAACGCGACCCCGTGGTCGGCGGCCACGACGATCAGTGAGTCGTCCCAGAGGCCCTCGTCCTTGAGGTGCTTCCACAGGTGCTGGAGCTCGAGGTCCGCGAACCCGGTCTGGAGGAAATGGCGCTGGAGCAACACGTTCAGCTGGCCCGTGTCCTCGAAGGACTGGTTCGACAGGCCGGGGATCACGTCGTTCGGCGCCTTGCGGTAGCGCGTTCCGGAGGGCAGGTACTGCCACGGCACGTGCGGCATCAGCGTGTGCTTGAAGTTCAGCGCCGGGCGCCGCCCGGGCTTGATGTCGTCGATCCACTCCTGGAAGCGCACCGCGCGCCCCTCGTTGAGGTTGGCGCGCGTGTTCCGGGCCGCCGGATCGCTGCTCACCTCCGCCTCTTCCTCGCCGCTGCCGCCGAAGTTCCCCCAGTTCTCGGAGACGCTGGCGAGGTCGTTCTCGATGTCCGGCGGAGAGACCACGTGCAGCCAGACGAGCCCCAGGTCCTCGGACATCGAAGAGATCCGGCTGCCGTACGACTCCTCGGGGTGCGTGTCCTTGCAGAGGTCGGGCGAGCAGACCGAGGTGGCCTCCTCACTGACATTCATCCGGTGGCTCTTGGCGAACAGCGTGAAGATGCTGTTCGGGTGGTCCGAGGGGATCGGCTGCCTGTCCTTCGCGGGCAGGTCGCCGTCCATGATCGCCGGCTGGGCGCGCTCGGTCGAGTCGTAGACGGTGTACGCGTTCTTGAACCAGGTGGCGTTCTTCGCCAGCTCCGCGAAGCCCGGGTAGCGCCTCGTGTCGAGCTCGTCGTTTGCGTCGACCAGCGTGTTCGAGGGCAGCTCGTCGAGGAGCACCACGACGATCGGCGCGCGCGACACGCCCCCGATCGAGCGGGCCTTCGCCTCGTCCGGGAACGCGAGCTCCGAGATCTGCCCGCTGAACAGGAACAGCAGCAGGAAGACGAGCGGGACCGGCGAGAGCACGTTGAGGAACGAGCGGACCGGCTCGGCGCGTGCCCAGAGCACGGCGAGCCCCGCGCCGATCGCCACCGACAGCGCGATCAGCACGACGTCCGAGGCGTCGATCGACTTCTTCAGAGCCTGCGCCGCGATCAGGGCGGCGAGCACGCCGAGGAAGACCACGTGCGCGCCCTTCCGCACCTCGGGCCGGATCAGCCCGAGCAGCAGCTCGATCGCCAGCAGGAGCAGCGGCGGCAGCACCACCAGCAGCACCGAGAAGCTGACGATGTCGAAGCCGGTCGAGCCGCGCGCTGCGAAGAACTCCGGGTTGTCCTTGAGGAGGTCGAAGAGCGGCTGCGCTACGGCGAACGTCCAGAGAACCGCGAGGTTCAGGTAGGCCCAGCCGGCCTCCTTCGCGGTGGCCTTGGTCACCTCTTGGGGCGCGCGTAATAGAGCACGCGCGTGCCCGACTCGAGGCGCTCGCTGCGCTCGACGTCGAAGGCCTCGTTCAGGGTGCGCTCGAAGAAGCCGAGCTCGTAGTCCGGGTGCAGGCCGTCGCGCTTCGGCGCGAGCAGCTTCTTCACCATCGGGTCCTCACGCGTGGGGAACTCGATCACGAGCGCCGAGCCGAGCGAGGCGAGCCAGTCGATGAACTCCTTCACGGGCACGTTGGCGCTGATGGCCACGTGGTGCACCAGGGCGAGCGCCAGCACGAGGTCGGGCTTGCCGCGCTCGGGCAGCGACTTGCGCTCGAGGCCGCGCCAGCCCAGGCCGGGCGACGGGTCGGCGAGGTTCATCGTGAGCGTGAGGATCTGCTCGTTCCGCTCCTCGCGGAGGTCCCGGTAGAGGAGCTCCATCGGACCCTGGTCGGCGTCCACCGCCACAACCGTGCGCGCGCCCTCCGCGGCGATGCGCGAGTAGCGGCCGTTGTTCGCTCCGATGTCCCAGACGAGGTTCCACTCGCGGCTGGTGGCCACCTGGCGGACGAAGTCGTCCTTGCGGCGGGCGTCGTCGTCGGTGTAGCTGTTGCGCTCGCCGTAGGCGGTCCAGACGCCCTTGGGCGGGTCCCACTCGAGCCGCTGCACGAGCTTGCGCATCTTGCGCACGTTCGCCACGAACAGCTCCTTCTTGAAGACGCGCCTGACCTCGTCCTTCACCTGCTGCGGCTTGTCGGAGTAACGGTCCTCGAGCTTCGCGTGCAGGATCACGTTGGTGAAGACGCCCTTGCGGAAGCGGTCGCGGAAGTTCATCAGCGGGCGCATCTCGCTCGGCTTGATGCCGTCGATCGAGCCGCGCAGCCAGGGGTGGAACGGCACGCGCTTGGCCGACTGCAACAGCAGCGGATAGAGGTAGAGCATGCAGAACTGGCGGTAGCCCACCCAGGGCTCGCCCTCGCGTATGCGCTCGAAGGAGCCCACGTCCACGAAGGTCGGGAGCGCGCCCTTGAACTGCACGTTGTAGGGCGTGGAGTCCTTCAGGACCAGGTCGTGCTCGAGGGAGGCCAGCAGCAGGTCGAGCTGGAGCAGCGCCGCGTCCTTCAGCATCGAGAAGGTCCACTCGTACGGATACGAGACGAACGGGATGCGCTCGTGGCGAAGCACCGCGGCCGGCTCGTGCACGAGCAGGTCGCGGAGTGCTGCAACATCGCTTGCACGCTCGGTGCGCACGATGCGGTCGTCGTCGAGCAGCCCCGTGGCCTCGAGCGCCTCGAAGTCGGTCAGGCCGTCAGCCGAGAGCGCCCGGTACACCTCGTCGCCCGCGTAGAACACCCGGCTCTCGGGGTCACGAAACGAGCCGGGCTCGAGGCCCGCCGGCGCAGACGAGGTTGGCACCCGCGGAAAAGTAGCTAGGCCGCGTCGGTACTGCGCGCGGTGTCCGGCTTGGGCGCTTCCGGCTCATCCTTCTTGATCCGGAGGAAGCGCAGCACACGGTGCCAGTAGAGCTTGGCGGTAACGGCGACCGCAGCAAGGCCACCCGCAATGATCTGCAGGATCATGCTCCCGCTGCCGGGATCCAGATATGCGAGAACGGTGGTCATTTGTGGTCGGTGCTCCGAACGTCTCGGGGGATTGCGAAGGTTGCGCAGGCTAGCAGAGCTACAGGCTTGTGAATGCCCGGTGAAACAGGTGTTAACCCTGTCTCCAACTACGCTACAGAGCCGCGCATGAAGTTGATCATCCAGATCCCCTGTTTCAACGAGGAGCTAACCCTTCCCTCCACGTTGGGCGACCTGCCACGCGAAATCGAGGGCATCGAGCAGGTGGAATGGCTCGTGATCGACGACGGCTCCACCGACCGCACGGTGGAGGTGGCGCGCGAGCACGGCGTCCACCACGTGGTGCGCCTGACGAACAACAGGGGGCTCGCCGCGGCCTTCCAGGCGGGGCTCGACGCCTCGCTGAAGCTCGGCGCCGACATCATCGTCAACACGGACGCCGACAACCAGTACTTCGGCGGCGACATCCCCAAGCTGGTGGCGCCGATCCTCGCCGGCAACGCCGACATGGTGATCGGCGACCGCAAGACCGACCAGATCGATCACTTCTCGCCGCTGAAGAAGCGCCTCCAGCGCCTCGGCAGCGCGGTGGTGCGCCGGGCCTCCGGCACGAACGTGCCCGACACGACCTCCGGCTTCCGCGCCTACAACCGCGAGGCCGCGCTGCAGATGCAGGTGGTCTCCAAGTTCACCTACACCCTCGAGTCGATCATCCAGGCGGGCAAGATGCTCGTGGCGGTCGACCACGTCCCGATCCGGACGAACGAGAAGACGCGCGAGTCGCGCCTGTTCCCGTCGATGTGGTCGTACGTGCGCCGCAGCACGGTCTCGATCTTCCGCATCTACGCGATGTACGAGCCGCTGCGGGTGTTCATGGCGGCGGCCGCGCTCGCGGCAACCGTGGGCGCGGTGATCTGGGCGCGCTTCCTGTACTTCTTCTTTTTCTCGGACGACCCCGGCCAGCACATCCAGTCGCTGATCCTGGGCTCGACGATGTTCATCGTCGCCGTGCAGCTCGCCTCGCTCGGTGTGATTGGCGACATCCTCGCCGGAAGCCGGGTGCTCCAGCAGCGCGTGCTCGAGCGGATCCGCCGGGTCGAACTGCACCTCGGCGTGGCGCCCTCGCATTACGAGCCGGGCGCCACCGAGACCGGCCAGGCGGCCACGACCGGTGCGCAGGCGGGCCGGGCCACCGGCAAGACCGAGGATCGCGAGGCGCTCAAGCTGTGAGCGGCGGCGCCACCGCAGCCGAGGTCCCCACCGGGAACACCTTCGACAAGTACGGCTCGTCGAACCCCGTGGTGAGACGCCTGATGGGCGGCTTCCACTCGACTCTCGACGAGCTCTGGCAGAAGGCCGCGCCTTCCTCGGTGCTCGACGTGGGCTGCGGCGAGGGAGTCCTGACGGTCGAGTGGGCCGAGCGGCTCGGAGGCGGCCGCATAGTCGGCATCGACCTCGAGGATCCCAAGCTGCGCGCTGAGTGGGAGAAGCGCGAGCGGCCGAATCTGGAGTTCCGGGCGGAGGAGGCCACACGACTGTCCTTCTCCGACGACGAGTTCGACCTCGCGAGCGCGATCGAGGTGCTGGAGCACGTTCCCGAGCCCGAGGCGACGCTCGCGGAGATGGCGCGCGTGGCGCGCGGCCACCTGCTCGTCTCCGTGCCGCGCGAGCCGCTCTGGCGCGGGCTCAACATGGCGCGCGGCGCCTACTGGCGCGACCTCGGCAACACGCCCGGCCACGTGAACCACTGGTCCAAGCGCGGGTTCGTCTCGCTGCTCTCGCGCCACGGCACGGTCGAGGAGGCCCGCTCGCCCTTCCCCTGGACCATGCTGCTTGTCCGGCTCTAGGTCCTACGGCCGCGGCGCCGCGATCCTCTCGGTGGGGATCGGCGCCACCGGCATCATCACCTTCGCCTACTTCTCCCTGGCGAGCTACTCGCTGTCGGAGGAGGAGTACGGGCACATCACGCTGCTGTGGTCGGCGGTGTTCATCACGGTGTCGGTGCTCTACCGGCCGGTGGAGCAACTGCTCTCGCGCACGATCGCGGACCGGGACGCGCGAGGTGTGCAGGGCAGCGAGCACCTGCGCATAGCGGCCACCATCCAATTGGCTCTCGGGGTGCTGTTCGCGGTGGTGGCGCTCGTGCTGCGCGACCCGATCGAGAACGACCTGTTCGGCGGCTCCTCGACCCTCTACTGGGTGCTGCTCGTGAGCGTGCTCGCCTACGCGGCGAGCTACTTCGCCCGCGGCTACCTCGCCGGGCACCGCCTGTTCCCGCTCTACGGCGCGCTGGTGCTGATGGAGGCCAGCTCGCGCTGCCTGTTCGCGCTCGCGGTGGCGATCGGGATCACCGAGGGCCAGTCGGCGGTCGCACTCGGAATGGCGGCGGCGCCGATCGTGTCGATGGCCGTCGTGCCGCCGGCGCTCGCGCTCAGGCTGGCGCCGAGCTTGGAGGCGCCGGATGTCGCCGCCGACCCCGACCCCGCGCTGCTCGACGCCGCCGCACGCGACGAGCCCGCGGCGCGCGAGCCCGAGTTCACACTCAGCCACGGCGCCGGCTTCGCGGCGGCCGTGCTCCTGATCATGCTCTGCGAGCAGACCTTCCTGAACGCGGGGCCGCTGCTGGTGAAGGCAACCGAGGACAACGGCGGAGCGGCGCTCGCCGGCTTCACGTTCAACGTGCTGCTGATCGCCCGCGCGCCGCTGCAGCTCTTCCAGGCGATCCAGACCTCGATCCTCCCCCACCTCACACGCCTGCGGGCGATCGGAGAGTCGGACCCGTTCCGGCGCAGCGTGAACCTCACGCTCACCGCGATCGCGGGCTTCGCGGGCTGCGTGGCGCTCGTGATGCTGGTGGCCGGCCCGGCGCTCATGGACCTGCTCTTCGGCGGCGACTTCGACTACGAGCGCGGCGGCCTCGTCCTCGTGGCGATCGGAATGGGCCTCTACCTCTCGGCGGCAACGCTGAACCAGGCGCTGCTCGCCCACGGACTCGCGGCGCAGGCCTCGGCGTGCTGGATCAGCGCGGCCACGGGCTTCGTCCTCTTCCTGCTGCTCGCGGACTTCGATGACCGCGTGCTGCAGGTGGAGCTGGCGTTCGTGGGTGCGGCGACGCTGCTGAGCGCGGCGCTGTACGGGCTGTACCGACGGGCGTCCGTATCCTCCCCTCATGGCCAAGCACCCTGACGTAGGCGATCCCGCACCGGACTTCGAACTGCAGGGCACCGGCGGCAGCTTCAAGCTCTCGGACCACCGTGGCGAGCGCGTCGTGCTGCTGTTCTATCCCGGCGACAACACCGCGGTCTGCACGAAGCAGTTCTGCTCCTACCGCGACAACGCCGAAGCCTTCGGCGCGCTGGACGCGACGGTGGTGGGCATCTCGTCGCAGAGCATCGACTCGCACCAGGGGTGGACGGAGAAGCACGGGTTGAACGTGCCGCTGCTCGCAGACGAGGGCGGCGAGGTGGCCAAGCAGTACGGCGCCCACGCCCCCGTGGTGGGCACAAAGCGCGCGGTGATCATCGTGGACGAGGACGGGGTCGTTCGACACCGCCACGACCATCTGCTCGGGCTCGACTTCCAGTCCGTCGCGGATCTCCGCGAGGCGCTCGCCACGCTGCCCGCCCGTGCGTGACGGCGTCGTTGCCTGAGACGCTCACCATTCCGGCGCGCTTCAACGGCCCGCCCGGATCGGCGAACGGCGGCTACACCTGCGGTCGGGTCGCGCAGCTGGTCGGCGCCGAGGAGGTGGAGGTGTCGCTGCGAAAGCCGCCGCCGCTCGATCGGCCGCTCGAGGTCGTGCGCGACGGCGAGCGCGTGGAGCTGCGGGACGGTGACGCGCTGATCGCCGAGGGCGGGCCGACCGAGCTGCTCTTCGATGTGCCCGACGCGGTGCCGCGCGCCGAGGTGGCCGCCGCGGAGGAGGCTGGGCGCGAGATCTGGACCGCCGAGCATCCCTTCCCCAGCTGCGTGGTCTGCGGACCGGCCCGCGAGGCGGGCGACGGGATGCGCATCTTCCCCGCCGCCCTACCCAACCGCGAGGGGCTCTTCGGCGCGTGCTGGACTCCCGGCGAGCTCGAGAGCGACGGCGACGGCTGGGTTCGGCCGGAGCTGACGTGGGCGGCGCTCGACTGTCCCACGAGCGCGCCGGTCGCGAACTTCGGCGAGGGGCCGCCGATGGTGCTCGCCAGCCTGGGCGCGCGGCTCGGCTGCAGCGTGCGCGTGGGCGAGCCTCACACGATCCTGTCGTGGGGTCTCGAGGTGGACGGTCGCAAGCGCCGCGCCGCCGCGGCGCTGTACGACTCGGACGGCGTGTTCACCTGCGCGTCGCGCGCGCTCTGGATCGAGCTGCGGGAGTAGGCTGCGGCGATGGCCACGCACTACCGGACCTGCCCATTCTGCGAAGCCACATGCGGTCTCGAGATCGAGACCGAGGGCAGGGAGGTGGTCTCCGTCCGGGGCGACGCGGACGACGTCTTCAGTCACGGCTTCATCTGCCCGAAGGCGTACGGGATCAAGCAGCTGCACGAGGACCCGGATCGCCTCACGACTCCCCTGATTCGCCGCGGCGGCGAGCTCGTCGAGGCGAGCTGGGACGAGGCGTTCGAGGAGATCGACCGCCGGCTCGCGCCCCTGATCGAGGAGCACGGGAAGAACGCGGTGGCCGTGTACCTCGGCAATCCGAACGCGCACAACCTCTCGGCGCTCATCCATGGGCCGGCGTGGCTGCGGGTGCTGGGTTCGCAGAACGTGTACTCGGCCTCGACCGTGGATCAGATGCCGAAGCAGATGTCCGCCGGGCTGATGTTCGGCGCGATGCTCTCGGTCCCGATCCCGGACGTGGACAACTGCGACCACCTGATGCTGCTGGGTGCGAACCCACTCGTGTCGAACGGCAGCCTGCTCACCGCGCCCGACATGCGCGGGCGCCTGCGCAGCATCCGCGAGCGCGGCGGCAAGGTCGTGGTGGTGGACCCTCGCCGCACGCGCACCGCCGAGGAGGCGGACGAGCACCACTTCATCCAGCCGGGCACCGACGCCCTGCTGCTCGCCGCGATGGCCTGCACGATCGTCGAGGAGGGGCTCGACTCGCCGGGCGCGCTCGCCGAGCACCTGAACGGCCTCGACGAGGTGCGCACCCTCGTGCGTGAGTTCACGCCCGAGGCCGTGGCCGGGGCATGCGGGATCGACGCCGAGGAGATCCGCCGCATGGCGCGCGAGCTGGCAGCGGCCGACCGCGGCTGCGTCTACGCACGCATCGGCACCTGCACGCAGGAGTTCGGCACGCACGCGAGCTGGCTCGTGGACGTGCTCAACGCGCTCACCGGCAACCTCGACCGCGAGGGCGGCGCGATGTTCACGCGCGCCGCAGCCGGCCAGAAGAACTCGTCCTGGGGCGGCGCGGGACGCGGCGTGAACTTCGGTCGCTGGAAGAGCCGTGTGCGCGGCCTGCCGGAGCTCTTCGGCGAGCTGCCCGTCTCGGTCCTCGCCGAGGAGATCGAGACGCCCGGCGAGGGCCAGGTTCATGCGCTCATCACCGTCGCGGGGAACCCGATCCTCTCAACGCCGAACAGCGACCGACTCGAGGGTGCGGTCGACGGCCTCGACTTCATGCTCTCGATCGACATCTACGTGAACGAGACCACCCGGCACGCCGACGTCGTCCTGCCCGCGCCGGAGCCGCTCGAGAAGGCGCACTACGACCTCGCCTTCTACCAGCTGTCCACGCGCAACATCGCGAACTACTCACCGGCGATATTCGAGCGCGAGGGTCCCGCCGAGTGGGAGGTCTTCATGCGCCTCGCCGGCGTGATCGCGGGCCAGGGACCGGACGCGGACGCCGCGCTGTTCGACGACATGGTCATCCAGACACTGATCCAGCGCGAGATCGGCAACGACGCGTCGCCGCTCGCGGGCCGCGATCCCGCAGAGCTCCTGGAGGCGCTGGAGCCGCGGCGCGGCCCGGAGCGGGTGCTCGACTTCATGCTGCGCTCGGGTCCCTACGGCGACGGCTTCGGCAGCGATCCCGAGGGCCTCACGCTCGACCTGCTCGAGCAGAACCCGCACGGCATCGACCTCGGAGCGCTGAAGCCGCGGCTGCCCGAGGTGCTGCGCACGGCGTCCGGCAAGGTGGAGCTGGCACCGGAGCCGATCGTCGCGGACCTCGACCGCCTGCGCGCGGCCATGGCCCGCGAGCGGAACGGCGGGATGGTGCTGATCGGCCGCCGCCAGCTGCGCTCGAACAACTCGTGGATGCACAACCTCCCCGCGCTCGTGAAGGGCAAGGAGCGCTGCACGCTCCACATCCACCCCGACGACGCGGAGCGGCTCGGGCTGGCCAACGGAGAGTCGGCGCGGATCAGCTCGGCGGCGGGCTCGGTCGAGGCGCCGGTCGAGACCACCGAGGACATCATGCCGGGCGTGGTGTCGATCCCGCACGGCTGGGGCCACGGCGCCGACGGGGTCCGCATGGGCGTGGCCTCGGCGCACGCTGGCGTGAACAGCAACGTGCTGGCCGACGAGTCGATGGTCGAGCCGCTGTCCGGGAACGCCGTCCTGAACGGGATACCGGTCGAGGTGAGCGCGCTAAATGGCGCTGAGCATCGAGCCGCCGCAGTTGCGGCAGATGACGTTGGCCGTGTCTGACATCCGCGCGATCGTCGAGTGAGAGCCGCAGTTCGGGCACTCTGACCGAAGCTCGAACCGGTGCAGGCAGTAGACGCAGCGGTAGCGCCCGGGAAGGTTCGTGCCGCGGAGCCAGGGCTCGCCGCATGAGGGGCACTCGGGCCCCTTTTGGGTGGTTTCTTCACCTGCGCGTGGCCAAAGGATTTTCCCTACTGAGCAGCTCCCAACGCTAGCGGCTCACCCGGTGAGCCGCTCGCCGTACCCGCGGATCCAGGCCTCTGCGTCCATCGGGCGCTTCCCCGCCGGATGCACCTCCAGGAGCTCGAGCGCGCCGGTTGCGGCCCCGTAGAGCAGGCGGCCGTCGCTCACCTCGAGCCGCCCGGCCGGAGGGCCGTCGCCACCGGACGCGAGTGCCGCCCGCGTTACTCCGAGCCGTTCGTCCCACGGCAGCTCCAGGTAGGCGCCGATGTGAGGCGTGAGCGCCCGCACGCGGCGCTCGAGCCAGTCCGCTCCCAGCTCCGGGTCGAGCCGGCGGTCCTCAGGGCGGATCTTCTCCGCGTAGGTCACGCCGGTGTCTGGCTGGTCGCGGAAGGCGGGCTCCAGGTCGAGCGCCTCCACCAGCAGCTCTCCCCCGAGCGCCGCAAGCCGGGCCGCCAGGCTGCCGTAGTTGTCATCGGGGCGGATCGCCTCCGCGCGCTGCACGCCGACCGGGCCCGCGTCGAACTCCGCCGTGGGACGCATGATCGTTACGCCGGTCTCCTCGTCCCCCGCCTCGATTGCACGCTCCACCGGAGCGGCCCCGCGCCAGCGCGGAAGCAGCGACGGATGCACGTTCAGCATCTGGTACTCCGAGAGCAGCGGGTCCTTGATGAGCGCCCCAAAGGCGCAGATCGCGATGGTCTCGGGCTCGAGCGCGGCGATCCGTTGTCGAGCGTCCTCGCTGTTCACGTCCTCGGGCTGGAAGACCTCGATGCCGAGCAGCCCTGCGGTCTCCGCCACGGGCGGGGCGGCGAGTTTGCGCCCGCGGCCACGCGGGGCGTCCGGACGGGTCACCACGAGCTGCGGTCTGTGCGGGCTCGTGGCCAGCCGGTCGAGCACCGTGGCCGCGAACTCCGACGTGCCGAGGTACACGGTGCGCATCAGGCCACGAGCACCACGTGGAGCACCCGCGGGCCATGCACGCCCTCGACGCGATCCAACTCGATGTCCGACGTCGCGGACGGCCCCGATACGAACGTGAGTGGACGCCCGGTCCGCACCGCGTCCTCGAGCTTTCCGACGGCCTCCGGCACGAGCCCCACCACCTGATCCTCCCGCACCACGCAGATGTGCAGGTCCGGCACGAGCGTGAGCGCGCGCCGCCCCTGCCCCGAGCCGCCGTCCAGAACGAAGGTGCCGGTCTCTGCGATGGCCACGGCGCAGCCGGTGAGGGCGCCGTCGAGCTCGTCGAGCTCCCGCACCGAGAGCCTCGTCGTCCTCGATGAGCTGCGGCGCCGCCGAGCGCTCGTCTCGGCCGCCGACCTCGCCGCCGGCCGCGCTCGGCCGCCATTCTTCCGGCAGATCGGCCGGGATCGCGATCCTTCGGGCCCCGGCCTCCTCGGCGATGCATCGAACGGTGTCCGCCACGCCGCGCAGACCCCGCGGCCTTGTCGGCGTCTGCGCCCACCCGATGCACGGTCGCCCGGTACTCCGCGACCCGCTCGGCGAACAGCGTCACGATCTCGTCACGCGGCCGTTCGTCCTCGGTGCGGTAGTTGCGCGGGATGTCGGGCGGCGCGGCGTCGCCGAGGGCCGCACGGATGCGGTGAAGGATGTGGGCGCGGGCGTCGCCGGCTGGCCTTGCGCCCGCCGTCGCGGCCGTTTCGCCCACTTGATCGCGGTTTCCCTTGTAATGCAACGGAACCGTGGATGGAGTGGCCCGAGGCGCCCGGGAAGCGCGCCACCACTCGCGGAAGGTCTCCGGTGCGGGCGCTGGGAGGTCGCGCGACTTCGTCCAGGCGGACAGCGGGCCGGGTGCCCAGGAGATCGTGCCGCCCGCCCACTCCCGGCGCCGCGGGCCAGCGGGCGGCTTGCGATTCGGGCCAGCTTCTGGGCGCGCTCGTAACGGTCTCGTGAGGAGAAGGTGTGGAAGAGGGCTCTCATGGTGAGGCTTCTCGGGGTCGAGGCGCGAGCGGGAGGCGACCTCGCGGGCGCGCAGGTGGGTCAGGAGGCGCGGGATCTCGATCTTGACCGGGCAGACATCGCCGCACGCCCCACACAGCGACGACGCGAACGGGAGCGATCCGGCGTCACCCTCGATGCCCTTCAGCTGAGGCGTCAGGATCGCCCCGATCGGGCCGGGATAGACCGAGCCGTACGCGTGTCCGCCGACCCGCGAGTAGACGGGGCACACGTTCAGGCAGGCGCTGCAGCGGATGCAGCGCAGCGCCTGGCGGCCCACCTCGTCGGCGAGCGTCTGCACGCGGCCGTTGTCGAGCAGGACGAGGTGGAACTCACGCGGGCCGTCGGCGCCCGCCGCCGCACCGGTCCACACCGACGTGTACGGGTTCATCCGCTCGCCCGTGGAGGAGCGCGGCAGCAGCTGCAGGAACACCTCCATGTGGCGCCAGGACGGCACGACCTTCTCCACCCCCATCACGGTCACGAGCACCTCGGGGAGCGTCGTGCACATGCGACCGTTGCCCTCGGACTCGAAGACGCAGACGCTGCCGGTCTCCGCCACCGCGAAGTTCGCCCCGCTCACCCCCATCCGCGCCGACAGGAACTTCGCGCGCAGGTGCAGGCGCGCCGCCTCCGCCAAGGCGGCCGGCTCGTCCGTGAGGTCCTCGAGCCCGAGCTCGCGCCGGAAGATGTCGCGGATCTCGGCGCGATTGCGGTGGATCGCCGGGACGAGGATGTGAGATGGAAAGTCGTCGTCTAGCTGGATGATCAGCTCGGCGAGATCGGTCTCGACCGCGAGGATGCCGTCCGCGGCAAGCCGCTCGTTCAGCGAGATCTCGTCGGTCGCGATCGACTTCACCTTCACGACCTCGTCGACACCGTGAGAGCGAGCGATGGCGGAAACGATGGAGCACGCCTCATCGCCGTCGTTCGCCCAGTGCACCTGGCCGCCGGCGGCCGTCACGGCCGCCTCGAGCCGCTCGAGCTCTGAGTCGAGAGCGAGCAGCGCCGCGTCCTTGATCGCCGAGCCCGAGGCCCGCAGCTCCTCCCAGTCCGGCAGCTCCGCCACCACGCGGCCGCGCTTGTCGCGGATCGTGGAGGTGGCCCGCGCGAGGTTCGCGCGCAGCTGACTGTCGCCGAGCGAGCGCCGGGCCGCCGCCGGGAAGCCGCTCAGGGCCACGGCTCGTCCTCGGTCGAGGCGAGGACCTCAGCGAGGTGGACCGTGCGCACTCCCGTCCGCCCGCGCGTCAGGCCGCCGCCGATGTGCATCAGGCAGGACGAATCGACGGCGCACACGACCTCCGCGCGGGTGTCGAGGACGTCGCGGACCTTGTCCGACAGCATCGCCGTCGACACGTCCGCGTTCTTGACCGCGAACGTCCCGCCGAAGCCGCAGCACTCGAGCGCATCAGGCAGCTCGACGAGATCGAGCCCGCGCACCGCACGCAGAAGACGCTCTGGCTTCTCGCCCACACGCAGGGCCCGCAGCGAGTGGCAGGTCGGGTGGTAGGTGACCCGATGTGGGTAGTACGCGCCAACATCGTCGACCGCGAGCACGTCCACCAGGAACTCGGACAGCTCGTACAGCGGCGGCGCTTCGTCGCCCAGCTGCTCGCGCACCATGCCGGCACATGATGCGGACGGGGTCACCACGGCCTCGTATCCGGCGAACAGGCCGGCCAGCCGGCGCGCAAGCGCCACGCCCTCGTCGGCGTAGCCGCTGTTCAGGTGCATCTGGCCGCAGCAGGTCTGCTCCTCGGGGAACTCAACGTGGTGCCCCAGCCGCTCGAGGAGCCGGACGACCGCCTGGCCGGTTGATGGGAAG
This sequence comes from uncultured Thermoleophilaceae bacterium, assembly GCA_963774755.1. GTDB lineage: Bacteria > Actinomycetota > Thermoleophilia > Solirubrobacterales > Thermoleophilaceae > JACVRW01. Next base: position 130,278 of record CAVZGG010000010.1, on the reverse strand, counting down.
AGCGTGTCGCCCAGACAGGTGACAAATAGGCCGACGCGCACAGATCTGGAGTTTCCCCGATGCAGGCGTCGGGCATGCCTCCAAGCAGCAGAAGCCACGAGGGAGGCACCGTGTACACGCAGGACTTCAACCCGGTCTCAGACTCACTTGGCCTGACCGCGATCTTCGCTGTCCTGCCCATCCTGACCCTGTTCGTGCTGCTGGGCGGGCTGAAGATGAAGGCTCAGTGGGCGGCTCTGATCTCCCTCGGTGTGGCGATGGCCGTTGCGCTGATCGTCTACGGCATGCCCGCAGACCAGACGGGCCTGTCCGCGCTCGAGGGAGCCGCGTTCGGCCTCTTCCCGATCATGTGGATCGTCGTGATGGCCATCTGGGTCTACAACATGACCGTCGAGACGGGCCATTTCGCGGTGCTGCGCAGATCCTTCGGCCGGATCTCCGAGGACCAGCGCATCCAGGCGGTGATCATCGCCTTCTGCTTCGGCGCGCTGCTCGAGGCACTCGCAGGCTTCGGGACCCCTGTCGCGATCACCGCGGTGATGATGATCGCCGTCGGCTTCAAGCCGATCAAGGCGGCCGCGCTCGCCCTCGTGGCCAACACCGCGCCGGTCGCCTTCGGCGCGATCGCGACGCCGATCATCACGCTCTCCGAGATCACGAGCCTCGACAAGGGTGACCTCGGCGCCATGGTCGGCCGCCAGACGCCGTTCCTCGCCCTGATCGTGCCGCTGATCCTGATCGGCATGGTTGACGGGCGCCGGGGCATCAGGCAGACCTGGCCGATCGCCGTGGTCGGCGGCCTGAGCTTCGCCATCGGCCAGTTCGCCTGCGCGAACTACATCTCGGTCGAGCTCACGGACATCGTGGCGTCGCTGCTCGCGACCGCCTCGATCGTCGCCTTCCTTCGCATCTGGTCGCCAGGCGAGCCGCTGCGCGCCGAGGTCACGACCGGCCGCTTCGCGCGCCCGGCCGCCGCCGGCGGGTCGGTGCACGACCCGGTGATGGAGCGCCAGGTCGAGCGCCGGGACGACACACGCAAGGACACGACGGGAGACGTCGTCCGCGCGTACTCGCCGTACATGATCATCATCGCCGTCTTCTCCATCGCCCAGATTCCGGCCGTGAAGGACTGGCTGGCTGAGTCACCGTGGACCACCACGTTCCAGTGGCCGGGCCTCGATGTGCGCAGCCCGGACGGAGAGGCGCTCAGCAGCATGACGTTCAACTTCAACTGGCTGCCGGCCACCGGCACGCTGATGCTCATCGCCGGCCTCATCACGATGGTGGTGATCGGGCTCAGGCCGGGCCGCTCGGTGCGTGTGCTCGGGCGCGACGCTCGACCAGCTCAAGTGGGCGATCGTCACGGTCGCCTCGGTGCTGGCGCTGGCGTATGTGATGAACCAGGCCGGACTGACGATCACGCTCGGGCTCTGGGCCGCCGGCGCCGGCTCCTTCTTCGCGTTCCTGTCGGCCATGATCGGCTGGCTCGGCGTGGCGGTGACCGGTTCGGACACCTCATCGAACGCGCTGTTCGGGGCGCTTCAGGTAACCGCCGCGAATGACGCGGGCCTCTCGCCGACGCTGCTCGCCGCGGCGAACAGCTCCGGCGGAGTGCTCGGCAAGATGATCTCGCCGCAGAACCTGGCGATCGGCGCCGCCGCGGTCGGCATGGCCGGCCAGGAGGGCGACCTGTTCCGTAAGGTGGTCGGCTGGAGCATCGTCCTGATGCTCGCCATGTGCGCACTCGTGTATCTGCAATCGACAGCGGTGCTGGACTGGATGGTCGTGAAGTGACCGACGGCCCCCTGGTCGAACGGCTGAGGGGCATCGTCGGCGCCGAGCACGTCGTCACACACAAGAGGCAGCTCGCCACCTATGAGTCCGACGGGCTGCTGCAGTACGCGGTAACTCCCGCAGCGGTCGTGCTTCCCGGCACGGCCGCCGAGGTGGCGGCGGTGGTGCGCGCCTGCCACGAGGCCGAGGTGCCCTGGGTGGCGCGCGGCGCCGGCTCGGGGCTCTCGGGCGGCGCGCTGCCGGTCGAGGAGGGCATCCTGATCGCGCTCTCGCGGCTGCGGCGCATCCTCGAGGTGGACATCCCGAACGGCCGGGTGCTCGTGGAGCCGGGCGTCACGAACATCGCGGTCTCGCAGGCGGTGGGGCCCACGCATTTCTTCCCGCCCGACCCCTCGAGCCAGATCGTCTGCACGATCGGCGGCAACGTGGCAGAGAACTCCGGGGGCGCGCACTGCTTCAAGTACGGCTTCACCACGAACTACGTGACCGGGCTCGAGCTCGTGCTGCCGGACGGCTCCGAGGTCACGCTCGGCGGCCCGGAGCTCGACCACCCCGGCTACGACCTGCTCGGCGCGTTCGTGGGCTCGGAGGGCACGCTCGGCATAGCCACGAAGATCTGGCTGCGGGTGGTGCCGAAGCCCGAAGCTGTGCGCACCCTCGTCGCCTTCTTCGGCTCCACGGTCGAGGCGGGCGAGGTGGTGTCCCGGATCGTGTCGGAGGGAATCGTGCCCGGCGCGATCGAGATGATGGACAACCTCTCGATCCGCGCCGCCGAGGGCGCCACCGGTGCCGGCTACCCGGTTGACGCGGGCGCCGCCCTTGTGGTGGAGCTGGACGGCTCCGAGGCCGAGTGCGAGACGCGCTTCGAGCACGTGATCGACATGTGCGCGGGCGCGGACAGCGTGCGGGTGGCCAAGGACGAGACCGAGCGCGAGCTGATCTGGCGCACGCGCAAGGCGGCCTTCGCCGCGATGGGCCGCATCGCCCCGAACTACTACGTGCAGGACAGTGTGATCCCGCGCACGTGCCTGACCGAGGTGCTCGCCAAGATCGACGAGCTCGCGAAGGAGCACGATCTCCGGGTGGCGAACGTCTTCCACGCGGGCGACGGGAACCTTCACCCGCTCGTCTGTTACGACGGCGCGCAGCCCGGCGAGGCGGAGCGCGCCGAGGAGCTGGCGGGGCTGATCGTGAAGGCATGCGTGGACGCCGGTGGCTCGATCACGGGCGAGCACGGCGTGGGCGTGGACAAGAAGCGCTACATGCCGTCGATGTTCGACGAGCCCGACCTCGCCACGTTCCAGCGGCTGCGCTGCGCGTTCGACCCGGACGGGCGAGCGAATCCGGGCAAGGTGATGCCCACGCCGCGACTCTGCGGGGAGGTGCCGGGTCCCTACCGCCGCCACCCGCTCGAGCAGGCGGGCGTGGCGGAGCGCTTCTGATGCACGTGGCGGCGGCCCCCGCCACACGCGAGGAGCTCGGCGCCGCGCTGAGCGCCGCCGCCGAGGCCGGCACGCCGGTCCGCTTCCGAGGCGGTGGCACGAAGCTCGCCTGGACCCGGCCGGCGCCGCCGGAGGCGATCGAGATCTCCACGACGGGACTGAACGCGATCGTCGAGCACAACGCGGGCGACCTCACGGCCGTGCTCGAGCCCGGCGTACTTCTCGCCGACGCCCAGGCCACGTTCGCCAATGCCGGCCAGATGCTCGCCCTCGACCCGCCCGACGGCGGCGCCACCGTGGGCGGCGTGGTGGCCGCGGCCGACACCGGCCCGCTCCGCGCCCGCTACGGCAGCCCGCGCGACCTGGTGGTGGGCATGCGGGTGGCCCTCTCCGACGGGACGCTCGCGAAGAGCGGCGGCAAGGTGATCAAGAACGTGGCCGGCTACGACATCGCGAAGCTGTTCGCCGGTTCGTTCGGGACGCTCGGCGCGATCGTCGAGCTGTCCGTCCGGCTGCACCCGCTGGCGCCCGAGACGGCCACGGCCACCGGCACCGCCTCCGACGCGGACGAGCTCGCGCGGGGTGCGGCGGCGCTCGCCGGGTCGGCGCTCGAGCATCACGGGCTCGACGTGCGCTGGAACGCCGGGCGGGGAGCCGTGCTCGCCCGCTTCGCGGGAGCCTCGCCGCGCCCGCAGGCCGAGGCGGCCGAGGCGCTGCTCCGCCGGGCGGGCCTCTCCACCGAGATCGTCGATGACGACGATTCCCTCTGGAACGAGCAGCGGGCCGCCCAGCGCGGGCCGCTCGTGGTGAAGGTCTCGGGCCTCCCCACCCGCCTGCCCGAGCTGCTCCGCACGTCCGACGAGCTGGGCGCATCGCTGGTGGGACGTGCCGCGCTCGGCCTCTCGTGGCTGAGGCTCGAAGAACCGTCGGCCGCCGCGGTCGAGCGCCTGAGGCAGGGTTGGATCGCCGCGGTCCAGGACCGGCCCGCCGAGCTCGACGTGGACCAGTGGGGCGAGATCGATCCCGCGGCCCAGGCACTGATGCAGCGTGTGAAGGAGCGCTTCGACCCGGCCGGGGTGTGCGTGTGAGCGGCTACGACGAGACGCGCGCTCCGCAGCTCGACCTGATCGGCGACTGCGTGCACTGCGGCTTCTGCCTGCCCACCTGCCCGACGTACGTGCTGTGGGGCGAGGAGATGGACTCGCCGCGCGGTCGCATCGTGCTGATGAAGGAGGGGCACGAGGAGATCTCCGCACCGCTCGTGACACACCTCGACCGCTGCCTCGGCTGCATGGCGTGCGTGACCGCCTGCCCGTCCGGGGTGAAGTACGACAAGCTGATCGAGGACGCCCGGCCGCAGCTCGAGCGCAACTTCGAGCGCCCGCCGCTCGAGCGGGCGCACCGGCGGCTGATCTTCGAGCTGTTCACGAGGCCGGGGCGCCTCCGAGCCCTCGCGCCGGGGGCGGCGCTCGCGCAGAAACTCGGCCTCCCCCGTCTCGCACGCCGGCCGCGCGTGCGGCGGCTGGCGCCCCGCCTCGCCGCGATGCTGTCGATGACCCCGGAGGCGTCGATGCGCCGCTCGCTCACGCGGCTGCCGGAGCGCTTCGAGGCTCGCGGGGAGAAGCGCGGAACGGTCGCGCTGCTCCAGGGCTGCGTGCAGCGGGTCTTCTTCGCCCACGTGAACGAGGCCACCGCCCAGGTGCTCGCCGCCGAGGGCTTCGAGGTGCACGTGCCGCGGCTGCCGCGCTGCTGCGGCGCCCTCGCGCTGCATGCCGGCGAGGACCCCGAGGCCAGGGCGCTCGCCAGGGCGACCATCGAGGAGCTCGAGGAGTACGACACGGTGATCGTGAACGCCGCCGGCTGCGGCTCGGCGATGAAGGACTACGGCCACGTGCTGCGCGACGAGCCCGAATGGGCCGATCGCGCGGCCGGTTCAGCGCACGCGTGCGGGATGTGTCCGAGTTCCTCGCCGCGGCGGGCCCGCGCGCCGAGCGGCGCACGATCGAGATGAAGATCGCCTACCACGACGCCTGCCACCTCGCCCACGCTCAGGGCGTGCGCGCCCAGCCACGCGAGCTACTGCACGGAATTCCTGGCCTCGAGCTGGTCGAGCCGGCCGACTGGGAGCTGTGCTGCGGCTCCGCCGGCGTCTACAACCTGGTGCAGCCCGAGCCCGCGTCCCAGCTGGGCGAGCGCAAGGCGCGCAACCTCCTGGACACGGGAGCCGAGGCCGTCGTGGCGGGGAATCCGGGATGCGCGCTCCAGATCAGCGCCCACACCGAGCGCCTCGGACGCCCGCTCCCGGTCCTGCACCCCATGGAGCTGCTGGCCCGCTCGATCGGCTGAGCCGCCGGCCTTTGGCTATGGCGGCAATCCGGCAGCCTCGCGCGCACCGTCCGGGTCGGCAAAGGATTGGACGCGGACGACCCGCCCAGCGCGGAGAGTCAAGAGCGATGATTGAGTCTCGTCGACTTCGAGCACGTCTGTCCGGCCGACGATGTGCACCACAACCGCCACCTGATCACCGGCGTCGTAGAAGCTCAGCGGCTCAACCTTGTAGCTCTCCCAGGTCGAGAGGAACTCGCCCCAGAAGCGTCGCACGCCGTCAAAGCCCCTGAAGCTCTCGACGGCAAGCAACGAGTGTGCCACCGGGACCCACTCGATCCCCGGATCCAAGAACTGACCGAGCGCCTCATCAGTCAGACGCCGCTCGAACTCGAGAGTGGAACCCTCGCTCGCAAGCTCTCCGTAGAGCCGGCGGACCAGCTCGATGTTCGCCTGGCCGTTCAGCCCTGCCCACCGTTGAGCCGCTCGGCGAGTTCGACGATCAGGCCTTCGGGTCCGCGGACGTAGCAGAGCAGGAACGTGTTCTCGTAGTCGACGATCTCTCCAACCGTTTCCCAGCCGGCCTCCCGATGTGGACGAAGTCGGTGACGCCGGGGCGATGGCTGTCCGTTGAGGTCAAATGACTGCTGAGGCCGGGCTGCCGGGGTCGCGAGAATATCGGCCGCGCGCGCGGACCTTGAGCGAGATACTGCAGGGGCGATGTCGGAGGAGAGCGTCGAGGTAGTGCGGCGGTCACCGACGTGATGGACGCGAAATCTCGATGGCGATGGTCTGGACGGTCCGGGTGAGTAGCTCGAGGCGGTAGCGTCAGCCGTCTGTGGACGCCCCGGTCGTCTTCTATTACGACTTCAACTCGCCCTACGCGTATCTGGCGGCCGAGCGCATCGGCGACCTGATCCCGGATGCCGAGTGGAGACCGATCGCGTTCGCGATCCTCCTCAGCAAGCTCGGTCGGCTGGAGAGCGTGCTGGAACAACTTGACCCAGCGCCGATCGTGGCGGAGATTGCCCAGCGCACCGGGGATCGGGGCCTGCCGCCGTTCGCACCCCCTGACGCCTGGCCGATAGGAACATGGTCGCTGGTCCCGTTGCGCGCCGCCCTGGTGGCCGACGAGCGGGGACGCCTCCGCGAGTTCTCGCGCGCCGCCTATCGGAAGTCCTTCGTCGAGAGCCGCTCGCTCGCCGAGCTCGAAAGCGTGCTCGCGGCCGCCCGCGAGGCGGGGCTCGAGCCGGACGAGGTCAGGGATGGCATCGAACGGCCGGAGATCAAGGAACGGCTCAAGGGCAACACCGAACAGGCGCTCGCACGCGGGGTCACCGGCATCCCCACCGTCGCGATAGGCGACGAACTCTTCTGGGGCGACGACCGCCTCGACGAAGCCGCGGCCGCCGCAACGCGCTAGCGCCCGCCCCTGCTTTCGGGATACTGGGATCCGCGACGCGCGCGTGTCGTCTCACCCGCCGCTTCCAGCGCAACGCAGCACCCCTGCTTTTGCGGCTGCGGGCGCCCTTGTCCGGCCGGACCGTCCGCTGTAGCGTCGTGCGCGACCCGCCCAATGGAGGAGGAACAAATGCGCAGGATGCCACTGATCGCCACCGGAATGCTCGTGCTCGGGCTCCTCGTTCCAGCGGCGGCATCCGCGCAGGCCCCGCCGGACCCCTGTCTCCTGATCTTCGAGGTGGAGGAGGCGACGATCGTCGGGACAGCCGGCAACGACACCATCCGCGGCACTGAGGGCTCCGACGTGATCCTGGCCGGCGCGGGTAACGATGTCGTGTGGGGCCTCGGCGGCGATGACCTGATCTGCGGCGGCCAGGGCAACGACCGCATCGACGGCGGCAGCGGCAACGACTTCATCCTCGGAGACACGGGCGAGACGTTCCTGCTCGGCTTCCCCGCCGGCATGAACGTTCCCGGGGGCCATGACGTGCTGATCGGCGGCGACGGCGATGACCAGATCGCTGGCGAGGGCGGCGCAGACGTCATCCGCGCCGGGGCGGGCAACGACTTCGCGACGGGCCAGATGGCCAAGGACGTCGTCGACGGCGACGCGGGCGACGACGAGCTCTTCGGCGGCCCGGCCGACGACGTCGTCAGGGGCGGTGACGGCAGCGACACCTTGGTAGGCAATTTCGGCGACGACGTCCTCCTCGCCGGCAAGGGCGACGACCAGATGACGGGTGACAACCCGCCGACCCCGTTCCCCGTCCCCGCCGCGCCGCCGTCGCGCGACGTCTGCAACGGCCAGCAGGGAACGGACTTCGCGGTCGAGGAGACTTGCGAGCAGGAGAACCAGATCGAGCTGACGGGCCCGTTCCCGGAGATGTAGCTGGTCTGCGGAAAGGGCATGCGGACCGCCCCGGCCCGCCACGGTGAACGACGGGCCCAGCCTTACGGCACCGGCCACTCGTGGACAGGCTCATTTCCGTGCATGTGCTCGCGGTAGAGCACGGTCATCCGCCGGAGCGCCTCGACGCGATCCAGCTTCTTGTCCTCGTAGAGGCGGTGGAAGCTGGCCGCCTGCCAGGAGGCGCCGTTCTGCATGGTCACGCAGCGGCGCTCCACGATCCCCAGCAGGCGCTCACGGTCGGAGGCGGCGACGCCGGCGTCCTCGAGTCCCGCGTGCGCGGCCGGCAGCAGCCGACGAAGCATCAGCTCGGCCACCGGCACCTCCCCGACGCCCGGCCAGTAGACGCGGGCGTCGAGCCCGTCGCGCGCTCCCGCGTGGAAGTTCTCCTCGGCAGCCGAGAACGACATCTGCGACCAGAGCGGGCGCTCCTCTGCCACGAGCGATCGCACGAGCCCGTAGTAGAAGGCGGCATTCGCGCAAATGTCGACCACGGTCGGCCCTGCCGGGAGCAGCCGATTCTCGACGCGTAGGTGGGGACGCCCGCGGTTGGTGTCGTAGATCGGCCGGTTCCAGCGGTAGATGGTCCCGTTGTGCAGGCGGAGCTCCGGCAACTCGGGCGTATCCCCGCGCTCCAGCACCTCGACCGGGTCCTCCTTGTCGCAGACGGGCAGGAGGGCCGGGAAGTAGCGCACGTTCTCCTCGAAGAGGTCGAAGATCGAGGTGATCCAGCGCTCACCGAACCAGACGCGGGGGCGCACGCCCTGCACCTTCAGCTCCTCGGGCCGGGTGTCGGTGGCCTGCTCGAAGAGAGCGATGCGCGTCTCGCGCCAGAGCTCGCGACCGTAGAAGAACGGTGAGTTCGCCGCCACGGCGACCTGCGGGCCGGCGATCGCCTGGGCCGCGTTCCAGTGGTCCGCGAAGCCCTCCGGCTCGGTCTGAAGGTGCAGCTGGACGCTCGTGCAGGCCGCCTCCGGGGCGATCGTGTCGGCGAAGGTGGCGAGTCGCTCGACGCCGGTGATCGAGATCTCGAGGTCCTCGCCGCGAGCGGCGAAGATCTGCTCGTTCAGGTGGCTGTAGCGGTGACCGGCGCTGAACACCTCCGACGTGAGATGCTGCTCCCCGACCGTCGGCAGGATGCCGATGACCATCATGTGCGCGCCGATGGTGCCCGCCCGCTCCTCGGCGCTGTTGAGGCTGAGACGGATCGCCTCCTCGAGCTCACTGAAGACGCCGTCGGCGAGCGTGCGTGGCGGCACGTTGATCTCGATATTGAACTGGCCGATCTCGGTCTGGAAGTCCGCATCCGCGATCACCTCCAGCGCACGCGCGTTGACCAGCGCCGGATCGCCAGCCTCGTCCGTGAGGTTCAGCTCGATCTCGAGCCCGAAGGAGCGCCGGTCGGAATCGAAGCGCGCCTCGCTGAGCATTCGCGCGAACACATCCAGGCACGTCCGGACCTTCCGCCGGTAGCGCTGACGGTCCTCGCGCGAGAAGACGGTCGCGGTGACCTCCTGTCCCACGGGCGGACTCTATCCTCGACCGCTCATGTCCGCCCAGTACATATTCACGATGTACAAGCTGTCCCGCGTCCACCCGCCTGACAAGAAGGTGCTGGAGGACATCTCGCTGAGCTTCCTGCCGGGGGCCAAGATCGGCGTGCTCGGCCCGAACGGCTCGGGCAAGTCCACCCTTCTGCGCATCATGGCCGGGCAGGACACCGAGTTCCGCGGCGACGCCCAGCTCGCCCCCGGCGCCACCGTCGGGCTGCTCGAGCAGGAGCCGCAGCTCGACCCGTCCAAGGACGTCCGCGGCAACGTCGAGGACGGCGTGCGCGAGCTGCGCGACATGCTCGACCGCTTCAACGAGCTGGCGGCGAACTACTCGGACGAGACGGCCGGCGAGTTCTCCCGGCTGCAGGACGCGATCGACGCCGCCGATATCTGGGACCTCGACACCACGCTCGAGATCGCCATGGACGCGCTGCGCCTTCCGCCCGGCGATGCCGACGTGGAGACGCTGTCCGGCGGCGAGCGCCGGCGCGTGGCCCTCTGCAGGCTGCTGCTGGCGGCGCCCGACCTGCTGCTCTTGGACGAGCCGACCAACCACCTGGACGCGGAGTCGGTGGCGTGGCTCGAGAAGCACCTGGAGGACTACAAGGGCACCGTCGTGGCCGTGACCCACGACCGCTACTTCCTCGACAACGTGGCGGGCTGGATCCTCGAGCTCGACCGCGGCCGGGGCCTTCCCTTCAAGGGCAACTACACCGCGTGGCTCGAGCAGAAGCAGGAGCGGCTGGCCCACGAGGACCGGCGCGAGAACGCCCGCCAGCGCACGATCGCCCGGGAGCTCGAGTGGGTGCGCGAGTCGCCGAAGGGCCGGCGCACGAAGGCGCGCGCCCGGCTCAAGCGCTACGAGGCGCTGCTCGCCGAGGAGCGCAACGTCAAGCTCGACCAGGTGCAGATCCACATCCCGGCCGGGCCGCGGCTCGGCTCCGTGGTGCTCGAGACAGAGGACCTGCGCAAGGGCTTCGGGGACCGTCTGCTGATCGAGGACCTGTCGTTCTCGCTGCCGCCCGCGGGCATCGTGGGCGTGATCGGCCCGAACGGAGCCGGCAAGACCACGCTGTTCCGGATGATCGTCGGCGACGAGGACGCGGACGACGGCGCCCTGCGCGTGGGCGAGTCGGTCGAGCTTGCGTACGTGGACCAGTCGCGCGACGCGCTCGACCCGGACAAGACGGTCTGGGAGGAGATCTCGGACGGCTACGACCAGATCAAGGTCGGCGAGCGCGAGATGAACTCGCGCGCGTACGCCGCCGGGTTCAACTTCAAGGGCTCGGACCAGCAGCGCAAGGTGGGCGCCCTATCGGGCGGCGAGCGCAACCGCCTGCACCTCGCGAAGCTGCTGCGCCGCGGCGGCAACCTGCTGCTGCTCGACGAGCCCACGAACGACCTGGACGTGGACACGCTGCGCGCGCTCGAGGAGGCGCTGCTCAGCTTCGCCGGCTGCGCGGTGATCATCTCGCACGATCGCTGGTTCCTCGACCGCGTCGCGACGCACGTGCTCGCGTTCGAGGGCGACTCTCAGGTCACCTGGTTCGAGGGCAACTTCGAGGCATATGAGGAGAACCGAAGGGCTCGTCTGGGTACGGAGGCAGACAGACCCCACCGGATCACCTACAAGAAGCTGACGAGGACCTGATGAACATCCACGCCCCCACCGCCGAGCGATACGACGAGGTACTCACCAACGACGCGCTGAAGCTGGTCGGCACCCTTCACGAGCGGCTGGACGGGAGGCGGCGCGAGCTGCTCGATGCCCGCCAGGAGGTCCAGGCGCGGCTCGACTCCGGCGGCACCCTCGAGTTCGTGACGGCGCCGGAGGACTTCACGGTCGCGCCGGTGCCGGATGCGCTTCAGGACCGGCGCGTGGAGATCACCGGTCCCACCAGCCGCAAGATGGTCATCAACGCCCTGAACTCGGGTGCCCGCGGCTTCATGGCCGACTTCGAGGACTCGAACTCGCCGCTCTGGAGCAACATGGTCGAGGGCCAGGTGAACCTCGCTGACGCGATCCGCGGCTCGATCGAGCACTCGGAGAAGGGCAAGGATTACTCGCTCGGCCACGATCCCGCTGTCCTGCACGTCCGGCCGCGTGGCCTGCACCTTCCGGAGGCGCACCTCCAGCTCGAGGGCGAGCCGGTGGCCGGGGCATTCATGGACTTCGGGCTGTACGTGCACCGCAACGCCGAGGCCCTGCTCGATCGCGGCTGGGGGCCCTACTTCTACATCCCCAAGCTGGAGTCGGAGGCCGAGGCGGCGCTCTGGCGCGACGCGTTCGTGATCGCCGAGGAGGCGCTCGGCCTCGATCGCGGCACGATCAAGGCCACCGTCCTGATCGAGACGATCCCTGCCGCGTTCTGCATGGACGCATCCTCTACGAGCTGCGCGACCACGCGGCCGCCCTGAACGCGGGGCGCTGGGACTACATCTTCTCGATGATCAAGCGCTTCCGCTCACGACCGGAGTTCGTGCTGCCGGACCGCTCCGAGGTCACGATGACGGTCCCGTTCATGAAGGCCTACAGCGACCTCGTGGTGAAGACCTGCCACGCCCGCGGCGCGCATGCCATGGGTGGAATGGCGGCGGTGATCCCTTCGCGGACGGACTCGGAAGCGAACGAGCGTGCCCTGGAGGCCGTTCGCGCCGATAAGGAGCGCGAGGCGAACGACGGCTTTGACGGGACCTGGGTCGCGCATCCCGACTCGGTCTCGGGTGCCATGGACGCGTTCGATGCCGTTCTCGGCGATCGGCCGAACCAGGTGGACAAGCAGCGCGACGACGTCTCGCCCTCGGCTGACGCCCTGCTCGACGTGCCCTCCACCCCAGGCGAGCGCACCGAGGAAGGACTGCGCTCCAACGTGAACGTTGGGATCCAGTACCTGTCCTCATGGCTGCGCGGCAACGGCGCGGCGGGGATCTACGGCCTGATGGAGGACGCCGCAACGGCCGAGATCGCCCGCGGCCAGGTGTGGCAGTGGATCCGCCATGGAGCCACGCTCGACGACGGCCGCCAGATCACGCCCGAGCTCGTCCGCGAGCTGGAGGACTCGGAGCTGGAGAAGATCCGCTCCGAGATCGGCGACGACGAGTGGTTCGAGAGGGAGGGCAGGCCCGAGCTCTCAAAGGAGCTCTTCGAGCGCGTGGCGCTGAGCGACGACTTCGTCGAGTTCCTCACCCTGCCGGCATACGAAGAGCTGCTGCTCCTCGAGCGCTGATACGACCTAAGCCGCCTGCTCCCGCTCCTTGGCCCGCTCCGCGTCGCGCAGCTCGCGCAGCGCTCGCTTGCGCTCATCCCGCGTCGTGCGGTCCAGGATGAGGACACCGTTCAGGTGGTCCAGCTCGTGCTGGATCACGCGGGCCTCGAGGCCGGAGGCCTCGACCATGCGGGTCTCCCCCTCCTCGTCGAGGGCGCGCACCCGTACGTACACCGGGCGCTCCACGTCCACGGTGATGCCCGGGATGGACAGGCAGCCCTCGTCGAGGGTCTCCTGGTCGTCGCTCACCCACTCGAGCTCCGGGTTGGCGAGGGCCACCAGGGGGGCGTCGGGCCCCACGCTGTAGACGAGCAGTCGCTGCGAGAGCCCGAGCTGTGGGGCCGCGAGTCCCACCCCGAAGGCGTCGCCCATGATCCCGGCCATGCGGCTCACCTGCTTGCGCAGGGAGTCGTCGAAGCGGTCGATCGGCGTGGCGCTCGACTTCAGGATCGGATCCCCGAGCCGGCGGATGAACGACATCGCGGCCACGCGCCGCGCCTCCGCCTCGGGATCGAGCGGCGGAGCCTCCTCTTCCTCGGACGGCTCGGGCGCCTCGGCGAGCTGCTCAGCCTCGGTCGGCTCAGGGAGCTCGTCGCGCTCGGTGTCGGTGCTCTGCCGTTCCTCGGCCATCGGGGCCGAGTCTAACGCGAGCGAACGCGAGCGTTTGCAGCCCGGCTACTGCGGATCCACGTCAACCGCGAAGCTCGCCGCGGCGTGCGCGCGCTCTCCGGCCACGCGCTCCACGGCCTCGCGCACGGCCGTGATTGCCGGCGCTCGCTCGGCGGAACGGATTACGAGCTGCGTCCTGTGGCGGCCCTGCCTGCGGAACAGCGGCGCCGGTCCGAGCGCAGGCACGCCCGCGGCCGTGGTGAGCTCGCGGATTGCGGTGGCCGCCGCCAGCTCCGGGCCCGGCGCCACCGACGAGCACACCACCCTGATCAGGTGGCCGTGGGGCGGATAGCTGAGCAGCTCGCGGCGGCGCAGCTCGGCCTCCAGAAAGCCCTCCGAGTCGTGCCGAGCGGCGAAGCGCAGCGACTCGGCCGAGGGGTCCAGCGCCTGCACGATCACGCGCCCGCCGCGCTCGCCGCGTCCGCTGCGCCCGGCGAGCTGCGCGACCAGCGCAAAGGTGCGCTCCTCCGAGCGGAAGTCCGGGAAGCGAAGCGTGGCGTCCGCGTCGAGCACGACGCCGAGCGTCACGTCCGGGAAGTCGTGCCCCTTCGCGACCATCTGCGTGCCCACCAGGATGCCGGCAGGCGCCTCGTCGAAGCGGCGCAGGACGGTGGCAACACCAGCCGCCGCGGCCACATCCGAGTCGAGCCGGAACACCGGCAGCGGCGCCACCAGCTCCTCGAGCTCCTGCTCGAGCTGCTCCGTGCCCGCCCCGTGGCGCGCCACAGACACGGACTCGCAATCGGGGCAGACCCGGGGCGCCAGCTCGCGGTGGCCGCAGTGGTGGCAGGCCATCTCGTCGAGCGCGCGGTGAAGGACGAGCGTGACGTCGCAGTTCGGGCACTCCCACACGCGAGCGCAGGAGCGGCACGAGAGAAAGTTCGACCACCCCCGCCGGTTGAGCAGGACGATCGCCTTCTCCTCGCGGCGGCGGACCTCGTCGAGGGCCTGGCGCGTGCGCTCGTGCAGCGGACCCGCCGTGCCGGCCATCGCGACGAGCTCCACCGGTGGCAGCCGGCGCCCGTCCACGCGCGAGGCCAGCACGATGCGCTCGTGGCGCAGCATGCTCTCCGGGCGTGGCGTGGCGCTTCCGACCACGAGCAGCGCGCCCTCGTCGGCCGCGCGGCGCTCCGCGACGGTGCGCGCGTCATAGCGCGGGTCGCCCTCCTGCTTGTACGAGCCGTCGTGCTCCTCGTCGACGATGATCAGCCCCAGGTCGTCGAACGGCGCGAACACCGCCGAGCGCGGGCCCACGCAGACGCGCGCCTCGCCGCGCCGCATCCGCCACCACTCGTCGTAGCGCTCCCGCTGCGAGAGCCGCGAATGCATCACCGCCACCTGATCGCCGAAGCGCTCGACGAAGCGCCCCGCGGTCTGCGGGGTGAGCGCGATCTCGGGAACGAGCACCACCGCCGAGCGGCCACGCTCGAGGGCGGCGGCCACAGAGCGCAGGTAGACCTCCGTCTTGCCGCTGCCGGTGACTCCGTGCAGCAGCAGCGGACGCCGCTCGCCCGCGGCGGCCTCCCCCGGCTCCAGCCGGGACTCGATCAGCGCGAACGCCGCCTCCTGGTCGGCTGTGAGCTCGACGCTGCCCGTGCGCGCCCCCACCCGCTCCAGGCGCGGACGGCGGAGCGCATCGGCGGCGTTCTCGAGCCGCAGCAGCCCGCGCCGCTCCAGGCTGCGCAGCGTGGCGTGCGAGCAGCCCGTGCGGCGAGCCAGTGCCGCAGCACCCAGCGGTGCGCTCGCGAGCGCCTCAAGGGCGCCACGCTGGCGCGCGCCCATCCGTGCGCCGTCGGACAGCGCGGCCTCGCCGGCCGGGGTGATCGCGGCCCGCAGCGAGCGCTTGGGGCGCAGCGGCCGCCCCGCGCCGGTGCCGGTGCCGGGCGGGAGCACAAGGGCGAGCCCGCGCGCCGGAGTCGAGACGTACTCCCTCGCCACCCAGAGCCCGAGCTTCACGAGCGACTGCGGCACATCGGCCTCGAGCGCGGCGATCGGCTCCGCGAGCCGCTCAAGGGGCAACTCGCTCTCGTCCGACAGGTCCACCACCACGCCGAGGAGCCGCCGTTTCCCGAACGGCACCACGAGCATGCTGCCCACGCCCACGTCCTCGAGCGCGCCGACCAGCCGGTAGTCGAACGGCCCACGCAGGCTGCGCGCAGGGGTCAGCGGCTCGACCTTGGCGATCACGCCCCCGAAGCTACGGGCCGGGCCGGACGGCGGCTCGCTCAGGCAGCAGCCGCGCGGGCGTAGAGGTCCTGCTCGCGCTCGAGCACGCGTTCAAGGGCCTCGACGCAGGCCGGGTCGAATGACGTGCCCGACTCCCTGCTGAGCAGCTCGAGCGCCTTCTCGAGCGTCCAGGCCGGACGGTAGACCCGCCTCGAGAGCAGGGCGTCGAAGACGTCGCACACCGCAAGGATGCGCGTCTCGATGTCGAGATCCGGCGCGCCCAGGCCACGCGGGTAGCCGCTGCCGTCGAGCCGCTCGTGGTGGTTGAGGACGAGGCGGGCCACCTGTGCCGAGAAGCCCAGCTGGCGAACCAGGTCGCTGCCGAGCTCCGGATGCCGCTTGATCTGGTCGTACTCCTCGTCCGTGAGCGCGCCCGGCTTCTGCAGGATCTCGTTGGGAACGGACAGCTTCCCGACGTCGTGCACCAGCCCGCCGATCGCCAGCTCGCGCAGCCGCGCCGGAGGCAGGCCGAGCTCCTCGCCGACCTGCACGGCGCGAAGGGCCACGCCGCGTGTGTGCGCGGCCGTGTAGTCGTCCTTGTGGGCGAGGCGCACGAGCAGCGCGCGCACGGTCGGCCCCATGAACGCGTCGGCGGCGCTCACCAGTTCGCTCGCGCGCAGGTCGCCCACGAGCGGGCGCGACTGCGCGCCGCGGTGGAGGTCCAGCGCCACGGGAACGCCCACCAGGCCGATGCCGATCAGCTCCCAGGCGTGTCCCAGCCACCAGCCGAGCTCGTTGTACTCCATGAGCAGGCCGGGCACGAGCGCGACGGCGAGCAGGACGAGGCCGTATACAACGGCCAGGTCGGCGAAGCGCCGCGTGAGAAGGAAGGTGCGCCCGGCGCGGACGGCGAGCGTTGCGTAGAAGAGGAGCCCGAAGGCCGAGCACGATGTAGGCGGGGGTGCTGCCCGCCTCGGGCACTCCCGGCACGAGCGACGGGTCCAGGATCGCGGTCAGGCCGAGCGCGACGATCCCCGCGAGCAGCGTGGCCTGGAGCGCGAGCACGGGCCGCACCGCGCTCGGCCGCCGCAGCTCGGGGATCGCGGAGAGCGCAAGCACGGCTCCGCCCACCGGCAGAGTGAGCGCGCCGGAAAAAGCCACCAGCCCGTTGTCGCCCACGAGGAAGCCCGGTGTGGTGAGGCCGTGGATCGACAGGAGAGCGGCCATCGACGAGAACGCCGTCCCGATCAGCACCGCGCGGCCGTCGCCCCGGCGGGCGCCGACCAGCGTGAGTGCGAGCGCCGCGGCGGCCGCCAGCCCCGCACTGATCGCGATGGGAAGGAAGTGGACCGCCCCCGGAATCTGCACCTCGGTCTCGCCGAAGAAATGGACCACGGCCGCGGGTAGCACGGCACAGCCCGCAAGCAGGCCAAGGAGCGACACCGTCCGCTGACGGAGCAGATGGGCCATGCCACGGGTATCGGCCCCTGGTTCGCTCTTCTTAAGGCACCATGTGCGCGTGGCGATCGACTTCGAAGCCGAGGGCCTGCTCGACGGCGCGAGCGACCGAGAGGCCCGGCTCGAGCTCTTGCAGAGCCTGGAGGAGGAGGGCTTCGGCCTCGATGAGCTCCGCCAGGCCGCCGCGCAGGACCGGCTGGCGCTGCTGCCGGTGGAGCGCGTGCTCGCCGGCGAGGGAAAGCTCTACACGCGAGAGGAGCTCGCGGAGGAGACGGGCCTCGACGCCGAGTTCTCCGACGAGGCTGCCCGCGCGCTCGGCGTGCCGGTGCGCGAGCCAGGCGAGCGTGCGATCACGGAGGAGGAGATCGAGCTGTCGCGTAACGCGAAGACGCTCCTCGACGCCGGCCTCAACCCGGAGTCGTTCCTCGAGCTCACCGCCGTTATGAGCCGCTCCATGCAGACGATCGCCGCCTCGCTGACCTCGGTGTTCGGCGAGACGTTCCTCCAGGCCGGCGACACCGAGCGCGACCTCGGCCTTCGCTACGCGGAGGCCATGCGCCACCTCGGCCCGCTGGCCGGGCCGACGCTCCAGCACATGCTCAACCTGCGCCTGCGCGAGCAGATGCGCCAGGCGGTGATCGGCCAGGCCGAGCTCCAGACGGGGCGTCTGGCGGGGTCGCAGCCGATCACGGTGGGCTTCGTTGACATCGTCGGCTTCACCAAGCTCGGCGAGGACGTGGCCCCGGAGGACCTCGGCCCGGTGGTCAGGAGCTTCGAGCGAGCGGTCGCGGACGCGGCCGAGCCGCCGGTGCGGCTCGTGAAGACGATCGGCGACGCGGCGATGCTCGTGGCCCCGGAGCCCGGGCCCGTGGTGGACACGGTGCTCGGCCTCGTGGAGCGCTCAAACGACGAGGGGCCGCTGCTGCGCGGCGGCGTCGCTTCCGGCGAGGGGCTCTCGCGAGCGGGTGACTGGTACGGGCGCCCCGTGAACCTGGCGTCCCGCCTCACGGCCTTCGCGCGGCGCGGCAGCGTCGTGACCTCCAAGGAGGTACGCGACGCGGCCGGCGATGGCTACGACTGGTCAGCCGCCGGCAGCCAGCGCTTCAAGGGCGTGCGCGGGACCGTCGAGGTGTTCCGGGTGCGGACGGCCGAGAGCTAGGCGTTCGCCGGCTCGGCCTCGGCACGGTTGCCAAGGCCGGCGGCCTCGCGCAGCGTGTCGGCCTTGTCCGTCTTCTCCCACGTGAAGTCGTGGTCCTCGCGGCCGAAGTGGCCGTAGGCCGCCGTCTTCCGGTAGATCGGACGGTGCAGGTCGAGGTACTTGCGGAACGCGCCCGGGCGCAGGTCGAAGTGCTCGTTCACGAGCTGTGCGATCAGCGAGCGCGCGACGCGCTCGGTGCCGAACGTCTCCACCATCACCGACACCGGGTGCGCGACGCCGATGGCATAGGCCACCTGCACCTCGCACTTGTCGGCGAGCCCGGCGGCCACCACGTTCTTCGCGACGTAGCGCGCGGCGTAGGCGGCCGAGCGGTCCACCTTCGACGGGTCCTTGCCGGAGAACGCGCCACCGCCGTGGCGGGCCATGCCGCCATAGGTGTCCACGATGATCTTGCGGCCCGTCAGGCCAGCGTCGCCGACCGGCCCGCCGATCACGAACTTGCCGGTCGGGTTCACCAGGAAGTTGCGCTCCTTCGAGTCGAGCAGCTTCTTCTCGTCGTAGAGCTCGCCCGGGAGGACGGGATGGACCACGTGCTCCCAGAGGTCCGGCTTGATCAGCGTCTCCGCGTCCACGCCGTCCTTGTGCTGGGTCGAGATGAGCACGCGCTCGATCTCGATCGGGCGGCCGTTCTCGTAGCGAATGGTCACCTGGGTCTTTCCGTCCGGACCCAGGTACGGGATCAGCTCGGCGCGGCGCACCTCGGCGAGACGGTGGGCCAGCTTGTGCGCGAGCGAGATCGGGAGCGGCATGAGCTCCTTGGTCTCGCGCGAGGCGTAGCCGAACATCATGCCCTGGTCGCCGGCACCGGCCACGTCCAGCTCGTCATCGTCCGCGGGGTCCGTGCGGGCCTCGTAGGCCGTGTCCACGCCCTGGGCGATGTCAGGTGACTGCTCGTCGATGGCGGTGATGACCGCGCAGCTGTCGCAGTCGAACCCGTAGCGCCCGCCGCTGTAGCCGATCTTGCGGATCGTCTCGCGCGCGATCTTCGGAATGTCCACGTACACGTCGGTCGTGATCTCGCCCGAGACCACAACGAGCCCGGTGTTCACGAGGGTCTCGCAGGCCACGCGGCCCTCCGGATCCTCGGCCATGACGGCGTCGAGGACGCCGTCGGAAATCTGGTCGGCCATCTTGTCCGGGTGGCCCTCGGTGACCGACTCGGAGGTGAACAGGAACTCGTTGTCTGAAAGCGGCTGGGTCGTCATGAGGCCGGGAAGGGTACACATGGGACTGTGAACAGTCAGTGGGTAACCATCATCGAGCCGTTTCGGATCCATTCCGTCGAGCCGATTCGGATGACCACGCGCGAGGAGCGCCAGGAGGAACTGGAGCGCGCGGGCTACAACCTGTTCAACGTTCCGGCCCCGCGCGTGCTCGTGGACCTGCTCACGGACTCGGGCACGGGCGCGATGTCCTCAGAGCAATGGGCGGGCCTTCAGCGCGGTGACGAGAGCTACGCCGGCTCCGCCTCCTGGTTCCGCTTCCGCGAGGCCGTGCAGGAGCTGTTTCCGTTCGAGCACGTGATCCCGACGCACCAGGGCCGGGCGGCGGAGAAGATCCTGTTCAGCGTGCTCGGGGCGCCCGGCAAGGTCATCCCGAACAACACCCACTTCGACACCACGCGCGCGAACGTGGAGTTCACGGGCGCCGAGGCGCTCGACCTGCCGGTACCCGAGGCGCTCGTGCCGGCCTCGCGCCACCCGTTCAAGGGCGACATGGACGTGGCGGCGCTGCGGCGCGTGCTCGCCGAGCGCGACGTGCCGGTGGTGTTCATGACGCTCACGAACAACTCCGGCGGCGGCCAGCCGGTCTCGATGGCGAACCTGCGGGCGGTGCGCGAGGCCTGCGACGAGGCCGGCGTTCCGCTCTACCTCGACGCCTGCCGCTTCGCCGAGAACGCCTGGTTCGTGAAGCTGCGCGAGGACGGCTACGCCGACACTCCCGTGCGGGAGATCGTCCGCGAGACCGCCGCGCTCGCCGACGGCATGACGATGTCGGCGAAGAAGGACCCGCTCGGGAACATCGGCGGCTGGCTCGCGCTGAACGACGACGCGCTCGCCGAGCAGTGCCGCAACCTCCTCATCCTCACCGAGGGGTTCCCCACCTACGGAGGAATGGCGGGCCGCGACATGGAGGCGATCGCCCAGGGCCTCCGCGAGACGATCGACGAGGACTACCTGCGCTACCGGATCACGTCCACCGCCTACCTGGGCGACGCGCTCGACCAGGCCGGCATCCCGGTGGTGCAGCCGCCGGGCGGTCACGCGATCTACGTCGACGCGCGCAGCTTCCTGTCCCACATCCCGCCGCTCGAGTACCCCGGCCAGGCGCTGGCGGTCGCGCTCTACCTGGAGGGCGGCATCCGCGGCTGCGAGATCGGGACCGTGATGTTCGGGCGCCAGCCCGACGGCTCGGAGCAGCCCGCGCCGATGGACCTGGTGCGGCTGGCGATCCCGCGGCGGACCTACACGCAGTCGCACGTGGACTACGTGATCGAGGTCTGTGCGTACGTCGCGGAGCGCGCATCCGAGCTGCGCGGCCTCCGGATCGTGGAGGAGCCGCCGGCGCTGCGGCACTTCACGGCGCGCTTCGAGCCGCTCTAGTCCCTCGAGCGGCCGCGGCTCGTCTTGAAGTCGATCACCAGCGGGACTCCCTCCAGTCCGTAGCGCTCGCGCAGCCGGTTCTCGAGGAAGTAGGCGTAGTCGCGCGTGACCTGGCCGCGGTTGTTCACCTGGATCGCAAAGCGCGGCGGGCGCGTCTCGAACTGGGTCATGTAGTACATCCGCAGCCGCTTGCCGCGCACGGACGGGGGCTCGCGAATCGCCTGCAGGTCGCCCAGGAAGCGGTTCAGCTCGGGGGTAGGGATCTTCTGCGCCGAGCGGTCCGCCAGCGACAGCGCCTCGGCCACCAGCCGCTTCATGCCGCGGCCGCTGGTGGCCGACACGGCCATCACCTGCGGGCGCTGGCGCAGCTTGCGCGCGACCTTCGCCTTGGCCACCTCGAGATCAGTCTGGGTGATGTCCCACTTGTTGAGGGCGATCACCGTGGCGCACTTCTGCTTCATGGCCAGCTCCGCCACGCGCAGGTCGTCGCTGGTCACGCCCTCGGTGGCGTCGCAGACGACGATCGCCACGTCGGCGCGCTCGGCGGCCTGCTCGGAGCGCAGCTGCGCGTAGTAGTCCACGGTCCCGGCCACCTTCGTGCGCCGGCGCAGGCCGGCGGTGTCCACCAGGACCACGTCGCGGTCGTCGAACTGGATGCGCGTGTCGATCGCGTCGCGGGTCGTGCCCGCCACGTCGGTCACGATCACGCGCTCCTCCCCCAGCAGCCTGTTCACGAGCGAGGACTTCCCCACGTTCGGACGTCCGATCAGTGCGAGCCGGGTTGCCGTCTCGTCCTCGCTGTCGGTGGGCTCGGGCAGGCGCTCGACGATCAGGTCGAGGAGGTCGCCAGTACCGAGGCCCTGGGTGGCCGACACCGCCAGGGGGTCGCCGAGGCCGAGGCCGTAGAACTCGGTGGCCAGCCCGGTCTGGCGGGCGTCGTCGACCTTGTTGGCGGCCACGATCACCGGCACGCCGCCGCCGCGCAGCCTGCTCGCCAGCTCGGCGTCGCCGGGCCGCAGGCCCGCGCGAGCGTCCACCACGAGCAGGGCGAGGTCGGCTTCCTGAAGGGCGATCAGCGCCTGGCGACGGATCTCCTCGGCCATCTGGTGCTCGCCCGCGAAGTCCACTCCACCGGTGTCCACCAGCGTGAAGCCCACGCCGTTCCAGTCGGCCTCGACCTCCTTGCGGTCACGGGTCACGCCCGCGTCCTCGTGCACGACCGTCTCGCGCGTGCCGGACAGGCGGTTCACGAGCGTCGACTTGCCGACGTTCGGATAGCCCACCACGGCCACGGTCGGCCGGCTCATCGCCGCGCCCGGTCGACGAGGTCGACGATGCGGTCGACCACCTCGTCGACGGTGAGGTCGCTCGTGTCGAGCTCGACCGCGCCGGGGGCGGCCATCAGCGGCGAGTGCTCGCGCTCCATGTCCTGGGCGTCGCGGAGGGTCTGGTCCTGCAGCACGGTCTTCACGTCGGTGCCGAGTTCTTTTGCACGCCGCCGCGCTCTTTCCTCAGGAGACGCGGTCAGATAGACCTTTACTGCTGCATCGGGCGACACCACGGTGCCGATGTCGCGACCCTCAGCCACCCAGTCTCCTTGGCTCAGGAGCTCGCGCTGCTTCTGGACGAGCGCCTCGCGCACCTCCGGGTTGGTCGCAACCCTTGACGCCGCCTCCGAGACCTCTGGTGCCCGGATCGCCTCGGTTACGTCCTCGCCGTTGGCGAGCACCCGGTCGCCGAGCTGGATGTCCAGGTTCCGGGCATGGTCGGAGGCCGCGCCGCCGTGCCGATGCGCCATGAGTCCGACGGCCCGGTACATCGCGCCCGAGTCCAGGTAGGGGAAACCGAGCGCGCGCGCCGCAGCGCGCGCGACCGTGCTCTTGCCCGCTCCCGCGGGCCCATCGATGGCCACGACCATGGGGGCAAGGCTAGGGGGCGCCGGGCGGCGCGACCGGCGCGGGCGCGGCGAGCCGCAGGCACTGAGGACAGAGGCAGTCGCCGTTGCCCGCGGTCAGTTGCACGAGCGCGGCCGGGTCCACCTCCACCTGAGAGCACCAGCAGGACTCCGTCCCCCACGCCACAACCGAAGCGCTCGCCGCAGTTCTGGCACTGAAGGGACCGCATCCGAGGGTGTGTCATCGCAGGTTGCTATATCCGCCACTCGGATGACTCACCTACATTCGCCCACCCTTCATCCCGGAGCTCAGACGGGCTTCGTGCTCATCGCCCAGATCGCCAGCACGTAGGCCGCGAGGGTGATGGACACGAGCACCAGCGCGGTCTTGTTGAGACCCCCGAAGGCACGCCCGCCCTCCCGCGCCCGGCGCGCCGCTATGCCGGCGCACACCGTGGCCGCGATCAGCAGGAGCAGCGTGGGCTCGGACGTGACGAAGCCGATGTCCACCCAGGCGGGCGGCTCGTCCAGGTCGGTGAGGCCCTCCTTGTCCGCGATCCACTGAGCGCTGAGGCGCATGACGATCCACGAGGGGATCGCGGCGAGCAGCAGCGCGCGGTAGGCGACCCGCAGGCCGGCCGCCGAGTCGGCCCCGCGGGCGGATGCCAGTGACAGCACCACCAGCGCGAGCGCGCCGACCAGCGTCATGGCGCCCAGGATGTGCAGGAACAGCGGCAGGTTCCAATCGTCCGGCCGGATCGCGCCGAGCAGCGTCATGCGCCCGGCTTCCAGACCATCAGGACGAGCAGAGCGAGCACGGTGAGCGTGCGCAACCAATGCATCACTGCGATGTCGGCCCCGTGGTCACTCGCAAGCCGTCTCTGCGTGCTCTGGCCGAGGCCGGTCGCCACAAACCAGAGCGCGATCGCACCGAGGATCCAGCCGTCCCAGAAGTCGTACTCGTCGAGGTTGAGCGCCAGCCAGATGCCGAGCACAAGCGTGCCGAGCCCGCCCACGTCCCAGCACCTGTCGGCCACGAACAGCGTGCGTCCGGTGGCCGGCGCTCCGAGCGCAACTGCGGTGTAGGTGACCACGGTCACGGCCAGGAGGAAGGCCGCGAGCAGGTGGAAGAAGAGCAGCGTGTCGTACACGGGCGCGGAAAAGCTACAACAGCGCTCGGAGGTCACCCTCGAAGCCGGGATAGGACACCGCGGCGGCGTCCATGCCCACGACCTCCACCCCCTCGGTCGACGCCAGGCCCGCAACGGCGCCGAGCATGGCCATCCGGTGATCGCCCTTGGCGTCGATCGTGCCCCCGCGCAGCGGTGAGCCGTCGCCTCGGACCGCGAAGCCGTCCGGCGTGGCCTCGATGTCGGCGCCCAGGCCGCGCAGGCCCTCGACGACACCCTCGATCCGGTCCGACTCCTTCAGCCTCAGCTCCTCCGCACCGCGCACGACGGTCTCCCCCTCGGCGTGCGCGCCGAGCAGGGCCACGAGCGTCAGCTCGTCGATTGCGAGCGGGACCTCCTCCGGCTCCACGACCGTGCCCTCGAGCGATCCGGAGGCCACGTCGAGCTCGCCCACCGGCTCGCCGTCCGCCTCCGCACCCGGCTCCTCGAGCTCGCCCACGATCACAGCGCCCATGCGCTCGGCGATCCGGTAGAAGCCCGTGCGGGTCCAGTTCAGGCCGACGTCCTTCACGACCACCCGCGAGCCGCTCACCAGAACCGCGGCCGCCACGATGAAGGCCGCCGAGGACGGGTCCCCCGGCACCACGACCTCGTAGAGCTCGAGCTCGTCCACCTGGGAGACGGTGATGCGCAGGCCGTCACGCTCGAACGGGACGCGTGCCCGGCGCATCATGCGCTCGGTGTGGTCGCGGCTCGTGGAGCCCTCCGTGACCGTGGTCGAGCCGGAGGCGAGCATCCCCGCGATCAGCACGCACGACTTCACCTGCGCGCTCGAGACGGGGAGGTCGTACTCGATGCCGGTCAGCTCCGCGCCTCGGACGGTGAAGGGCGGGAAGCGGCCGTCGCGCGCCTCGACACTCGCTCCCATGCGCTGGAGCGGCTCGGCGACGCGGTCAACGGGCCGCTGGCGGATCGAGGAGTCGCCGTCGAGGGTCCAGACGCCGCCGGGCTGTCCGGCGAGCCAGCCCGGCAGCAGCCGCATCAGC
Organism: uncultured Thermoleophilaceae bacterium; assembly: GCA_963774755.1. Classification (GTDB taxonomy): domain Bacteria; phylum Actinomycetota; class Thermoleophilia; order Solirubrobacterales; family Thermoleophilaceae; genus JACVRW01. The sequence goes on along the minus strand of CAVZGG010000010.1, from coordinate 105,345 downwards.
GTGCCGGCGTTGCCGACGTTCAGCAGCCCGCCCGTGGCCTCGAGAGGCGCGTGCAGGCCCACGCCGCGGATGAGCACGCAGTCGTCGCCCTCTGCTTCGATGCCCGCGCCAAGCGTGCTGACCGCGTTGAGCGTTGAGCGCGTGTCCTCCGAGTCGAGGTAGTTGCGCACGGTGACCGGCTCGTCCGCCATCGCTCCGAACAGCGCCGCGCGATGGGAGATCGACTTGTCGGGCGGAGGCGTGTAGCTGCCCCGGAGCGGGCCGGCAGGGTCGAAGCGGACGGTCGAGCTCACTCGCTGCCGACCGGGAATCCGAGCGCTTCGATCAGCTCGCGCGCGCGGCCGGCCTGAGTGTCGCCGGCGATCCAGAGCGTCATGGAGCCGGTGCGCATGTCGGACGCCGGCGCGAGCGCCATGTCGACGATGTTCACGCCCGCCCTGCCGAGCTCGAGAGCCACCTGCGCGACGATACCGGGGCGGTTGGGCACGGTAAGTCGAAGCTCGTGGATCGGCCCTTCCGCCGAGCCGGCCTCGAGCAGGACGCGCCGGTCGTCGCGAGCGCGGTCGTTCCAATCCTCCACCGCGCCGTCGAGGAGGCGGCTCTCCACCTCGTCGAGCTCGCGCCGGAAGGCGGTGATCTCCTCGATGATCGCCGCGCGGTTCGAGCGGTAGATGTCGCTCCACATTGCGGTGTTCGCGCCGGCCACGCGCGTCATGTCGCGGAAGCTCGGGCCCACCTGGCGGAGCGCGTCACCGTGTTCGAGCAGACGTCCTGCGGCCTGCGAGGCGAGCACGTTCGCGAGCACGTGCGGCAGGTGGCTGAACACGGCGACAAGGCGGTCGTGCGTCTCGGCGTCCACCGCCACCGGCCGCGCCCCAACGTCCACCACGAAGCGGTGCAGCCGCTCGTAGAGCAGCCCGCCCGACTGCTCGTGCGGCGTCAGGTACCAGACGGCGCCCTGGAAGAGGTCGGCGCGAGCGTGCTCCACGCCCGCGGTCTCGGCGCCCGCGATCGGATGGCCGCCCACGAAGCGCGGGTCGGGCGTGCGCGCCACGAGGTCCTGCTTCGTCGAGCCCACGTCGGTGACGAGCGTGTCCGGCCCCGATGCCTCAAGCGCCTCGCGAACCAGCTCGGGCAGCACGCCGACCGGTGCGCAGGCGAAGCAGAGCTGGGCCCCCTCGACGGCCTCGGCGATCGAGGCCGCGGCGTGCTGAATGGCGCCGCGCTCGACGGCCGTGCGCAGCCGCTCGGGGTCACGGCCGAATCCCACGACCTCGGCGTCCTCGACGTGCTCTCGCGCCGCCAGGCCGATCGAGCCGCCGATCAGCCCCACGCCGAGGACGGCTATGCGCACGCTGCTCACTGGACGGTCGTGAACTGCTTTCCGGCCAGCTCGGCCGCCGCCTCGAGCTTGCGCAGGTAGGCCGCGAAGTCGTCTGCGTAGAGCGCCTGCGGACCGTCGCAGACGGCCTCCTCGGGGCTCGGGTGGATCTCCACGATGATGCCGTCGGCGCCGGCCGCGGCGGCCGCGAGCGAGAGCGGCTCCACCAGCGAGCGCTTCCCGGCAGCGTGGCTCGGGTCGACCACGATCGGCAGGTGCGTGAGCTCGCGCAGCACCGGCACGGCCATCAGGTCGAGCGTGAAGCGGTAGCTCGGCTCGTACGTGCGGATGCCGCGCTCGCAGAGCATCACCTGCTCGTTGCCCTCCTTGAGGATGTACTCCGCGGCCATCAGCAGCTCCTCGAGCGTCGCCGAGAGGCCGCGCTTCAGGAGCACGGGCTTGCCGGAGCGTCCCACCTCGGTGAGCAGCGTGTAGTTCTGCATGTTGCGCGCGCCGAGCTGCACCACGTCGGCCACCTCGAGCACCGGCTCGAGATCGCGCACGTCCATCAGCTCGGTCACGATCGGCAGGCCGGTCTCGGCCTTCGCCTCGGCCAGCAGGCGAAGTCCCGCCTCGCCGAGACCCTGGAACGAGTACGGCGAGGTGCGCGGCTTGTACGCGCCGCCGCGCAGGAACTGCGCGCCGGCGTCCCTCACCGTGCGCGCCGCGTCGAGGAGCACCTCGCGCGATTCGACGGTGCACGGCCCCGCGATCGTGGCGAAGTGCTCGCCGCCGATTCGTCGGCCGTCGATCTCCAGCACGGTGCGCTCGCCTCGGCGGTATTGCGCCGACGCGAGCTTGTACGGCTTGAGGATCGGCACGAGATGGTCGACGCCGGGTGCGCCCTCGAGTCCGAGGTTGGCCACGTGCTCGCGATCGCCGATCGCACCGATCACCGTCACGAGCTCGCCGGCAGAGATATGGGCATGGGCGCCGACGGATTCGACGCGCCGGACCACGGCGTCTACCTCCGCCTGGGTCGCCCCCTCTTTCATCACGATCATCATCTGTCCCTAAAGCCTCTCAAAGTTGGTCTGCGGTACAACGATTCGGAGGGGGCGTCCGGCGATCCTGGAATTCGGCACGGCTGACGGCCGCGTGCCGGACGCCTAGCTAAATCGGTAGTACCAGCAGGTGTGGGCACGCCGAGCGGAGCGCGGGGACGCGCTCGTGCAAGCAGTCGGCGTGGCCATACGGGACATCAAGGTGTTTGTAGCAGGTTCAGAGAACCTGATCCAGCGCTGCGAGGAAGCGATCGTTCTCCTGGCGCGTGCCGTAGGTCACCCGCATCCAGCCCATTTGGCCGAGCGCATTGCCGGCGCGAACGATCACGCCGCGCTCCGCGAGGCCCCCGACGACCTCGTCCTCGTCCCGCTCGCCGACCGACACCCAGGAGAAGTTCGCCTGGCTGTCGGTGGTCTCGAGGCCGCGCTCCTGAAGCTCCGATTCCACGTGCATGCGCTCGATCGCGGTCTGCTCCACGCGTCGCTCCAGCTCGTCCACGTGGTTGAGCGCCTCGGCGGCCGCGGCCTGCGCGAGCGCGTTCACGGAGAAGGGCTGGCGCACGCGGTCCACGGCGAGCCGGAACTCCTCGGAGCCGAGCGCGTAGCCGACCCGGAGGCCGCAGAGCCCGTACACCTTCGAGAAGGTGCGCAGCAGGATCAGGTTGGGGTGGCGATCGAGCAGGGCGATCGACTCGTCCGGGTCCTGGAGCGCCGAGAACTCCACGTACGCCTCGTCGAGGATCACGGCCACGTGGCGCGGCAGCCCACCCACGAACTCGTCGATCGCCGCGGGCGGCAGGGCGGTGGCGGTCGGGTTGTTCGGGTTGCAGACGATCACGATCCGCGTGGCGGCGGTGACCTCGCGGGCCATCGCATCGAGGTCGTGCTCCGAGGCATCGTTGAGGGGCACCGTCGCGGCGCGGGCACCCGACATCGCGGCCAGTTGCGGATACATCGAGAACGACGGCCAGGCGTACACGAGCTCCGCTCCGGGCTCGAGCATTGCCTCCGCCGCGGCGAGCAGCAGCTCGCATGAGCCGTTGCCGACGGCGATGCGCCCTGTCGGCACGCCGGTCCGCTCCGAGATGCGGCGGCGGAGAGCGGTGCGTTCGGGATCGGGATAGCGATTGAGGCTGCGCAGGTGCGCCTCCACCGCCTCCAGCACCTGCGGGTGCGGCGGGAAGGGTGTCTCGTTCGAGGCGAGCTTCACGAGCTCGCCGTCAAAGGCGTAGGTGGACGCCGCGGGGTACACGGGGATGTCGCGCAGGCGGGCGTTGAACTCGAGGCCGGTCACTGTGCTCCCTGGAGGTCGCGGCGCAGCGACTCGGCGTCGCGCAGGTACACGTGCTTCGGCTCCGTCTCAGGATCCGCATAGCAGTGAAGGAGGAGGCGGATCACCATCGGGAGCGCGCCGGGAACGTCGATCTCGCGAGCGCAGAGGAGCGGCACCGCGGACAGCCCCAGGCGACGGGCCGCCACCGCCGGGAACTCGGCGTCGAGGTCGTTCGTGCAGGTGAAGATGCAGCTCACCATCCGGTCCGGCTCGAGCGAGTTGCGCTCCATCACCTCGCGCACGAGCTCCTCCGTGGCGGACAGGATGGCGTCGGCCTCGTTCTCCTCGACGGTGATGGCGCCTCTGAGCGCGCGCAGCTGCATGCGGCGGCGGATTGTGCCAGCCGCACGGCTCGGGTACTCTCCGCGGCCGTGATCGCTCGTCGCCGAGTATCCGGCGCCACCGCGCCCTAGAGCCCGCCACGCGGCGGGTGCGGCGGTGGCATGGCCCCGCATTCGCGACGAGAGGAACCTCATGCAGCAGTTCGACGCGCGGGCCGTGATGGCAGCGCGGATCGCACAGGAATGGCGGGCGGAAGCGGGCGGTGCCGCGCCGCCGGCGCCTACGGCTAGCGCTGAGGGCGGCGCCGGGCGCGAGCCTTCGCGCCCTCCGACCGGCCGCGCGGCTTCCCCCGCCCCGCCCCCGCTCGGCCGCCGCGCTCGGCGCGCGGCTCGGAGAGCCGCCGCAGCCGCTCCACCTCCGCCTTCGTGAGACGGCGGCTCTTGCCGGGCTCGAGGCCGCGCAGGCCGAGCGGGCCGAACGCCACCCGCTCGAGCTCCAGCACACGGTGGCCCACCGCCTCCACCATTCGGCGCACCTGCCGCTTGCGGCCCTCGCGGATCGTCAGCTCCAGCACCCCGGGCGCCGGCTGGCGAGACCTGCGCGGGCGCGGTCATCCCGTCGTCCAGCTCGACCCCGTGCCGCAGCGCCTCGAGCGCCCGCGGCGAGAGCCGCGCGGGCTGAACGCGCGCCCGGTAGACCTTCTTCACCCCATAGCGCGGATGCGTCAGACGGTCGGCGAGGTCGCCGTCGTTCGTGAGCAGGATCAGGCCCGTGGTGTCGGCGTCGAGCCGCCCCACCGGATAGAGCCGGCGCGGCGAGCGCACCAGCTGCACGACCGTCGGCCGCCCGTGCGTGTCGCGCGCCGTGGAGACCACCCCGGCCGGCTTGTTCAGCGCATGCACCTCGTGCGGCTCCGGCGCCACGGGCCGGCCATCGAGCGCCACCCCACTCGTCTCGTCAACGTCGCGCGCCGGATCCGTGACGACCTCGCCCCCGACCGTTACGCGCCCCTCCGCAACGATCGCCTCGGCAGCGCGCCGCGAGGCGACACCCGCGTGCGCAAGAAACTTGGCGAGGCGCATGGGAGCAGGCTACGCGCCGCGCACGGCAGCGGTGAAGGGGTACCAGGCCCTTTCGCGCGGGGTGTTATCGGACTTTGTCCGGCTGAGGCGGACAAGTACCGATAGGTCCCCTTCAATGCGAGCGAGCCGCGCCCCGGCGGCCGCGGCAGGGGACGGAGCGCCAGCTACTCCACCGACCGCAAATGCCGCACCGGCCGGGGGCCGACCGCCTTGTCCGCGTACATCGCGTCGTCCGCCTGGGAGAGCACCTCGTCCGATGACGTGGTCGCATCCTCGAAGAGCGCGTATCCGACGCTTGCGTCGAGCGGGCCCGCCGGCGTCGCGACCTCGTCGCGCACGGCGGTGACCATCAGGTTCGCCAGCTCGGCCGCCTCGGGCGTGCCGCCGTGCGGCATCAGCACCGCGAACTCGTCGCCGCCGAAGCGGGCCAGGATGTCGCTCTCCCGCAGGCGCTTGCGCAGCACGGCGGCCACACCGGCGAGCACGCGGTCGCCCGCTCGGTGGCCGTGTCCGTCGTTGACCTGCTTGAAGCGGTCGAGGTCGAGCACGAGCAGGGCGCCGTCCATGCCGTAGCGGCGCCCGTGGACGATGTGGCGGTCCAGCTCCTCCTCGAAGCGGCGGCGGTTGTAGAGCCCGGTCAGGGCGTCGTGATCGGCGATATGGCGCAGGCGCTCCTCCACCGCCGCGCGCTCGGCCGCCCACCTGCGCGTCTCGGTCACGTCGATGCCCGTGCCGACCACATGGGTCACCGCGCCGTCCACGTCGGTCAACACCGTGTTCGACCACTCGATCAGCCGCAGCTCGCCCCCGCGTGTGCGCCAGTGGAACTCGGTGCGCACAGGTGACTCGCCGGCCGAGAGCGCCTCGAACGCCGCCACGACGATGGAGCGCTCCTCGCGAGGCACTAGGTCAAACAGTCCGCCCTCGGCCTCGAAATCCTCGGCGCTGTATCCGGCCAGCTGCTCGCAGGCTTTGTTCCAGCGCACGAGGGAGCCAACAGGGTCGGCGACGACGATCAGCGACGTCGCCGCATCGAGCACCGCATCCAACAGCCGACCGTCCCCGTGGACGGGAATCGTTTCACGCGAACGGGGCGCCACCGCTGCCCGTATTGCCCAACTTCGTCGATTCGCATTCCCAAATCCGCCACACTTTTTCCGCATGGACCTGCTTTTGCTCGACGAGCGGCTCGCGGCGGGCGAACAGCCCGGCTTCCGGGCGCGCCAGGTCTGGGAGTGGGCCGCGCGAGGCGCCGGCTCGTACGAGGAGATGACGAACCTCCCGCTCGACCTGCGCGAGCGGCTCGCCGAAGAGGTTCCGTTCTCGTCGCTGCGTCCCGTTCGCGACGCGCTCGCCTCGGACGGCACCGAGAAGGCGCTCTTCGAGACGCACGACGGTCGGCCGGTCGAGGCGGTGCTGATGCGCTACCGCGACGGCCGCCGCTCGCTGTGCGTCTCGAGCCAGTCCGGCTGCCCGCTCACGTGCACCTTCTGCGCCACCGGCTCCATGCGCTTCGGCCGCAACCTCACCGCCTCCGAGATCCTCGACCAGGCGCTCCACTTCCGCCGCAAGGAGCCCGTGAACCACGCGGTGTTCATGGGGATGGGCGAGCCGCTGATGAACCTCGACGCCGTGCTCGCCGCATGCGAGCGGCTGCCGGACGTGGGCATCGCTCACTCACACACCGGGGTGTCGACCGTCGGCTGGATCCCCGGCATCGACCGCATGGCCGAGGAGGGTCCGCCGGTGCGGCTCGCGCTCTCGCTGCACGCGGCCGACGAGGCCCTGCGCTCCGAGCTGATGCCGGTGAACGACCGCTATCCGCTCCGCGACGTGCTCGACGCCTGCCTTCGCTGGCACGACCGCCGCAAGCGCCAGGTGTTCGTCGAGTACCTGATGCTGGACGGCGTAAACGACCGCTACGAGCAGGCCCGGGCGCTCGCCGACATGCTGGAGCCGCGGCATGCGTTCAAGGTGAACCTGATTCCGTACAACCCGACCGACTCGGGCTACCGCGGCTCAGGCCGCGACGCGATCGCCGCGTTCCGGGCCGCCCTCGAGCAGCGCGGCATCCGGACCACCGTGAGGGTCACCCGCGGCCGCGACATCGCGGCGGCGTGTGGGCAGCTCGCCGCCCGCAGCTAGCCACGAGCCGCCGAGGATCAGGAAGAGGCCCGCGGCGGTGGCGACGCCGAAGCGCTCGTCGAGCAGCACGACGCCGTAGAAGATCGAGAAGACCGGAGCGATGTAGCCCACCAGCGACGCCCTGGCCGGCCCGTCGCTCGCCACGAGCGAGTGGAAGATCACGAACGCGAAGCCCGTGCACACCACGCCGAGCGTCAGGAGCGAGGCCACCGCGTCGAAGCCCGGCGCCGTCTCCGGCACGTGGAGCAGCCCGAGCGGGAGCGTGACGAGCGCGGCCACGGCCTGGGTGCCGGCCACCGTCGCTACGGGCTCCACGCCGGCGAGATTGCGCTTCAGGTACCACGCGGCCACGGCGTAGCCCAGCGCCGCGAGGATGATGAACATGCCGCCCACGAGCGTCTCGGCCCCGCCGCCGGCATCCACACCGAGCAGCATCCCGACGCCGACGATTCCGATCGCCACTCCCACGAGGCTCGCCGTATTCGCGCGCTGCTCACCGGTGAGCGCGAAGGCGAGCAGGAAGGTGAAGATGGGCGCGCTCGCCACGAGGATCCCGGTGAGCGACGACGAGATCCGCTCCTCGCCAAGCGCGATCAGCGTGAGTGGGACGGCCACCTGGACGAACGACAGCACCACGATCGGGCCGAAGCGGCCGCGCAGGCTGCCGAGGACCCCGAGCTGCAGCGCGAGCGGGACCAGCACGAGCGCTGCGAGCGCGGTTCGGATGGAGACGATCGCCCACGGCGACACGCCGTCGTCGAGCGCAACCTTGATGAACAGGTACGACGCGCCCCAGAACGCGCTGAGCAACAGCAGCAGGGAGATCGAGCGGCGAGACATCTGCTCCCAGCTAAGCAGATGGCTTCCATTAGCCCTAATGAAACCTGCTTGACACGGCGATAAGCTGTACTGATGCTCGACATTCGCAGGATGAAGGTGCTGCGCGAGGTGGCCGCCAAGGGCTCCTTCTCAGCCGCCGCGGAGGCGCTCAATTTCACGCAGTCGGCCGTGAGCCAGCACATCGCGGCACTCGAGCGCGAGACCGGAACCCAGCTCGTGGAGCGATTCTCGCGCGGCGTTCGCATGACCGAGGCGGGCACCTTGCTCGTCACGCACGCGGACGCGATCCTGGCGCGCCTCGAGTCGGCGGAGGAGGACCTCGCTGCGATTGCCGGCCTGCGCGGCGGCCGCCTGCGACTCGTCTGCTTCCAGAGCGCGGGGGCCACCGTGGTGCCGAGGGCGGTGGCCACCTTCCACGGGCGCCACCCGGACGTGGAGCTGAGCCTGCGCGAGGCGGAGCCCGACGAGGCGGCGGTGCTCCTGAAGGCCGGCGATGTGGACCTCGCACTCGTCTACGACCACACGGCGACGATGCTGCCGCCCGGCCTCGAGATCACACACCTGCTCGACGACTCCTACGACGCGCTGCTGCCCGCCGGACATGCCCTTGCCGACCGTGGGCGCCTCTCGCTGGCAGACCTCTCCGACGATCCCTGGATCCTCTCCACCAGCACCTGCGGCTGCCGCCAGATCACCCAGTCCACCTGCCGCGACGCCGGCTTCGAGCCGCGCGTGGCCTTCGAGGCAGACGAGACGCTCGCCGCCCAGGCGCTCGTGGCGGCCGGCGTTGGCGTGACCCTCCTGCCGCGGATGGCGCTCACGGCAGTGCACCCGGGGACGGTGCCGCGCACGCTCAAGGACGCACCGGTCCGCAGGGTCCTCGCTGCGCGCGTGGAGGGCGGCTTCCACTCCCCCGCCAGCGACGCGATGCTTCAGATCTTCCAGGACGTGGCGGGCGAGTTCAGCGGCCCGCGCCTGGAGCTGGCGGCGAACGCCGGCTAGCCCGTGATGTTCTTCGCGCGCTGCTCGCCAGCGCGCAGCAGGCGCTCACGGATGTCGCCCTCGTCCTCCGGGCTTGGGTCGAAGCGCGCCGGGTCGGGCAGCGCCTCCAGCCCCGTGAGGCCGAACAGCTTCTCGAACAGCTCGGTGCTCCGGTACATCACGGCGCCGAAGCGCGAGCGCCCGGACTCCTCGATCAGCCCCCGCTCGAGCAGCGTGCCGACCGCGGACTCCGACGCCACGCCGCGGATGCGCGCCACCTCGGGCCGCGAGACCGGCTGGAGGTACGCCACGATCGCCAGGCACTCGGCCTGGGCCTGGGTGAGCGGCGGCGTGCGCGGGCGCGCCAGCAGGCGGCGGGCCGCCCGCTCCGCGACTGGGTCCGTGGCGAGCGTGAAGCCGCCGGCCACCTCGCGCAGCACCACTCCGCGGTAACCCTCGGCGTAGTGCTCGCGCAGGCGCGCGAGCGCCTCGACGACCTCGCCCTCGCTCACCTCGCAGGCGTCGGCCAGGCGGTCGACCGCCACCGGCTCGGGCGAGAGGAAGAGCAGCGCCTCGACGATGCGGGCCAGGTCGTTCACGACGACACCACCGTGATCGGGCCGAACGGAACCTCCTGCTCCCACTTGGCCTCGCCGGCCTTGTAGAGCTCGAGCAGCGCGAACAGCGTGACCGCTTCCGTCAGGCGGTCGGCGCCCTCGACGGCCTCGTCGAAGGAGAAACGGCTGCGGCTCGAGAGCAGGTCGCGCAGGTGGCGCAAACGCTGCTCCACCGACACGGCCGGGCGGCGCACGTGGCGGAGGTCGAGCGGCGGCGGAACCGTGAGCAGGCCGCCGAGCGCCTCGGCCAGCCGCTCGGGGTCGTAAGCGGCCTCGGCCGCCTCGATCGAGATGCGGCGAAGCTCGGGCGGAAGCGGCGCGCTGCGATAGCGGTAGCCGTGCTCGGCCTCGAGCCGGTCGCGCAGGTGCTCGGCCGCCTGGCGGTAGCGGTGGTACTCGAGCATGCGGGCGAGCAGCTCCTCGGCCGCCTCCACCGGCTCGATGTCGAGGCCGTCCTCCTCGTCGGAGGGCAGCATCAGCCGCGACTTCAGCTCCAGCAGCGCGGCGATCAGGACCAGGAATTCCGTGGCCGCCTCGAGGTCGAGCTCGCCCGTGCGCTCGAGGTACTCGACGTAGGCGAGCACCACCTCTGCGAGGTCCACCTCGAGCAGATCGATCTCCTCCTTCAGCACCAGGGTGAGAAGCAGGTCGAACGGCCCGTTGAAGACCTCTAGGTCAAGGTCGAGCGAGGCGATTGACATCGCCCGAGAGACTAGACGCGGCCCCGGTCAGAGGTTCACGCCAAGGTCCGCCGCCCACAGCGTCCACGCCATCGTGGCGAGGAGCACGATCAGGAGCGGTCGGACGAGAGGGCGGTCGATCGCCTTCATACGTCTTGTGATCGGAATCACAAGATCGATTCTTTAGCGCGACCTGCGGACGTTAAGCGCGCGGACCCAGTCCCATGGCGGAATGGACCTCCGCCATGGTGGGGACGGCCAGCTCTCGCGCCCGATCCGCGCCCGCGCGCAGGGTGCGCTCCAGGGCGTCCTCGTCCGCGCGCAGCTCGGCGTAGCGCTCGCGGACTGGCGCGAGGAGCTCGGCCACGGCCTCGCCCACCGACTGCTTGAACTCCCCGTAACCCTGACCCGCGAACTCGCGCTCGACCTCGTCGGGCGACACGCCGCGGGCCACGGAGTAGATGTCGATCAGATTCGTGATGCCGGCCTTGTCCGGGCCGCGCACGACTTCGCTCCCGGAGTCGGTCTGCGCGCGCTTGACCTTCTTGACGATCGCCTCGGGCTCGTCGTCGATGTAGATCAGCCCGGCCTCCGTGCCGCCGGTGGTCGACATCTTCGCGTCTGGGCTCTGGAGGTCCATGATCCGCGCTCCCGTCTTCGGGATCACGGCCTCGGGCTCGACGAACACCTCTCCGTAGGTCGAATTGAAGCGCCGGGCGATCTCTCGTGCCAACTCGAGGTGCTGGCGCTGGTCCTCGCCGACCGGCACCTGGTGGGCCTTGTAGATCAGGATGTCGGCCGCCTGCAGCACCGGGTAAATGAAGAGGCTCGTACGCACCAACTGCTGCTCGCGCGCCGACTTGTCCTTGAACTGGGTCATCCGCTGGAGATCGCCATAGGGAGTGACCGACGAGAGCAGCCAGCAGAGCTCCGAGTGCTCGCCCACGTCGGACTGGCGAAACAGGATGCAGCGCTCGGGATCGAGGCCGGCGGCAATCAGCATCGCGGTCGTGTCGAGCACGTAGCCGGGCAGCGCCTTCGCGTCGTAGGAGACGCTCGTGGCATGCAGGTCGACGATGCAGTAGATCGATGGATCGCCGCGCTCCTGTCCCTCCAGGTAGCCGCGGATCGCCCCGATGTAGTTGCCGAGGTGCTTGCGCCCGGTCGGCTGGATGCCACTGAAGATGCGCACGGGGCGTGGCAGTTTAGGGCGCGACCTGCACGGTGATCCGCTCCACCGCGTTGTTCGCGTAGCCCTTCAGGTTCCAGGGCGGGTCGAGTGGCTGGGTATTGCCCTTGCTGTCCGTCGCGCGCGAGCTGAGCAGGTACTCGCCCGGGGCCGCGTTCCACTCGAAGCTCCAGCCGCGCCAGGCGTTCGGTCCGAGCGCCTGATCCAGGACCGCGGCATCAAAGGTCGCGCCGCCGTCGGTTGAGACCTCGACTCGGTCGATGCTCCCGTGGCCCGTCCAGGCTCTGCCGGTCAGCGTCGTCGGTCCGGGCTCGAGGTGGCGCCTGCGCGTCATGAAGTCCGGCACCCCGGGCGGCACCATCAGCGAGCGCGGCAGCATGCGCGTGACCGGCTCGCCCGGCTCGCCGTCCGCGTCGTACATCCGGTAGGCCACCGAGTTCTGGAAGCCGCTGTAGGGCTCCTCGAGCAGCGTGATGCGAGTGAGCCACTTCACGTTCTGCATCCCGTACCAGCCGGGGACCACGAGGCGCAGCGGGAAGCCGTGCTGGGGCGGAAGTGGCGCGCCGTTCATGTCGTAGGCGAGGATGGCGTCGCGGGCCTCGGCGATCGGGAGCGCGCGCTCGTAGGTCTGCGCCTCGCCCCCCTCGATGCCCCTGTCGAGAGCACTGAAGAGGACCTCGATTGCCGATGGCCTCGCGCCCACCTCCTCGAGCAGCGGTGCGAGGCGCGCCCCGCCCCATTCCGCGGTGCCCACGGCCTCCGTCAGCCATGGCTGGCTGACCGGGCGCGGCTCGAGCAGAGCCCGGCCATTCCCGGCGCACTCGAAGGTGATCGGCTTGTCGACCCGCTCTCGCGCCCGAAGGTCGTCAAGGGTGAGCGTGAGCGGCCGCTCGACCGCCCCGTCTATCTCCAGCTCGAAGGTCCCCGGGTCAACCGCCGGGATGTCGTAGTGGATCAGGAGGTAGTGCAGACCCGCGGGAGTGATCGGGTGCCGCAGCGCCTCCAGCGGAAGGCCGTGGTTGCGAGCCGCGAGCCGTAGCTCTGCGTGCGTGATTCCCTCGTCGCCGGCGGTGCCGGCGGGCGCGCCGTCCATGCGGCGACTCTAGCCCTGGAAGACGCCGCCGTCGAAGTCCGTGAGCCCGAGGATCACCGACAACAGCCCGATGCACACGATGACCAGCGCCGCCCAGAAAGCGCCGCGGGCGCCGGAATGGTGAGCGTACGCCATGGCAATCAGGCCGATCGCCAGTCCCAGCGGGAAGAGGATGAGCATGCTCACCGCGGCCGTGACTGCGAGGACCACGGCGGCCTGGCGGTCGCGGCGGCGCGAGAGGTCGCGTTCCTGTGGGGCGATGCCACCGAGGCCGCTCATGTCTCCGCTATCCCCGCCCGGGCTCGTACGCAAACGACGGGGTAGGCTCGGTCCATGCTGAGGCGCTCAGCGCTCGTCGTGACCGTTGCGATCTCGCTCGCGATCCCCAGCGCGCTGTCGGCGGCGACGGCGGACTCGGCGCGCGGGCAGTCTGCGCGGGTGGCGAAGGCCCAGCTTCAGTCGTTTCGTTCATGCGCTGCGCTGGTCCGCTATGCGCGCCAGCACGTGCGCCGCGGCCCCGGGATCTTCCCGCCGCCGGTCGGCGGGATCGTGGCGCCTCCGCTCCGGAGGATCGACTCTCCGACCACGGGCCCGATGCCTCCCCTCGCGACGGCGCCGGGCGCCGAGGCGGATCAGTCGCAGACCAACGTCCAGGAGCAGGGGGTGGACGAGCCCGACGTGGTGAAGGCCGCCGGCGGGCGGATCTTCGCGGTCGCGGGCGGCCAGCTTCACGCGATCGACGCCGCCGGGCCGCGCCTGCTCGGCTCGCTACGGCTGGACGGGTTCTCGCACGAACTGCTGCTGCGCGGCAAGCGCCTGCTTGTCATCTCCCAGCTCGGGGGCGGCGGGGACTGGGTCGTGCCGGTGGGGCTGCAGAGGTATCCGTACGACCCGGTTACGCGCCTGACCGAGGTCGACGTGAGCGATCCGGCGAAGCTCACCGTTGTCCGGACCCAGCGTGTCCGGGGCGTGTTCGTGAGCGCGCGTCTCACCGAGGCGATCGCACGCGTGGTGGTGACCAACACGCCGCGTGCGGAGGCCGAGCCCGCAGCTACGCCCGCGCCTGAAGGGCTGGCTCGCGCACACCACCGTCGCCAACCGGCTGACCGGCCACAGGCGCACCCGGCCCGCCACCCGCTGCCGGGCCGTGCGGAGGGCGCAGGTCTACTCCGGGCTCGACATGCTCACGGTCCTCACGATCGACATGGACCGGGGGCTGCCGGAGGTGGACTCCGACGCCGTGATGACGGGCGCGGAGCTCGTGTACGCATCGCCGCGCCGTCTGTACGTGGCCACGCAGCGCTTCGTCCCGCAGTCCGCGTCGGTTGAGGACGTCCACGGGGGCACGACCATCCACGAGTTCGACGCCGCGGACACCGCTGAGACGACCTACCGCGCCAGCGGCACGGTGCCCGGCTTCCTGCTCAACCAGTGGGCGATGTCCGAGCGCGGCGGGGTGCTGCGGGTCGCGAGCAGCCAGGCTCCGACCTGGCTCGGCGGCAGCGAGACCGAGGGCCAGAGCTTCGTGACCACGCTGGCCCGCCGGGAGCACAGCCTCGCTCGGCTCGGCCAGGTGGGCGGGCTCGGCAAGGGCGAGCGCATCTATTCCGTGCGCTTCCTCGACGACGTCGGCTACGTCGTGACCTTTCGCCAGGTCGATCCCCTCTACACCGTGGACCTCGCCGACCCGCGCGACCCGAGGGTGCGCGGAGAGCTGAAGATCCGCGGCTACTCGGCCTACCTCCACCCCGTGGGCCGCGACCTGCTGCTGGGCGTGGGCCAGGACGCCACCGAGCGGGGCCAGGCCCTCGGCACGCAGCTCTCGCTGTTCGACGTTTCTGATATTGCGCAGCCGCGGCGCCTCCACCAGCGCACCGTCGCGCCCGGCGCGTCCTCCGACGTCGAGTACGACCACCACGCGTTCCTCTGGTGGGCGCCGCGCAACCTCGCCGTGATGCCGGTCCAGTACGCGACGGAGCAGGACTATTTCAGCGGCGCGCTCGGCTTTGGCGTGGAGCGGACGTCCGGCATCGGCGAGGTCGGCAGCGCCACCCACAAATCCGGGGAGTACATCGCGCCGATTCAGCGCTCCCTCGTCGTGGGCGGGCGCCTGTTCACGCTCTCCGATCTCGGACTCGAGGAGAACGACCTCGGCGACCTGTCGGAGAAGGCCTGGCTCGAGCTTCCCGCCCGGTCGCCGTAGCTACCTGCGGCAGACGATCCGGAACCCGGCTCGCCGCACCCTCGACCGGTTGCCCGCGGGATCCACCGCGCGCGGCCTCGGTGAGCGTGTAGCGAACGGTCGCCCCGCGCGAGCGCTGGCTGCCGATGCTGTTGCCGCGCGAGAGCGGCGCGAAGACCTGCGGCACGATCCGGAGTCCACGGAGCCCCGGCAACAGGTCGGTGACCGTGACCGTCCTCGTGGCGGTCGCCGTCGCGCCGTCCTCGTCGCGGACGGTCAGCGTGACCGTGTACGTCCCGGCCGCTGGCCGACGCGGCAGGCGGCACTCTACATCGCCCCGGAGCCCGACGCAGGAGCTTCTTTGGCCCGCTCGGGATCGCCCGGGTTCTCCGTCTCGGGGCGCCAGCGGACCACCGGGCGCTTCGCCGCACCGGCCTCGTCGAGACGTCGGACCGGTGTGGTGTGCGGGGCGGTGCGGGCCACCTCGGGGTCCTCCTTCGCCTCCTCGAGGATCGCGCGGACGACCTCGGCGAAGTGGTCGAGGCGCTCCTTCGTCTCGGTCTCGGTGGGCTCGATCATCAGCGCCTCGTCCACGAGCAGCGGGAAGTACACAGTCGGCGGGTGGACGTTGTGGTCGAGCATGCGCTTCGCGATGTCGAGCGTCCTGATCCCGAGCTCGTCCTTGGCGCCCTGGCCCGACAGCACGAACTCGTGCATGCAGGTGCGATCGAAGGCGATCGGGAGGTACTCGGCGATACCGGGCTCCGCCATCAATGCCTTCAGGTAGTTCGCGTTCAGGACCGCCACCTCGGACGCCTCCTTCAGCCCATCCGCCCCGAGCGAGCAGATGTACGCATACGAGCGCACGAACACGCCGAAGTTCCCCTGGAAGCCGCGCAGCTTGCCGATCGACTGAGGGCGATCGAAGTCGAGGTCGAAGCGCCCGTCGCGCTCCACGACCTGCGGCACCGGCAGGAACGGCTCGATCCGGTCGGAGCACGCGATCGGCCCAGCGCCCGGGCCGCCGCCGCCGTGCGGCTGCGTGAAGGTCTTGTGCAGGTTGAAGTGGACGATGTCGAAGCCCATGTCGCCGGGCCGCGTCACGCCCATCACCGCGTTCAGGTTCGCCCCGTCGTAGTAGAGGGTCGCGCCGGCGTCGTGCACGATCCGCGCGATCTCCTCGATGTTGCGGTCGAACAGGCCGAGCGTGTTCGGGTTGGTGAGCATCAGGCAGGCCACGTCCTCGGTCGCCTTCGAGCGCAGGTCGTCGAGGTCGACCCCGCCGTCCGGGGCGGTGCCCACCTTCACCACCTCGTAGCCGGCCATCGTCACCGTCGCCGGATTGGTCCCGTGGGCGGTGTCCGGCGTGAGCACCTTGGTGCGCTGCTCGCCGCGGTCCTCGTGGTACGCGCGGGTGAGCAGCAGCCCGGCCAGCTCACCGTGCGACCCGGCGCTCGGCTGGAGCGAGACGTGCGGCAGGCCGGCGATCTCGCCGAGCGCGCCCTGGAGGCGCCACATCAGCTCGAGCGCGCCCTGCGCGTACTCCGGGTCCTGAAGCGGGTGAAGCCGGGCATGGCCAGGCAGCGCCGCCACGCGCTCGTGCAGCTTCGGGTTGTGCTTCATCGTGCAGGAGCCGAGCGGGTAGAAGCCCTCGTCGAGGTGGAAGTTCTTCGACGAGAGCGTCGTGTAGTGGCGCACCAGCTCGGGCTCCGAGATCTCGGGAAGCTCCGCCGGGCGCTCGCGGATCGCGTCGGCCGGCAGCAGGTCCTCGACCGACACCTCGGGCACGTCCGTGACGGGAGCGGTGAAGGCGCGCCGGCCCGGACGCGAGTGCTCGAAGACCGTGAGCGTGTCGTCGGTCATGCGGTCGCCTCGGCAGGAACGGGTGCGCCCACGAGCTCGGCCAGGCGGTCGATGTGCTCCTTGGTGCGCCGCTCTGTGACGGCCACCAGAAGGCCGTCGGAATATTCCGGGTAGTCGCGGCCGAGCCGGTAGCCGGGATTCACGCCCGCGGCGCGAGCGCGCTCGAACAGGCCGTCGAGGTCGGGTACGCGTACGGCGAACTCGCGGACGATTGGGCCCGGGTTGATCGCCTCGAGTCCGAGGGCCTCGCGGGCGTAGTGGGTGCGGCGCAGCATCAGCTCGCCGAGCTCCACGAGGCCGCGCTTGCCGAGCCAGGACAGGTAGACCACTCCCGCCAGCGCGTTCAGCGCCTGGGCGGTGCAGATGTTGTGCGTGGCCTTCTCCCGCCGGATGTGCTGCTCGCGCGTCTGGAGCGTGAGGACGAAGCCGCGGCGGCCGTCCACGTCGCGCGTCTCGCCTGCGATCCGTCCCGGCATCTTGCGGATGAAGCGCTGGTCGGCGGCGAAGAAGCCGAAAGACGGCCCGCCGTAGTCGAGCCGGTTGCCGAGCGACTGGCCCTCCCCCACGCACACGTCCACGCCGAGCTCGCCCGGCGGCTTCAGGATCCCGAGCGGGATCGGGTCGGCTGCGCACACGAGCAGCGCGCCGGTGCGCTTGCCGGCCTCAGACAGCGCCCCGAGGTCCTCCACGGTGCCGAGGAAGTTCGGCTGCTGGACGAAGACCGCGGCGGTGTCGTCGTCCACCGCGGCGGCGAGCGCCTCCACGTCGGTTGCGCCGTCGTCGTCGAGCGGCACCTCCACGACCTCCATGCCGTATCCGGCCGCATGGGTCGCAAGCGCGGCGCGCGAGTGCGGGTGCAGCCCGCGGCTCGCCACGAGCCGTGTGCGCTTGGTCTCGAGCTTGGCCAGGTAGCCCGCGGCGGCCACGGCGCTCGGCCCCTCGTACACCGACGCGTTCGACACCGGCAGCCCGGTGAGCTCCGAGATCGCGGTCTGGAACTCGAACATCACCTGGAGCCCGCCCTGCGAGATCTCGGGCTGGTAGGGCGTGTACGGCGTGAGGAACTCGGACCGGCTCAGCAGCGTGTCGATCAGCGCCGGCACGTAGTGGTCGTACATGCCCGCGCCGAGGAAGCTGACCTCGTCCTCGGTGTGCCGGTTGCGGGCGGCCAGAGCGGACAGGTGCTCGTACACCTCCTGCTCGGACTGGCCCTGCGGAAGGTCGAGCTCGCGACCCAGCCGAACCGACTCCGGGATGTCCGCGAAGAGATCCTCGAGCGAGCCGACGCCGATGGCATCGAGCATCTCCCTCAGGTCTTCGTCTGTGACGCCCGTGTAGCGGCTCATGAGCCTCCACGACGTTAGCTACCCGTCTGGAGCAACTCCTTGTACTGGTTCACGTCCATGAGCTGGTCCAGCTCGGACTGGTCGGACATCCTCACCTTCACCATCCAGCCGTCTCCGTAGGGGTCCGAATTGACGTTCTCGGGGCTATCGGAGAGGCCCTCGTTCACCTCGACGATCTCTCCTGACAGCGGCGCGATCACGTCCGACACCGCCTTCACGGACTCGACCTCGGTGTACGCCTGGTCCTTGGAGACCGAGGTTCCCACCTCCGGCGGGTCGAAGAACACGACCTCCCCGAGCGCATCCTGTGCGTACCAGGTGATTCCGAACGTGGCCGTGTCGCCCTCGATGCGGGCCCAGTCGTGTTCGGCGTGGTACTTCAGGTCCTCGGGGTAGCTGGCCTCAGCCACTGGTCTCCTTCCGGTAGAGCGGTTTCTCCCTCACCTCGGCGGCGCGCGGCTTGCCGCGCACGTCGACCTCCAACTCGGTGCCCGGCGCCGCGGCGGCCACCGGCACGTACGCCATCCCAATGCCCAGGTCGAGACACGGCGACAGCGAGCCGCTCGTCACGACTCCCTCCCCCTCCGCGGTGCGCACGGGGTTGCCCTGGCGCGGAATGCCGGCGCCCGTGAAGGCGAACGGCACGAGCGTCTGCTCCGGCTCGATGTCGCGCAGCGCGTCCGCGCCGATGAAGCCGGTGTCGAGCTTGCAGCACCACCCGAGCCCGGCCTCGATCGGGTTGCGGTCCTCGGACAGGTCATTCCCGTAGAGGTGGAAGCAGACCTCGAGCCGCAGCGTGTCGCGGGCACCGAGGCCCGCGGGCACCACGCCCTGCTCGAGCAGCGCGTCCCAGACCGCCGGGGCGCCGTCCGGCGGGATCAGCAGCTCCACGCCGTCCTCGCCGGTGTAGCCCGTGCCGCAGGCGAGGCACTCGACTCCCGCGATGGTCACGTCCGCCGTCCGCATGCGCGCCGGGCAGCTCACCCTCCGCCACGCGCTCCACCGACGCCCGTGCGTCGGGTCCCTGCACGGCGAGCATGGCCCAGCGCTCGTGGGCGTCGGTGAGCTCGGCGTCGAACTCGCCCGCGTGCTCGCGGAACCAAGCGAGGTCCTTCTCGTGGTTCGATGCGTTGGTCACGGTCAGGAAGCGGTCCGGGCCCAGCCGGTACGTGAAGAGGTCGTCGAGCACGCCGCCGTCCTCGCGGCAGAGCACCGAGTACTGCGCGCCGCGGTCGGCGATCTTCGTCACGTCATTCGAGAGCAGGCGCTGGAGGAGCTCCTCGGCCTGCGGGCCGCTGGTCTCGATCTCGCCCATGTGCGAGACGTCGAACATGCCCGCGCTTCGCCGGACGGCCACGTGCTCCTGGCGGATGCCCTCGTACTGCACCGGCATCTCCCAGCCCGCGAACGGGACGAGCCTCGCGCCTGCCCGCTCGTGGCGATCGAACAGCGGGGTGCGGCGGAGTGTGTCGGCGGCGGACGGCAACCGCCCGCAGGTTACCCCCTGTCGGGAACGGCCGAGCTGTCCGCCGCGCGGCGGCACTGGTCCACGGCCACGGCCAACCCAAGCCATCCCGAGAAGGGGAGATCCGGCGTATGCTGGGCGCGCAGTACGCCGCGTACGCCTTCGGGCTCGAGGACGAGCTCGACGTACGCGGTGACTGGTTCGGCTGGTGACATGCCGCGATCTTCGCGCCGAAGGCGCGCGCATCGCATCGGGAGCACCCCCGACCCGTACCCCGATATTCAGATGGACTCGCCTGCCACAGCGCCTGACCCGGAGCTCCTCGAGCGGGAGTCGGAGCTGCTCGCGCTCGATCGCGCGCTCAGCGAGGCGATCGACGGGCGCGGGAGCATCGTGGCCGTCGAGGGTCCGCCCGGCATCGGGAAGTCCACCCTCGTGACCCGCTGCATCGAGCTCGCCCGCGAGCGCGAGATGTTCACGATCTCCGTGCGGGCCACCGAGCTCGAGCGCAGCTATCCGTACGGACTCGTGCGCCAGTCGGCCGACTCGGTGGCGCTCGGTAGGTCTCCCGAGGAGCGCACGGCGCTGTTCACCGGCGCCGCTCGGCTCGCGCTGCCGATCCTGGATCCCGGCACCGCGGAGGACGCGGACAGCCCCGAGCTCATGTATCAGCGCCTGCACGGCCTCTACTGGCTCACCGCGAACCTCGCACGCGAGCGCCCGCTGCTCATCACCGTCGACGACGCCCAGTGGGCCGACGAGGCGTCGATGGCTGCCCAGCGCTTCCTCAGCCTGCGTATCGCCGACCTGCCGATGGTGCTGCTCCTGGCCGTGCGCACCGCCGAGGTCGGCCAGCTCGCCGTGCCACTCGCCGAGATCCTCGCCGACCCCGCGACCGTCTCGATACGGCCTGGTCCGCTGTCGCCGGAGGGCGCGGGCCAGCGGATCGAGGCGCTGCTCGGAACCTCAGACCCGACCTTCGCCGAGGCGTGCCACCACGCGACGGGCGGCAACCCGTTCCTGCTGGAGCAGCTCGTGAGCGAGGTGCGCGCCGAGGGCATCGAGCCCACGGCCGCCAGCGCCGGCGGGGTGGCGTCGCTCGGCCCCGACACGGTGCGCGCGTCGGTCCTGCTGCGGCTGGAGCGAATGCCGAGCGCCGGCGGCCCGGTCGCGCGGGCGCTGGCGGTGCTCGGTGAGCACGACGTGTCGCTCCGGGACGTCGCGACGATGGCCGACGTGCCCGAGGACGCCGCCGCCGACGCCCTCGCCGCGCTGGAGCGCGCCGGGCTCGTGACCGGCACGCCGCGCCTGCGCTTTACCCACCCGATCCTGAGGGCGGCCATCGAGGACGACCTGCCGGCCGTCGAGCGCTCGCGGGCACACGAGCAGGCCGCGCGGATGCTCTTCGACCGCGACGCCGACCCGGTGGCGATCGCCGCCCACCTGCTCGTGTGCGACCCCGGCCAGGGTGACTGGGCGTGCTCCACCCTTCGCGCCGCCGCCCGCCGTGCGGAGGCCCTTGGCGATCCCGCGGCCGCGGTGCGTTACCTGGAGCGGGCGGTGGCCGAGCGCCCGGACGACGGCGTGTTGGCCGAGGTCCTGTTCGAGCTCGGCCTCGCGGCCGCCCACGCCGGCGACCCCGACGCCGCGGACCACCTCGAGCGCGCCGCCGCCGCGGGCGGGCCGACCAGGCTCCGCGCTCTCCATTGGACGGCCGTGCTGCACCTCGTGGGCGGGCGCGTGAGCAGGGCTGCGGATGTACTCGAGGGCGCTCTGGCCGACGTGCCCGAGGAGTCGGACGCCGCGAAGCCGCTGCTCGAGACTCTGCTCGCCGCGGGGCTCGAGAGCGCCACCGTGCGCATGCGGCTCGGTGACCTCTTCGAGCATGTGGCGGTGCCGTCCGGCGCGCCTCAAACCGACTTCGAGCGCTTCGCCCTGATCACGCGCGCCTTCGTCGCGGTGACCGAGCAGGCCGACGCCGGTCCGCGCCACCGAGCTGATCCACCGGGCGCTCAGCGTCGAGGAGCACGGCTACTACGAGTCCGTGATGCGCGCGAGCGTAGGCCGGCCGATGCCCGCGTTCGTGCTCACCCTGCTGGAGCGCTACGACGAGTCCCTCGCGATCCTCGACCGGCTCGTCCGCGCGGCGCGCGAGTACGGCGACCGCTCGGCCGTCGGTGTCTTCCTCGCCGAGCGCGCCTGGGCGCGCTACCGCTCGGGAGCCGTCGAGAGTGCCGAGGCCGACGCCGCCGAGGCACTCCTAATCGCACGCGACGCCACACGCGCCCGCGGCCACGCGCCGATCGCCGCCTCAACCGCCGTGCTTGCTGGCCTCGAGCGCGAGCGCCCCCTCGAGGAGCTCGAGGCCGTGATTTCCGAGCTGCCGCCGGCTGGCGACCACGACACGGTCGTACAGGACGACCTCGCGCTGGCGCGCGCGTGGCTGCTGCTCTCCAATGGAGACGCGCAGGGTGCCGCCGACGCCGCATTCACGCTGGACCGCACGGCTTCCTGGGGTTGCAGCTCGCCGACACTCCTCCCCTGGCGCTCCGTGGCGTCGGTCGCGCTCGCGCAGCTCGGCGAGGAGGAGCGGGCGCTCGAGCTGGCCCGCGAGGAGCTGCGCCTCGCCGAGCGGCTGGGCACGCCCCGCGCAGTCGGGATCGCGCAGCGGGCGGTGGCCTTCGCCGGACCGATCGATGAGCGCCAGGCGGGGCTGGAGGCGGCGGTCGCCACGCTCGAGAACGGGCGAGCGCGGGTTGAGCTCGCGCGCGTCAGCTGCGAGCTGGGCGCTGAGCTGCGCAGGAAGGGCGAGCGCGGCGCGGCTCGCGACATCCTGCGCCGCGCCCACACGCTCGCCTCGGAGTGCGGCGCCACGCGGCTCGTGAACCGGGCGCGCGACGAGCTCGGCCGCTCCGGCGCCCGCCTGATGCGCGAGCCGGCGAGCGGCGTCGAGGGACTCACACCGAGCGAGGTGCGCGTGGCGGAGCTGGCCGCTGAGGGGATGACGAACCGCGAGGTCGCCCAGGCCCTGTTCGTCTCGGAAAAGACCGTGGAGACCCACCTGGGTCGCGTCTACCGCAAGCTCGACATCAAGTCACGGCACGCCCTCCCGGGCGCGCTGGGCGAGCGCCACACCGCCGAAGTGGCGTCCTGAGCCGCCGAGCAGCGCCGCTGTGACCGCCAGCGCCACCTCGGCGCGGGTGCGAAGCGACTCCGCGCTCACCCACTCGTTGGGCGTGTGGGCGCCGCCGCCGCGCGGGCCGAGCCCGTCGATCGTGAGCTCGATGCCGCCGGCCGCCATGTGGCTGGCGTCGCTCGCACCGCCGCGCTCCGCAGCCACGATCGGCCTGCCGAGCGTCTCGGACGCTGCCGCGAGCACCCCCGCCGTTGCCGTGCGCGAGTCCATCCCCGGCCAGGCGCGCACCATGTTCGGCTCCAGCCTGACCTCGTCGTACTCGGCCGGGATGGCGTCGAACACGGGGGCGAAGGCCTCGAGGCGGTCGGCGCGCAGGTCGCAGAGCAGCTCGCCTGAAGGCGGCACCACGTTGAAGGCGTCGCCCGAGCGCAGGATCGTCGGCACGGCGGTCAGCCGGTCGGGGCCCGCCGGGTCGCTGCGGGCGGCCACCAGCTGAGCCACGGCCGCGAGCGCAAGCAGAGCGCTGCGGCCCTTCTCCGGGGCCGAGCCGGAGTGCGACGGACGCCCGTGAGCGAGCACGCGGAGCGTGGCGGCGGCCTTGCGCTTCACGATCACCCCCTCTCCGCCCGTCTTGGTGCGCTCGCCCGCCTCGAAGCACAGACAGGCGTCGAAGCCGGCGAAGCGCTCGGCATGAGCGAAGGGGGCGGTGCGCCACTCCTCGTCGTTCACCAGCAGCATCACCGCCTCCGCGAACAACTCGGGCCGCGTCGCCAGCTCGCGCATCACGCCCAGCGAGAGCGCCACGCCGCCCTTCATGTCCACCGCCCCGGACCCGGTGAGGCGGTCGCCGTCATCGCGCGTCAGCGGACGGTGGGCGTCGTGCGAGACAACCGTGTCGAGGTGCCCGAGCAGCACCAGCCTGCGCTCGCCGCTTCCCCGCAGCCGGCCCACGAGGTCGCGTGCGTGACCGGGCGTGGAGCACTCCAGCCGCTCGACCTCGGCCTCGGTGGGCAGGAAGGCGGTGGCGAGCGCCACGCACTCCTCGGCGCCCTCCAGATCGCCCGACGGCGACGACACCCCCACCAGCGCCTCGAGCTCGCGCTCGGCGGCGAGCGCCATCCGGGGTGCCGCGTCGATCATTCGAGTGGCGCGGCGAAGTGGTAGCTCGTGATGCGCAGTCCGGTGTTGAAGTAGAGCCTGTGCGCGTCCTCGCGCTCGGGGCCCACGCCGGAGTCGAGGTGGAACTCGGTGCACCCCTCGCGCTTCCCCTCCTCCATGCACCACTCGAGCAGCGCCCGCCCGTAGCCGCGCCGGCGCCCGTCCGGGTGCGTGGAGAGGTCGTCCACGTAGAGGCTGTCGCCCCAGGCGAGGTTGCGGATCACGCGGAAGCCGGCCACGCCGAGGCAGCGATCGTCCTCGTCGAACGCTCCCACCAGCCGATAGCCCTGCGGGCGCTGGACGTCGTCCACGCGCCGGACGAACTCGGCCTCATCCGTGTAGTGCGTGCGGAGCGCGCGCATGGCCTCGAAGGCCTGCGCCGTGTCCGGCGGGAGGAGCTCTCTCAGTCCTTCAGGAATGACGGAACGTCGATGTCGTCGTCCGAGATCTCGAGCGACGCACGTTGACGGTCGTCGAGCGAGACGTCACGGCGCCGTGGCTCGCGCCGGCGGCCCGTGGAGTCCTCCTCGAACAGCGGCGTGCGGCTCGCGCGCTCGAAGCCTGTGGCGATGACGGTCACGCGCACGGAGTCGGCGAGCGTGTCGTCCACGACCGCCCCGAAGATGATGTTGGAGTTCTGGTCGGCGGCGCTCTGGATGATCTCGGCAGCCTCGTTCACCTCGAAGAGGCCGAGGTCGGTGCCGCCGGTGATGTTGAGCAGGATGCCCGTGGCACCCTCCACCGACTGCTCGAGCAGTGGGCTCGACACGGCGTTCTTCGCGGCCTCGGCCGCGCGGTTCTCGCCGGACGCCTCGCCGATGCCCATGAGCGCCGAGCCGGCGTCCTGCATGATCGTGCGGACGTCGGCGAAGTCGAGGTTGATGAGGCCGGGCGTCGTGATCAGGTCGGTGATGCCCTGCACGCCTTGGCCGAGCACGGCGTCCGCCTCACGGAAGGCGTCGAGGATGCTGGTGCGGCGCTCCACGACGGCGAGCAGCTTCTCGTTCGGGATCACGATCATCGTGTCCACCTGCTCGCGCAGCCGGTCGATGCCCTCCACGGCCTGGCGCATGCGCTGCGTGCCCTCGAAGTCGAACGGCTTGGTGACCACTCCGACGGTGAGCGCGCCGACCTCCTGCTTGGAGACCTCGGCGATGACCGGTGCGGCGCCGGTGCCGGTGCCGCCGCCCTCGCCGGCTGTCACGAAGACCATGTCCGCGCCCTTCAGCGCCTCCTTGATCTCGTCGCGGCTCTCGTTGGCCGCGCCGTACCCGACGTCCGGGTTCGCGCCTGCGCCGAGCCCGCGCGTGAGCTGATCGCCGATCTGGAGCTTGATGTCGGCGTCGCACATCTGGAGCGCCTGGGCGTCCGTGTTCACGGCGATGAATTCAACGCCCTTGAGGCCCTGGTCCACCATGCGGTTGACGGCGTTCGTACCGCCGCCGCCGATGCCGACGACCTTGATGACCGCCAGGTAGCTACCCGTGTCCATGTCTGAAGTGGTGCCTCTCTACCGTCCGAAGCTCAAGCGAGAGTGGAGGGTTTCCTTGTCCCGCAAACACCGCACTGTAGGTGGAGTTCGCGGGAAGTGTCAATCGCCCTCGCAAGAAATCCTGCAGCCAGACACTCTAGCGGCAGTTGAGGGTTGCCCTGAAGCTCAACCAGCGGGTGAGGGTTATCCAGGGGGCGGCGAGACCCCTCCAGCCCCGGTGGAATCAGTGGGAGCAGGGGCTGGCTGGGCGGGTGCCGGCGCGGTCTCGGCGGCGGGCGGGGTGCCCGTCTCGGGGGCCGTTCCGTCGCCGGTTGCGGCGGGCGGCGCGAGCTGCTCGGTGGCCGGATCCACCCCCGTAGCGGTCGGGTGCGGTCGCCGTTGGCGCTGCCAGCTCGGCGCTCCCGGCGGGCGCCACGGGGGCGAGCGTCTCCGCTGGGAGCCCCCCTGCGGCCGGGCGCCCGGGGAGCCGCACGTCGATGTAGCTCGCGCCGGCGGCCTCGGGGTCGGCGAGGATCCGCACGGCGGCGATCCACTTGGCGCGCACGCGCGTGGCGTTTCCGAAGTAGAGCTCGGGGCCGTCGCGGAGCTCGACCACGATGCCCTCCTCCGCGCGCATGTCGATGCGCTCGAGGCGGCCGCGGAGCGGCGCCGGTGCGCCGCCGGCCACGCGCGCGGCGCGAAGGACCGCCGGATGGGAGAGGCGGTCGCCGTCGAGGTTGCCGCGCAGCTCGATCTCAGGGAGCCGGCCCTCCACCGGCAGCCCGCGCAGGATGGTGCCGTCGCCGGCCACCGGTAGCCCGCCGACCATCGCGGCGGGACGATGCTCGATCACGCGGATGTCGAGGCGGTGCGGGAAGTCGGCCTCCACGTGGAGCGCTTGCACCACCGGATACGCGCCGATCGCGCGCTCGAGCTCCGCCTGGTCCACGTGCAGCGTCGTCATCGTGTGCGCGGCCGATACGAGCGCGGCGCGGACCCGGGGGGCGTCCTTCGTCGTGAGGCCGGTGACCTTCACGTTCTCCACGGCGACGAGCGTGGAGTCGCGCAGCCAGAACTGGAAGCCCGCGGCGAGCACGAGGCAGGCGGCCAGCACCATGAGCACGCGGCGGCGCATGCGCGGCGGAAGCCAACGGAGCGTGAGGACACGCAGCGCAAGGGCGCCGACTGCCGCGGAGCGCGCGCTGCGCTTGCGGGCACGGCGGGTGCTCTTCCTCGCCGGCCGCCGGCCTGCGACCGCCTGCCCGCTGCTCATGTGGAGCCCCATAGCGGCGTGGTGTCGACCTCGCCCAGGAACTGGACCTCGGGCTCGAGCTCCACGCCGAAGCGCTCGCGCACCCGGCGGCGGCCCTCGCCCATGAGCGCGATCACGTCGGCCGTGGTGGCCTCACCCATGTTCTCCACGAAGTTCGCGTGCTTCTCGGAGAAGCGCGCGCCGCCCACGGTCAGGCCGCGGCAGCCTGCCTCGTCGAGCAGCACTCCGGCGCTGCGGCCCTCCGCGCGTGGATCGTCCGGATTCTTGAAGGTCGAGCCGAAGGTCTTGATGCCCGAGGGCTGCGCGGCCCTGCGCGAGGCACGCATGTCGGCGAGCGTGGCCTTCACCGCCTCCGGCTCCGCCGGGCTGAGCGCGAACGACGAGCGCGCCACGATCTCGCCCTCACCGAGGTTGGAGCGGCGATAGCTGAAGCCGAGCTCGTCGGGAGCGCGGCGGTCGGTCCCCTCGGCCGTCGTGACCTCCACCCACTCGAGCACCCGCGCGAGGTCCCCGCCATAGGCGTTCGCGTTCATCTTCACGGCGCCGCCGACCGTCCCGGGGATGTTCACGCCGAACTCGAGCCCGCTGAGGCCGGCCCGCGCGGCGAAGGCGGCGGCCTGCGGGAGCCGTGCGCCACCGCCGCAGAGCAGGCGCTGCCCATCCTGCTCGATCGTTGCAAGCGAGCCGTCCAACTTCACCACGAGTCCTCGGAACCCTTCATCCGCTACGAGGAGGTTCGAGCCGGACCCGACCACTCCTACCTCGACCCCCTCTGCGGTTGCCCACGCCAGGAGCTCGGCGAGCGCGTCGGGCGAATCGGGTCGGGCGAAGAAGTCGCCATGACCGCCCGTCCGGATCGTGGTGAGGCGGGCCAGCGGGTAGTCGGCCTCGACGCCTGCCGGGGTGCTCACGCCGCGAGCCTCCGGGCCAGCTCGTCCACGTTCCCCGCGCCGAGCGTGAGCAGCAGGTCTCCCTCGCTCAACTCGCTTCTGAGACTCCGCTCGGCGTCCTCCAAGCGGGGCATCCACCAGACCGGACGTCCCGCGGCCGCGTCCGCCGCCGACTGCGCAATGAGGAACCCGCTCACGCCTGGGAAGTCCTCGGGCCGCTCGCGGGCGCGGTACACGTCCAGCACGACGATGAGGTCCGCCAGTGCGAGCGCCTGGCCGAAGTCGCGGGCGAGCATTCGCGTGCGCGAGTAGAGGTGCGGCTGGAAGGCGGCGATCAGGCGGCGCGGCTCGAGCGTGCGCGCCGCCGCGAGCGTGGCGCGCACCTCGGTCGGGTGGTGGGCGTAGTCGTCGTAGACCTGTGCGCCCGTCGGGCGTGCGGCCGTGCTCCTCGAAGCGGCGGCCGGCGCCCGTGAACTTCGCGAGGCCGGGCGCGGCCTCTGCGGGCGGCACGCCCGCTGCGCCTTCAGCGCGGCTGATGCGCCGCGAGGGCATTGAGGACGTTGTGCTCGCCGGGAACCTGGAGGTTCACCTCGACCCCTCCACCACGAAGCGCGAGCCGCCGGCAGTTAGGTCAGCTCCTCCGCGTCGCTCGATGCCGAAGGTCACGGCGTCCCCCTCGCCCGGCAGCTCCACTCCGGGACCCAGCACCCGCACGGCCGCCGGCGCCGCGAACTCCTCGAAGGCGTCCTCCAGCTCGCCGAGGTTCGCGTAGGTGGCGTGGTGGTCCAGCTCGACGTTCGTGACCACCGCGATGTCGCGACCGAGCGCCAGAAACGAGCGATCCGACTCGTCGGCCTCGATCACCGCCCACTCCCCCGCGCCCCACGCCGCGTTGGTGGCGGCCGCGCGCAGCTCGCCGCCGATCAGAAACGCGGGCTCACGGCCCGACTCGAGCAGCGCGAGCGCCGCCATCGAGGCGGTGGTGGTCTTGCCGTGCGTGCCGCCCACCGCGATCGTCCGCTTCATCCGCGAGAGCTCGCCGAGGAGGTCACCGCGGTGGAGGACGGTGGCCCCCGCCCCGCGCGCGGCCGCCAGCTCCGGGTTGTCGTCGGGGATCGCGGTGGAGACGACCACCTCGGCGCCCTCGGGCAGGTTGGCGGCGTCGTGGCCGATGACGGGCTCGATGCCGGCTTCTCTGAGTCGCACGCAGTAGCTCGACTCGGCCTGGTCGGAGCCGGTGACGGTGGCGCCGAGCTGCTTTGCCACGAGCGCCAGGCCGCTCATGCCGGCGCCGCCGATTCCTATGAAGTGGATCTGCCGACCGGAGAACGGCGCATTGAAGGGTTCGGCCATGGCCGCCTGACCTTAAGCGACCGCCCCGCCGGACCGACCGTCCTGCCTAGAGGACTTGTATGCAGGCCTAAAGCAGGACGGTCGTCGTCAAACGAGCGTCGAGCAGCTCGTCGGCGATGCGGTCTGCCGCGTCGGGGCGCGCCACCGCGCGGGCTGCCTTCGCCATCGCCGCGGTTCGCTGCGGGGCTCCGAGCAGGGCCGCCACCTCGCGGGCGAGCCGGGGGCCGTCGAGCTCGTTGTCCGGGATCACGACGGCCGCCCCGGCCTTCTCCATGAAGCGTGCGTTCGCGGTCTGGTGGTCCGCCGTTGCGTGCGGGTATGGCACGAGGATCGCCGGCAGGCCGGCCGCTGCGAGCTCGAACACCGAGCCGCCTGCGCGGGCCACCGCCACGTCCGCGGCGGCCAGGGCGTCGGCGAACGGCTCGATGAACGGGAACAGCCGGTAGTGCTCGGGCGCGCCCAGCTCGCCGAGCCGCTGGCGAAGATCGTCGTAGTCACGCTGGCCGGAGGCGTGCAGCACCGCACCGGGCGCCGCACTCCCGAAAGCGTCGAGCGCCGCCTCGTTCAGACGGCGAGCCCCGAGGGAGCCACCGAAGACGAGCACGCAGGGAGCGTCCGCATCCACACCCAGGCGAGCCCGAGCGGCCTCCCGATCGCCCCCCTCAGTGCCCGCCGGGACCGGCCGCCCCGTGACGAGGTATTTCGAGCCGCCGCGCCCCTCGAGCGGGAACGCCAGGAAGACCCGGCGCGCAGCGGGAGCCAGCAGCCGGTTTGTGAGCCCGAGGTGGCTGTCGGCCTCCGTCAACGCCAGCGGCAGCCGCAGCGTCCGCGCCGCGAGCCCCACCGGCCCCGCCACGTAGCCGCCACCACCCAGCACCGCATCGGCCCCGATGCCCTTCAGCAGCCGCCTGGCCCGCCCCGTCGCGCGGGCGGCCAGCAACACCGCGCGGGCCGCCCGGAGCGGGTTCTGCCGGTCGATGCCCGCCACGCGCAGGCGGTGGAGCTGATAGCCGGCGGCCGGCACCAGCTCGGCCTCCGCTCGCTCGCCGCCGATGAACTCGACCCGCGCCCCGCGCGCCCGGAGCGCGTCAGCTACCGCGAGTGCCGGCACGACGTGTCCCGCCGTGCCTCCGGCGGCGATCACGATCGTTGGCATCGCCACCCCCTTCGATCGCGCGCAGCTCGGGCCGCTCGCTCCCGCGCTCCGGCTTGCCGGCCCGCTGCGCCCGGCCGCCAGTGGCCGCCACGTTCAGCAGCAGCCCCATCGCGCCCATCAGCACCACCAGGTTGCTCGCGCCGTACGAGATGAACGGCAGCGGCACACCGGTGAGCGGCATCAGCCCGAGCACCGCGAAGAAGTTGAGCGTGGCCTGGCAGAGGATCAGTGACGTGATCCCGGCGGCGAGCAGCTTCGAGTAGCGGTCTGCGGCGAGCTTCGCGGTGCGCAGCCCGGCGTAGCCGATCATCCCGTAGAGCGAGATCAGGCCGAGGATCCCGAACAGCCCCAGCTCCTCGCCGATGATGGCCAGGATCATGTCCGTGTGGGCCTCGGGCAGGTAGAAGATCTTCTGCACCGACTCGCCGAGGCCGACGCCGAAGAAGCCGCCCGAGCCGATCGCGGTGAGCGCCTGGACCGCCTGGAAGCCGCTGTCGCCGGCGTCGGCGAACGGGTCCAGGAACGAGAGCAGGCGCTCGCGCCGGTACGGCTCGGCGATCGCGAGCACGGTCGCCAGGAACGCGAGCACTCCGCCGATCAGCAGGAGGTTGCGCATCGGCACCCCGGCCGCCACCAGCAGCGCCCCGATCGAAAAGCAGATCACCATCGTTGTGCCCATGTCCGGCTGCTTCATCAGCAGGGCACACGCCGCGCCCACGACGAGCAGCAGCGGCTTCGTGAGCGTCGCCACGCTGCGGGTGCACTGCGGCCGCGCGGCGAGCAGCTGCGCCGCGTACAGGACAAGCGCCACCTTCAGGAGCTCGGACGGCTGGAACTGGAGCGGCCCGGCCCCGAGCCAGCGCGTGGCGCCGTTCACCGTCACGCCAACGCCGGGCAGCATCACGGCCACCGTCAGCGCGAACGAGGACATCAAGAGCAGCGGCGTGAGCGCGCGGATCACCTTGAGGCCGTGCCGCGATGCCAGCTGGAGGATCACCATGCCGGCCAGCGCGAACATCACGTAGCGCTTCAGGTAGTAGGAGGCGTCGCCCGACCCCGAGAGGAGCGACTCCGCCGAGCTCGCCGAGTACACCATCACCGCTCCGCCGGCGAGCAGGCAGAGCGTGGCGGTGTAGAGGATCGAGTACTCGACCGGGCGCTTCCGGGGCATCCAGACGGTTTTCTACGCCCAGCCCCGGATTCATCCCCGCGGGACCAACGACCTGAAGGCCTCGCCACGCTCCTCGTAGTCGCGGAACTGGTCAAAGCTGGCGCACGCGGGCGAGAGCAGCACCACGTCGCCCGGGTCGGCGGCCGCTGCCGCCTGGCCCACCGCCGTGGCGAGGTCGCCGGCGCGGTGGAGCGGCACGGTGCCCGCCAGATCCTGCTCCAGGCGCTCCGCCGCCTCGCCGATCAGGTAGGCCGCCACGCAGCGCGACGCCACCGCCTCGCGAAGATCCTCGAAGCTGCCGCCCTTGAGGCTGCCGCCGAGGATCACGTGCACGCCGCCGTCGAAGGCCTCTATCCCGAACACGGCCGACGAGACATTCGTCGCCTTCGAGTCGTTCACGTACAGACACCTCGTCACTGGTGGCCACCTCCTCGAGCCGGTGCGGCACGCCCGCGAAGGTGCGCAGCGCGCGGCCGCCACCGCCTCCTCAGGCACGCCCGAAGCGATTGCGACAGCCGCAGGCGCCCAGCGCGCGTTCTCGAGGTTGTGCTCACCGCGCAGGCGGATCTCCTCGATCTGGCAGCGGCAGCTCCCCAAACTCGATCCTACGCGCACGGCCCGGGCACCTCCACACCTGGCGGCACGACCGCCACCTGCTCCGGCGTCTGGTTCGCGAACACGCGCAGCTTCGCCTCGCGGTAGGCCTCGACGCTGCCGTGACGGTCGAGGTGGTCCTCGGTCACGTTCAGCAGCAGTGCGATGTCGGGGGCGAGCGCCTCCGAGTCCTCCGCCTGGAAGCTCGACACCTCGCAGACGATGGTGGTCGAGTCGTCCACCTCCCCCACCAGCGCCGCGAGCGGCGTCCCCACGTTGCCGGCGAGCGCCACCGGGAGGTCCGCCGCACGCCAGATCGCTCCGAGCAGCTCCGTGGTCGTGGTCTTGCCGTTCGTGCCCGTCACGGCGACGAATCGGTTCGGCAGCAGCCGCCAGGCCAGCTCGAGCTCGCCGAGCACCGTCAGGCCCCGCGCGCGTGCTTCGACGATCACCCGCGCCTCGTTCGGCACGCCCGGGCTCTTCACGACGCAGGCAACGCGGTCGAGCAGCTCCACCCCGTCCACGCCCAGGTGCGCCTCGAGGTGGCCCGGCACGTCCGGGCTACCGGAGTCGGTGCCGATCACCTCGCCGTGCCCGGCGAGCATCTGCGCGGCCGCGATCCCGGAGCGCGCGAGCCCGACCACCAGGTACGGCCCCTCGGGAAGGGGCGGTCTCACTGGCCTGGGATCGACGCCTGGTAGAGCGTGAACCCGATCGCCGCGCAGATCGCCGCGACGATCCAGAAGCGCAGGATGATCTTCGTCTCCGACCAGCCCGCCAGCTCGAAGTGGTGGTGGATCGGCGCCATCAGGAACACGCGGCGCCGGAAGCGCTGGAACGCGAACACCTGGATCCCCACCGACAGGGCCTCGATCACGAAGATGCCGCCGATCAGGATCAGCAGCAGCTCCGTCTTCGTCATCACGGCGAGCGCGGCGATCGCGCCGCCCAGGCCGAGCGAGCCCGTGTCCCCCATGAACACCGAGGCGGGGAACGAGTTGAACCACAGGAAGCCCACGCACGCGCCCACCAGCGAGGCGCTCAGGAGGGCGAGGTCGTGCTCGCCCGGGGTGATGAAAGTCATCACCGTGTAGGTGAGGAAAACGATGGCCGAGCAGCCCGCGGCGAGGCCGTCGAGCCCGTCGGTGAGGTTCACGCCGTTGGTTGCGCCGGCGAGCACCAGGAAGATCAGGAGGGGGTAGACGTAGCCCGAGCTCCACCGAGGCGTCGACCACGCGCAGCCGCAGCGTGTCGTTCAGCCCCACGTACTCGGTCACCACGAGCCAGAGCGCGATCGCGGTGAGCGCCTGCACCAGCAGCTTCGTCCTCCCCGACACTCCGAGCGAGCGCCGCTTTCGCAGCTTCACGATGTCGTCGGCGAAGCCGAGCGCGGCCATCGCGAGCGCCGTCCCGAGGACCGCGAGGCTGGCGGAGCGGTAGTCGGACAGGATCAGGAACGGCACCAGGATCGACAGGAAGATCGCGAGGCCGCCCATCGTGGGCGTGCCCGCCTTGCCGTGATGGCCCGCGGGACCCTCCTCGCGGATCTGCTGGCCGAACTCCTTGAGGCGCAGGTAGTCGATGAAGCGTGGCCCCAGGAACATGCAGATCAGCAGGGAGGCCGACCCGGCCATGACGATCTCGCCGAGCATCCCTAGCTGAGCACCCGCTCCAGCCCGACCGAGCGCGAGCCCTTCACGAGCACGCGGTCGCCGGGTCGGGCCACCTCCTCGAGCAGCGCTCCCGCCTCCTCGGGCGTCGCCACGGGCTGCGTCTCACCGTCGAAGCCGGCGGTGTACGCGAGCGCCTCCTCGCCCACCGGCACGAGCAGGTCCACCCCGCGCGCCGCGGCGTGCTCGCCGATCTCGCGGTGGTACTCCGGCGAGTCCTTGCCGAGCTCGGCCATCGTGCCCAGCACGGCGATCCGGCGCTCAGCCGGGCTCTCCGCCAGATGGTCGAGGGCCGCCCGCATGGACATTGGGTTGGCGTTGTAGCAGTCGTTCACGACCACAACGCCGCCCGGCAGCTCCACGACCTCGCCGCGCAGTGACGAGAACTGCACGTTCACGGCGCCGCCCACGCGCACTCCGAGCGCCCGCGCGGCCGCCACCGCGGCCAGCGTGTTCAGCAGGTTGTGGGGCTCCCGGTAGGGCAGCTCGAGCTCCACGCGCTCGCCGCGCGCCTCGATCTCGGCGCGTTCGCCGTCCATCGAGAGAAGCTGCACCTGGCCGCCCGGGCCGAAGGTCCAGGTGTCCACGTCGTCGCGCAGATGCGCTTCCAGGAGCGGCTCGCTGGCGGGCACGACGCAGGCGGCGCCGGGCCGCAGGTCGCGGATCAGCTCGGCCTTGGCGGCGGCCACTCGCTCGACGGTGCCGAGGATCTCCAGGTGCACGGGGCCCACGTTCACGATCACGCCCACGTCGGGCTCGGCGATCTCCGCGAGCTCGGCGATCTGTCCCTCGCCGCGCATCGCCATCTCGAGCACGAGCGCCTCGGTGCCGCGGTCGGCCTCGAGAATCGTGAGCGGCAGCCCGATCTCGGTGTTGAAGTTCTCCTGGCTCGCGTGCGTGCGAACGCGAGAGCCAAGCAGGGCGGAGAGGATGTCCTTCGTCGAGGTCTTGCCGGTCGAGCCGGTCACGCCGGCCACGCGGGCGCCGAGCTCGCGCCGCCACCCGCGAGCGAGCAGCTGGAGCGCCCGTAGCGGGTCGGGCGCCACGAGCGCGGTCGCGGTGGCGCACGACGACTGGCCCGTGGAGCTCTCCGCGGCCTCCACGGCGGCGTCGCGGTGCTCCGGGCCCACGAGCACGCCCCATGCGCCCCCCTCGAGCGCCTGGGCCGCAAAGCGCCCGCCGTCCGCGCTCGCGCCCCGCAGGCCCACGAAGAGATCGCCCGGCCCAACGTCGCGCGAGTCGATCACGGCGCGCTCCGGTCCGGCGCGCTCGGGGTCGCCCGCGGCCAGCTCTCCCTCGGCCAGGGCGGCGAGCCGGCCTGCGGACAGGTCGATCACGCGCGCACCCCGGGTCGCGAGCGCAGCGCCTCGCGCGCCACCGTCACGTCGTCGAACGGCTCCTTGCGGCCGTTCTCGAACTCCTGGCCCTGCTCGTGTCCCTTCCCCGCGATCACCACCACGTCGCCCGGCTCGGCCTCCTCGATCACCCGCGTGATCGCGCGGCGGCGGTCCACCTCACGCTCGGCGTCCGGCCCGGCACCCTCCATCACCTCGTCGATGATCGACTCCGGCTGCTCGCTGCGCGGGTTGTCGGAGGTCACGAGCACGCGGTCGGCCAGCCGCCGCGCGGCATCGCCCATCAGCGGACGCTTGCCGCGGTCGCGGTCTCCGCCGGCGCCGAAGATCACGTGCAGACGTCCCTGCGCGACCTCCCGCGCCGCGCGCAGCACGTTCTCGAGCGAGTCGGGCGTGTGGGCGTAGTCCACGAGCACGCCGAAATCCTGGCCCTCGTCCACGGCCTCGAAGCGGCCCGGCACGCGGCCGAAGCCCTCCAGCGAGATCTCCTCCACCCCGAGCGAGCGCACCGCTGCCACCGCACCCAGCACGTTCTGCACGTTGAAGAGCCCGGGCAGCGGCGACTCGATCCACAGCTCTCCGTCCGGTGATTCGAGCAGGAAGCGCGACCCCATCACGTCGAACTCGATGTCGCGTGCGCGGTAGTCCGCCTCGTGCTCGATGCCGAAAGTCACGGCATCGACCTCGACGGCGAGGCGACGGCCGTACTCGTCGTCCACGTTCACCACCGACGGCCCGGGCTCATCGAACAGCCTGCGCTTGGCCGCGAAGTAGGCGTCCATCGTCTCGTGGAAGTCGAGGTGGTCCTGGGTGAGGTTGGTGAAGACGCGGCAGGCGAAGCGGATGCCGGCCACCCGGCCCAGCTCGAGGGCGTGCGAGGAGACCTCCATCGCAACGGCGCGGTCGCCGCCGTCGCGCATGCGCTGGAAGGTCTCCTGGAGGTCGATCGCCTCGGGGGTCGTCCGTTCGACGTCCTCCTCCACGCCTCCCAACCACGCGCTTGACCGTGCCGAGCAGCCCCGTCTGCCGCCCCGCGGCCTCGAGTAGGTGGCGAACGAGGAACGCGGTCGTGGTCTTGCCGTTCGTGCCGGTTATGCCCACCACGTCGAGCTCCGCGGTGGGATCGCCGTAGAACCGGGCCGCCGCGGGGCCCATGGCGGCGCGCACGTCATCCACCACCACCTCGGGCACTCCGAGGTCGAGGCGGCGCTCGGTCACGAGCGCGGCGGCACCGCGCTGAACCGCATCAGGAGCGAAATCGTGGCCGTCCGACCGGAATCCCGGCACGCAAAAAAAGAGCGCCCCCGGGGTGACGCTCTGGCTCGAGTAGGCCAGGCCCGAGATCTCGACCTCGGGCGCCCCAGGGCCCATCAGGTCGCGAAGGGTCATGGATCCCGGTGAGGTTACCCGCTGGGCGGGATGCCTCACGACGCCTGCATCCCTCACACTTTTCCTGTGGGAGCCGATAGGTATCAGGTGAGCGGCACCGCCCTGAGTTCGCTCGCTCGCCTCGCGGAACGCCGATTCACAAGCTTCTCCGAGGCAGCTGACACGGTCCTCGACCTGCTCGAGGCCGAGCTTCCGCCTGGCTCCCTGCTGCTGGGGCGCGTGGATTGGGACGAGGCCGAGCTGCACCTCATCGATGTTCGTGGCGCCGTGGCCTCCGAATTGCAGGCCGGCGGCACGCTGCCACTGGCCTCAGGAGCGACCGGCGGCGGGACCGGCCTGCTCGATCCGGCCGCTCTCCAGCGCCTCTCGGTTCGCTCGTACCTCGCGCTGCCGCTCGAGACGAGCTCCGGCCCGGGAGCGCTCACGGTGTGCGCGCTCGCGTCCGGCACCGACGTCTTCACCCAAACCCACCTCGAGCTGCTCACAGTGGCCGGGCGCCTGCTCACCTACGAGTGGGAGAGCGTCAAGTGGCTCGCCGACCTTCGCCGGCTCAGCGAGCGCCTGCGCGACCCCGAGCGCACCGATGCGCTCACAGGTCTGCTGAATCGCATCGCCTTCGTCGAGGCATCCGAGCGCGAATGGCGACTCGCCGAGCGCGGAACGCTCGAGACGTACGTGCTCGCGTGCCGGATCACGAACCTCGGCCAGATCTCCGAGCGCCATGGCTCGGCCGTCGGCGAGCTCCTCCTGAAGGACGCCGCCGACGTCATGCAGTCGGCCGTTCGCCGCACCGATTACGCGGGCCGGCTTGCCGACGACGTGTACGGCGCCGTGCTCGTGGGCTGCAAGGGCCTTGAGGGCGCCGCCGCCTTCATCGGGCGCTACGGGCAGGCGCTCCAGCGCGTGACTCACGAGCGGCCGGCTCAGCTCGAGGTCACCTACGCGATGTGCTCGCTCGGCGATGCCGAGTCCCCCGAGGCGGCTCTCGAGCGGGTCGAGACCGAGGCCAGGAACGCCCCTGTGCCGGTCACCAAGGAGGTCGCGTGAGCCCCGAGGCGGGCACCGCCGCACCGCCTCCCCCCAAGGGAGTGGTCCCGCCCACGGAGCCCGGCGGCCGCTCGGGCTTCCTGAGCGACGTGATCGTCGAGCTGGGCTTCGCCACTCCGGATGCGGTCGAGGAGGCGGTGCGCGAGGCACGCAGCGGAACCACCGTCGCCCAGGTGCTGGTGGAGTCTGGGGCGATCAGCGAGGAGCAGCTCGCGCGCGCGACCGCGGAGCGCTACGGGATCGCCTACATCGATCTGGAGAACTACGAGGTGGACTCGAGTGCCGCCGCGATGATCAAGCCGTCGGCGGCCAAGCGCTACCAGGCCGTGCCGGTCGGGTTCGTGGGCGGAGGGCTGCTCGTGGCGATGGCCGATCCGGCCGACTCGCTCGGCGTGAACGACATCGCCGTGATGACCAAGCTCGAGGTGCAGCCGGCGGTGGCGCCGCGGCCCGCGCTTGACGCGCTGCTAGACAAGCTGACGGTTCTCGACGAGGGCGCCGACGGGGCGACCGGGGACGAGGAGGGCGCCAAGAAGTCGAACTCCGCGCCGTCCACAGCGGTGTTCTGGCAGGCGGACGCGGAGGAGGGGGCCGGACAGGAGCAGGATCTGCCGCCGGTGCAGAGCGAGCCGGTCGAGCGCAGCGTCGATCCCGGCGACACCGAGCACATGCGTGCCGAACTGGTCGAACTGCGCCGCAAGCTCGTCGGCGCGGAGACCGAGCTGGTGAAGGCGCGCGCCGACCTGAGCGCCTCGCAGGAAGAGCTGACGGCCGCCCGCGGCCCCAGTGCCGAGCAGGAGCAGCTGCAGGGCGAGCTCGCGGACGCCCGCGCCGCCGCGGAGAGCGCCTCCGCCCAGGTCGAGGAGCTGCGCACCCGGATCTCCGCGATGGAGGCCGAGCTCGCCGAGCAGCGCGAGAGCGCCGCGGCGAAGGTCGCGGAGCACCAGGCCGAGCTGGCCGCAGTCACGGAGGCGGCCGAGAGGGCCGCCGCCATCGAGGCCGAGCTCGCCCGCGAGCGCGAGGCGGCCGCCGCCAGGGCTGGTGCCGAGTCCGAGTTGCAGGCCGAGCGCGAGGCTGCGCTCGCCAAGGCCGCCGCCGCCGAGGCCGAGCTTGGCTCACAGCGCGAGGCCGCCGCCGCAAAGCTCGCCGAGATCGAGGCCGAGCTGGCCCGGGCTCGTGACAACGCTGCCGCGCCGCAGGCCGAGGTAGAGGCGCTTCGCGAGCAGCTCGGCAACGCTCAGGTCGAGCTCGAAGCGGCCCTCGCCGCCGCCCAGCAGGCCGAGGCCAGCACGGAGCAGCTCAGGGAACTTCGCGACTCGCTCTCCAAGGCCGAGGTCGAGCTGGAGAGCGTGCGCGGTCGAAGTGGCGAGCTCGAGACTCAGCTGAAGGAGGCCGAGGACAGGGCTCGGACGCTCAGCAAGAACGCCGGAGCCGCGCAGACCCTCGTCGACGAGCTCGAGCGCCAGCTCGAGAGCACGCGCGCGGAGAGCGCAGGCGTCGAGGCCAAGCTGAAGGAGGCGCTTGCCGCCCGCGAGAGCCACGAGGCGGAGCTCACGGACGCGCGCGCCGCGGCCGAGCAGGCACAGGCCAAGCTCGAGGAGGCCCGCACCCAGGCCGAGCGGCTGGAGACCGAGCTGGGCGAGGCGCGCAGCGCCGACGGCGGGATCGAACAGAGGCTGGCCGACGCCGGCGCGGCGATCGAGCGCCTCGAGGCTGAGCTGGCGCGCTCGCTCGCCGAGAACGAGACCTTTGGCGCGCAGCTGCGCGAGGCCGTCGCCGCATCGGAGGGCCACGAGGAGGAGCTGGGCGCCGCCCGCACCGAGGCCGAGCGCCTCGCCTCCGAGCTCGCCGAGGCGCGGGCCGAGACCAAGACACTTGCCGACGAGCTCGCGCTCACTCGCAGCGCGACAGAGGGCTTCGACGCGAGCCTCAGCGAGGCACGCAGCCAGGCCGAGGGGCTTCGCACCGAGCTCGCCGATGCCCGCTCGCAGGTCGAGCGGCTCGAGACGGAGCTCGCGCAGGGCAGCGCCACCCACGAGGAGCTCGACGCGGAGCGCGCACGCGCGCGCGCCGAGCTCGAGAGCCTCGAGACCGAGCTCACCCAGGCACGGGCGGCCACCGACGGGCTCAGCGCCCAGCTCAGTGGCGCACGCGCGAAGAGCGAGGGCCTGATCGTCGAGCTGCGCGGTGCTCGCGCGGCGGCCGAGGCCCTCGAGGAGAAGCTCACCGAGGCGCAGGCGACGACCGAGGCCGCGGAGGCGGAGCTTGCCGAGGAGCGCGGTGCGAAGGAGAAGCTGGCGGCCGACCTCTCAGAGGCGCGCGCCAAGGCCGAGAAGCTCGGCGACCTGCAGCCGCGGCTCGACGAGGCGGAGACCGAGCTCGCGAAGCTCCGCGACGAGGCCGGCACCCTCGAGGACCTGAGGGCGCAGCTGGAGAGCGCGAACGCAGAGCTCGAGAGCGCGGGCGCCGAGGCACGCAAGCAGAGCGACGAGCTCCTGATCACACAGAAGGCGCTCGACCGCGCCGGCGCTCAGGCCGCAGAGCTCCGCAGCGAGCTGGCGGAGACCCAGACGGCGCTCGACCGCGCACGGCTCGAGGCCCAGGAGCTGGACACGCTGCGCGCCAAGCTGTCGGACGCGGAGCTTGCGCTGCGCGAGTCCGACCAGTCGCACGAGCAGACGAGAAAGCGCATGGAGCGCGTGGAGGGCCGGCTGTCCGAGGCCCAGGGCGCCGCCTTCGCCTCCGAGCGCGCCGCAGAGCAGCTGCGCATGGCGCAGGAGCGGATGCGCGAGGCGCTCCGCCCGCTCGACGAAGACGACGACCCCGACACCGGCTAGGGGGTCAGACCCCTTAAGCCGGGTGGACTCAAGGGGTCAGACCCCTTGAGTGGGGTCGACTCAGGGGGTCTGACCCCTCCTAGCCCGGCGGGATCTTCAGGTACGGCAGCGCGAACTCCATGATGCGCTCGAAGGCGGGCGCGGCCACGGTGCCGCCGTAGATGTCGCCGCGGGGCGTGTCCACCATCACCGCCACGAGCAGTCGCGGGTCCTTCGCAGGGCGCGAAGCCGATGAAGGACGCGATGAAGTCCGTCTTCGAGTAGCCGCCCTTGATCGCCTTCTCCGCCGTGCCGGTCTTGCCGGCGAGCGTGTAACCCTCGACCTGGGCCTCCTCCGCGGTGCCTCCGGCGGCGAGCACGCCCTCGAGCATGTGCGACACCTGCTCCGCCGTGTGGCGCGAGAGCACGCGCTTGGGCGGCGGCGCCTCACCCTGGACGATGTAGGGGCGGCGCATCACGCCGTGATTGGCGATCGCCGTGTACCCGGTGGCCATCTGCATCGGCGTGACGGCGATGCCCTGGCCGATCGGCATGTTCCCCATCGAGGAGCCCGAGTAGTGCTCCGGGCGAAGGACGATGCCGCCCTCCTCGCCGGGGAGGTCGACTCCGGTCGGGCGCCCGAATCCGAACCGCCGCACCCACTTGTCGAACTTCTTCGCGCCCAGCTTCAGGCCGATCATCACCGAGCCCACGTTCGAGGACTCGGCCAGTATCTGGGCCACCGTCTTGGTCCCGCCTCCGCCCTCGTGGGCCTCGCCCACGGTCCGGTCGGCCACGGTGATCTCGTACGGGACCTCGAGCGTGGTGCCGGGCTCCACGAGCTTCTCCTCGAGCGCACCGGAGACGGTGAACGCCTTGAACGTCGAGCCCGGCTCGAAGTTGGCCTGGATAGCGCGGTTCTGGCGCGCGTACGCGGGCGCGCCGTCCACGTTGTTCGCGTCCACGCGCGGCCAGTTCGCGAGCGCGAGCACCTCGCCCGTGCGCGGATCCATTACGACCGCCGTGGCGCCGGCGGGCGTGTAGGTCTGGCCGACGTCCGCCAGCACCGCCTCCGTGCGCTCCTGGATGCGGGCGTCGAGCGTGAGCGCCAGATCGTCGCCCGGCTCGGACCGCTCCGTCTCGATCATGCTGATCGGCTCGCCCAGCGCGTCCTTCACGAGCCGGCGCTCGCCGTCCTCACCGCTCAGCGACTCGTCCTGCGAGTACTCGAGCCCCGACAACCCGGTGTTGTCGGTGCCCACCAAGCCCAGCACCTGCGAGGCCAGGAAGCCCTGGGGATAGGTGCGCTTCGGCTCGGTGACGGTGCCGATGCCCTCGATCCCGAGCTTCTCGACCTTCTCGCCGCGGGTGGCGTCCATCTTGCGCTCGAGGTAGATGAACCCGGTCTCCCTGTCGGAC
Source organism: uncultured Thermoleophilaceae bacterium (assembly GCA_963774755.1). Taxonomy (GTDB): domain Bacteria; phylum Actinomycetota; class Thermoleophilia; order Solirubrobacterales; family Thermoleophilaceae; genus JACVRW01. The sequence continues at coordinate 63,964 of CAVZGG010000010.1, read as the reverse complement.
AGCTTGCGCAGCAGCTCGTCCTCCGGCCGCTCGAGAAGCGGCGCCAGCTCGGCGGCCACCTTCACCGGGTCCTTGATCAGGAAGGGATTGGCGAAGACCGTCACGGAGTCCTCCGAGACGGCCAGCTCCACGCCGTTGCGGTCCACGATCGTGCCACGGCGCGCCGGATCGGCGATGTCCTCGATCTGCTGGCTGACCGCGCGGTCGGACAGCGAGCCGGCCCTGACGGTGCCGAGCCAGGTCGCGCGCAGGGCCGCCAGGCCGAGCAGCAGCAGGAAGACCGCGAACAGCAGCCCGATGCGACGCTCGACAAGCCGCACGGGCGGACGCCCCGTACCCCGCTGGCGGCGCCGGGTCGGAGGGCGTCGCTGGGTAGCGGGCACGCCTAGCCCGCCGGAGCGGTGGTCGTGGCCGGCGCTGCGGTCGCGGCCGGATCCGTTGGCGTGGTGGCGGCGGGATCGGCCGCGGCCGGGTCCGTGGCGGCCGGGTCGGTCGGCGGTGCGGTCGCGGCCGGGTCGGTGACCGCTGGATCGGTGCTCGGCACCACGGGCTCCGGCGCCACCGGCTCGGGAGCGACGTACGTGAGGTTCGGCTCGGTGATCCGCTTCACCGCCTGGCCGGCGTCGCGCGTGGGGCGCGCCTTCAGGTAGCGCACCTCACCGGGCGCCGGCAGCACGAGGCCGAGCAGCGCGGCCGACTCCTGGATGCGCTCGCTGGACGCGAGCCTGGCCTCGTCGAGGAGCAGCCGCGCGTTCTCGCGCTTGAGCGCGGAGATCCGGTCCGCATCGCGTGCGATGTCGCGGTTCATCTGGAGCAGGTCGACGTTGAAGAAGACGATCCCGGCGAGCAGCACGAACACGAGCGCGATCCAGCCGCGCCCCGCCAGGAGGGCGTCGAGCAGGCTGCCGGTGCGGGCGCGGGCGGCGCGGGTGAAGGGGGCGTTGAGGACGCGGACGGGAAGCGCGACTGCGGGCGCACCCGCGGACGCCCCCGACATGCGGCGCTGCGCAGCCGCCCCACGCTGCGCCGTGGTGCGCCGGCGCGTGGCATGGCCCGCCGGAGCGCGGCGCGCGGGCGCGCGCTTTGGCGCGGCCTGCGCCCTCGCGGTGGGGGCCCGGCGCGGTGCCGGGCGCGGAGCGGTGGCCGCCGCCGCGCGGGCCATCAGGCGGCCTCCCTCAGCTTGCGGGCGGAGCGCAGGCGACCCGACTTGGCGCGCGGGTTGTCCGCGATCTCTCCGGCGGTGGGCACCACGGAGCGTCCGCTGATCAACTCGGCCTCGGGCTCGCGCCCGCACACGCACACGGGAAAGTCGGGCGGGCAGATGCAGCCGCGAGCCCGCTCCGCGAGGAAGCGCTTCACGCGCCGGTCCTCGAGCGAGTGGAAGGAGATGGCGGCAAAGCGGCCGTTCTCGCGCAGCACCTCCCACGCGAGCGGGAGTGCGCGGTCGAGCGAGTCGAGCTCGGAGTTCACGGCGATCCGGATCGCCTGGAAGACGCGCTTCGCGGGGCTGCCGCCGCCGAAGCTCCGGCGCACCGCGGCGGGCAGCGCGCCCTCGATCGCCGCGACCAGCTCGCCGGTCGTCTGAATCGGCGCGCGCTCGCGGCGGCGCACGATCTCACGCGCGATCCGGTTCGCGTTCGGGTCCTCGCCGAGGCGGCGGAACAGCTGGGCCAGCTGGCGCTCGTCCCAGGTGTTCACGATCTCGCGCGCATCCAGCTGCTGGCCCGGGTCCATGCGCATGTCGAGCGGCGCGTCGTACGAGTAGGAGAAGCCGCGCTCGCGCGCGTCCACCTGCATCGACGAGATCCCGAGGTCGAGGTAGACGACGTCCGCCGACAGCCGCTCCTGGCGCAGGAGGTCGAGCCCCTCGGCGTAGTCCATCCGCAGGAAGCGCGTCTCGCAGGCCACCTCGCGTGCCAGCTCCTCGAAGTGCTCCTCGGCCGCGGGATCGCGGTCGATGCAGACGAGCGTCCCCGACGAGCCGATCCGGTCCGCGATCAGGCGCGCGTGGCCGCCCGCACCGAAGGTGCAGTCGACCACCGTCTCGCCCGCCGCCGGCGCGGTCAGCTCGATGAGCTCACCGGCCAGGACAGGTACGTGCACGCGGTTCATGTCAAGAAGGATGGCCAAGGCGCTCCGTCACCTCCCCGATCTCGGCGTCGAGAGCCTCCTGCTGCTCCTGCCAGCGGTCCTTGGACCAGACCTCGAGGTGGTCGCCCACGCCCACCACCACGACCTCCTTCTCGATCCCGGTGTGGGTGAGCAGCGGCGGCGGCAGCGTCACGCGGCCGCTCGCGTCCAGTTCGATCTCGAAGGAGTTCCCCTGGTAGAAGCGCGACAGCTTGCGGTACTCGGAGCCCATCGGGTTCAGGCCGCCGAGGGCGCGCTCGATGATCGCCTCGTGCGTCTCGGGAGTCCACACCGCGACGCAGGGCTCCGGGTCCTTGGCGAGAACGGTTCCACCGGCGAAGGACGTGCGGAAGCGGGCCGGAATACTGAGCCGGTTCTTCGCATCCAACGAGTGCTCGAAGTGGCCGCGAAATGCCAATTGTCATGAACCAGGGAGTTCAGACCGGAGTGGCGGAGTGGGAGGAGCCCCGCCACTCCGGTCGATTGGTGAGGCCACCGTACCCCACTATCCCCCACTCCGCAACACGATTCCCCACCTTTCCGTCCGATGGTCCGTGGAGGTCTGATGGAATGGCGCCAGTTTTGGCTCTAGAAAGCGGGATTTGGCGGGTGGCGAGTAGTGGGCCGAGGTCCCGCTGAGGGCGCCGTTTCGCGGCCATGGATGCGATTTGGGCGCAATCCTGCGTGCGAATCGGCCGATTGGTGGGCTTCTTGCAGGTGGCCGCAACCTCTGCCCCTCCGCGCACCTGTTGCAGGAGGCATGAACCGAATACGCATTCCCTCACCAGCAATGGCCGTCGCCTGCCTGGCGCTCTTCGTCGCACTCAGCGGCGTGGCGTACGCGGCCGCAACGATCGGATCAGAGGACATCGTTAACGGCTCGATCAGGAACCGCGACTTCAAGGACGGCACGCTGCGCGGCAACGAGGCCAAGCCCAACGGCTTCGGCGGCGGAGCGATCAAGGAGCGCTCGCTGGCCGCCGGCGAGCTCGGCAAGGTGAACAGCGCTGCAACGGCCGACGGCGTGGCCCGTCACGGCGTGATCTCGAACGTCGGCGGCCTCGTGCGCGGGCGCGGCATCACGTCCGCCAGCAAGACCGGCGACGGCCAGTACCAGGCGATCTTCGATGCCGACGTGCGCAACTGCACCTACTTCGCGACGCTCGGCGACGAATCGGCCTCGGGCCCGGGAACCGGCCAGATCGCGGTGACATCCGCAGCGAGCAACGTCAACGGAGTACGCGTGGTCACGCGCAACAGCACCGGGGATCCTCGTGGACCGCTCGTTCCACCTGATCGTGTCCTGTTGACATAGCCCTAGAGCGGCAGGGTGTCGGCGCTGCCATCGAGCAGCGCCGACGCCAGCGCCGCGGCCACCAGCAACAGAACCGACGGCACGAGCAGCAGCGCGACCACGAGCTGGATCTTCGGACCGGCGCGGGCCGCGTCGTCGCGGATCCGCCGCGCCAGCGCGAAGCGGGCCGCACGCGCCTGTGCCGCGAGCGTCTCGGCGAGCGGAGCGCCGTGACGCCGTGCCCGCTCGAGCGCGCCCACCAGGGCGTGGATCTCCGGCAGCGGCAGCCGCTCCTCCATGCCGCCGAGGGCCTCGGCGAGCGGCACGCCGAGCGCCACCTCCCGCCCCACCGCCGCCCACTCGCGCGCGAGCGGGCCGCCGGAGCGCTCCCCCACGGAGCGGAGCGCCTCGGGCAGCGACCCGCCCGCCTCCACGCTCACGCGCAGGATGTCGAGCAGCGCCGGCAGGTCGCGGCGCACACGCCGGGCGCGCTCGGCCGCGACGCGTGCCAGCCAGAGGTCCGGGGCCACGAAGCCGGCCGCCGGCGCGCCGAGAACGAGGAGGAGCCCGAGCCGCCCGGGCGCCAGCGCGGCGAGCGGCAGCGAGGCCGCTCCCACGAGGACCGCCGCGGCCACCTTTGCCGCCATCGCCTCGCGCACGCCGAGCCCCGCAGGGCGCCCGGCGGCCTCGATGCGGCCGCGGAGGTCATGCGGCACGCCGGCGGGCCGGACCCGGCGCCCGGCGGATGCCAGCAGGAGCAGCAGGCCGAGGCCACGCTCCCCGGCGCGCGGCGCGCGACGCGCGGGTAGGAGCATCACGAGCCCGGCGGCTCCGCACGCGCCCGCCCGCGAATGCGAGCAGCGTGGTCATCACCAGCGGACCCTTCCCGAGCCTGCGCGTGAGCACCGCGGCGGTGAGCTGGAGCACGAGCGCGATGCCCACGAGCCAGGCGGTGAGAAACGAGCTCCAGAGCCCCAGGAACCAGCCGGGACTGGCCAGCTCCGCCAGCAGGCCCCCGCCCACCGGCATCAGCACCACCAGCATGGCGGTGAAGCGGGCCTGCGCGGTGGCGGACCTCACCTCGTCCTCGAGCCGCGCCTGGTCCTCCATCGCTCGGGCGCTCTCGCGGAGCAGTCCGGCGAGGTCACCGCCCGCGCGGCGCTGGAGGACGCAGGCCGCCACGAGCGTGTCCATACGCGGCGAGCGCACGCGCGTGCGCATGGCCTCGAGCGCGTCGTCGGTGGCGGCGCCCGCATCGAGCTCGGCCCGCGTGCGGCGCAGCTCGTGTCCCGCCGCGCCTCCCAGCCCGGCCGCCGCCTCGGCGAGCGCCGCTCGCAGCGAGCGCCCACCGCCTATCGCGTCGGCGATGGAGAGCGCCGCCTGGGCCACCCCGGCGTCGACGGCCGCGCGGTAGCGCTCGCGGCGCGCGCGCAGCAGCCGGGCGACGGCCCACGGCCCGGCGGCGCTCAGCGCAAGCCCCGCCAGCGGGCCGACCGTGATCGTGCCGGCGGCGAGCGCCCCCACGGACACGCCGACCAGCAGGCGCCGGCGTTCCGCCACGCCGGGGTCGCGCCCCTCGCGCCCGGCGCGCACGAGCACGTCCACGAGCGCCGCCCCGGCGCCCGCCCAGCGAGGCGCGCGTGCGAGAGCCGGCGAGAGCGCGAGGCCACCGAGCTCGACCAGCGCCGCGGCGGCCGAGGCGCCGGCGAAGAAGGCGAGCAGAACGGGCGCGCTCACGGCCCCGCCGCGCGCACGCTCGCCCCTCCCCCGCGCAGCCGCTCGAGTCGCGCGGCCAGCTGACCGGGACCCGGGCGGCGCAGGCGGCCGCCCCGCGCCCACAGCTCGCGCGTGCCCGCGCCGCCCGCCACGCGCACGACCTCTGTCACCGACTCGACCACCCGCGCTCCGTCCGGAAGCCGCGCCTGGTGCACCACCACGTCGAGGGCGCTTGCCACCTGATCGCGCACGGCCGCATGCGGAAGGCCGACGCCCGCCATCAGGGCGAGCGTCTCGACCCGTCGGAGCGCGTCGGCCGGCGAGTTCGCGTGCACGGTCGTGAGCGAGCCGTCGTGGCCGGTGTTGAGCGCCTGGAGCATGTCGAGCGCCTCCGCGCCCCTGACCTCGCCCACCACGATCCGGTCGGGCCGCATGCGGAGCGCATTCACCACCAGCTGCCTGATCGTGATCTCGCCGCGTCCCTCGAGGTTCGGCGGGCGTGCCTCGAGCCGCACCACGTGCCGCTGGCGCAGCCGCAGCTCGGCGGCGTCCTCGATGGTCACGATCCGCTCCTCGCCCGGGATCGCCCCCGAGAGCGCGTTCAGCGTGGTGGTCTTGCCAGAGCCGGTCCCGCCGCTCACGAGCACCGACGCCCGCGCCGCCACGCACAGCGCGAGCAACTCGGCCAGCTCGGCCGGGAGCGTGCCGCCGGCCACGAGCTCGCGCAGTGAGAAGCCCTGGCGCCGGAAGCGCCGCACCGTGAGGCACGGCCCCGACAGCGACAGCGGCGGAATCACCACGTTCACGCGCGAGCCGTCGGCGAGCCGCGCATCGCACAGCGGTGACGCCTCGTCCACCCTCCGCCCCAGCGGCGCGAGGATCCGCTCGACGGCGTGCATCAGCTCGTCCTCCGAGCCGAAGCGCACGCCGGTGCGCTCGAGGCGCCCGCGCCGCTCCACGTACACCGCCTCCGGCCCGTTCACCATCACCTCGTCCACCGCCGGATCCGACAGCAGCGGCTCGAGCGGCCCGAGCCCGGTGGCCAGCAGCAGCACCCGCCGGCGCAGCCCTTCCCGCTCCGACTCCGGAAGCGCTCCCGCCTCGCGCTCCACCAACTCGCGCACTTCGGCATCGAGTCCTGCCACGCCCGTCTCGCCCGCGCGCGCCCGCTCGATCAGCCGCTCGCGCAGCGCGACGGCGAGGTCATCGAGAGCCTCCATGGCAGGAGAAGGTGCAAACGCGAAAGACTCCCCCCATGGACCTCACGCTCGTCAACCTCGACAGCCCCACCGAGACCCGCACCTTCGACAGAGGTCGCTTCGAGCTCTACTCGGTCGGACCCATGACGATCGGCCGCGCAACCTACGAGCCGGGCTGGCGCTGGTCGGAGCACGTCGGCGCCCCCAGCGGAGCGAGCTCGTGCATGGTCGAGCACGTCGGGCTCGTGGTGAGTGGCCGCGCCGCGGTGAAGATGGACGACGGCGAGGAGCGCATCATGGAGCCGGGCGACTGCTTCTACGTGCCGCCCGGCCACGACAGCTGGGTCGTCGGCAACGAGCCGTACATATCTCTCCACGTAATGGGCAGCGAGAATTACGCGACATGACACGACGCGAGATCTGCTCCTGGCTGATGGACATGGACGGCGTGCTCGTGCGCGAGCAGAACGCGGTCCCGGGCGCACAGGAGTTCCTGGCCCGGCTGCGCGAGCTCGGCCTGCCCTTCCTCGTCCTGACGAACAACTCGATCTACACGCAGCGTGACCTCGCCGCTCGCCTGGCCCGCACGGGGCTCGATGTGCCCGAGGAGTCGATCTGGACCTCGGCCCTTGCGACCGCACAGTTCCTGGATGACCAGCGGCCCGGCGGCTCGGCCTTCGTCATCGGCGAGTCGGGCCTCACCACGGCGCTCCACGCGGTGGGCTACACGCTCACCGAGCGCGACCCCGACTACGTCGTGCTCGGCGAGACCCGCACCTACAGCTTCGAGCGCATCACGCAGGCGATCAGGCTGATCGCGGCGGGCTCGCGCTTCATCGCCACGAACCCGGACAACGTGGGCCCGACGCCTGAAGGCCCGCTCCCGGCCACCGGCTCCGTGGCGGCACTCGTGAGCCGCGCGACCGGTGTCGATCCGTACTACGTGGGTAAGCCGAACCCGCTGATGATGCGCTCCGCCCTCAACGCGATCGAGGCACACTCCGAGACTACGGCGATGATCGGCGACCGCATGGACACCGACGTTGTGGCGGGGCTCGAGGCGGGCCTGGAGACGATCCTCGTCCTGACCGGCGTGACCCAGGAGGGCGAGACCGAGCGCTACTCGTACAGGCCCTCGCGTATCGTCGACTCGGTCGCCGATCTCCTCCCCGAGCTGGACGGCGCCCGTGGCTGAGCTCGACGGGAAGGTCGCGCTCGTGACCGGCGCCAGCGGCGGCATCGGCGCGGCGGTGTCGCGCTCGCTGCACGACGCCGGCGCGTCGGTTGGCCTGCTCTCGCGCCGCGGCGAGGACCTCGGCCTCGAGCGCGCGCTCGGGATCGCCTGCGACGTGAGCGACCGCGCCGCCGTCGAGCGCGCCACCGAGCAGGTCGTGGAGCGCTTCGGGCGGCTCGACATCGCGGTCGCCAACGCGGGCGTGGGCTCCTACGGTCCGTTCCTCGAGCTCGACGCCGACGACCTCGAGGCGATGATCGACGTGAACCTCAAGGGCACGCTCTACACCGCCGCGGCCACCCTCCCCCACCTGATCGCGTCGGGCGCGGGCGACTTCGTCTCGCTCGCCAGCGTGGCCGGGGTGCGGGCGTTCCTCGGTGAGGCCGTCTACAACGCGTCGAAGTTCGGCCAGGTGGGCTTCACGCGCGCGCTCGACCTCGAGCTGCGCGAGCGCGGCGTCCGCGCCACGAGCATCGCGCCCGGTGGCGTGAACACCGAGTTCGCGATCGGCACGGGCCGCGAGCACGGCGATCCGGCGCTGGCCGAGATGATGAGCGCCGAGGACGTGGCGGAGGTGGTGCTGTTCGCAGTGACGCGCCCGCGCAACATGCGCATCCTCACGACCACCTTCCGCCCGATGAGCGAGGGCTCGGCCGGCTAAGCAGGCTCAGCGCTGGGCCGAGCGCAGCGCCTCGCTCGCCTCGTCCGCCAGCCGGCGCACCAGTTCGCCGGCGGGCACGTCGGCCGCCAGCGCGTGCGCCTGCCCGGCCCACAGGTTGAAGCCATCCGCGTCGCCGCGCTCGCGCGCGGCCGCCCGGACGGGCGCCGTCAGGTGGTGCACCTCCGGATAGCCGTGCGGCGCGTGGGACTCGTGCTCGCGCATGAAGCGGTTCTCGATCCCGCGGGCCGTGCGGCCGGTGAACGCCTGCGTGAGGGCCGTCGGCCCGCGCTCGCGCAGCGCCTCCCGGTGCGCCGCTGACGTGGCCGCCTCGGGCGTGAGCATGAACGCGGTGCCGAGCTGAGCGGCGGCGGCGCCTGCCGCCAGCACGGCCGCGATGCCGTGCCCGGTGGCGATTCCACCGGTGGCCACGAGCGGCAGATCAGTCACGGCGCGCACGAGCTGGAGGAGCGCGAGCAGGCCCACGTCGCCTGGAGCCCGCTCGTCGAAGGAGCCGCGGTGGCCGCCGGCCTCCACACCCTGCACCACGAGGGCGTCGGCGCCCGCCTCGTGCGCGGTGAGCGCCTCGGCTGGGGTTGTGACCGTGACCCAGAGAGCGCAACCGGCGGACTGCAGCGCGTCGACCTCTGACCGGGACGGGCAGCCGAACGTCACCGACACGACCGGCAGCCGCTCGTCCGCCACAAGCGCCAGCTTCGCGTCCCAACCGTCGTCGTCATGACGCGGCTCGCCCAGCTCGACGCCGTAGCGCTCCGCCTCGCCGGCGAGTGTCGAGGCGTAGCTCGCCAGCGCTGCGCTGTCCCCCCGCGCCGGCCCGGGCGCGAACAAGTTCATGCCGAAGGGACGTTCCGTGAGCCGCCTCAGCTCGCCGATCTCCTCGCGCACCGCATCCGCGCTGCGATATCCCGCGCCGAGGAAGCCCAGCCCGCCGGCCTCGGACACGGCGGCAGCGAGCGCCGGGGTCGACGGCCCGCCGGCCATCGGCGCCTGGATGATCGGATGCTCGAGCTGCGAGGGCGAGAAGCGCACCCCTCAGAAGATAAGGTCAGCGCGATGCGCGTAGGTGTCGTGGGCGGAGGGTTGATGGGCTCCGGGATCGCCGAGGTCTGCGCGCGCTCGGGGGTCGACGTGACCGTGGTCGAGGCCGACGATGCCGGCGTCGCGCGCGCCGAGGCGGCGATCGGGCGCTCGCTCGACCGGGCCGTGAAAGCCGGAAAGCTCGAGGCCGCCGAGCGCGAGGCGGCGGCGGAGCGGCTCGCCTACACGACCGCCCTGGCGGACCTCGACGGCGCGGACGCCGCGATCGAGGCCGTCATCGAGGACGAGGACCTGAAGCGCGACGTCTTCAAGCAGCTGGACGCGACGCTGCCGGACGCGCAGTTCCTCGCATCGAACACCTCGTCGGTGCCGATCATGAAGCTCGGCGCCGAGACATCGCAACCGGGCCGGGTGATCGGCCTCCACTTCTTCAACCCCGTGCCGGTGCTGCCGCTGGTGGAGGTGGTGCGCTCGATAATGACCTCCGAGGAGACGCTCGAGAGGGCCACGACGTTCGCCGAACAGACGCTCGGCAAGACCACGATCCACTCGCAGGACCGCGCCGGCTTCGTGGTCAACGCCCTGCTGATCCCGTACCTGCTGTCGTCGATCCGGATGTACGAGTCCGGCTTCGCCTCCAAGGAGGACATCGACGAGGGGATGATGAAGGGCTGCGCTCACCCGATGGGCCCGCTCCAGCTCTCGGATCTGATCGGGCTCGACACGCTGCTGGCCGTCTCGCAGTCGCTCTACGAGGAGTTCCGCGACCCGGCGTCCGTGGCACCCGCGCTGCTGAACCGCATGGTCGAGGCGGGCCTGCTCGGCCGCAAGTCGGGCCGCGGCTTCTACGACTACTCGTCCTAGTCGCTCAACGGCCGAGGCGGAGCTTCCGTGACAGCGTGGTCGTCCCGCTCCGCCTCACGGTCAGCGTCACGGTCGCCCTGCGCAGGCGGCTGAAGGGGCGCCGCGCCTTCCTGGCGACCTTCAGGGTGAGGGTGGACGTCCCGGCCGAGTTCAGCGTCTTGCTGGCTGCCGCCAGCTGGCGCGAGCGCCCCAGCCGCAGCCCGCGTGCGAGTGCGCGGTTGGTGGTGAGGCGGGCCCTGATCGTGCACCTGGCCGGGCAGTAGACCCTGATCCTCAGCCCGCGTCGCGCGATCTGGCGGATGGAGCGCTTCGACAGCACGGTGAGCGCGCGCGCCCCGCCGTCGGACTGCGAATCGACGGTCTCGCAGTTGGCATGCGTGTCGATCGCGTCGATGACGGCCCGGTCAGCCCCGACGCCGCAGTCGATCGTGTCGGCTTCGCCGTCGCGAGCGTTGACCGTGTCGTTCCCGAACGGCACCGTGCATATGTAGATCCCGCAGTAGGAGCCGGTCGCGTCAGAGAAGATCGTGTCGCGCCCCGGACCGCCGGTGACGTTGTCGTTGTCGAACCCGGTCACGAGGCGGTCGTCGCCGGGTCCGCCGTCGACCGAGTCCGAGCCGTTGAGCGTCGTGATCGTGTCGTTGCCGCCCCCGCCGCTCACGCTCGACGTCTGCCCGGTGGCGCCGACGGTGAACGTCTCGGCGGCGTCGCTGCCGACGTAGGTGCCCGGCGGTCCCTCGATGTGCTCGATGCCGATGAGGTTGTCGTTCTCCCCCGCGCGCCCGTCGTTGGCGAGGTTGTCTAGCGTGACGGTGACGGGGCCCTCGCCGACGGGGTAGTCGTCGATGACGCGGTCGAAGCCGGGCCCGCCGTCGACCACGTCGGAGCCCGGCGCCTTGAAGTGGTCGCCGAAGAGCTTGTCGTCGCCGTCGCCGCCGGACACGTTGTCGTTGCCGCCCTCGCCGTCGACCTCGTCGTTGCCGTTGCCGCCGCGCATGATGTCGTCGCCGGCCGACCCGAACATCACGTCATTGCCTTCACCGCCGTCGAGCGTGCGGGGAGCCGAGCTGAAGTCCTGCACCTTGTCGTTGCCGCCTCCGCCGTTGAGCGTCGCCGGAACCGCGTTGAGCGCCGAGTCGTCGGAGATCGACAGGGTGTCGTTGCCGCCGCCGCCCTGGAACAGGAAGCTGTCGGCCCCGTCGCAGACGATGTACCCCCCGTCCTCGATGCAGCCCCCCTCTGTCGGCGTGGCTTGCGTGTAGGTGGTCGGGCCGCCCGTAGTGAACGGCGGGATACACGCCCGCCGCTGATCTCGCGCGTGTAGAGGCTGACGACGTCGCCCGCCCCGTCGGTGGTCACCGTGAGCCGCTCCGCCGTCCACGTGATATGCGAGCCGGCCTGCGCGGCGGCGGGCGCGAGCAGCGTGAAGGCGGCGGCGAGTGCGGCTACGAGCATCCTGCGTGTCATGCTTGACCCCCGGCGGTTACGAGCTCCAGTTCATCCGACCTTCCCCCGAACTCGCGGCGCTGTCAAGCAGGACTACTCGTCCTAGTCGGGGAAGCTCTCCGGCTCCTCCACCGCGCGCCGATGAAGGTCGTCGTCGATGTTGCGGCCGGTCACGATCAGGACGGTCGGATCGTCCTCGGGCTCGAGGTCCCGGAAAGCTGCGAGCGCCGCGGCGGCCGAGCCCTCCACCCGGATGCCCGCGGCCGCGAGGTCACCAACCGCGCGTGCGATCGCCCGCTCGGACACCATGGTCATGGGCATGCCGGCCCGGGACATCTCCTCGACGGCGAGCGGAATCGCAACTCGCACCGCCATGCCGTCGGCGAAGGTCGAGGAGCGGTCGCAGTCCACCGGATGGCCGGCCTCGACGCTGAGCGCCATCACCGGCGCCTCCTTCGCCACCACCCCGAGCACGGGATCGACTCCGCGCGCCACGCCGATGATGAGCGCGCCGTTTCCCACCGGCACGATCACCCGCGCCGGCGGGGTCCCCAGCTGCTCGAGGATCTCGCGGCCGATCGCCTCGTAGCCGTCGAACTGCGACGGCTCCGCGCCGTCCTCGAAGAACGGCAGCTCGTTCGCGGCCGCGTGCTCGCGCGCCAGCTCCTTCGACTCGTCCAGGTCGGTGCCCACCGGGTGCAGCTCGGCACCGAGCTCGTCCAGCAGCGCGACCTTGGCCTCGCTGGCCCCGTCGGGCACAAAGACGATCGCGCGCATGCCGGTGCGCTGCGCCGCCCACGCGCTCGCGGCGCCGTGGTTCCCGGTCGAGGCGGTGACCACTGCGTCGGCGCCACGCGCGCGGAACGCCTCGAGCGCCGGCAGCGCCCCGCGCCACTTGAACGCGCCGAGCTCGTGAACGTCCTCGCGCTTCAGGAACAGCGGCCCGCCGGCCGCGAGCGAGGGCGGCGCCTCTTCGAGTGGAGTGGGCAGATCGGTCATTCCGGAGATACTGACGGCTCGTGACCGGCCTCGAATACATGAAGGCGATCGTGGACGGCTCGCAGCCGCGGGCGCCGATCCAGGACCTGATGGGCTTCGACATCGTCGAGGCCGAGGAGGGCCGCACCGTCTTCTCGTCCGTGCCGGGGGCGCAGCACCTGAACCCGATCGGCGTCGTGCACGGCGGCTTCGCCGGCCTTCTGCTCGACTCGTGCATGGGCGCGGCGGTGCACACCACCTGCGGCGAGGGCGAGTCGTATTCCACGCTCGAAACCAAGTTCAACCTCGTGCGGGCGATCACACCGGACGCCGGCGAGGTGCTCGCCGAGGGCCGGGTGGTTCACCGCGGGCGGCGCGTGGCGACGGCCGAGGGCTCGGTGCGCCGCGCGAGCGACGGCAAGCTGCTCGCCCACGGCACGTCCACCTGCATGATCCTTTCACCGGACGCTGGCTAACCTCGGCTGCGTGAGCGCCACCGTGGACGAACAGCTGGAAGCCGCCTCCTGGAACCTCGAGCCGCTGGTCGACGGCGGAGGCCCCGAGGCCGTCGAGGCGATGCTGAACGAGGCGCGCGAGCGTGCCGAGGCTTTTGCCGAGCGCTTCCGCGGCCGTGTCGCGGAGCTGGACGTGCCGGAGCTCGCGGAGGCGATGCAGGAGCTGGCCGAGATCCACGACCTCGGCGGGCGCGCGGGCTCGTACGCCGTGCTCAGCTATTCGCTCGATACGGCGGACCCGGCGCGCGGCGCCCTGCTTCAGAAGGCGCGCGAGCTCGGCGCCGCGATCGAGACCCAGCTGCTCTTCTTCGACCTCGAGTGGAACCTCGTGCCGGCCGAGCGTGCCGACGAGCTGGTCGAGGCACCCTGAGCTCGCATTCGCGGCTCACCACCTGCGCACGCTGCGCCGCTACCTGCCCTACCAGCTCTCGGAGCCCGAGGAGCGCGTGCTCACGGAGACGAACGTCACGGGCGGGTCTGCGTTCCAGCGGCTCTTCACCGAGCAGACCTCCGCCCTTCAGGTGCCTCTCCCCGACCAGGACGAGCCCGCCTCGCTCGAGGAGGGCCTCTCGCGCCTGCAGGACCCCGACCGCGAGCGCCGCGCCGAGGCGGCCGCGGCGGTCACGGAGTCGCTCCGGCCGAACCTGGGCACGCGCGCGTTCGTCTTCAACACCCTGCTTCAGGACAAGGCGACCAAGGACCGGCTGCGCGGCTACCCGCACTGGCTCGCGTCGCGCAACCTCGCCAACGAGGCGAGCGACGAGTCGGTCCAGGCGCTGATCGAGGCGGTTCAGGGCCGCTACGACCTGGCTCGCCGCTGGTACGCGCTGAAGGCGCGCCTCCTCGGTCTCGACAGGCTGGCCTACTACGACCGCATGGCCCCCGTGTCGGACAGCGACGACCGCATCGCCTACGCGGACGCCGAGGAGATCGTGCTCGACTGCTACCGGACCTTCTCGCCCGAGCTCGGCGAGGTGGCCACGGAGTTCTTCACGGGCGGCTACATCGACGGTCCGCCGCGTCCGAGCAAGCGCGGCGGCGCATTCTGCTCGTACACCGTCCCGTCGGCGCATCCGTACGTGATGCTGAACTACACCTCGCGCCCGCACGACGTGCTCGTGATGGCCCACGAGCTCGGGCACGGCGTGCACGCCTCGCTTGCGCGGCCGCAGGGCATCTACCACTTCTCCACCCCGCTCACGCTGGCTGAGACCGCCTCGATCTTCGGCGAGAACATCGTGCTCGAGCGGCTGCTCGAACGGGCGCCTGGCCCCGCGGAGCGGCTCGACCTGCTCGCGGGCGCACTCGACGGCGCGGTGGCCGCGGTGTTCCGCCAGGTCGCGATGAACCGCTTCGAGGACGCCATCCACACCGCGCGTCGCGAGGCGGGCGAGCTGTCGGTCGAGCGCTTCGGCGAGCTCTGGCTCGCCACGCAGCGCGACCTGCTCGGCGACAGCGTGGAGCTCGACGACGACTACGCGCTCTGGTGGTCCTACATCTGGCACTTCGTGGACGCGCCGGGCTACGTGTACGCCTACGCGTACGGCCACCTGCTCGCGCTGTCGGTCTACCGGCGCTACGAGGAGGAGGGCGACGAGTTCGTGTCCTCCTACCTGGACCTCCTGAAGGCCGGCGGGTCGATGCCGCCGGAGGAGCTTGGCGTGATCGTGGGCGTGGACCTGTCCGACCCGGGTTTCTGGAGCTCGGGGCTCGAGCTGATCGAGCGCCAGCTCGACGCGGCAGAGACCGCCGCCAGGGAGTCGGGGCGGATTGACAACGGGGCTGCGCCGGCACCGCCGGCTCCGCAAGGGCATTGATCGTCGCCGAGCGCATCCCGCTGCCGGGTGGCGAGGTGGAGCTGATGCGCCCGCCGGATGCCGAGGCGCTGATCAGCGAGGAGTCGTTCGAGCACGAGGAGTTCCTGCCCTACTGGGCGGAGCTGTGGGCGAGCGCCGTCGCCCTCGCTCACGACGTGTCGATCAGGTCGCTGCGCGGCAGGCGGACGCTCGAGCTGGGCTGCGGACTCGGCCTGCCGAGCATCGCGGCCGCGCGCGCCGGCGGGCGTGTGCTCGCCACCGACTGGTCGTCCGACGCCGTGCGCGCCACGGCCGCCAACGCGGAGCGGAACGAGGTAGATGTCGAGACGCTGCGCTGCGCCTGGGGCGAGCCGGACGAGATCGTGGCCCGCGCGCCCTGGCAGCTCGTGATCGCTTCCGACGTGCTCTACGAGCGCCGCAACGTCGACGAACTGCTCGACCTGCTTCCGCGCCTCGTGGACGAGCGCGGCCTGGTGCTGCTCGCCGATCCCGGCCGTGCCCACTCAGAGGGCTTTCTGGCGCGGGCCTCCGAACAGGGTTGGATCATTCGCAGCACGACGAGCCCGCGGGCTCGAGCGAGTGTCGATTCACCGGATGCGGCGCAGCTAGACGAGCTGAATCGCGTCGCCGCCGCGGGCGCTCACGGTATCGGCGGCCTCGACTGCGGCCTGAAGCAGTGCGGCGGGGCGGCGCTGGCCGGCGGCGGAGCAGGTCGCGCCCACGCTCGGGATCAGCGGAAGGCCGCCCGCTCCGAGTGGGCGGCCGGCAACCTCACGGATGCGGTCCGCGATGCGGACAACGGTCGTCTCCTCATCAACGCCGGCGCAGACGGCGGCGAGGCGCTCGTCGTCCAGCTGCCCGACGAGGTCAAGCGGCCGAAGGACAGAGGTGACGTGCCTGCCGAGCTCGCGAAGCACGAGGCTCGTGGCCGGACGGCCGCGGTCCTCCACGAGTCGCTCCATGCCATCCAGCTTGATCACGATCACGGCAGCGGCTCCCGACCCGGCGGGGTGGAGGGCCCATGCGAGGCGGTCGAGCAGCGAGAAGCGGGTGGGAAGGCCGGTGGCGGGATCGATCTCGGCCGTGGTCTGCGGCTCGGCGCCGACCACGTCGAGGCGGCGGGTGACCCACTGCACCTCGGCGCCGTCGCCGGCCACGAAGGTCGTCTCGACGGGGCACCAGCCGCCGCCCGAGGCGAGCACGCGATATTCGACGGTCTTGGCCCCCGGGCCTCGAACCCAGGCCCGGTGCACGGACATCACGCGGTCGCAGTCCTCCGGGTGGATCAGCGCCTGGATCGGGCTGCCGAGCAGCGTGTCGCGCGGAACGCCCGTGAGCTCGGAGAGGAGCGGCGATGCGTAGATGAAGGATCCGGCCGCGTCGTGGAGCGAGATCAGGGCGCGCACGTTGCCCGCGAGCAGCCGGAAACGCTGCTCCCACGGGTCGAGAACGACGCTGTCCTCGTCGACGGCCTTGAGATGACGCTTGGGCGGGGTCACTCCGCTGTTATCGGCGGCGGAGGGGCGAGCCTTAGCCCGGCGCTCAGCGCGGGAGGTCGGCCAGCGAGCGATACAGCTCGCGTGCCGTGAGCTCGCCGAGCCGGAGGCTCTCGAGCCGGTAGCTCTCGTTGGGCGCGTGAAACGCGTCCGCGCCCAGGGCGAAGCCGCTCACGATCGTCGGCGTGCCCTGCTCGGCGAGCACCGCGAGTAGCGGCAGGGTTCCGCCCAGCCGCACGAAGGCGGGCGGCGTGCCGCACGCGCGCTCGAACGCTCCGGCGGCCAGCTGGAGCGCCGGCTCGCGCGCATCGAACAGGGCTGGATCGGACAGGTCGAGCTCGATCGATACCTCGACACCAGCCGGGGCGGCCGCCCTCAGCAGCCGCTCGAGCTCCGCGCCGATCTGCTCCGCGCTCTGCCCGGGCGCAAGCCGCAGGCTCACCTGCGCGCGCGCCACCGACGGAATCACCGTCCGCGGCTCGCCGCTCGCGAGCATGTTCACGTCGAGGGCCGGCGCGGCGCCGGTGCGCTCCCAGAACTCGTCGGCCGCGCCGGCGGTCACTTCCGCGGCGCCCGCCTCGGCGATCATCTCTGCACCGCTCGGAAGTCGCGACCACGACTCGCGCTCCTCCGCGCTCGGGCTCGCAACACCGGCCCGGAGCTCCTCGCGCACCCGCCCGTCCGGGCCCGGGAGCACCTCCTGAAGGATGCCCATGAGCACGTGCGTGGCGTTCAGCACGGCGCCGCCGTAGAGGCCGGAGTGCAGGTCGCGGCGTCCAGTGCGCACCTCCACCGGCCCCTGGACGAGGCCGCGCGCACCGGTGTTGATCGCGGGCGTGCGCTCGTCCGCCATCAGCGAGTCGAACACGATCACGCAGTCGACCTCCTGGGGCTGGTCGCGCAGATAGCTGAGCAGCGAGACGCTGCCCACCTCCTCCTCGCCCTCGACCAGGAAGCGCACGTTCACGGGCAGCTCGCCGGCCCGGGCGAGCTCGCACGCCACGTGCAGCAGCGGCAGGAAGTTGCCCTTGTCGTCGGCGGCGCCGCGGGCGTAGAGGCGGCCGTCGCGCTCGGTCGGCTCGAACGGCGGCGACTCCCACGCGTCGAGCGGCCCCGGGTCCTGCACGTCGTAGTGCCCGTACGAGAGAACCGTCGGCGCGTCGGGGCGCGAGGCTCGCAGCTCCCCCACCGCCATCGGGTTGCTGCCGTTCACCACCACGCGCTCGGCGCTGCCGCCGGCGGCCTCGATGCGCTCGAGCACCCAGTCGCAGGCGCGTCCGAGCGCGTCCGCATCGCCCTCACCCGTCGAGACGGAGGGGATGCGCAGCCAGTCTTCGAGCTCTTCGCGGATCGGCGGCGTCACTCACGTAGCATCGTATGGATGCGCCGGCTCTTCTGGCTCGTCGCCGCGGTGGTCCTCGTGGACACCATGTTCTTCGCCGCGGTCGCGCCGCTCCTACCCCACTACTCGGACGAGCTGGACCTCTCGAAGACCGGCGCTGGAGTCCTCACGGCCGCCTATCCGGCGGGCACGTTCGTGGGCGCGCTGCCGGCCGGCTGGCTCGCGATCCGCTGGGGCGTCAAGCCGACGCTGCTCACCGGGCTGGCGATGCTCGGGGTCACGAGCCTCGTGTTCGCGTTCGCCAACCACATCGTCCTGCTCGACGCCGCGCGCTTCGTCCAGGGGATCGGGGGTGCGTGCATGTGGGCCGCTGGAATGGCCTGGCTCGTGTGCGCCGCGCCCACGGACCGCCGCGGCGAGCTGATCGGCGCGGCGCTCAGCGCTGCGATCGTCGGCGTGCTCCTGGGCCCGGTGCTGGGCGGCGCCGCCACGGTGCTGAGCCCCGAGGCCGTGTTCAGCTCGGTCGCGCTCGTGGCCGCGGTACTCGCCGGCTGGGCGTGGTCGATGCCGGGGGTCGAGCCCGAGGAGAGCCCGGGGGTGCGCGCGCTGCTGCGGGCGATGCGGCGCCCGGCGGTGATGGCGGGGTTCTGGCTGTTCACGCTCCCGGCGCTGTTCGCCGGCGTGAGTCGAGGTGCTCGTGCCGCTTCGCTTCGACGATCTCGGAGTGGCGGGAGCCACGATCGGGGCGGTGTTCCTCGTCAGCGCGGCCGTCGAGGCGGTGATCAGCCCGCTCGCGGGGCGCGTCTCCGACCGCGTCGGCCGGCTGGGACCGATCCGGGTGGGGCTCGTCGCCGCTGCGGGCGTGGCAATCCTGCTCCCGCTGCCGTCGAGCGCGTGGCTGCTCGCGGGCACGGTCGTGCTCGCGTTCAGCGCGCTCGCGACGTTCTGGGCGCCCGCGATGGCGTTGCTCTCGGACGCGGCCGAGGATGCCGGGCTCGACCTGGCGCTCGCCTTCTCGATCTCGAATCTGGCCTGGGCGGCCGGTCACGTTCTGGGCGCGGGCGTGGGCGGCGCTGTCGCGGAGGCCACGTCGGACGCCGTGCCCTACAGCGCGCTCGCAGTGGCCTGCGCGGCCACCTTCGTGGGTCTCACGACGCTCAGGCGCCGGGCGGCCGCGCCGGCGGGCTAGGCGCCTAGCCGCAGTTGGGCCAGGGCGCGCTGCCGCGCTGGCGGTACAGCTTCAGGGCAAGCCGGTCCTGCTGCCACTCGGGTGCGTCGGCGGGGTCGCCGCTGCCGCCGAGGGCGCGCCAGGTCGCCCGGCTGAACTGATACTTGCCCCTGTACTGCCCGCCGGGTGAGACGGCGCGCGGGTTGCCACCCGACTCGCACTCGGCGATCCGCCTCAGGGCGGCGGGCACGCTCACGCTGCGGTCGCTGGTGCGGCGCAGCGAGCGGCTGCTGAAGGGGCGAAGCCCGAGCGCACCGCGGGTGAGCGGTCCGACGATGCCGTCCGGCACGAGGTCGTGGCTGCGCTGGAAACGCTTGACGGCGCGTTCGGTCTGCTCCCCGAAGACTCCGTCGGCGGGAATCCCAAGCTCCTGCTGGATGCTGCGCACGGCCGAGCCGCGGTCACCGCGCTTGACGATGACCTCGCTCGAGGCGGTGGCGCCGCCTGAGCTGGAGGCGCCGGGGTCCGCGAGTGCGGGCACGGCCGCCGCGGCGAACGCGGCCAGCACGAACAGCACCGCAAAATGCGGACCGCGCACGGCGTCGAAGATCCTTGCCACCTGACGTTTCCCCTTTCCATTGCCTACGGGGTGAGCTGACGGGCTCGCGCCGGAAAGTGGCGCTACGCGACACGGTGTCGCGATTCGCCCCAACGGCCTCAGTGGCCGCAATTGGGTCCCCCGTTCCTCGCCGTCGGGACAGCGAGAACTCGGCAGTTCGAATCAGAAGTCGTACATCCAAGCACATTGGAGCGCCGGTCGTTGCGGTGCACTACCCGAATGGGGTACTAGCGGCCCACGTTGAGCAGGTCGTCCACCACGCTCACGATGTCGATCTGCGGCACCGGAGGCGGCGGCGCGAGCACTGCGGGCTGCGGGCGCCGGCGCTGGAGCCAGACGGCCGTGGCCAGCGCACCCACGAGGAAGGGCGCCATGCGCAGGAGTAGCCGTAGACCGGGCACCGGCGCGACCCTACACCCGCTCACGGATACTCTGCGGGTCATGGATCTTGGCCTCGAGGGCAGGGTCGCGCTCGTTACGGGCGCCTCGCAGGGCATCGGCTTCGGGATCGCCCGGGAGCTGGCCCGCGAGGGCGCACGCGTGGCGGTGAGCTCTCGCACCCGCGAGACGATCGAGGCGGCCGCAGGCGAGATCGGCGCCAGGCCGTACGTGCACGACACGCTCGACCTCGACGCCGCGCCCGAGCTTCTCGAGAACGTCGAGCGCGACCTCGGCCCGATCGACATCCTCGTGACCAACACGGGCGGCCCCGCGGGAGGCGATCCGCTCGAGTTCACCCGCGATCAGTGGGAGGCCGCCCATCGCGAGCTGGTGGTCGCGCCGATCGAGATGATCGAGCAGGTGGTGCCCGGGATGCGCGAGCGCAGCTTCGGCCGCATCCTGAGCGTGTCGTCGTCCGCCGCGCGCGAGCCGATCCCGACGCTGATGCTGTCGAACTCGCACCGCCCCGGACTGCTCGGCGCGTTCAAGACGCTCGCCCGCAAGCTCGCGGGAGACGGCATCACCCTCAACACGATCCTGCCCGGGCGGATCGCGACCGATCGCATCGCTCACCTGCACGGCTCGATCGAGGAGGCGGAGAAGGTCGCGCGCGACGAGATCCCGGCCGGCCGGCTCGGGACCGCGGAGGAGATCGCGGCGGCCGCGGCGTTCCTCTGCTCCGAGCGGGCGAGCTACATCACCGGAGTGGCCCTGCTGGTGGACGGCGGCCTCACGAGGAGCATCTGAGCCGTGTCGCCGGAGTCAACCTCCACGCCCAACCCCGTCACACCCGGAGTGGCCTTCGAGGTCGAGCGCTTCGAGTGGACCTCCCGTGATCGTGTCGAGCTGGTCGGCCGCTGGTCCGGGCTGCGAGGGCACCGCTTCCTCCGGCCGACGCTCGACGTGCTGGTGAACGGCGAGCGGCGGCGGATGCTCGCCGACCTCGAGCACAAGCCCTGGGCGCCCGAGGACGGCCAGGACTGGGTTGCTGCCTTCACCTGGAGGGGCGAGCCCGCGAACTTCGACGATGCCGAGCTCACCGTGAGCCCGGACGTGGCTGTGCAGCTGCCGGCGCCCGGTGGCTCCGTGGAGCACGACGAGGCGCAGCCGGCAACGCCCACGAAGGACCGTCTCCCGGCCCGTCGCCCGCGCAGCGCGGTGCTGGAGGCCGAGCTTGCCGCCGCGCTGGCCGAGGTGGGGCGGGTGGGGGAAGAGCTGGAACGGACCCGGGCGACGCACTCGGAGGCGGCCAAGGAGCTGCGTGAGCGCCTGAGGGACGAGCACGCGAAGATCCGCACCCTCGAGACGGAGCTCGAGCAGACGCGCGCCACGATCGCCCTGGCTGAGGACGCCGCCGCCGAGGACGCCGACCGCCTGCGTGACGAGCGCGACGCCGCGGCGGCCGAGCGGGACGCCGCGCTGGTGGCTCGTGACGCCGCGGTTGCCGAGGCTGACGAGGCGCGCGGCGCGCGTGACGAGGCCCTTCAGAAGCTCAGCGCGGTGGAGGGCGAGCGCGACGCCCTGGCCGAGGCGCGCGACAGGGCGCGCCTGGAACGCAATGCATGGATGTCGCGGGCACGCGCCGCGGCTACCGGGCGGCCGAGCGCCGAGGCGAGGGCCGTGCCCAAGCCGCTCGCCGACCGCGGGCCCGCGCCGGTGGACGAGCCGTCCGATCCCACCGAGGCACTCGAGCCGCCGGTCGAGCACCCCGCAGCCCCCCTCGAAGGGTCGGAGCGCCGCACCATCCAGATCGGCGAGCGGCCGGGGCCGCTCAGGGCGACCCCGGTGGTGCCTTCGCCTGACCCGCGCCCGCCGCGCCAGATGTGGACTCTGCGCGTCGTCGCGGCGGTCGCTCTCTCCGTCGTCGTGGTGCTGTTGGTGCTGGTACTCGTGGTCGGGCTCTAGGGCGCGAGCGCGAGCTCCAGGATCCGGTCGATCCGCCGCTGCCAGGAATGACGCCCGAGGAACGCCCTGCGCTCCGGCTCGGATGAGCGGCCAGCCTCAAGCGCACGCGCCACCGCCGGGACGATGTCCCCGCCGGCGGGCACGAGGAAGACTCGCTCCTCCTCGACCGCCGCTATCGGCGGCAGGTCCACCGCGGCCACGGGCGCCCCGCCGGCCAGGTACTCGAACAGCTTCAGCGGGCTCATCGCCTCCGTCAGCCTGTTCCGGACATGCGGGATCAGGCATGCGTCGGCCGCCGCAATCGCGCCCGTGATCTCGCTTCGGGGGCGACGGGTCACGAAGGAGACGTTCGGAAGGTCGAGCAGCGGCTCGAAGTGAGCCTCGTTCGCCCACCACCCGACGAAGGTGAGTGAGCCGCCGGGATATGCCTCCGCGACCGCGCGCGCCTGGGCCACGTCCACGCGGGTGCCGAGGGCCCCGACGTAGAGCAGCCGCGGAGCCGGCTGGCTGAGCAGCCATGCAGGTGCGTCGCCGGGCGGGTCCCACTCGCTTGGCTCGATGCCGTTCGGCACGACGACGCCCGGACCGGTCGGCGCGACCACGTCGAGCGCGTCCGCGGAGATCGCGCACACGCGCCTGCCGGTGGCGCGGATGCATTCGAACGCGTCTCGGTAGGCCGGCCAATGGCGCCGGTGCCGCTCGGATGCCGTCCAGTCGTCCCAGGCGTAGTAGGTCACGGGGCCGGCCCACTCGAACGACCCAAAGCCGGCCAGAAGCGGGTTCGACGTGATCACCGCCGGCGCGTTGAGCCCCATCCGCTCGGCGGCGGCGCGGATCCCGCGTTCGTAGCGGGCGACGCTGCGCCGGGGGTCGTCCGGGTCGCTGCGCCGGAGCCGAAGCGGCTCGTGATGCCGCTGGTCGGCGCTCGCGGGAAAAGGAGCCTCAGGGGTATGCCCGCGCCCGAGGGCGGCGCGCGTTCTGCCGGCGATGCTGCGGTACGGGCTGCACACGAGGACCCGCGGCACATCCGGGTGCTCGAGCAGCGCCGCCGCAAGACGGTCCTCCGGCATCACGAAGTCGCGGTTCACCGCGCCGCTCCATGCGGTGCCGAAGAACGCGAAGACCACGTCCCGGGAGTTGCCCGCCCTCCCGCCCGCCGGCCCGGCAGGCTCAAGTACCGCAGCGATTGCGCCCACAGCGTGATCATCGCCTCCCGGGCGCGAACCACCCTGGCCGATTGGCCAGGGTGGCTCGGCCTCTAAGCGGCGAGTGCGGCGGCCGGAGCCGGCTCGAGAGCCAGCCCCAGCACCTCGTCGACGGTCATCACCGGGTGGAAGGTCATCGCGTCGCGGACCTCCTCCGGCACGTCGTCGAGGTCGGCCCTGTTGCGCTCGGGCAGGATCACGTCGGTGAGCCCCGCCGCGTGCGCGGCCAGCACCTTCTGCTTGAGCCCGCCGATCGGCAGCACCCGGCCCTGGAGCGTGACCTCGCCGGTCATGCCCACCGTGTGCCTCACCGGCCGGCCGCTCAGCAGCGACGCAAGCGCCGTCGTCATCGTGATGCCCGCGCTCGGACCGTCCTTCGGGATCGCTCCCGCAGGCACGTGGACGTGGAACTCACGTCCGTCGAACGCGTCCTCCTCGATGTCGAGTGACTCCGCGTGGCCGCGGACGTAGGAGAGAGCGATCCGCGCTGACTCCTTCATCACGTCGCCGAGCTGGCCCGTGAGCACGAGGCCGTCCTTGCCCTTCATCGAGGTGGCCTCGATGAACAGCACGTCGCCGCCGACTCCGGTCACGGCCAGGCCAGTGGCCACACCCGGGATCGCCGTGCGCTCGGCCGACTCCTGGAAGAAGCGCTGGCGCCCGAGGGCATCCCGCAGCTCCTCCTCCCCGATCTGCACCGGGGCCTCGACCTTCCCGGACGCGATGCCGGTTGCGGTCTTGCGGAGCAGGGTCCCAAGCTCGCGCTCGAGTTGGCGCACGCCCGCCTCGCGGGTGTACTCGGTCACGACCGAGCGAAGCACGTTGTCGCTCACCGCGACCTCGTCCTCGCGCAGCCCGTTGCGGTCGCGCTGACGCGGCCACAGGTAGCCCCTCGCGATCGCGACCTTCTCGTCGGTGGTGTACCCGTCGAAGCGCACGACCTCCATGCGGTCGAGCAGCGGTCCCGGGATCGTCTCGGCCATGTTGCCCGTGGCGATGAACACGACCTCGGAGAGGTCGAGCTCCACGTCGAGGTAGTGGTCGCGGAACGAGTGGTTCTGGGCCGGGTCGAGCACCTCGAGCAGGGCCGCACTCGGGTCGCCGCGCCAGTCGGCGCCGACCTTGTCGACCTCGTCGAGCATGATCACCGGGTTCATCGTCCCGGCGTCGCGCAGGGCACGGACGAGCCGCCCCGGCAGCGCGCCGATGTAGGTCCGCCGGTGGCCGCGGATCTCCGCCTCGTCACGCACGCCGCCGAGCGACATCCGCACGAACTCGCGTCCGGTGGCGCGGGCGATCGACTCCCCGATGGAGGTCTTGCCCGTGCCGGGCGGTCCGATCAGAGTCAGGATGGCGCCGCTCTTCTTGTCCTCGGCGATGCCGCGCTCCTGGCGCAGCTTGCGCACGGCGATGTACTCGACGATGCGGTCCTTCACATCCTCGAGACCCGCGTGGTCGGCATCCAGCACCTCGCGCGCGTGCGTGGGATCGAGCCGCTCGTCCGAGCGCTTCGACCACGGCACGGCGATCAGCCAGTCGAGGTAGGAGCGGATCATTGAGCTCTCGCCCGACTGCTCGCCCATGCGCTCGAAGCGGGCCAGCTCACGCTCGGCCTGCTCGCGCACCTCGTCCGGCATGCCGGCTTCCTCGATCTTCGCGCGGTACTCCTCGACCACGGAGCCGTCGTCGTCGCCGAGCTCCTTCTGGATCGACTCCATCTGCTTGCGCAGGAAGTACTCCCGCTGCTGCTTCTCCGCGCCCGACTGCACGTCGTCGCGGATCTGGCGGCGCACCTGCCACTCGGTCAGGCGCTCGCGCTGGAGCTCGAGCGCCTTCGCGAGCCGCTCGGTCACGTCGAGCAGCTCGAGCAGCTCGACCTTCTGGTCGTAGGTCAGGTCCGGCGAGTAGCCGGCGGTGTCCGCGAGGGCGCCGGGCTCGATGATCGAGCGCACGAATGCCGCGATGCGGCCGTCGTCGCCGCGAAGCTCGAGGAGCTCCTCGACAACGGCGCGGTACTCGCGCTCGAGGTCACGGGTGCGCCCGTCGACCGGCTGGTCGTCCGGGTGCGCCTCCACCTCGACGCGCAGGTTACCGTCAGGACCGGTGCTCGCGGCGCCGATCCGGCCTCGATGCTGGCCCTCGAGAGCGACCGCGCGCCCGCCGCCGGGCAGCCGCACCTGCTCCACCACGTTGGCCACCGTGCCCACGGACGCGAATTCCTCGCCCTTCCGCGGAACGAGCACCACGCGCTCCTCGGTGCCGACGTCGATCGCCAGCGTCACTGTCATGGTCGGGAAGACGACCGAGTCGTCAACCGGGACCAGCAGCATGGTTTCCATTGCATTCTCCAAGTTCATGAGGTGAGTCTTGCTTACTCAACGTAAGTGAGTATAGGGATAGTAAGTCCCGCCGCCCTGCCTGCAAAGCTCCCGCTTCGTGACCGACGCCCGTGAAGCCGCGGCGGCCGCAGCCGCTGAGCTGGTCGAGCCTGGGATGACCATCGGACTGGGCTCAGGGCGGGCCGTCTGGGCGGTCGTGGAGCGCCTTCCGCCTGGGACGCGCGCCGTGGTTGCTTCGGAGCTGACCCGAGAGCGGGCGCTTACTGCCGGCATCGAGGTGGTTGAGCTCGATGGGAGCTTCGAGCTCGATTTGGCCCTGGATGGCGCCGACGAGGTCGATGCGTCGCTGGGTCTCATCAAGGGTGGCGGCGGCGCGCTCCTGCGCGAGAAGATCGTGATTTCCGCCGCGCGCCGCTTCGTGGTGGTCGCCGAGGCCGTGAAGAAGGTGGACCGGCTCGGGGAGGGCTTCCGCCTGCCTGTCGAGGTGGTGCGCTTCGGGTGGCGGGACACGCGCCGGCGGCTGGGCGGGTTGCTGCCGGAGGCCGAACTGCGGAGCACCGAGGATGGGTCCGAGCCGTACGTCACGGACGAGGGCCACTACATCCTGGACGCCCCGATTCCGCCCGGCGCGTCGCCCGCAGCGCTCGCGGACAACCTTCGCCGCGTGCCCGGTGTGGTCGAGCACGGTTTGTTCCTGGACATGGCAGAACTCGCACTGCTGGGCAACCCAGACGGCACAGTCGAGCGCCTCGAGCGCGCCTAGCCGGAGGCTCAACACGTTGCGTCCCAGAGTGGGACGCTTTGTGTTGAGCCTCCGCTCGCACCCCTTCAGAGCTGCGCCTGGGTGACCGCGGCGCCGGCGGCAGAATGGTCGCCCGGCGGGCGGGCCAGCAGGCGGATTTCGCGGGCGAAGTTGTCGGCCGCGGTGAGGTAGACGGCCTGGCGGAGGGTCACGCGGAGAGTTGCGAGTGCCGTCGGGGCGCCCGGTGCTGGCGGCTTCGGGCGATGCCACGTCGCCGGCGGCGGCCTCGAGGCGCAGCAGCTCGGCTCCCGCCAGCGCCACCAGGGTCCGGCCCCCGCCGGCGCCCGACTCGGTCGAGACGAGCACGTCCACGCGCGACCCCGCAGCCAGCCCAGCCGGCCCGCTCACCTCCACGGCGACGGCTCGCCAACCCCGCCCCACACCACCTCCACCCCCTGACCGCTGGCTGTTCGAGCCCTGAAAAAGGCCAGCGGTGAGATACCCCCCGGCCGCCACCGGAACCGCCGGTCGCGCTCCAACCACACCGGCCGGCGACGCCAGCACATCCCGTGGTACGAACCGCGCCGGCAGCCGCCGGACCGCCAGGGCACGCGCCGGAACCCGCGCCCCCGCCCGCAGATCGCGCGCCGCCACCAGCACCGGCACCGCCGGGCCGACCTGCGCCGCCACGCTCCGCTCGCGCTCGTGCACCTGTGAGGCCGCGAGGCCCCCGCTCGCCAGCGCCACCGAGAGCAGCAGGAGCCCGCGCCGCCGGCGGGCCTTCACGCGTCCGGCAGGTCGAGCGTGGCCACGGCGCCGTCGCCCACGATCTCGAAGCTCAGGCGTCCGCCCAGTTCCTCGGCGGCGCGTTTGGCGATCTCGAGCCCGCGACCGCGGTTGCGAACCTCGACCCGCACTCCGCCCTCATGGGCTCGTCCGATCACCCGCACGGGCCCGGACCCGTGCTCCGCCGCGTTCGCCAGCACGTTGCCGAGGGCCTGGGCGAAGCGGCGACGGTCGAGCCGGGTCGTGACCGGACCCCCCTCCCACTCGACCGCGGTGTCGCCCCAGGGACGTGCTGCCGCACTCGTGAGCGCCGACAGCTCAACCTCCTCGCGCTCGACGTCGGTCGATCGCCCGCGACGCGCCGCAGCGAGGTCGGAGAGACCGGCACGCAGGCGATCGAGCTGGGCGTCGATCACAGCCGCGTGGTGGCTGGCGGCGGGGTCGCGGCGAAGCGCCTCGCACAACAGCGCGAGCGCCGTGGCCGCTCCCCGAAGCTCGTGCTCGGCGCGCGCGATCTGCTCCGAGTGGCTCACAGCGCCTCGGTCAGTTTGTAGCCGACACCGCGCACATTCACCACCCACGGCCGCGACGACGGGCGCAGCTTCTTCCGCAGCCGGCACGCATGGGCGTCGAGCGTGCGGGTGTTGCCGATCGAGAGGTACCCCCAGACGTCGCGCAGCAGCTCGTTCTTCCCGTACACGCGTGTGGGCTCCTCCGCGAGCGCGTGCAGCAGCGCGAACTCCTTCGCCGCCAGCTCGACCTTCTTCCCCGCGAGCCTGACCGCCCGGGTGCTCGGGTCCACCGTGAGCTCCCCCACCCGCAGCAGCCCCTGGCGTCGCCGCCCGTCCGTACGCCGCAGCACCGCCCGCACGCGCCCGAGCAGCTCCGCGTACAGGAACGGCTTGCAGACATGATCATCGGCTCCGCGCGCGAAGCTGCGCACGCGGTCCGCCTCGGCCACGCGCCCGGTCAGCACGATCACGGGAAGGTCCGGGTCGATTCGCGACGCGAGGCCGTCCGACGCCCGCACCCGGTCCAGCAGGTCGAGCCCGCTGCCCGCCTCGAGCGCGAGGTCAAGCAGCACGAGGCTCGGCCGCCTCACCTCGATGGCGCGCAGTCCCTCGGCGGCGCTCGTGGCACTCGCCACACGGAAGCCATCCGCCGCGATGTTCTCGGCCAGGAAGGCCCGCGTGGCCTCGTCGTCCTCCACGATCAGGATCAGCCGTTGCTCCTCCATGACCCGCAGAAGTCCCCAGCCGGGGAATCTCGCCCCAGCCGCTCAGTTGAGCCAGGTGATCCCGTACTTCTTCGAGGCGCTCGCGTAGGCCTCGGGGCCGATCGAACCGGCGCGGTCTGCATCGGCAAGCTCGCGGAAGAATCCCTCGAACCCGGCGGGCGACGTGAGGATCAGTACGCGGCCCGACCGCGGCACGACCCGCCGCTGGGCATGCGGGATACCGCGGGGCGCGAACACGAGCTCGCCAGGGCCCGCCTGGAATTCCGCGTCGCCGACCTGGAACACGTGCTCTCCGTCGAGCACGTAGAACAGCTCGTCCTCGTTCTCGTGAACATGAAGCGGCGTGTCGACGGGTTCGTTCTCCTCAAAGACAGTGAACGCGCCGCCGGTCGTCTCGGCAGAAGCTTTGACCACCACCTCGACCTCGCCGAACCGCAACCTTCTCCGGACATCGTGTAGTCTCCTTTATTGGATAGAGTCGACTATAGGTAATGATGCCTTCCGAAGTCAAGAGCCGCACGTACGACAGCTCGAACCGCTCGCGCCAGGCGCAAGAGACGCGCCGTCGCATCGTCGCGGCCGCCGCGCTGCTGTTCGTGCGCGAGGGCTACTCGACAACCTCGATCAGCGCGATAGCGGAGGAGGCCGGGGTCGCAGTCCCCACCGTCTACGCGAGCCTGCGCAGCAAGGCCAACATCCTCAGGGCGGTCGTGGAGTTGACGGTGAGGGGAGATGACGAGGCTGCCCCGCTCTCCTCCCGCGCCGACTGGCAGGAGATGGAGCGCTTGAACGACCCGCGCGAGCAGCTCGCGCAGTTCGCGCGCCTGCACCGTCAGATCTGCGACCGCGAGGCCGCCGTCTTCGCCCAAATCGAGGCCGCCGCGGGCGCCGATCCCGAGGCCACGCAGCTGCTCGCCGAGCACGACCAGTTGCGCTACGAGACGCAAAGCCGGCTGGCCCGGAGCCTCCATCGACGCAAACAGCTCAAACCCGGCCTGGCGGCTCGCGAGGCCGCCGACGTCATCTGGACGCTTGCGAGCGAGCGCACGTATCTCGCGCTCGTACGAGAGCGCGGATGGAAAGCCGAGAACTACGAGCGCTGGGTCGCCGAGCAGCTCGTGGCTGCGCTTCTACCGCAGCAATAGCGCCGGGCCTCCATCTGTGCAACTGCCCTTGCACAGCCTGCGCCGCGGCAGGAAACAGCCTTATGATCGCGACGCCGGGGGCCAAGCCGCCGGCCCCTTGAACCACCATGGACACCGCGCGGAGAGGCAACTACGAGTCCGGCTCGGACTACGTGCTCGAGTATGGCGAGCTCAGATTCACGTTCAACGAACGTGACTTCACCGAGCGCGTGGAGCAGGCCGCGTCCAAGCTCGGTTTCGTGGACGGGCCGCTCGGCGACGACGAGCGCGAGGACCTCGTGAACCTCGCAGTGAACGGCGAGGTCACCGACGCCCACTCCGACCTCGGCGAGCACATCAACGAGTGCTGGGGCGATCTCCACGGTCCCTCGGAGCGCTCGCTCGTGCACTGGATCCGACGGCTCGTGTTCCGCGGCGCCTGGCTCGACCAGCGCGTGATGGAGGGCGAGCTGGAGGTCATCTTCGACGAGACCAACCACTCCTTCGGCTACGCCCAGCCGGACCGCAACTTCGAGCTCATCGAGCTCTCACCCGAGCCGTCCTGGCGCCGGGTGGCCTACCGCCGCTGAGGCGCTCGGCTCGGCTAGGAAAGGGCGTCGGCGCGCACGGTGCCGCTGTCGGCGGCCACCTTGCCGCCCGGCTCGAGCACCACGCGCGTGGTTGCCCAGCGGAGCGCCTCAGGCTCCCCGCCGGTCACGGCGATGACCGTGAGCGTGCCGCCCTCCTCCGTCGCGCGGCCGGCACCGAAGATCCTGCGCCGGGCGCTCGGCGGCAGCGCCTCGAGCGAGTCGATCAGCACCGCGGCGTGCCCGCCGCGCTCGGCACGCCGCTTGGCGCGCTCCACGGCCAGCTCGGCGGCCTGGGCCTGTGCATCGGGCGAGCGGTCGAAGCTGCCTCCGGCCACGTTCAGGCCCTCGGCCCGGCGCCACTCGGTGACCTCCTCGGGCCGCACGCCGGCCAGAACGACCTGTACGGAGAGCTCGGAGTCTCCAGACAGCTCGGTGGCCAGCTCGCGCAGCAGGCTCGTGGCGCCGGCGCCGGGGGCCCGGCGATCGCCACGCGCGATCCGCGCCCGAAGGGAGTGTCCTTCAGCGTCTTCGGCGCGTTCAGCTTCTGAGAGGGAAAGACGGCGGTCAGGTCGCCGAACCACGGACGCTCCTCGGCCGGCTCGGCCGCGGCGCCGTTCACGGTCTCTATGCGGACCAGCGAGGGATGGCGCTCGTTGCGGCGGGCGCCGCGGGCGGGACCGCTCACCTCGTCGCCGGCGCGCAGCTCGCAGCGGCGGATCTGGGCGGGCGAGACGTACACGTCCTCGCGCGTCTGGCCCGCGGGATCCACGCGCACGAAGCCGCTGCCGTTTGCGAGGACGTCGAGCACGCCGGTTGCGATCGCCTCTTCGGAGCTCTCGTCCTCCGCGGCCTCCGGCTCCTCCTCGGCGGCTGGCGCACGGCGCCCGCGCCCACCACGACGGCCGCGCCGCGCGGGGCGCTCGAGCGCCTCCTCGGCGGGAACCTCGTCGGGCTCGTCGTCGGAGGTGCCCTCAGAGGTGTCCTCCGACGTGCCCTCGGAGGTGTCGTCGGACGTGCCCTCAGAGGTGCCCTCGGACGTGTCCTCCGAGGCCTCCTCCTCCGCCTCGTCCGGCTCGGCGCCCGTGGCCGGCGCGCTCTCGGCCGCGCCGGTCTCGCCGAGGATCGCCCCGATCAGGTCGGCCTTCCGCTTGGACCGGTAGCCCTCGAGGCCCAGCTCCGACGCGATCTGGTGCAGATCGGCGAGCGGGCTGTCCTCCAGCTCTTTTCTGTTCAGGACTGACATAGCGGCGCCAACCCTAGCGGGCTGGGCGGGCGCCACGTTCAACCCTCAAGGGGGTCTGACCCCCTTGAGGGTTTGCGGGGACTACCGGCTGGCGGCGGTGCTCTCCTCGACGAGGCCCTTCAGCCAGTCGCCGAACTCGGGGCGGCTCTTCCAGTCGTCGGTGAAGCGCGCGATGCCCGACTCGGTGAGCGGGTGCGCCAGCATGGCCTTCAGCACCTTGCCTGGGATCGTGGCCACCTCGCAGCCGAGCTTCGCGGCGATCACGGCGTGCATCGGATGGCGGATCGACGCCGCCAGCACCTGCGCGTCGCGGTTGGGGCCCGAGCGCGTCGACGATCTCCCCGACCACGGACTCGGAGTCGATCGAGATGTCATCGAGCCGCCCCATGAAGCAGGAGACGTAGCTCGCGCCCGCCTCTGCGGTGAGCATCGCCTGCGCGGCCGAGAACACGAGCGTCATGTTCACCGGGATGCCGTTGGAGACGAGCTCGCGCGTGGCCTCCAAGCCGCCCGCCGAGAACGGGACCTTCACGACCACGCGGTCGTCGAGCGCGGCGAGCGCGCGACCCTCGGCCACCATCTCGCGCGGGTCGTCGGAGACGACCTCCGCCGAGGTCGGGCCGTCCACGAGCTCGCAGATGCGACGGATGCTGTCGCCCGGCTCACCGTCCTCCTTGGCAAGCAGCGACGGGTTGGTGGTGGCGCCCGACAGCACTCCCCAGGCCGCGATCTCTTCGACCTCGGCTACGGATCCTGTGTCGATGAACAGCTTCATTGGACCTCCTGGACGGCATCGAGCACGAGCTGCATCAGCTGCGCGAGCGTGTCGTCGACGTTTTCGTTGTCTATGACTGCCACCCCTTCGGAGCGTGCCCGCTCCCAGAGATGATCCTGGAGCCGGCGTATGTCCTCGAAACTAGCGAGGTAACGCTCGGCAGGACGAGTTCCGGGCCGGGCCGAGAAGTGCCCGCGGTGCAGATCCTGGTCCCCCACCACCACGAGCGCCTCCACGAGCACGCAGCGATCGCGCGTGCGCGGGTGCACTCCGCCGGGCACCACGTGGACTCCCTCGACCACGACCGGCTTCGACTCGTTCGCCGCGCGGTCGACGATCGCCGTGATTCCCGTGCCCACCCGCTCGGCCTGATCGCGGTATCCGGCGATGCCGCCCGCCTCGAACGCGGAGTAGTGGACCGTTGGCATCGCCTCATGGGTGAAGAATGCCCGGAGCACCTGCCGAATCACGTCTGTCGCAATAACACGATTAACCCCGAGTCGAGCGGCGAGCATGGTCGCGATCGTGGACTTGCCCACGCCCGTGGTCCCGCCGAGCAGCACCACCAGCGGCCGGTCGAGCCGGTCGAGCCTCCGCCAGTTGGAGTAGCGGCGCACGGTCTGCTCGCCCTCCTCGGCGAGGAGCACCTCCTCGGCCAGCTCGTGCAGTGCGGCCACGTCGATCTCACCACCACCCTTGGCGTCGAGGCGCTGCTCGATCTTACGAGCGAGATCGAACGCCCGTTCCGGCGCAAGGCCGGTCGCGGAGATCGTCTGGGCCATCAGCCCCTTCGAGTACGGGAGCCCGTGGCCCTTGTGGAGGACGATGGTCTCAGGAGGCATCTCGGTACAGCTTGACGAGGGCGTCGTCGATGCCGATCGGCCGGTTGCGGATGAAGACAATGCGCGCGCCCTCGGCGCGGGCGCGCATCGCCACCGTGTCGATGGCGGCGGCCTTCAGCTCGGTGAGGTACACGTCGCAGCGCTCGGCCGCCGCCCGGTCGAGCTCGGCGGCGAGCGCCGAGCGGCGCGCCAGGTTCGTGGACGCGAGCACCGGCTCGGGCACGCCCTCCACAGCGGTGCCGCCGGTGGTGAACACCGCCACGCGCGCACCATCCGGCAGCGGTTCGAGCGGCTCGGCGCGGAGCGTGAATGGGACCGCGCCGGCGGGTGGATCGGGTGCGCCCTCGGCCGCCAGCACCAGGTCGGCGCGCGCGAGGCGGTACTCGGCAAACGGCTCAGGCGGGCCCGCTCCGAGAATGCACACGGTGCGGTCCACCTCCACGGGCGGTATGCAGGCGCCCGACCCCTCGAAGACGATCGCCCCGGGGTCGAGCGACGCTGCCAGCGCCGCACCGGCGGGCACGTTCGACTCGAAGGGCGCGCCCGCGAAGCCACCCCCCACCCTTCGGCACCCCACGGTCCGGACACCGGCGATCACCGCGTCCTCGAGGAAGTCGGACGCCGCGTGCGAGCCCGACTCGGCTATGGCGATCAGCTCGTCGAGCGTCGGCCCGGCGTCGGCCACGCGCGGCTCGGCCGGCCCGCCGCGCCCCATGCAGACGATCACCGGATCCGCGCCCTGGTCGCGCAGCAGCGCCGCCCAGTGCCCCGCCACCGCGGTCTTGCCGGTGCGCTTGCCCGTGGCGATCACCGCGAGCTTCGGCCCGTCGAACGCCACGGGCTCGTAGTGCGGCGGGTCGAGCCGCGCGCCGGGCGTCTCGTACGCCAGGCCGAGGCTCAGCGCTAGCGCCGCGAGCCGCAGCTTCGCCGACGCCGGCACCACGGGCTCGTCCGCGAGGTCCACGACGGCGTCGGCGCTCGGCGCCAGCCGGCGCAGCGCCTCCTCCGGGTCGGTCTCCACCGGCATGCCGTAGTGCTCCTCGAGCGGCCCCGGGCCGAGCTTCTCCTCCCCGCCGCAGAACACGACTCCGGCCAGGTCGAGCCGGGCCAGCGCGTCGCGCACGGCGGACGGATGGTGCTCCCCGTCGATGAGGGCGATCACCGGCACGCCCTGCATTCTTGCCGGACGCGCGCTCCTAACGGCGCCTGCGCAGCACGCGGAAGTTGATCCGCTCGACCCGGGAGACGTTCCCGGCGGTGTCGGTGATCACGAGCAGAGCGCGATAGCGCCCCGGCCGCAGTCTGCGCCCGGCGATCCGGCCGCTGAAGCGAATCGTGTTGCGTCCGGGAGAGACGGTCTGCCGGATCGACCCGATCCGCTTGTAGGCCGTGCAGCGACTCCGGCGCAGCCGGCGCCGGAACGCCGCGTCGCTGCCGGCGCTGCGCCGCAGGGCGCGCAGGCGAGCGCGCGTCTGCGGCACGCAGCGGCGCCGGCCCCTGATCCTCACCCTCATGCCCTTGACCCGCTTCTGGATCGTCAGCACGGCCACGCCGGCCTCGCTCGAGTTGAAGCTGAAGCTCGTGCCGGCGCCGGGGAAGAGCGTCGAGTCGCCGATGCTGAAGCCGCCCGCGGTCGGCGCGGTCGTGTCGGGGCCACCGCCGGGCCCGCTCGGCTCCGGCTGTGGATCGATCGGCACCACGCGGATCGCCGAGCTGCCGGTTCCCTTCCAGGCGGCGAAACCGGCGCCGGTCGAGGCCGCCTCGACGATCGGATCGATGAACGACTCCTTGATGGCGAGGTTCGCGGCCGCACTGAACGTCGCACCGCCGTCGTCCGAGCGTGAGTAGCGCAGGCGACCGTCGTCGTGGAGGCTGCGCCACACGACATGGATCCGTCCCGAGCCGTCCTGGGAGTGGTACGGGTAGTCGAGGCTGTTGTTGTCGATCGGGTTTGCACCCTCGATGTACAGCGGGCCCCCGAAGGTGTTCGAGACCGGATCGAACTTGCGCAGCCCGAGCCGGTTGTCGTTCGGGACAAACCACTTGTAGGTGAGAAGAATCCCGCTCGGTCCCGAGCTCAGCGCGGTCTCGTCGTTGTCGCCCTCAGGCGAGGACAGCAGGCGCTCGGTCTGCCAGTTCGCCACGTTGTTGAGCTCGGCTGCCGTGGGCGTGGCGTCCGCCCGATACGCGTACTTGACGGTGTCGAGGTCGTTGGTCGCGTACACGGCCCGGTCCAGGGTCTCGTTGTAGATGACGGCCGGGGAGTAGACGAACAGCCCGCCGGTGGCAAGCGTCGGGGTCAGGATGTCGGGACTCGGAGCGGCAGGATCCGTCGCCTGAAATGGACTGCCTTCGACCCCGAGCGACAGGTTGAGCGAGTCGACGTACGACGCCTGCCCATTGAGCACGAGGTTGTTCCCGATCTCGACCGGGGCGCTGAAGTCCGCCCCGTTGTTGATCGAGATCCAGCGGAAGGTCCGGTCGGTGATGCCGCCGCCGGAACCGCATTGCCAGCAGCTCGCCAGGATCACGACCCTGTTGACGGCAGGGGTGAAGACCTGGGCGTCGCCGACCGCGTTGGCCGTACCCCCGAACGTCAGAATCGTGGACTCGCCATCGCAGGCGGATCCACCGGCGGGCACGCGGCAGTAGTGCAGGCGGTCAGCCGGGGACTCGTCCTGACGCCACACGACATGCCCGGTGCCGTCGCTACCCACGGCCAGGTCGTGGCCGTTGCCGGTGCCGGCGGTGAACGGCGTTGCGGCCTGCGTGGCAGGCGCGAGCGCCAGAAGCGCTCCGAGAGCCAGGAGTGCGAGAAGCGGCGTGCGAGCCTTCATGGGTTCCCCAGTCGTCGCGGTTGCGTCCATTGTCAACACGAACGCTCAGAAAGCAAGCGAATTACGGACTGTCGGGTGCCTCGTACGCGTATGTCCGAGGGTCGAACGAGAGGATCGCGTCCTGCTCGTGGAAGGGGTACTTGCGGAACACGGTCACGCGATCGGGCCGCGCCTCGACCACGTTGTAACAGGGCTTCGTCTTCCCGCGCAGGCGCGTGGTCGAGACCGTGCCGGCGTTCACCACGAACAGGTTCTCGAGCCGCCACGCGTAGGGCACGTGCTTGTGGCCGGACAGCACCAGGTGGGCATCGGCGCGCTGGAGGCACTCGAGCGTGTCACCGGCGTCGTGCACGACGTTGCGCTCGCGTCCGGTGCCCGGCACGGGCAGCAGGTGGTGATGCAGCACGAAGAGGCGCAGGAACGCCTCGTGAGCGCCGAAGCGCTCCTCGATCCACTCGTAGCGGCCACGGCCGATCAGCCCGTTGTCGAGGTCGGGCTCGGTGGAGTCCACCGCGAGGATCGAGACGCCGTTCATGTGCAGCTCCGACCTTCGCTCGCCGAACAGCTCCTCGAAGTGCACGTACCCGACGTTGCGCGAATCGTGGTTGCCCGGGATCACGATCATGCGCTCGCAGGCGATCTTGTCGAGGTACTCGCGCGCAAGCTCGTACTCGGCCCGGTAGCCGTCGCCGGTGAGGTCTCCGGACACGACCACCACGTCCGGCTTCAGCTCGTTGACCTCGACGATCGCGCGGTCGAGCAGGCTCGGCACGAAATGCGGCGAGCCGCAGTGGATGTCGGACAGCTGCGCAATCGTCAGGCCCTCGCTCACACGGCCTCCCTCTTCAGTTCGGATGCAAGCTCGAGCGCGTCGTCGGTGCCGTGGGTCAGCGCGTCGTGCACGCGCAGGTAGTCGTGCGCGCCCGCCACGTCGTGCACGCGGATGATGCGGGCGCCGCCGCGCACGGCCGCGCCCACCGCGGCGAGCGTGCCGGCGTCGCGGGCCGCGGGCGGACGCTCGGTGAGCGCGCCCACGAAGTCCTTGCGGGAGACCGCCAGCAGCAGCGGCCGGCCGAGCGGGGCGAACTCGGGCAGGCGGCGCAGCAGCTCGATCGACTCGGCCGGCGTCTTGGCGAGGTCGATGCCGGGGTCGAGCACGATCTGCCCGGGCGCGACGCCCAGCGCCTCGGCGGCGCGCATGCGCTCGTCGAGGAAGCCACGGACGTCGCTCACCACGTCGTCGTACTCAGGAAAGGCCTTCGTCTTCGGCGCCGCGCGCGTGTGCGTGATCACGAGCGCCGCGCCGGTGTCCGCGCATTCCCTCGCGATGCTCTCGTCCGACAGGCCGCTCACGTCGTTGATCATCGCCGCGCCGGCCGCGAGCGCGGCGCTCGCCACCGGCCCCCGCCAGGTGTCAACGGAGACGAGCGCGCCCTGCGCGGCGAGGCGCTCGACGAGCGGACCCACCCGCGCGATCTCCTCCTCCACCGGCACCGCCTCGGTGTCGGTGCGGCCGGACTCGCCGCCCACGTCCACGATCGCCGCGCCGTCCTCGATCTGGCCAAGCGCGCGCTGGACAAGCTCGTCGAGGTCCTTTGTGCCCTGAAGATCCGAGAACGAGTCGGGAGTTGCGTTCACGATGCCCATCAGCACCGGCCGGGACAGGTCGAGCTCGCGGCCGCGAAGGAGCACGCTGTCGCTCACGCGGCCTCCTCGGGCGCGGCGCCCGGCGCCGCGGGTGACGGCTCCTCCGGTTCGAACTGGGGCACCGGCTCGACATCCACCTGCGGGACGAGGCCCTCGGCCCGCGCAAGCTCTCGCCACGCCTCGACCTCGCGCTCCACCCGGGCGTCGTCCCAGTCGAGCTCGCCCGCCATCGCCTGCGCCACCGCCAGCGGGCCGCCCGAGTCCGGCTCGCAGAGCCGGCGGGCGTCGAGGATCCCGAGCCGTGTGCGCCGCAGCAGCACGTCGCCCACCGTGTGCGCCTGCTCGTGCCCGGCTGCATAGGCGGCCTCCGCGGCGATGTCCGGCAGCCCGGAGCTGATCCTGCGGGCGAGCTTGGGATCGACCTCCGCGAGCCGCAGCACGAGCTGCGCGGCGTGGCCATATCGCATCGCGAGGTGCTCGCGGGTCTCGTCGTCCACTCCCTCGACCACGGGCAGCGAATCCGGCTCAACAGGCGCGCCCAGGGGGATCTCATCGGTCCGGCAGGGCGCGTCGCGCCCGTCGCGCTCGACGATCCGGTCCACGGCCATCTTCGCCATCCGCCGCCAGGTGGTGAGCTTGCCGCCCGTGATCGTCACGAGCCCGGAGCTGGTCTCGTACAGCTCCGCCTTGCGCGAGATGTCCACCGACTTCTTCGGGTCGCCCGTGGAGATCAGCGGACGCACGCCCGCGTAGGCGCCCGTCAGGTCGGCCGCCCCGAGCTCGGTGCCGAAGAAGCCGTTCACCGCCTCGAGCAGGTAGGCCACGTCGGCATCCGAGGGCGGCACGTGCTCCACCGAGCCCTCGTAGTCGTTGTCGGTGGTGCCCACCAGCGTGCGCCCCAGCCAGGGCAGGACGAAGACAGTGCGGCCGCCGCCCGCGGGCACGATCGCTCCGGCTTGCACGTCGAGCAGCTCGCGAGGAATCGTGAGGTGGGTGCCGCGGCTCGGCCGGATGCGGGGCACCTCCTCCTCGGCGTAGAGCTCGTCCGGCTTCAGGCGATCGGCCCACACCCCGGTGGCGTTCACCACGTTCTCGCCGCACAGCTCGAACTCGCCTCCCCCCACCACGTCGTGCACCAGCACGCCCGACGCGCGGCCGTTGCGCTCGACCAGCCCGGTCACGTGGCACGCGTTGGCGATCACGGCGCCGAAGCGCTCGGCCTCGGCGAGCACGGTGAGCACGAGCCGGACGTCGTCTGTCTGGCAGTCGTAGAAGAGGTATCCGGCCGTCGGCTCGCGGCCCGCCAGGGCCGGCACCATCTCCAGCACCTCGGCGCCGTCGATCGTGCGGTGGCGCGCGGGACTCCACTCCTCGTTCTCGTCGCGGCCGCGGCGCCACGACATCACGTCGTACATGTTGAGCCCCATGCCCAGCACCCGGTCCGGGCGCTTGCCGCCGAACGTGGGGACCACGAACGGCAGCGGCGTCACGATGTGCGGCGCCAGCTTCACGAGCAGCGAGCGCTCCAGCAGCGCCTCGCGCACCAGGCCGAGGTCGAAGTTCTGGAGGTAGCGGAGACCGCCGTGGATCAGCTTCGACGAGCGGCTCGAGGTGCCGGCGGCGAAGTCCGACTTCTCCACGAGCGCCACGCTGTACCCGCGCGACGCGGCGTCCAGGGCAACCCCCGCGCCCGTGATGCCGCCGCCCACCACGACGAGGTCGAATTCGTCCCGCTCCAGTGAGGCGAGGGCGTCGGCTCGCGGGATCACGGCAGGTACGTTACGAAGTCTCCGGGCGGCAGCCGCTCCGGGGGCTCCTTTTCCTGACGCGGCGGGCCCAGGTGGAGCAGCCCGATCGCACGCTCGCCCTCGGGCACGCCCGCCGCGGAGCACCCGCCGGGAGTGCGCAGAACCTCCGGCGTGCGCCAGTAGCCGGCGAGGCCGCGCGCGTGGGCTGCGAGCAGGACGATGTAGGCCGCCGCGGCCGCCGCCGCATGGTCCTCCTCGTCCTGGACCGGGTCGCCGCTCTCGACCACCGAGGCCACCACGAGCGTCGGCGCGCGGTCGAGCTTCGCCGCGGCCTCCTCTCCCGCTGCCTCCTTGAGACTCGCGAGCGTCTCCGGACCGACCACGCGGAAGCGCCACGGGTTCGTGAGGTTGTGGTTGGGCGCCCAGCGGGCGAGGTCGAACAGCTCGTCGAGCGTCTCGCGCGGAACGGGCTCCGATCCGTACGCCTTGTGCGTGCGGCGGGTCCTGATGGCGTCGTCCACGTCCACCTGAGCGAAGCTAGCGGATAGGTTCCTCCCCATGGCCACCGGAACTGTGCTCGTGACCGGCGCCTCCACCGGCATCGGCGAGGCGACCGTCCTGCACCTGCGAGAGCTCGGGTTCGACCCGATCGCGGCGGTGCGCAAGGACGAGGATGCCGAGCGGCTTGAGGGACGGGGGCTGCGCACCACGCGCATCGACGTGACCGACGCCGATCAGATCGCCGCCGCACGCGACGCGCTCGGCGACGAGCCACTCGCTGGGCTCGTGAACAACGCGGGCATAGCCGTGGCGGCACCGCTCGAGTTCCTCCCGATCGACAGGCTGCGCCAGCAGCTCGAGATCAACCTGATCGGCCAGGCGGCCGTCACGCAGGCATTCCTCCCCGCGCTGCGCCGCGCGCGCGGCCGGATCATCAACGTGAGCTCGATCGGTGGGCGGGTGGGCCTGCCCCTGGTGGGTGCGTACAACGCCTCCAAGTTCGGCCTCGAGGGGCTCAGCGACTCGCTGCGCCGGGAGTTGCGGCCGCTCGGAGTGGATGTGATCCTCATCGAGCCGGGTGGCGTGAAGACCCCGATCTGGAACAAGGCTGAGGACCTCGCCGATGAGATGCTCGAGGACGTTCCGCCCGAGGCGGAGCGGCTGTACGGGCGGCTGATCCAGAACGTGCGCGAGGGGACGAAGAGAATCGCCCGCGAGACCGGCATCGAGCCGAGCGAGGTGGCCGAGGTGATCGGCAAGGCGCTCACGACGAACCGGCCGCACGCCCGCTACCTGGTCGGAAGCGACGCAAAGCAGCGCGCCGTGATGTCGAAGCTGCTGCCGGCCCGGGTGATGGACCGGCTGATCGGCCGCGCGCTCGGAAGCTAGGCGAGCCGCTTCGCAAGCGCCTCGCGCTCGCGCTCCTCGACCTGCTCCAGCGTGAGCTCGGGGTTGCGCTGGTGCGCGAGGGTCACCTCGGCCGAGGTGGGGAGCGTCGCGGGGTCCGGCCAGCTCTCCGGGTCCCACAGCTTCGAGCGCACGAACGCCTTCGGGCAGTGCGTGTAGACCTCCTCGGCCTCCACGACGATCGCGGTCTTCGGAGGCTTGCCCACGGGCGTGAGGCGGTCGAGCAGCTCGGGCTCTCCCGACACGGCGGCGCGGCCGTTCACGCGCAGGGTGGTGTCGCGGCCAGGGATCAGGAAGATCAGCCCGATGCGGCCGCTCGACACGACGTTCTCCAGCGAGTCGAGCCGCCTGTTCCCCGTGGCGTCCGGGATCGCGAGGTGCCGGTCGTCCAGCACCGTCACGAAGCCCGGCTGGCCGCCGCGGGGGCTCACGTCGGCCTGACCCTCGGGCGAGAACGTGGCCACGAACAGCATCGGCGACGCCGCGATCAGCCTGCGGCAGAGCTCGTCGATGTGGCCGATGTCCTTGCGGATGGCCGCCTCCATCGGGGAGTTGTAGAACTCGCGCAGCTGCTTCGGGCCGCTCGAATGCGCCGCGGAACGGGTCGCTTTCGCTCATGCCCTGACTATCCCATGCCGGGCCAGCGCCCCGGCAGCACGAACCGGTTGATCACCCACAGGAGCGCGAGCAGGCCGGCTGCCGCGAGCAGCCCCGCCCACACCGGCACGGGCTTCGGCTTCGCAGCCCCGCTCTCGGGGGCCGCTCCCGCGAGCGCGGAGGTGCTCTCCGGGTCCGTCGCGCCGGGCTCCGTCGGAGCGGTCGCGCCGCCCACGGCTCCCGCGGCGGCGGCTTCGCCTGCGGCGCGCGCCCGCTCCCCCACCTGCTGCGCTCCCGCCGCCCTTGCCGTTCTTCGAGCCGGCCTTGCCGCCGCCCGGAGCGGCCGCTCCGCCGCCGGCGCCGTCGGACGCCGCCTTGCCGCGCGCTCTCTTGCTCCTCGGCTGCGTGGCGATCGGGAGCGGCTTGCCGTTCAGCGCCATCAGCGCCTGCGCTGTGACCCACACGGGCGTCTGTGCGCTCGACGACGAATAGGCCACGCTCCCGTCGCTTCGCTGCAGGCGGACGAGGTAGGCACGCGCGCGAGACAGCGTGGCGCCGCCGGCGCCCGCCGCGAGCAGCCCCTGGACTGCGTAGGAGGTGGACTGGGAGTTGGAGTCGCGTCCCTTGAACTGCCCGAAGCCACCGTCGCCGTTCTGGTTCGCGCGCAGCCAGCTCACGGCCCCCTGCGCGGTCGCGCTTTGCGCGCGACCGACGGTGGCGAGCGCCTGGAGCGCCGCGCCGGTCATGTCCGAGTCGCTCGAGGACGAACGCGCCACGCCGAAGCCGCCGTCGCCGTTCTGAGAACCCACGAGCCAGTGCACCGTCGACGACCCGGCGGATGCACCGGAAGCGCGCAGCGCCATCACGCCGAAGGCCGTGTAGCTCACGAAGCCAGAGATGGAGCCGTCGCCGCGGCGGCGCTTCTCGATCTCGGCCAGCAGGTTGCGTCCCCCGAAGCGCCGCGGGTCCATGCCGGCCGCCCGAGCGAGCAGCACGGTCCGCTCGATCTCCCCGATGTCCCGAAGCGAGGAGCTCCCGCGCAGCACGTAGGCGGCGGCCGAGCGCCCGCCGCTGCGCTTGACGTCGCGCGGGTTGCGGCCCGCCGAGGCGAGCCCGAGGCCGGCCCAGCCGCTGTAGAGCGGGCTCGAGCTGAGCTTCGGCCCCGCGCCGAAGCCGCCGTCCTTGTTCTGCGCGCGCAGCAGGTAGGTCTCGGCGCGCTCCGCCGGCGTGGCGGCGGCGGCGACCGCCGGCACTGCGAGCACCAGCGCGAGGGCCACCACGCTGGCCACGATCGGCGCGGGCGAGCGCTCCCAGCGCACCTCGAGGCGGCGCCGGTAGCGGGCGAGCGCGCGCAGGAAAGCCGGGCCGAGCAGAAGGCAGAACACCACGTTCCCGACCGCGTGCGCGACGTTGTACGGCAGGGACGTGCCCGCCACCGCGATGTACGTGTCGAGGTCCTGGCGAGCCGCGAACGTCCATTGGTAGATGTCCATCCAGGCACCAAATAGCAGACCGGCCAGCCCGCACACCGCAGCCAGCATGAAGCGGTTCGGCTCGCGGCCGCGAAGCACCTTGGCGAGCACCGCGCCGCCCACGCCCACGGCTCCCCAGCCGGCCATCTGCCACACGGTCCACGGCCCCTGGGAGAGGAAGATGTTCGACACGATCGCGGTCACCGCCCCCACCGCGAAGCCGGGCACCGCGCCGAGCGCGTAGCCGGCGAAGAGCACGATGTCGGTCGTCGGCTTCACGTTCGGAAAGGCCGCGAAGGCGAGCCGGCCCACGACCGCCAGCGCGGCGAGCGCGGCCACCACCGCGAGCACCCGCGCGGGAGGCTTCTCGCGCTCGTACCACGCGAAGCCGGCCGCGAGCGCGAGCCCGAGCAGTGCGAGCGAGGACGCCTGCCAGCTCATGGCGCCACCTCAACTCGCTGGCTCGCCAGCACGCGCGCACCGTCGTCCGGGAGCAGCGCGGCGCCGCCCGTGACCCGCGCCACCTCGGTGGAGAAGTGGCGGCCGCCGGCGAGCACCTCGTGCGGCGAGCCGTCCGCGATCACCACGCCCTGGCCGAGCAGCACGATGCGGTCGGCGAGCGAGGCGGCGAACTCGGTGTCGTGCGTGGCCACCATCACCGCCGCTCCCCGCTCGGCAAGCTCGTCGGTGCGCGCGGCCAGCTCGTCCTTGTGGACACGGTCCATCCCCCGAGTGGGCTCGTCGAGCAGCACCACCGAGGCGGGGTCGCCGGCCAGCACCACCTCCAGAGCAAGGCGCTGGCGCTCGCCTCCCGAGAGGTCGCGCGGATTGGCGGCCTCGCGTCCGGCCAGCCCGGCGCTCGCCACGCCCGCCACGCCGGCGTCGTCCACCGCGTGGTCGTGCACCAGATAGTCGCCCGGGTTCTGGAGCAGCAGCGCCACCTCGCCCGCGCGCTCGACGCGGCCGCGGGTCGGCTCGGAAAGGCCCTTCGCGAGCCGGAGCATGGTGCTCTTGCCGGCCCCGTTGCGACCCATGAGCGCCACGCGCTCACCGGGATGTAGCTCGAGGTTGATGCCGCGCAGGATGGCGGGCCCGTCCTCGATTTCGAGCCAGAGGTCTTTGAGGGCGAGCGCTGGTGCCGGGCCGCTTTTGCGGTGAAGGAAGCGGTTGCGCCACCGGCGCGGCGCTCCTCCCACTCGATCGCACTTGTGCATGTATGTCATGCACAACGTGCGATGGAGTCGTCGGCCGGCGGCGGTTTCGGCGGCGCGCAGCGTGGCATGGGCCTCTTTCACC
This sequence comes from uncultured Thermoleophilaceae bacterium, assembly GCA_963774755.1. Taxonomy (GTDB): domain Bacteria; phylum Actinomycetota; class Thermoleophilia; order Solirubrobacterales; family Thermoleophilaceae; genus JACVRW01. Next base: position 20,196 of record CAVZGG010000010.1, on the reverse strand, counting down.
GATGCCGGCAGCGGCCTGAGCCCGGCGAGCGAAAAGAGCCGAGCGCCCGGCGTTGCGAGCGCCGGCGCGAGCGTCCACCGCCCATTCGAGGAACTCGCGCCGGCGCCGCGTCGCACGCCATCGCCCCGTCCACCATCGCGATCACGCGGTCGGCCGCGGGCAGGCAGCGCTCCAGCCGGTGCTCGGCCACCACCACCGCGGTTCCCCAGTCCTCGTTCAGGCGTCGCAGCTGCCAGACGAGCTCGTCGCCCGCCACGGGGTCGAGCTGCGAGGTGGGCTCGTCGAGCACCAGCAGCGACGGGTCGTGCACCATCGCGGCGGCGATCGCCACGCGCTGGAGCTCCCCGCCGGAGAGCGTGTCGGTGCGGCGTTCGAGCAGGTGCGCCACGCCGAGGCCGAGCGCCGTCTCCTCCACGGCGCGGGCCACCGACGCCGCCGGCTCGCCGCGGTGCTCCAGCGGCAGCTCCAGCTCGGCCCGCACGCCGCCCATCACGATCTGAGTCTCGGGCTCCTGGAAGACCGTTCCGCACACCGCGGCGAGCTCGCCGGGCCCGTGGTCGCGCACGTCGAGGCCGCCCACGGTCAGCTCGCCGGTCGCCTCGCCTCCGTGGAAGTGCGGCACGAGGCCGCAGAGCGCGCGCAGCAACGTCGACTTGCCGGAGCCCGACACTCCGGCGAGCACGGTGAACGTGCCCGGCTCGAGCTCGAGGGTCAGCTCACGCAGCGACGGCGCTGCGGCCTCCGGATAGCGGTAGCTGAAGCGCTCGGCCACCACCAGCGGCTCAGGCATGGGCCACCCCCATGCGCGCGGCACGCCCGGCGAACGGCGCGAGCGCGAACAGCACCACGCCGACGCTCAGCGCCACCTCAGGCGGACCGGTCTCGATCTGAAGCGTTGGATACGCCTCCACCGTGCCAAGCCCGGCGATCGCCCCCGCCACGGCGGCCACTGCGATCACCGCGGCCGCGCCGCCCACGCGCCAGTCGTGGCGCGACCAGGGCTGCGGCCTGCGAGCGGTGTGCCCGCCGAGCGAGTAGCCGCGCACCTCGAGTGCGGCCGCCACGTCCACCGCCCGGTCGAGCGCGCCCGACAGCGCCGCCCGCGCGACGGTGAGCCGGCCGGGCGGGTGCGGGCGGCAGCGCGCGGCGTCGCCCATGCGCGTCGCGTCGCGAGCCAGCACCGGCACGAGGCGCGTGGCGAGCGTCGCGGTCAGCGCGGAGCGGTACGACACGCGCCGGAACATCCGCAGCAGCTGGTCCGGGTCGACCGCGGCGGACAGCAGGCCGAACGCAGTGACGATCACGATCACGCGCATGCCGTTGAGGGCGCCCGCGGCTGTGGCCTCGAGGGTGATGTCGATTCGCCTGCCGAGGATCTCTCCGCCGCGGAACAGCAGGGTGTCGCCCTCGGGGTACACGAGCGGGTTGATCAGCATGATCAGCAGGGCGAACGGCAGCGCGAACTTCAGCGAGCGGCCGATCTCGCGCCCCACGCCCGCGGCGATCCCGGCGAGCACGATTGCGGCGAGCGCCGCCGACAGAACGAGCGGGTGCAGGAACAGCGCGCCGGTGAGCGCGAGGGCGGCGCAGTAGGCCGTGCCGGCGCCGGCACGCGCCGTGTGGAGTGCGCTCGGGCGGCTGCGGTAGACGGGGATCAGGCTCATCGGCCCACCAGCGGCAGCTTCTCCACCCTGTCGCCCGACACGGCCACCGCGAAGGCGTTGCGCAGCTTGCGCTCGTCGAGCGCGCGCACGCCGGCCTGGAGCCCCGCGTCGTCGAGCGCCGTGACGATCCAGACGAGCTCGTCGGCGCGCGGCTGGAGGGCGAGCACGAGCCCCACGCCGTCGCCGCGCCGGACGCGCCTCGCGGTCCTGCCCTCCTCGTCCAGCAGCTCGAGCGTGTCGCCGTCGCGCGTGAAGCGGGCGAACACGCCGGTGGCCTCGGGCCCGTCCTCCAGGCCGGAGGCGCCGCGCACGATCCGGGCCTGAGGCCAGAGCGCCACCACGAGTCGCGTGACCGCCTCCGTGCCGGGCGCGCCGAGCGACGACCCCGACGTGGACACGCCCACATCGTTCAGGCGGTCGCGTGCGGCGCTGCACGCGGGCGAGTCCACCTCCTCGCACTCCACGCGCACCGGTCGCCGCTTGCCCTCGAGCCCGTTGGCGAACGGCTCCGGATACGCGCCCACGATCGCGGGGATGCGCATGGCGGCGCTCCAGTCGCGGTGATCCCACTGGATGCGGTCCCCGGGCAGCACCTCCCACTCGGCCGCGCCCTTGTCCGCCTCGAGCCCGTTCACCCAGAAGAACCAGTCCACCTGCCCGCCCGCGCCCTGTCCCTCCACGCCGTCGATCGACTGCACGAAGCGGCCGCCGAAGCGAGTGGTCACGTCGAACTCCGAGCGCAGCATGCGCATCACGGTCTCGCTCTCGCGGACGCTGTCGAGCGTCGTCGAGCCCAGCTCCCGGTGGCCGAAGTCGCGTGTGACCCGCAGCGTGGCGCCGCCGCCGGGGCGCTCGTCCCCCTCCCCGAACCCGCAGCCCGCGGCCGCCGGCGCGAGGCTGGCGACCAGCACGGCTGCAAGTAGGGCAAGGGCACGGCTCACGGCACCTCGACCCGCTCGCTGAACGACCGCACGAGACCATCCTTGCGCGCGACCAGCCGGTGCGTGCCGGAGGGGAGCGCGAGCTGCGCGCGGCCATCGGCGCCGGTCAGGCCGGTCACGCCGGACGCCGTGACCGTGGCGCCCTCGACCGGGACGCCATCGCCGGCGTCGTCGTAGCCGCGCACGCTCGCGACGATGCCGCCGGCCGTCGGGCTCGTCCTCACCCCGAGCGTGCGCTGGCAGTCGGCCGCGCGCACGCAGTAGAACCAGGTCACCCGCTGGCCCGCGCGCAGCCGGCCGCGACCGAACGGCCCGCCCGGGTCACCGGCGCCGGCGGTCGCGGCGCGGTGGCCCACCTTGTAGACCCAGCCGCGCTGACCACGGTTGTGGTCCGAGCGGATCCCGGTCACGATCAGGCCGGCCGAGTCGCGCGGGCTCGACGAGCATGCGCCGAAGTCGCGCAGCCGGAGCGCGCCCCGGTCTGCTCCGCACGAGCGCCGCAAGCGCTGTGCCGCCGCCCGCGGCGCAGCGCCGCCCGCGCACCCTCACGGTCGCGGTGCCCGTGCCGGTCATCTTCTGGAGCGCCTGGCCGCTGCGGAACACCACGAGCTGCTGGACCTTCGGAGCGGCCGCGCCGGCGGCCGGCGGCGCGGCCAGAGCCATCACCGCCAGGCCGCCGAGGATCACGCCGCGCGCCCTCATGGCGACGGCGCCACCGCGTCGAGCTCCACCGGGCCCCGACCGAGTGAGCGGAGCCGCAGCGTGTGCGAGCCGGGCTTCAGCTTCCGGCTCACCCAGAGGACGCTGCGGTGCCCGGTGCGGCCGCGCAGGCGCAGCGTCCGGCTCCTGCCGTCGACCGTCACGCGCAGCCTCCCGCCCCGGGCGAGCTTGCGCCCGATCAGCGCAACCCGCGTTCCGCGGAAGCGCATGCGCCCCGTCGCGCCGGCCCGGCTCGCGCGCACGACCGTGCGGCCCCACGCGTTCGCGGCCCGAGTGCGCTTCCAGCCCGGCGAGAGGTGCAGGACGCCGCGGTCGCGGTCGTCCACGGGGACCAGCACGGGGTCGGTCACGATGCTCGCCGAGTTCAGGGCGCGGTCGGTGGCCGTGATCCGGAAGCGGTAGGCGTCGCCGGACTCGCCGCGGAAGTGCAGCCCGTTGCTTGCTGCCTTGTCGAGCAGCGTCCTCCACTCGGGCTCGGCCTGGCTCGCGCCCGCGCCGTCGGCCACCTCGCTCACCTCGACGCTGTAATGCGCCACGCCGCTGCCGGCGCCGTCCTGGGCCCCCCACGACACGAGCATCGTGCGCGAGCGTCCGTCGCGGCTGGCGAGCCGCCGGCCTGGCAGGTCGCGATCCGAGGCGCCGAAGCCGGACTCGATCACCGGGGGCGTGCTGTCACTCGACGTGCAGGCGGCCGCGCCGGGCGGATCCACGCACAGGACGACGGTGTTGGAGCGGATCGTGTCGGGCTTCTCGGCCTTGAGCCGGTAGATGCCCTCGTTCGGGAAGGTGAGCGTGGCCTGTCCGTCGGCGCCGGTGGTCGCGCCTCCGACCGTTGCGCCGCCCTGCGGGTCGCCGTTCGATCCGTCGGTCACCTTCACCTGAACCGGCTGGCCTGTTACCGCGGAGTCCGGGCCGGTCAGCTTCAGCGGGATGCTCACCGAGAACGGGATGCCTGCCCAGAGCACGTCCTGCCCAGCAAGCACGCGCTTCTGGCAGCCGCCCTTGTCTGAGAACCCGTGGTTGATCCAGAGCGACCAGTACTCGCTGTTCGGGTCGATCTGCTCGTCGGCCACCCGCTCGAGGAAGTAGTCGTCGATCCCGAAGTTGCCGTACGTCGCCGTCGATGGTGAAGCCGGCCAGCTTGGCGGCATCGTCGAGCGCGGCGGTTGCGGTCGGGCCCGGCTCCGGCTCGGCGGCGCCGTTGGTGCCGTCGCACTTGTGCGTGCCGGCGGTCTGCGTGGTCACGTCGTGACCATCGGTCGTGACCGGTCCGTCGAAGACGGTCTTGGTCGGCCCCTCCACGCGGAGGTTCACGGTCACCGGGAGCGCATGCGCGGCGGGAGCCGCTGCGAGCGCGGTCAAGAAGCAGCGCCAGCGAGAGCGCTGTACGGCGGAGGCGATAGGACATGGAGCCACCCCTTCCTCGAGGGTCATGTGGGCTTTCGGCCGGAGTGAGGTCTCCTGGCTTCGAGCTCCGCGCCGCGCCTTCCCGGAGAGCCGTCAGCTCCCCAGTGGCTTCATGCGACGCCTCAGCGCCCGTTCACAGTGGCGGGACCGCGCGGGATTCACACCCGACTTCCCTCGACCACCGGCCGTTGAACGCGAGCAGCATACCCCACCCCCTCAAGCCCGCCAGCGGCCGCTAGAATCGCTCGCCGCACTCGCCGCCATCGTCTAGGGGACTAGGACGCCGCCCTCTCACGGCGGAAACCGGGGTTCGAATCCCCGTGGCGGTACCTCTCTTGCGGCTGGGGCTGGTCGCATCTACGCTGGCGTGACTCGCGATGCCTGCAGCCCCGCGCACGCTGGCGCTCTTTTCGGTCGTCACGCTGGCGATGCTCGCCGGCTCGTCGGCGCCCGCGTCCGCGCAGAAGCTGAAGCAGCGCGGCGCTGGCGCGTCGCTCAGGATCCTCGTTCGCCAGACGAATGCGCTTCCGCCCGCGGCCGCGCCGGCGGCCAAGCGGCGCCAGCTCAGGCGGGCGGCGCGTGCGGCCAGGCGGTCGGTGCGCAAGCGTCCCTGCGCGTCGCTCAGGCAGCTCGCGCGCTACCGCAGGGTCCTCGGCGGGATCCGGGTGAGGAAGGGCCGGCGGCACCGCCGTGCCTCGAACCGGCTCACGGCGCTCGCACCCGCGGCGATGAACGCCAGCCGCGCGCTGCTCGCCAAGCGGAAGACACGGCGCTGTGGCGGCGGTGTGAAGCCGAGCAGGCTGGAGTCGGCCCGCTTCAGGATCCTCAAGAACGACGCGAGTGGGATGCGCCTGCGCGTCCAGCTCCCGGCGCTGCGCTTCGTGAACCGCGTCGGCGGCGGGCGCACGTGGACGAAGCTCGTGCTGCCGAAGACGGACTCACCGGGGCGCGCGGGCATCGCCCGGAATCCCGATGGTCAGCGAGATCCTCGGCGTCCCGGCAGGCGCGGCTCTCGTCGTGGACGCCACCCGAAGACGACCTCGTACACGATCCAGCAGGTCGATGTCTTCCCGAACCAGCGGGAGGCGGTGGACCAGGGCGCGCCCGAGCCGGGCAGCCGGGCACGCTTCGCCAGTCCGCCCTTCACGCTCGATCCCGCCGCCTACACGCGGCCCGGCAAGGTCCCGGCCCACGCGGCCGATGGAAGGATCCTCGGACAGTCGCGCGACCTCACCCTCGGCAACCTGCGTGTCCCGGCCGCCCAGTACGACGCGCGGAAGAAGACGCTGAAGATCCTGAACTCGGTCGACGTGACGATCACGTTCGAGGGCGGGTCGCACAGCTTCAGCGATCAGCTCGGCTCGCCCTGGGAGCAGCCGCAGCGGAGGCTGGCCGATGCGCTGCTCAACGGGGAGATCGTGCGCCGCGATCCGCCGTTTGTGATCGAGCGCTGCGGCGAGGAGATGATGGTCATCACGGACCCGTCGACTGTGGCCGCCGCCAACCAGCTCGCGGTCGCGCGGCGCGCGGCAGGCATCCACACGAACGTCTTCCAGACCGGCGGCGCTCCCGGCCAGATCGGGACGACCGCCACGCAGATTCAGACCTTCATCCGCGGCCGGCTGACGGCCGTCGACTGCATCCATCCGAGCTACGTGACGATCATGGGCGACGACGAGCTCGTGCCCACCTTCCCGGGCATCGGCGGCATCGAATCCGACCTCGAGTACTCGCTGCGCGACAACGCCGACGAGCTCCCGGACGTGGCCGTCGGCCGCATCATCGGCGACGACGGCGCGGCGCTCACGACCGCCGTGACGAAGATCGTGAACTACGAGACCTCGCCGCCCGACGGCGCCTGGCTGCGGCGCGCGAGCATCGCCGCGGAGTTCCAGGACGACGAGGCCCCGGACAGCACCGAGGACCGGACCTTCGTCACGTTCGCCGAGACCGTCCGCACCGGCATCCTCACCACGCCGGGCGGCTTCGGTCTCTCCGTCGACAGGCTCTACGCCACCTACCCCCACGAGGGCGTCGACCCGCAGCGATTCAACGACGGGACCGACCTGCCGGCGGCGCTCAAGAAGCCGACGTTCGCCTGGGACGCGTCCACGCCCGACATATCGGCGGCGTGGAACGAGGGCCGCTTCCTGTTCGCGCATCGCGGCCACGGCTCGACCTCCGCCTGGGACACGCCGTTCTTCGCCAACACCCACGCGGACGCGCTCGTGAACGGGGCCATGCTGCCGGTGGTCCTCAGCATCAACTGCTCGAGCGGCGCGTTCCAGGACAACGACGCCTCGTTCTCGACGCAAGCCCTGGTCAACCCGAACGGCGGCGCCGTCGGCGTCTTCGGCGACACCGAGGTTTCGCCGACCTGGCACAACACGCAGATCGCGTTCGGGTTCGTGGACGCCCTGCTCCCGCGAGTGCTGCCGGGCGAAGGACCGCCAGACAGGCAGCGTGTCGGCGACGCCCTGGTCCACGGGAAGAACAGGCTCGCCGGCATCGCACCCCCGACGGCCGACGGGAACACGCGCAACGAGCTCTACCTGTGGCACTACTTCGGCGACCCGTCGATGCAGATGTGGGGCGGCGAACCGGTGGAGATCCCGGACCTCACGCGATTCCGGGCTGTCTTCCGCAAGGACTTCGTCCCGCCCCGGCCGGACCCGCCGCCGTACACGGTCGTCCTCACCCTGCCGAGCGAGTTCAACGGCCAGGCGGCGAGCCTGATCCGCGAGGGCCAGGTGATCGGCAAGGCGGTCATCGCGGGCGGCCAGGCGGCGATCCCCGCCCACTTCGGCGACGCCGAGCCCACCGATGGCGAATTGCGGGTAGCCATGGAGGCCGATGGCGCGATCCCTGTCTCCGTACCGGTGGACGGGTTGCGGAAGGAGAGCGCGGTCACGACGAACTGCCCCCAGGGGCCGATCCCGGGCACCGGGAACATGGTCACGAGCGGCCGCCTCGAGCCGGGTCTCGTGGACAGGAAGGTGGTCGTCCGCTACACGCCTCCGCCCGGAACCGGCGAGCCCTTCGAGCGAACGGTCACGACCGACACCAAGGCCGGCTGGAGCGACTCGATCTCGCCCGGAGACAACGGGCAGCGCCCGAACCTGGGCGCCGGAGAGTGGCTCATCGAGCCTCGCTTCGAGGGCGACGCCGACTACGCGCCCTCGACGGGCCCGTCCTGCCGGGTGATGGTCTTCGGCAACTAGCTAGGAGACACCGTGTCCGCAACCGTTCTCTACATGTCGATGTCCCTCGACGGATTCATCGCCGGGCCGAACGAGGGACCGGGCAACGGGCTCGGGGACGGCGGGCACCGCCTGCACGAGTGGTACTTCGAGGGTGCCGACGACGACGCCAACCGCAGGATCAAGGACGAGTTCATGGCCACCGGGGCGATCGTCGCCGGCCGGCGGACCTTCGAGCCGGCGGGCGGCTGGGGCGGCGACCACCACGACGGCGTGCCGATCTGGGTCCTCAGCCGCCACGAGCCCGGCATCGACATCGGGCAGTGGCCGCTCGTCACCTACGTGACCGACATCCGGACCGCGATGTCAGAGGCCAAACGCGCCGCGGGCGAGAAGAACGTGCTGGTCCACGGCGCCGCAGTCGCGCAGCTCGCGCTCGCTGACGGCCTCCTCGACGAGCTCGAGATCCACCTCGTCCCGGTGCTCTTCGGCCAAGGCCGCCGGCTCTTCGACAACCTCGATCCCGAGCAGATCGAGCTCGAGCGGACCCGGGTCCTCGAGGGGGACGGCGTCACCCACATGCACTACCGCGTCCAGCGCTGAGGTCAGCGTTCCGGTCGAGGTGACGCGCTCGCGGCGTCGGGCGGCGCGGCGAACGCGATCGCGTTCCCATCCGGATCGGGGATCTTCACGTGGCGGACGCCGTTCGAGTAGGTCTCGATCGGTTCGTGCTCGATGTGCTCGGCAGCCAGGCGCTCCAGGAGAGCGTCAAGCCCAGCGACGGCGAGGGTTATCCGCCCCGCGCCCGCCTGCGCCGCGTCCGGCTCGATGAAGAGCGTGGCGTGCTCGTCGATGTCCCAGAGGATCTCGTCCCCGGCGCGCATGTCCGGGGGTCGCCCGAAGAAGCGCGTGTACCAATCGATGCTGGCGTCGAGATCGGAGACCGGGACGCCGGCGAAGAGGGCGGTGATCGCGCTCACAGCGGCCGCAGGGCGACTCGGCCCCTCCGCGTGACGATCTCGAAGACGCGTGCCTCCATCGCTCCGCGTCGGAACGCCGCTTCCGGCACGATCATCTCGAAGTTCTCAGCGGCGGAGCCGGCCATCGAGAACGTACGGCCGACCGCCACGATCGTGCCGTCGAGCGCCAGCGCGATCGGCCGCCCGCCGCCGGGCCGGCCGCCCGGCAGCTCGCCGGTGATCTCGCCGGGCACGAAGCCGGAGGTGGGGTCCACGCGCCGTAGCTCCTCGGCCTGGTGGAACAGCGCCCCCGCCGTTCCGGCCACTCTCGGCAGATCCGCAGCAGCCTCGCCCACGAGCTCCGGATGCGGGCCGATCCGGTAGAGCCGCTCCAGGTCACTCCCACTCCCGAAGAGCGCCAGCTTGCGGCGTACCGCCGCTTGGCGTCGCCGCGCCAGCTCAGCCGGGTCGAAGCTGTACTCGCCGCCAATCGTGTTGAGCGTGGTCCCAACGCGGTGGAAGATCCTGACGCGGTCCGCCCGCGCGGCAGTCGGGCCGAGCAGCGAGCGGCCGTCCATTCTGCTCGTGGTCCGCACGCGAGCGACGTCGAGGATCGTGGGCAGCACGTCGATCGTCTCGACGTGCGCGTCGGTGATGCGGCCGCGGCGCTGCCCGGGCAGTTTCACCAGCAGCGGAACGGGCGCGAGATCCTCCACGTTCCCTGGCGTGACCGTGCGGCGCTCCACACCCACGTGGAAGCCGATGCCGTGGTCGGCGACGACCACGACGAGGGCGTCGCGGAACAGCCCGAGCCGGCGCACTCTCCCGAGCAGCTCGCCGAGCAGGCGGTCGGCAAGCCCGAGCTGGAGCAGGTGGCGCTGGTAGGAGACCTTCACGAGCCACGGGTCGCCGAATCCCTCCGGTCCGTTGAGTCCCGGAATGGGCTCGGGCGCGTGGCGCCTGTAGTGGCGGCCCGAGGGGTAGAACTGCCACGGCACGTGCGGGAGCAGCACGTGCTTGAACCAGAGCGTGCGCCGCTCGCGGGGCTGGATCGAGCGCACGAAGTCGCGGAACCGCCGGACCTTCCCGCCCCCGAGGTGACTCGACGCCGTGCCCTCCAGTGGCTCGCACAGGCTCGTCGGGCAGAGCCCGCTTGCCTCCTCCGAGGCGTTCACCTCGTGGCTGTCCGCCAGCAGCGTGAACAGGTTCACCGGATGCGAGATGACGTCGGAGCGCAGACCGCGCTTCGGATAGCGGCCGTCGAGCATCGCCGGAAGCGCGAGCGCGGTGCTGTCGTGCACCGCGGTGGCTCCTCGGTACCACGTGGCCGTGCGCGCGAGCCCGGCAAACGACGGGTAGCGCCCGGCGTCGATTCGCCCGCCCGGACCCATCAGCGAGGTGAGCGGCAGCTCGTCGAACACGACTACGAAGATCGTCTGCGGCCGCGCGACGCGGTGCGGAGCGGCGGCGGGACGCGAGATCGCGCGGTGCCCGGCCGTGCGCGACGGCTCCGGATCCTGAAGCGCCAGCCAGAGGCCGAGCGCAACGACCGCAAGCACGACGACGGCGACAACTCGGACAACCGGGCGCTTCTGCACGAAAGCCCAGCATAACCGCGTGTTCGATCGTGACCTACTGCGTCCCAGCAGCGCCGCGGTTGCCGCCGCTCAGCTCGCGCTCCATCTCGTCGATGAGCGCGAATAGGCCAGTGCTCTCCCACATCCGGTTGCGCTTGCCGACGGTTACCAGCCCGAGGACTTCGGCTTTCTCGAGCTGGTTGAGGGCGTTGCGCGCGGCCACGGGACTCCGTCCGATCACCTCGACGACCTTGTCGACGTCAAGGATCGGGTAAGCGGGCAGCAACTGGATAATTGCCTCGGCGGCCGAGTCCTCCCGCGGCCTCCCCGCTTGCTCCCGCCAGCGCTCCTGGAGCTCCGTGACCTGAACGGCGAGCCGGGCGCTCGCCAAAGCGGCATCCTCGGTCGCACGTGCCAGGAGGGAGATCCACTGCTTCGCGCCACCCTCATCGAACCGCCACGCGGTCAACGCCTCGACGTATCCCTCACGCTCCCGCGAGAGGGCGAGACTGATCGGTGGAATCACGTCACGGCAAACCTCACGTCGGGCAAGGACCGCTCCGATCAACGAACGCCCGACACGACCGTTTCCATCGACGAACGGATGCACGGTCTCGAACTGCACGTGCACCGCGGCGGCCTGAACAAGTGGCGGGATGTCCCAGCGGTTCGCGTACTCGCAGAGATCATCCAGCAGCGGCTTGACACGACGCGCAGGCGGAGGGATGAAATCGGCGCCCGCCGGCGTATGCCCGTCGCGCCCGATCCAGTTCTGGCGGGTGCGGATTTTCCCCGCGTGTTTCGCGAGGAAGCGGTCGGCGGCGGCGAGATGGATGTGGATGTCGCGAAGCACTTCGCGACTGAATGGATCGCTGCTCTCAGCCGCCCAGGTGTACACCGAACGAGCTGCATCGATGTTGGCCAGAACCGCTTGAGCGCTTTCGCGATGCTGGCGTCCGGCGAGCGTCTTAGCGAGCGCCCGGTGAGACGGCACGTCGATTCCCTCTATCTGACTGGACGCGATCGCCTCGGAGCGCAGAAGTTGTTGGGCGATGGTGTTGACGCCGACGGTATCCGCATACCTCTGCGCTTCGGCGACTGCCTCTTGCGCGTCAAAGACCGCCTGCACAGTCTTGTCGTCGAGTTCGAGGTCCAGCGTCGAAAGCCGCGCTGGCACGTATGCCTGGACGCGAATCGGCGTCCGAGCACGCTTGGGAATCCCGGTCTGGGCCTCAGGGGATGGCTCCCACAGCTCATCGAGAAGTTGGTAGTGGGATCCTTGCGTAATACCTACCATACGAAAGGATAATACCATAACCTTTCGTTATATCCTGCCCCTGAGAACATTTCGCATGCGTTCTCATACGCAAGGATAATCCTACATCCTTGCGTATGTATGCAAATATCTAGCGCGAGCGGAGGATCCAGCGGGTGACCGGGTCCAGCAGCGCGAGCATCGGCGGCAGCGGCAGCGCGGTCACGCGCAGCAGCCTGGCGACCCCGTCACCGCGGCGCCGTCGGGCCAGGCGCGGCCCGATGCCGGTGAGGAACGTCGCGACACCGGACAGCGGGCGGCCGAGCACGGTGATCTCACGCACCTTGCCCTCCGGGTTCAGGCGGATGCGGTCCGCGCCGGTCACGGAGCGTCCCTCCATGCGGCCCTCCCAGAAGAACGCGTGGGTGTCGCCGCCCTCGAACTCGTCCACGATGCGCAGCTCCTCGAACGACTCGAGGACGCTGCGGTAGGTGTCAGCGACAACCTCCCGGCCCTCGAAGGGCGTGTCGGTCACGGCGGAGTAGAGGACGACGTCCGGCGCGAGCGTGTCGATCAGCGCGTCGGCGTCGCGGGCGGAGATGGCTGCTGTGAAGGCGTGGCTCATGACCATCATCTTCCCGGCGCGGGCGCAGTCCGATCCCAACTGTGTCCCATCTCACGGACTAGGCGAAGAACTTCGCCGTGAGCTGCTCGACCGTTCCCTTCGTGCGCATCGTCGTCGGCCCGAGCAGCTTGTCGATCGCCTTGCGGTCGAGCTCGGACTCGAGCGTGCCGCCGCTCGGCAGCCAATAGAGCTCCCGCTTGCCGAAGGCGAGCAGGTCGTCGTCCGTCGCGAGGGCGAGCACCTGCTTGCGCTTCGCGGCAGACGGCTTCGCGGACAGCATCGAGACCTGCAGCTTGCCCTTCGACGCCTTCAGCTGGGCCGGCTTGAACGGCTCGCTCTCGGCGATCTCGGTGACCTCGCGGGCGTTCCGCGTGAACACGCCCACGTCGTAGCCGAGCGCCTTCTCGAGCGCCTTCTCCACCTCCGCGGCCATGTCGCGCTTGGCCTCGAAGACGACGTTGCCGCTGGTCCGGAACGTCGCGACCTCCTCGAGGCCGACACCCTCGAAGATCTCGCACAGCTCGGCGCTCGTCACACGGCGGTTGCGCCCGAGGTTGACCGCTCGCAGGAACGCCGCGTACCTCACGCGACCATTGTGTCGAAGAGGTGGTCGAGCGTCGCGGCGGGGTCGGACGTGAGGCCGGTGTGCACCTCGGACGGCTGGATCACGGTCGAGGAGGGCGCCGTCAGCCACCCGAAGCGATCGGACGCGGGCAGTTCCGCCAGCGTGCCGCCGCCCGCATCTCCGGACGCCACCAGGTCGAAGGCGGCGAGCCGCGCACGGATCGGCTCCGGGTCGCAGTCGGGCGCGATGGCCGCGAGGCGCGCGTCGTCGAGCTGCACCCGCAGCCCGAGGAAGTCGTGCTGGCGCGAGTACACGACCACGCCGACGTTGATCGCCTCCCCTCGCTCCACGCTCGGCACCACCCGCAGGACCGCGTAGCTGAACGACATCTCAGCCACGCCCGAGCTCCTCCACGAACGGCCGCGGCGCCTCGAGGCGCTCGCGCAGGAAGCCGGCCAGGTCCGCGCGCCGCGCGGCCGGATCCGGGCCGAGCCACGCGTCGGGCGCGAGGGCGACCGCCGTGTCGACCGCACCGAGCGCGCGCTCGGCCAGCCGATCGTCCGCCGCCTCGAGCGAGCCGGCCGCGGGCAGCAGCACGTGCTCGGCGAGCATCGGCACGCCGTCGCGCGCCGTCTCGGCAAGCGGGCGCTCGCCGTGCTGGCGAAAGAAGGCCGCGCCGTGGTCGATCAGGTACAGGCGGCCGTGCCAGACGAGCAGGTTCGGGTTGCGGGGAGTGCGGTCGACGTTCGTCACGAGCGCGTCGAACCAGACCACATCGGCCGCAAGGTCGGCATCCACGGCCGGGTCGGATGGCACGGCCATCGGCAGCGCGCCGGGCAGGAAGTCCATCCCGAGGTTCTCCCCCGGGCTGCCCACGATCAGGTCCTGGATCTCGGGGTCGGGCTCGGCCAGGCCGAGCGCGGCGGCCACCTCCACGACCGCGAGCTCGGGCACGGGAAGCCCGATTGCACGTGCCAGCTCGCCCGCCACCACCTCGGCCACGAGCGCCCTCTCCCCCTGCCCGGCCGCGCGGAACTTCGTCACATAGAGGCCGTCGTCGTCGGCCTCCATCAGCCCGGGCAGCGAGCCGCCCTCCCGAAGCGGGGCCACATAGCGAGTGGCGGTCACGTGACGAAGGCCCTCGGGCACCGCGACAGATTCGCAGGCAACGGGACGTTCACGCCTGCTTCACCGGGTGGTTACAGGACGTGCGCCGCTCGGGCCGACACTCGACCCATGGAGATCACCGGGAGGCTGCTCTTCATCGCAGCCGTCACGTGTTACCTGCTGGGACGCGTTTTTTCGGGTGAGGCCTCGCATCCGGAGACCGTTGTGTACGGGATGACCGCCGCGTTTGGGCTCGAGTTCCTGATCGCCAACTGGCGTGCTCTCTGGGTGCCGAGTTAGGGAACCCGAAGTCGCACCCTTGCGTTGGCCTCACGGTGCGCTACATTCGACTCCGTGGACGGTCGGCGGACAGATGCTCTGAAGGCCTCGCCGCGGATGTTCGACTCGGACATCCTCGACCGGCTGTCGCGCGTCCATCCGCTAGTCCCGCTCGTCATCTTCATCCCGGCGATCATGGTCGCGTTCACCGTCGGCGCCCGCGGCGAGCCCACAACGGTTCAGGTGGTGGGACTTGTGCTCGCCGGCTACGTCTTCTGGACGCTCACCGAGTACTGGATGCACCGGCTGATCTTCCACTTCGAGCCTGAGGACGGGCTCGGCGCCCGGCTCCACTGGATCATCCACGGTGTCCACCACGACCATCCGAACGACCCCCTCCGGCTCGTGATGCCGCCGTCCGTGAGCATCCCGCTCGCGCTCGGCTTCTGGGGGCTCTTCACGCTCGTGCTCGGGACCCCCTGGGCGCAACGTCTTCACGGCGGGCTTCCTCGCCGGCTACCTGGTGTACGACATGACGCACTACCACGTGCATCACCACCGGCCGCGCACCCGGCTCGGCAAGCTCGTGCGCGAGCTGCACATGCGCCACCACTTCCAGGACGACACCAAGGGCTTCGGCGTGAGCGCCCCGTTCTGGGACTACGTGTTCGGCACCCCGCAGCGCCGCGCCGGCCGGGCCTAGGGCCGCCCGGCGCCCCTCGGGCTGCGGCCGAAGCGCCGCAGGCGCAGTGCGTTGCCGAACACGGACACGCTCGAGAACGCCATCGCCGCGCTGGCGATCACCGGGTTCAGGAGCCCGATCGCGGCGAGCGGTATCGCGGCGACGTTGTAGCCGAACGCCCAGCCCAGGTTCTGCTTGATGGTCCGCAGCGTCGCGCGGCTCAGACGGATCGCGTCGGCCGCCGCGCGCAGGTCTCCGCTCACGAGCGTGAGGTCGGAGGCCTCGATCGCGACGTCGGTGCCCGTGCCGAGCGAGAGCCCGAGGTCCGCCTGCGCGAGCGCGGGCGCGTCGTTCACTCCGTCGCCCACCATGGCCACGACGCGGCCCTCCGCCTGAAGCCGCCGCACGACGTCGGCCTTGTCCGACGGCAGCACCTCCGCGATCACCTCGTCGATGCCCACCTCCGCGGCCACCGCTCGGGCGGTCGTCTCGTTGTCGCCGGTCAGCAGCAGCGGGCGCAGGCCGAGCTGTTTCAGCGCCGCGACCCCCTCCGCCGAGGTCGGCTTCACGGTGTCCGCCACCGCGAACACGGCGCGGGCCTGCCGGTCCCAGGCGGCGACGACAGCGGTCTGACCGAGCGACTCGGCCGCCGTTCGAGCGGCCTCGAGCTCGGCCGGCAGCTCGTAACCCCACTCCGCCATCAGCGCCGGGCGGCCGACCACGACGTCCACGCCCTCGACCATCCCCTCCACGCCCAGGCCCTCGCGGTTCGCGAACGCCTCGACCGCGGGAAGCACGCCGTACTCGTCCTCGGCCGCCGTCGCGATCGCGCGCGCCACCGGGTGCTCTGACGCGTGCTCGAGCGCCCCGGCAAGCCGGAGCGCGTCGGCGCGCTCGGCTCCCTCCCCGACGGTCACGCCGACGAGGCTCATGCGGCCCGTGGTGACCGTGCCGGTCTTGTCGAGCACGACCGTGTCGATCGTCTGGGTCGACTCCAGCACCTCCGGCCCCTTGATCAGCAGGCCGAGCTGGGCGCCGCGGCCGGTACCGACCATGAGCGCCGTCGGCGTGGCGAGCCCGAGCGCGCAGGGGCAGGCGATGATGAGCACCGCCACGGCGGCGGTGAACGCGAAGGTCGCGCTCTCCCCCGTGCCGAGCCAGAACCCAAGGGTGGCCACGGCAAGCCCGATCACGATCGGCACGAAGACGCCGGACACCCGATCGGCGAGCCTCTGCACCGGCGCCTTGCCGCTCTGCGCCTCGGTGACCAGCCGAGCGATCTGGGCCAGTGCGGTGTCGGAGCCGACCTTCGTGGCGCGCACGACGAGCCGCCCACCGGCGTTCACCGTGGCCCCCGCGACCTCCGATCCGGGGCTCACCTCGACGGGCACCGACTCGCCCGTGAGCATGCTCATGTCGATCGCCGAGGAGCCCTCCTCGACCACACCGTCCGTGGCGACCTTCTCTCCGGGGCGAACCACGAAGCGGTCGCCCGGCTGCAGCTCCTCGACCGGAACGCGACGCTCGGCGCCGGTCGAGTCGATCACCGCCACGTCCTTCGCGCCGAGCTCGAGGAGCGCCGTGATGGCCGCGCCGGCGCGCCGCTTGGCGCGCGCCTCGAAGTAGCGGCCCGCGAGGACGAAGGTGGTGACGATCGAGGCTGTCTCGAGATAGATCTCGTCGGCGCCGCCGCCCTGCTGCGGGATGAGGTCGAAGCTCATGCGCATGTCGGGCATCCCGGCGTCGCCGAGGAAGAGGGCGTAGAGCGACCACAGCCACGCGGACAGCACGCCGACCGAGATCAGCGTGTCCATGGTGGCGGTGGCGTGCTTGAGGTTCGCCCAGGTCGCCTGGTGGAACGGCCACGCGCCCCAGAGCACGACCGGGGTGGCGAGGTTCAGCGACAGCCACTGCCAGTTGTCGAACTGGAGGGCGGGGATCATCGCCATCAGCAGGACCGGGAGCGAGAGGGCGCCGGAGATGACGAGCCGGCGGCGCAGCGGCGCCGTGGGGTCCTCGTCCGCGTCCACCTGGTCGGCTCCCTGCCCGGCTGAGGGCAGCTGCGTGCTGTAGCCCGCCGACTCGACGGCGCCCACCAGCTGCTCGGGCTCGACCGCGGCCGGGTCGTACTCCACCGTGGCGCGCTCGGTCGCGTAGTTGACCGTCGCGGTCACGCCGTCGACGCTGTTGAGCCCGCGCTCGATCCGGTTCGCGCACGACGCGCAGGTCATGCCCTCGATCGGCAGCTCGACGCGCTCGTTGACCGCGCTCATCGCGACACGTCCTGCGTGAACGCGGCCGTGTGCACGCGTCCCTCGTGCTTGAACTGGAGGTACAGCCGGTAGCGGCCCGCGCTGGGGAACTCGGCCATGAACGCGAGCGCGTCCTCGTCGGGGTGAACGTGGAGGAAGGCGAGGTCGCCCTCGCGCAGCGCGACCAGGTGCCCGCGTGCCCCGAGGTACGGCTCGGTCTCAACCGCGCGCCCGTCGCGGGTAACGCTGAAGTCCAGGCCGACCTCGCGTCCGGCGCGCACGCCACCCGCGTTCAGCCGCACCTCGTACCCGTGGCCGGCGTCGGCGGTGACGGCTGGCTCGGGCAGCGGGCGGTAGTCGGCCGTTCCGTCCACGGTGAGATCCGCGGCGAGCGTCCTGGCCTCGCCGTCGTGCTTGAAGTCTGCGAACACGCGGTAGGTGCCGGCCTCGGGCAGCGTGAGCGGCACGCTCCAGGTTCCGGTTGTGTCGAGCGTCGGGTGAAGGTGCTGGAAGCCGCGACCGTCTCGGCGCACCACGATCAGGTGCATGCGCTTCTCGTGCTCGACCTCGAAGTCGCGCACCGGCGTGCCGCCGGCGCCGCGGATGCTGAAGCGCAGCTCGCCCGGGCGGCCCCGCTCGAACCGCGTGCTCTCGAGGGCGAGTGTCAGGCCGGCGTCCGAGACGGCGAGACCTCGAACCGTCGCAGGAGCGGTTTCCCCGGCCGTGTGACCCGTGTCGTGGGTCTTCCCGCGCTGCTCGCCACTGCGGTCAGGCCCGACCGCGCTGCCCGCGAAGGCGGCTGCACCGAAGACCAGCGCAAGCACCAGTGCGAAGGCAGCAAGTTTCAGCACCGGGTTCACGGAACAGAACGTAGCATACCCCCGAGGGGTATCAGCTATAGTGGCCGCATGAGCACGACGACAGCAGGCGAGACGCGCGGCTACACGGCAACCAAGGAGCAGCTGCTGAAGCGGCTGCGCCGCATCCAGGGCCAGGTGGGCGGCATCGAGCGGATGATCGACGACGACCGCTACTGCATCGACGTCCTGACGCAGATCACGGCTGTTCAGGCCGCGCTCGACAAGGTCGCCCTGGGGCTGCTCGACGACCACGCACGCCACTGCGTCGTGGGCGGCCCGGACACGAAGAAGGAAGAGCGCACCGAGGAGCTGATGGCAGCCGTCGGCCGCATGATGCGCCGCGGCTGAGGCCGGAGGTGCGGCACAAGAAAGCCCCGCCGAGGCGGGGCTTTCCCGATGCGGCTGAGAGGATTCGAACCTCCACGGGCGTTAGCCCACCGCCACCTGAAGACGGCGCGTATACCAGGTTCCGCCACAGCCGCTCGGCGGCAAGCGTAGCGTGTGGTCACGCCTTAATCCCGACGTGTTGCTGCATGAGCGCAACGCTCGGACGCCGGTAAATCCGTACGTACCGCGAGTACGGCCGGTACTCGACACCCACCAGGTCGCACGCGTCCATGAAGAGTTCACGGATCTGCGCTGATCGATTGCTGAACTCGTACGAGAGGTAGGAATATGGTCCAGTGCGGTTCACGAACACACAGCCATCGGACCGGATGCAGCCTCGTAGAAACGGCCACGGCTCGCGCTCCAGGAGCTCGGCCTGCCAGCCTTCGAGAACGATCGAGCGCTCGTGCTTCTTGCCGGGGCCATGCTGAGGAAATAGGCACGCCAAGTGGGTGCAGTACAGGCTGAGGATCGTGGTCGTCCCTCTTCCGGCTGCGTAACGTGCCGACGCTGTGGGCCGGGAAGCACCGGCGGAGGAGTTCGCCAGCGTCCGCGATGATCTCGCCGTAGCGGGTGTCGAGGAAAATGCGAAGGCGATCACTCCGGCCGGTGCGGACGATGTGTCCGTCGCCAAGGTAGAGCGCCAGGAGCTCGGAATAGTCCGCTGGGGAGAACGCGATCGGTCGTCGCGACGGCCGCCAGCAGCGCGGGCAGGTGGTGGGTTCGGCCTTTCGGGCATATGTCGGCCGGCGCCAGTCCCGAACGGTCGTACGCGGGATCCCCAGTCGCCGCGCTACCTCGCAGTCGTTATAACCGACGGCAACCAGCTCCAGCGCCGCCATCTTGACCTCGTCCCCATGCACGAACACATGTTCGTGCTAGGTTCGGACGGCGAGCCGGGCCACGAGCGCCGAGTGGTCGGAGAGCTTGTCCTCGCGGCGCCATTCGTGCCGGTAGGCGCACTCGGACACGGCAACTTCGGCGGAGGCGATCAGGTGGTCGAGGCGGTAGCCGCCTCCCGTGCGCGGCCACTCCCAGCTCGGCTCCTTTGAGTCGAATCCGTTCAGCTCACGGAACGCGTCGCGGAAACCGCTTGGCTCGAGGCCCCGGATCAGCGCCGTCTCGGCGGCGTCCCAGCGCTCGCCGCGCTCGGGCCGCAGGCGCCCGTTCCTACTGCGCGCGAACGTCCACACGCTTCCGTCGGAGTGCTCCTTGCGCGGTGTGTTGAGGTCGCCGAGCACCACCCGCGGACCGGAGCCGCTGCGCAGGTGTCGAAACACGGCCTCGTGCGTCAGGACCTTGGCAAGCCCCGGCTTCGGACTGATCGGCGAGTGCACGTTCACGATCTCGAGCGTGCCGGCCTGCACGGCCAGCACGCGCTCGGGCCATGGGACCTCCGCCACCGGCCGCACATCGAGTTCGCCGCGTGCTGCCGTGAGCACGGCGAGCGGGCGGCTGCCCTCGCGCGCCTTTGGAAGCGGGGCGAGCGCGCCGTTGAGACCGGCGCCGGCGAGGCGGTAGAGCCACGGCTCGGCGGTCACCGGTGTGACCTCCTGAAGGCACACGAGGTCCGGCTCCAGCGCGAGCACGCGGTCGGCCTGCTCATGCAGGCGGGTCTTGCGTCCGGCCACGTTCCAAGACACGAGGAACACCGCATAGAGTCCTAGCGAACGAACCGAAGGAGAGACCAATGCCGTTCGAGGTACCGCCCCTCCC
>CAVZGG010000009.1:0-11838 GCA_963774755.1 uncultured Thermoleophilaceae bacterium | reverse complement strand
TCAGCCGCAGCCGGTGTTGTTCCCGCAGCTCGAGCACGTGTAGCACGAGCCGGTCCGCTGCATCATGCCTCCGCACATCGCGCAAGCGGGGCCGAGCTCCAGGCCCTGGAGCTTTGCCGGCACCGCCGGCGGCTCGTCGGTCAGCGCCGCCGCTGCGGGCTTCGGCGTCGAGTGGCCGTTGCCGCCGTTGCCGCCGTCGTCGGCTCCGCGGCCGGCGGGCCCGCCGTGTCGCCTCGCATCGCCGCCGCCTCGCCCGCCTTGCGGGCGCGGATCTCGGCGGTGAGGATTCCGAGCTCCTCGTGCAGGTCGGCGTCGCCGTAGCGGGAGGCCAGCCAGCGCATGATGTAGTCGGGCATCGACTTCGCGAACGGGATCTCCGGGTTGCGGGTGATCCCCTCCGGCTCGAAGCGCACGTACGCGAACTTGCGCACGAAGGTCTCGAGCGGCACGCCGTACTGGAGCCCGATCGAGATCGCCGTGGCGAACGCGTTCATCATGCCCTTGATCGTCGAGCCCTCCTTCCCGATGTCGGTCAGGAAGATCTCGCCGATCGAGCCGTCCTCGTACTCGCCGGCCGTGATGTAGCCCTCGTGGCCGCCGATCGAGAACTTGTGCGTGAGCGACTGGCGCTCGGTCGGCATCCGGCGCCGCACCGGCCGCGCCGGCTCGATCGCCGCGGCGGCCTCGGCCTCCTCGGCCGTCTTCGTGCCGCCGTCGGTCTTCAGCGCCTGCGCCGTCTTCGAGCCGTCGCGGTAGATCGCGAGCGCCTTGAGGCCGAGCTTCCAGGCCTCGGTGTACACCTCCGCGATGTCCTCGACCGTGACCGACTCGGGCAGGTTCACCGTCTTCGAGATCGCGCCCGAGAGGAACGGCTGCGCCGCGGCCATCATCTTCACGTGGCCCATCGCCGCGATCGCGCGCTCGCCCACGGCCACGTCGAACACCGACAGGTGCTCGTCGCGCAGTCCGGGCGCGCCGACGATCGTCCCGTCTCCGCCAGGTGCGCCTCGATCGCCTTGACCTCGTCCGCTGAGTAGCCGAGCGTCTCGAGCGCCAGCGGCACGGTCTGGTTGACGATCGTCATCTGCCCGCCGCCCACGAGCTCCTTGAACTTGACGAGCGAGAAGTCGGGCTCGATGCCGGTGGTGTCGCAGTCCATCAGGAACGAGATCGTCCCGGTGGGGGCGAGCACCGTGGCCTGGGCGTTGCGGTAGCCGTTGCGCGCGCCGATCTCCACGGCCTCGTCCCACGCCCGCCGCGCGGCCGCCGAGCAGCTCCGAGTCGACGACCTGCGAGTCGTCGATCTCGTACGCCGCGTGACGGTGCTTGCGCATCACGTGGTTGTGCGGGTCGCGGTTCTCCTCGTAGCGCTCGTACGGCCCGAGCGCGCCTGCCACCTCGGCCGAGGTGCGGTAGGCGCGGCCGGTCATCAGCGCGGTGATCGCGGCGCAGATCGCGCGGCCCTCGTCCGAGTCGTACGCGAGGCCGTTCGCCATCAAGAGCGCGCCCAGGTTCGCGTAGCCCATGCCGAGCTGGCGGAACGCGCGCGCGTTCTTGCCGATCTCCTCGGTCGGGTAGCTCGACGGGCCGACGACGATCTCCTGCGCGAGGATCACGACGTCGACCGCGTGCTCGAACGCCTCGACGTCGAACGAGCCGTCCGCGCGCCGGAACTTCATGAGGTTGAGCGAGGCCAGGTTGCAGGCCGAGTCGTCCACGTGCATGTACTCCGAGCACGGGTTCGAAGCGTTGATCCGCCCCGAGTTCGGGCAGGTGTGCCACTCGTTGATGGTCGTGTCGTACTGCACGCCCGGATCGGCGCAGCGCCAGGCCGCGTCGGCGATCTGGCTCAGCACGTCCTTCGCGTCGACGATCTCGTTCGCGGCGTCGTCCACTCGCGCCTTCAGCTCCCAGGAGTCGCCGCGCTCGGCGCGCTCCATGAACTCGTCCGTGACGCGCACCGAGTTGTTCGCGTTCTGGTACTGGATCGAGGCGAACGCGTCCGAGTCGAGGCGCATGTCGAAGCCGGCGTCGCGGAGGGCCATCGCCTTCTCCTCCTCGCGCGCCTTGCACCAGATGAAGTCGAGGACGTCGGGGTGGTCAACGTCGAGCACGACCATCTTGGCCGCGCGACGCGTCTTGCCGCCCGACTTGATCGTGCCGGCCCAGGCGTCGGCGCCGCGCATGAAGCTCACGGGGCCGGACGCGAGCCCGCCCTTCGAGAGGTGCTCCTTCGAGCCGCGGATCCTCGACAGGTTGATCCCGGAGCCGGAATCAGCCGCAGCCGGTGTTGTTCCCGCAGCTCGAGCACGTGTAGCACGAGCCGGTCCGCTGCATCATCCCGCCGCACTGCGCGCAGGCCGGGCCCAGCTCCAGGCCCTGCAGCTTCGCCGGAACCGTCGGGGGCTCGTCCGTGAGCGCCGCCGCTGCGGGCTTCGGGGTCGAGTGGCCGTTGCCACCGTTGCCGCCGTTCGTCGGCTCCTCCGCCGGCTCCGGCGGGCCCGCCGTGTCGCCGCGCATCACGGCGTTCTCGGCCGCCTTGCGAGCGCGGATGTCGGCGGTGAGGATGCCGAGCTCCTCGTGCAGGTCGGCGTCGCCGTAGCGGGAGGCCAGCCAGCGCATGATGTAGTCGGGCATCGACTTCGCGAACGGGATCTCCGGGTTGCGGGTGATCCCCTCCGGCTCGAAGCGCACGTACGCGAACTTGCGCACGAACGTCTCGAGCGGCACGCCGTACTGGAGCCCGATCGAGATCGCCGTGGCGAACGCGTTCATCATGCCCTTGATCGTCGAGCCCTCCTTCCCGACGTCCGTCAGGAACATCTCGCCGACCGTGCCGTCCTCGTACTCGCCGGCCGTGATGTAGCCCTCGTGGCCGCCGATCGAGAACTTGTGCGTGAGCGAATGGCGCTCGGTGGGCATCCGGCGACGCACCGGCCGCGCCGGCTCGATCGCCGCCGCAGCCTCGGCCTCCTCGGCCGTCTTCGTGCCGCCGTCGGTCTTCAGCGCCTGCGCCGTCTTCGAGCCGTCGCGGTAGATCGCGAGCGCCTTCAGGCCGAGCTTCCAGCCCTCGGTGTACACGTCGGCGATGTCCTCGACCGTGACCGACTCCGGCAGGTTCACCGTCTTCGAGATCGCTCCCGAGAGGAACGGCTGCGCCGCGGCCATCATCTTCACGTGGCCCATCGCGTCGATCGCGCGCTCGCCCACGGCCACGTCGAACACCGAGAGGTGCTCGTCGCGCAGGCCGGGCGCTCCGACGATCGTGGCCGTCTCGGCCAGGTGCGCCTCGATCGCCTCGATCTCCTCGGGCGAGTAGCCGAGCGTCTCGAGCGCCAGCGGCACGGTCTGGTTGACGATCGTCATCTGCCCGCCGCCCACCAGCTCCTTGAACTTGACGAGCGAGAAGTCGGGCTCGATGCCGGTGGTGTCGCAGTCCATCAGGAACGAGATCGTCCCGGTGGGGGCGAGCACCGTCGCCTGGGCGTTGCGGTAGCCGTTGCGGGCGCCCACGTCCACGGCCTCGTCCCACGCACGCCGCGCCGCCGCCAGCAGCTCTGAGTCGGTGACCTGCGAGTCGTCGATCTCGTACGCCGCGTGACGGTGCTTGCGCATCACGTGGTTGTGCGGGTCGCGGTTCTCCTCGTAGCGCTCGTACGGCCCGAGCGCCCCGGCCACCTCGGCCGAGGTGCGGTAGGCGCGGCCGGTCATCAGCGAGGTGATCGCGGCGCAGATCGCGCGGCCCTCGTCCGAGTCGTACGCGAGGCCGTTCGCCATCAGGAGCGCGCCCAGGTTCGCGTAGCCCATGCCGAGCTGGCGGAACGCCCGCGCGTTGATGCCGATCTCCTCGGTCGGGTAGCTCGACGGGCCCACCACGATCTCCTGCGCGAGGATCACGATGTCCACCGCGTGCTCGAACGCCTCGACGTCGAACGTGCCGTCGGCGCGACGGAACTTCATGAGGTTGAGCGACGCGAGGTTGCACGCCGAGTCGTCCACGTGCATGTACTCCGAGCACGGGTTCGACGCGTTGATCCGGCCCGAGTTCGGGCAGGTGTGCCACTCGTTGATGGTCGTGTCGTACTGCACGCCCGGATCGGCGCAGCGCCAGGCGGCGTCGGCGAGCTGGTTCAGCACGTCCTTCGCGTCGACGATCTCGTTCGCGGCGTCGTCGATGCGCGCCTTCAGCTCCCAGGAGTCACCGCGCTCGGCGCGCTCCATGAACTCGTCCGTGACGCGCACCGAGTTGTTCGCGTTCTGGTACTGGATCGAGGCGAACGCCTCGGAGTCGAGGCGCATGTCGAAGCCGGCGTCGCGCAGGGCCATCGCCTTCTCCTCCTCGCGCGCCTTGCACCAGATGAAGTCGAGGATGTCCGGGTGGTCCACGTCGAGCACGACCATCTTGGCCGCGCGACGCGTCTTGCCACCCGACTTGATCGTGCCGGCCCACGCGTCGGCGCCGCGCATGAAGCTCACGGGACCGGAGGCGAGGCCGCCCTTCGAGAGGTGCTCCTTCGAGCCGCGGATGCGCGAGAGGTTGATCCCGGAGCCGGAGCCGCCGCGGAAGATCATGCCCTCCTTGGTGTTCCAGCCGAGGATCGACTCGATCGTGTCCTCGACCGAGAGGATGAAGCAGGCGGAGCACTGCGGGTGCTCTTCGAAGCCCACGTTGAACCAGACCGGCGAGTTGAACGCCGCCATCTGGTGAAGAAGGATGTGGGTGAGCTCGTCGTTGAACGCCTCTGCGTCGTCCTCGCTCGCGAAGTAGCCGCCCTCGCGGCCCCAGTCGGCGATCGTGCCTGCAACGCGGCCGATCATCTGCTTGACCGAGTTCTCGCGCTCGGGCGAGTCCATGCGCCCGCGGAAGTACTTCTGGGAGACGATGTTGGTGGCGTTCTGCGACCAGGTCTTCGGGAACTCGACCCCGCGCTGCTCGAACGCCGGGTTCGCCGGGTCGCCGATCACGGCATCGCGGATCTCCCACCCGACAGCGTCGAACGGGCTCACGCCGGCCGCCGTAAAGCGCCTCCCCACACTGACCCCATCACCGGCCGCGGTGATGGCGGGGGCGGTGGCATTACGACTGTCTGGCATGACCTCTCCTCGGTTGGGCGACTTGTCGGGACTCCCCCAGGGGGGAAAGATCGATATTGCTCCTCGTGCCGGACGGACTCTCGTCGCCCTCCAGAGGCAGCTGATCGGCGCCGGGAAGGGGGTCGTCCCGGTAGCGCTGGACCGTCTCGGCCACCTCGTCGAGGTCGGCCAGATTGCGGTAGACGGAGGCGAACAGGATCCCCGACACCGGGTCGAGCTGGGCGAGTCCGCGCTCGGCGAGATCGCCGATCTGGCTCGCCTCGACCTCCGGTCCGGACCGCCTCACCGCCGCCGCGATCGACTCCGACAGGTGTTCCAGCTGCTCCGAGCTCACGGGTCGCTTGTTGGCGGCCCGCTCGAGCCCTCCCAGGAGCTTCTGGTCGTCGAATCGCTCGCGGCGGCCATCACGCTTGAGGACGGTCACGTTGGATTCCGTCCGCTCGTACGTGGTGAAGCGGTTGCCGCAGCCCTCGCATTCGCGGCGGCGGCGCACGGCGTCGCCCGGCTCCGAGAGCCGGGAGTCGACCACACGGGTCGACTCTGAGGAGCAGAATGGGCAACGCACACGGGTAATTCTACTACCTGTAGTGCCTCATTCCTCCCCGAAGCACTACATATTGTGTGCTCTATGCGAGGTGAATGTGATCCACGATCGCCTCGCTCACGGGGCGGCCGCCGTCGGCCGGCGCGTCGAAGCTATCCCAGACGAAGTCGGGATCGCGGAGGAAGCTCGCGAAACCTTTGGAAGGTGCGTGGAAATTGAGCCAGGTCGCGTCAGCCGGTCCGTCGTTGCGGAACGTGTGGATCACGTCGGGAGGCGCGAGCACGAACGTGCCCGGCTTGGCGGTCACCCGCTCGACCTCCGGGCCGAGGCCGAAGTTCAGCTCGCCCGTGAGGATGAAGAACGCGTCGAGGTGCTCCTTGTGGATGTGCGGGCCGGGGCCCTCCTCGCCCGCGACGTAGCGCGTCCACGTGAGACAGAGCTCGGGCAGGTCGGCGAGGATGCGGATCGTCCGCTCGGGCCTGTCGGTGACCGTCTCGCCCTCGTCGGCGAAGGCGAGCGTGCTCGCGTCGCTCGCCGGGCGCCCCGGCTCCGGCGGATCGAAGATGTTGTCCGCGTCCTCGGGCGCGCGCTCGCCGAAGAGGTACTCGGCGAAGCCCATCCCGGGCGCGTGGATGTTCAGGAACCGCGCCTGGTCGGTCGTCTCGTGCTCGTAGCGGTGGACGACCTCGCGCGGGATCACGATGGCCGTCCCGGCCCCGCGGGTGGCCCGCTCGTCGCCGAGCTCGAACGCGTACTCGCCCTCGAGCACGACGAAGCCGTCGGCGTGCTCGCGGTGGAGGTGCCGGCCCGGGCCGCCCTCGGTGCGCGAGCGCATGTAGGTGAGGACGAGCTCGGGGCGGTCGACGAGCACGTGGACCGTCGCCTCGGGAACGTCCACCAGGGTCTTGCCAGTGCGCGACATTTGCGCAGCAGCCTAACCAACAACCTGCAGGCCGCCGTCCCGCACTTGTGTCGCTCGAACCAGGGGTTCATAGTCCTCGCGAAGGAGTTGAGATGTGAGCCAACTGGTCAGGATGGACCTCGAGGAAGGCGGCTCCGTACTGGTCGAAGTCACGGACACCACCTCCGGCCCCGTCACGCGCGGAGGGCGCGCCGAGGACCTCGTGACGAACGCCGGCGCGAGCCTCGAGCAGGCGCTCGGCCAGCTGGGCCCGGTGGTCAAGGGCGTCGTCACCAAGCTGCGCGAGGCGGCCGACTGGCCGGACGAGGTTGAGGTGGAGTTCGCCATCAAGCTGTCGGCCGACGCCAACGTGATCATCGCCCGCTCGAGCGGCGAGGCGAACTTCCGAATCGCGATGCGCTGGAACCGCAGCGCGGGCTGATGCCGGACGGGATCCCCGATTACGACGAGCTGAAGCTGCGGATCGACCGCACGCGCGACGGCGAATATCACGTCGTGGCGTCCGCATCGGACGGCGGGACCGCCACGGGCGACTTCCGGAGCCCGATCTCCGCGATCGAGCTCGACAACTTCATCCTCCGCGTCACGCGCACGCGTACGCGCGCCTACCGCTCCTCGCAGATGGAGGAGGCGAAGAAGCTCGGCGGGGCGCTGTTCGAGCACCTCATGGCCGAGGACGTCGGCGACCTCTACCAGGGCGCATGGCGCGTCGCCGACAGCCAGGGACGCGGGCTTCGGATCTCGCTCTCCATGACGGAAGCGCCGGAGCTCCTCGAGATCCCGTGGGAACTCCTCTACGACCCGAGCGAGGCGCGCTTCCTCTCCCAATCGATCTATACGCCGGTCGTGCGCTCCCTCGACCTGAAGAACCCGCCCGCGCCGCGCAAGGTGACGCTTCCGCTGCGGGTGCTCGCGCTCGTCAGTGCACCCGAAGGCTTCCCGCCCCTCGACGCAGCGGCTGAACGCCGGAAGCTGGATGACGCGCTCGCTCCCCTGGTCAACAGCGGGGCGCTCCTGGTCGAGTGGCTTGATTCCGCCACTCCAAGCGAGCTCGAACTTCGGATCTCACATTCCGACGAGCTGCACGTGATCCACTACATCGGGCACGGCGCCTATGACGCACAGCACGGAGAGCGGCATCCTCGTGCTGGAGGACTCCCGCGGCCAGCCCAACGAGGTCACGGGCGATGACCTCGCCGGATTCATGCAGGACGAGAAGAGCCTCCGCTTGGTCGTGCTGAACTCGTGCGAGGGAGCACGCGCCTCGCACGTCGACCCGTTCTCCGGCGTGGCATCGGCCCTGCTGCGCTGCGGGATCCCGGCGGTCATCGGGATGCAGGCTGAGATCACCGACGAGGCGGCGGTCACGTTCGCCGACCGGCTCTACACGGCGCTCGCCCAGGGGTTCCCGATCGACGCGGCGCTGGCGCAGTCGAGACGAGCGATCGTCGCCGCGGGCAAGGACGTCGAGTTCGGCACGCCGGTGCTCTTCATGCGCGTGCCCGACGGCAAGATCTTCGAGATCACGGGCCCCGCGCCGCCTCCGCCGCTCGGGCGCCTGGAGGCGGAGCTCGATCCGGAGCCCGATCGCACCTCGGCCGGCGGCACGGTCACGTGGCGGCTCACTATGCGCAACGCGGGAGGCTCGTCGCTGTCGGAAGTCACGGCCCACGACATGGGCGGCACGACACGCGCGGGGCCGCTCACGCTCGCGGCGGGCGCCACGGAGGAATGCACGTGGACGCAGGAGGTCGAGAGCGACTTCGAAGAGTGCGTGACCGTGGGCGGCAATGGGTCGGACGGGCGGCTCGCGACCGTGCAGGCGCGCGGGCGGGTGGAGGTCGAGGGAGGCGGGGTGGCGGGGGCGGCGGCCTCCCGTCGTGGCTGGTCCCCGCCGGCGTCGCCGCCGCGCTCGTCGGCCTCGCGATCGTGCTCCTGCTGGTCCTCGGCGGGGGCGGCGAGGAGGGCGGGGGTGGTACCGACGGCGAGCCCGCCTTCCAGGTCTTCGAGTTCGAGGCGTTCGACATCGATGCGCGCGGGGACGACGTGGTGTTCGCCGGTCCTGCAACGGGCGAGGACAGCGTGATCCGGCGCCTCGACCTCTCGACCAACGATGAGGCCCCAGAGGTGTCCCCGCCCGCGCCGAAGTTCTCCGGGCTCGACATGGGTCTGGACGGCGGCGGCCACCCGCAGCTCGTGTATTCACGCTGCGACGAGAACGACACGGTCTGCGACATCTACAGGAAGCCGTTCAACGGATCCGAGACGCTGATTCCGGCGTCGAGGCCGGAGTGCAAGGAGCTCCGTCCGTCGATGTGGAACGGACTCGTCCTGTTTGACCGCCAGGGCGCCGGCTGCGCGCACGAGCTGACCCTCGCGCCCCTGCGCGGTGGGTCCGAGACGAAGGTCACCGGGGCGACCGGGGGCGCCGATCTCAGCAACGGCATCGCGGTGTGGCTCTCAGGAGGCGGGCTGACGGCCGGCACGGTGTCGCAGGCCGGCGACGTCAGCGAAGCAGGCACTCTCAAGCCCGCTGAGGGCGAAACCGTGCGCGCGCCGCTGGTGGTCGAGAACGACTTCGTCTACTTCGTGCACGAGCAAGGTGGCCAGTTCTTCATTGCGCGCGCCAAGCTCCCGCTCGACGGCTCCGAGATCGAGCACTACGTCGCACGGGATGGCGACGACGGGTCAGAGGTTTCGCCGCATTTCGGGTACACGGGAGACACGCTCTACTACACGAACTATCCGCGGCCGGACGGCGGTCCGGGCAGCAACGTGATCGTGCAGGTGCCGAACGCGAAGTTCGAGTAGTGGCTGACCAGGACGCGATCGTGCGCGTGGCGCTCGACTACTTCGAGGGATGGTTCGATGGCGACGCCGCCCGCATGGAGCGGACGCTCCATCCCGATTTGGCCAAGCGATCCCCGGACGACGCTCCTGCCCCCGGGGAACTGGAGAAGCTCACGGCGCGGGAGATGATCGAGGCGACGGCGAAGGGGATCGGGAAGACGCGAGACGTCCCTGATCGCGGACTCGAAGTCGAAGTCGAGCACGTGCATCGCGATATCGCGAACGTGACCGTCCGCTCCGCCGTCTACGTCGAATACCTGCACCTGGTGCGTACGCGCGAGGGATGGAAGATCGTCAACGCCCTCTGGCAGCACCCTTGAGCCGCGAGAGGGCCGCCGGTACTAGCGCAGGCTGTCGAGCGTCCGGCTGAGGCCCTCGTCGAGCTCGACCTTGGCCTCCCAGCCGAGCGCTTCACGCGCGCGCGAGGGGTCGAGCGCGATGTGCTGCACCTCGCCGGGGCGCTCGGGGGCGTGCTCGGGGTGGAAGCCGTCGTCGGCGAGATCGCTGAGCACCTCGACGATGTCGAGCACGCTCTTCTGCTGGCCGAGGCCGATGTTGATCGGCCCGCGTGGCGTCGGACTCGGCGGCGCGCAGGTTGGCGTCCACCACGTCCTCGACGAACACGTAGTCGCGCGTCTGCTCGCCGCTGCCGAAGATCGTGGCCTTCGCCTCCCTCGAGCAGCTTGCCGCAGAAGATCGCGACCACGCCGGCCTCGCCGAGCGGGTCCTGGCGCGGGCCGTAGACGTTGCCGTAGCGAAGCGACACGGTGGAGAGGCCGTGCAGGCGGGTGAAGATCTCGCAGTACTGCTCGGCGCAGAACTTGGAGAGGCCGTAGGGCGCCTCGGGCGCGACCGGGTGGTCCTCCGGCGCCGGGATCTGGCGGCCCTCGCCGTAGATCGCGCCGCCGGTGGAGGTGTTCACCACGCGCGGGACGCCGTGCTTCTGCGCCGCGCTCAGAACGTTCACGGTGCCCTCCACGTTCACGCGCGCGTCGTTGGCGGGGTCGGACACCGACTTGCGCACGTCGATCTGCGCGGCCAGGTGGAAGATCACGTCCGGCTTCACGCGGCCGACCACGTCGCTCACGGCCTCGGCGTCGCGCACGTCGATCTCCTCGAGCTGCGCGCCGTTCTCGAGCGCCTGCTCGAGGTTCTCGCGCTTGCCCGTCGAGAGGTCGTCGAGCACGGTCACCTCGTCGCCGCGCGCGAGCAGGGCGTCCACGATGTTCGAGCCGATGAAGCCGGCGCCGCCTGTCACTAGTGCCTTCATGCGGCGGGGGATGGTAGACGGCGCCGCACGGGCGCGGGCAAGTCAGTCGTCGTCGATCTTGCCCGAGTCGTCCGAGCCGCCGGAGCCCTTGCCCGAGCTGTCGCTTCCGGATCCGCTGTTGTCGTCGTCGCCGCCGTGGTCGTCGAACGTGGTGGTGGGCGGCGGCGTGACGGGCGTGGGCGCCTCGGTCGTGTTCGTCCGCGCCGCGGCCTCGCGCTGGGCGCGCCGGCGGGCGGCCGCTCGTTGCTTGCGGGCGCGCTCGCGTGCGGCCGCACGCTGAGCGGCCCGCTGCTTGGCGCGATCGTCGGCCTTCGGCGCGAGCGTTTCCCCGGCGCTCAGCGGCTCGGCCGAGAGGCCCACGTTGTCGCCCGAGATCGAGTTCGCGAGCAGGCCGATGCCCACCGCGGCCAGGAGGCCTGCGATGGCGAGGGCTGCGCCGGTTGCGAATTGCCTGAGGCTCATCGTCTTCGAGGCTAGCCCCGCCTCGGCAAGGACTCGTCAAGCTGAGGGTCAGGTCTCTGTAAAGCGCGCACGGCGGCCAGGGCCACCTCGGCGCGGGCGCCGCCCTCGGGCCGGTTCGTGAGCGTGACCTCGCCGCCCCAGCGGGCCGCCAGCGCCTCGACCACCGCGAGGCCGAGCCCGGTGCCGCTCGCGCCGCCGCGGCTCGCCGAGCCGCGGTAGAAGCGCTGGAACACGCGCTCGCCCTCGTCGGGGTCGAGCCCCGGTCCCTCGTCCAGCACGGCGAGCCGGACGGTCTCGCCGTCGCTCGCCCAGGTGAGCGTGACCGTGCTGCCCGGGGGCGAGTAGATGAGGGCGTTCTCGGTGAGGTTGTCGAGGATCGCGGCGAGGTCCTCGGCGGAGGCGGCCACCACGACGGGCGCGCCGGGCTCCACGCGCAGCTCGTGGTCCGAGCGCTCGGCCGGTCCCTCCCAGCGGGCACGGGCTGCGTCGACCACCTCTGCCACGTCGAGCGGCTGGGCGGTCGGCCGCTCGCCGCCGCCCGCGAGGGTGAGCAGCTCGGAGAGCAGGCGGGCGAGCCGCTCGGTCTCGTGCTCCGCGGCGGTGAGCTCGCGCTCGACCTCGGGGTCGCGGCTCTTCAGCGCCGCGGCCTCGAGGCGCAGCCGAAGGCCCGTGAGCGGGGTGCGGAGCTGGTGCGAC